>NZ_VUMN01000049.1 GCF_009696165.1 Stecheria intestinalis | reverse complement strand
CGAACACAGAAGTTAAGCACTGCAGGGGCGAAAATAGCTGAGCGGACCTCAGTGAAACAAGCACGCTGCCGGGTAATCGATGGAAGAGCTTCTGCTCTTCCTCTTTTTTTTATGTTACTCTGGAGCATCATCCGCTTTTTCGTGCTACATTTGGAGCAAGAGGTGGTGCTTTTATGTTTCTTGGGGCAGTGATGGTTCCTCATCCTCCGGTTGCGGTCAGAGAAATCGGAAAGGGAGAAGAAAAGAAGATCCAGACAACTATTGATGGATTCAGGAAAGCTGCAGCATTCATTGCACAGAAGAAACCTGAGCTGATCATCCTGACTTCTCCGCATGCGGTCATGTATCGGGATTATTTCAATGTTTCCGGGGGGCATTCTGCTTATGGAGACTTCAGCAGATATGGAGCTTCACGGGTTTCCATGGAAGTCTCTTATGATCATCAATTTACCTATGAGCTAACTCATTATTGTTTGGCCCATCATTTTCCTTGCGGTACGCTCTATGATCAGGAGAAGTATCTGGATCAGGGGACGATGGTTCCGCTGTATTTTCTTAATCAGGCTTATCAGGATTACCAGCTTGTCAGGATCGGCCTTTCCGGACTCCCTCTGGTCATGCATTACCAGCTTGGCGAATACATTGCTCATGTGGCTGAATCTCTTGGCCGCAGGTGGATGTTTGTTGCGAGCGGAGATCTTTCTCATTGCCAGAAAGCTGACGGTCCGTATGGCTTCCATCCGGAGGGGCCGGAATATGATGACAGGATCATGCAGACGATGGGGTCGGGGGAGTTCCGCGAACTTATGGAATATGAGGAAGGATTCCTTGAGAAAGCAGAAGAATGCGGGCATCGCTCCTTTACCATCCTTGCGGGTGCTCTGGATGGGCGGTCGGTGAAGCCTGAGGTCATCAGCCACGAAGCAACGCTTGGCGTAGGTTATGGAGTCGTGCTCTACGAGATCGGCAAAGAAGATCCTTCTCGTCATTTTCTGAAGGAATATCTGGAAGATGAAGCGCACATGGTGTCTTCTCATCCTGGTGATGCCTACGTGCAGCTTGCGCGGTCTGCAGTTCAGGAATGGGTGAATTGCCAGAGAGTTCTGAAAATTCCTGAGAACCTTCCTGCTGAGCTGTGCCATCAGAAATCCGGTGTTTTCGTATCCATTCATGAACATGGGCAGCTTCGCGGCTGCATCGGCACGATTTCTCCGACCCGCCCCAGCATTGCTTCGGAAATCATTCATAATGCGATCAGTGCCTGCAGCAGAGATCCGAGATTTGATCCGATTCGTGCTGAGGAACTGCCCTATCTTTCGATTTCCGTGGATGTGCTTGGCACACCGGAAAGGATTGCTTCGAAAGCTGAACTCAGCGTGAAGAAGTATGGCGTGATCTGTTCTTCCGGGGATCGAAGAGGATTGCTGCTGCCGGACCTGGAGGGCGTTGATACTCCGGATCAGCAGATTGCAATTGCCTGCCGGAAGGCAGGCATTAACCCTGAACATGATTCAGTGGCATTAGAGCGCTTTGAGGTGGTACGGCATGTCTGAGGTTCTCTGCCCTGGCTGTTTCCATCACTGTCTGATCCCGGAGGGAAAGAACGGCTTGTGCCACGCGAGAGGAACCAGGGACGGAAAGAATGTCTGCGTGAATTACGGGAGAATCACTTCCCTAGCGATGGATCCGATTGAGAAGAAGCCCCTGAAGCATTTCTATCCGGGCAGCTGGATTCTATCCGCTGGTTCTTACGGCTGCAATCTTTCCTGTCCGTTCTGCCAGAATTCCATGATTTCGATGGCGGATGAATACTCTGTTTCCTACCGCGTGATCTCTCCAAAGGAACTTGCTGAGATCGCACTGAGGGAAGAGGATAACCTCGGGATCGCTTTTACCTACAATGAGCCGATGATCAGCTGGGAGTATCTCATTGACACTGCAGAGCTTCTGAAGCCTCATGGGAAGAAGATCGTTCTGGTGACCAATGGCTGCGTGAGCGATGAAGTGCTGGATCTCCTTCTGCCCTATGTAGATGCAATGAATATCGATCTCAAGGGAGATGCAGCGTTCTATCAGGAGCTCGGCGGAAGCTATGAGATGGTGAAGCACACGATTGAGAGAGCCATTCCTGCATGTCACACTGAAATCACTTCTCTGATCATTCCGGGAAAGAATGACCGCGAGGAATGGATCGACCAGGAGTCCAGCTGGCTGGCAGGGATTGATCCGGATACGGTACTGCATCTGAGCCGGTATTTCCCGAAATATCATTATTCGATTCCCTCGACTCCGATCGAGAAGATTCTGTCTCTTCAGAAAATCGCCCGGAAGCATCTTTCGTATGTGTATACTGGTAACATATGACTCGATTAAAGGAACTGGAGAAGGAAGCACGGAGCGAACATATTCCGATTATGCAGGATTCCGGAATGGAATTCCTGCTTTCCTATATCCGGGAACGTCCGTGGATCATGCGTGTCCTGGAAGCGGGAACTGCGGTCGGATGGTCGGCCATGAATATGGCAGGAATCCGTCCCGGAATTACCATTGATACGATTGAAGTGGATCCGGCAATGGCAGCGCAGGCCAGAAGGAATATCGCAGATGCAGATCTGGATGATCGGATCTTCGTCTATCAGATGGATGCGGACGATTTCCGTACTGCAAAGTACTATGATCTGTTCTTCATTGATGCGGCGAAAAGTCAGTATCGCAGATACCTCGAACATTTTCTGCCGAATTCCTATGTCGGATCCGTGTTTATCTTCGACAATCTGAACTTTCATGGCATCGTTGATGATCCCTCTGCTTCGAAGAACCGGAGCACAATTCAGATGACGAGAAAGATTCTGAAGTTCCGGGAAGATCTGCTGAAAGATGAACGATTCGAGACTGAATTCCATCCGGAAATCGGGGATGGAGTGGCTGCAGCGAAAAGAATCAGATAATTCAGGACAGATGAAAGGCGGCTTGAGCCGCCTTTGATGTTTCAGAAATGATTTCCTCCGCTGCTGGAGGAGAAGCCGCTGCTATGATAGCCGCCTCCTCCGCCTCCGGAACCTGAGCCATTATTCCTGGGAATTCTGGTACGGGAAGTCTGCCGGTACATGAAGTAATCATGCATCGCAGTCAGATGCATCCCGTTTCTGGAGATGTAATTCCTCGCTTCTCTCTTTCTGCCCGTTGTTTTCAGCTGAGAACGCATTGCGAAGGCGATGATCAATGCGATCGCAAGCGAAATCAGTGCAGTGAGAGGGAGCGTATTGAGCCATTCCTGCCGGCGCTGTTCAGGCGTTGTCTGAGCCGTTCTGGCATCAATTTCGGGATCGGTGTATTCCGGTTCATAGTAGGTGTAGCCTGAGCTTCTGAGGACGCTTTCTGATTCATTGATGAAGGATTCTGCGGCAGAATACCAGTCTCTGGAATACAGCGATTCCATGACCAGATCATTCAGATCATCCAGCTGTGAAGTGGTGAATACATCCGCTGCAGCTCCATATGCGGTGCAGTCTTCATAACCAGGATCCGTACAGATTGCCAGAAGCACGCCGCTTTTTCCATTTCCCCATCCGAGGCTGTAATTCACATAGATGCCTTTTGCAAACTGGGAATCAGAATAGCCCTTCATGCTGCCGGTGAAGATAACATACACTCCGCATTCAAGCTCTTCGCTGATCTGTTCAGCTTTGCGATTGAGCTCCTGCAGTTCATCACTGCTCAGTACTCCGGCTTCGTCCATGACATAAGAACCGGAAGCACTGATCGGAAAGAAGAGGCTGAAGAAGAAACACAGAGAAGCAGCGATCAGAAGAATCCGTTTTCTCATATTGTTCCTCCTATGGCGATCAGAAAGTAAAGAATCAGAGCAATGATGGCAAAGCTGATCAACGTCAGAGTCACAATCGTCCGGATGAATTTTCCGGTATCCGCCGGGAGATCGCCGACGGTCTTTCCGGACTGGCCGTTGACCGCAAAGAGATAATTCTTTCCTTCAAACTGTGTGGAAAGCAGCCAGACCGGAAGAAACACATATTCTGCCGTTCCTTCTTTCCGGTACACATCCTGCCGTTCCGGTATTACGGAAACATATCCTGCTACCGTGCTGTTCAGGAGGGCAAGGGTTGAATGGATCATCCGCTCATCAGTACGCTTCTGACTCTCTCTGGAGTCAATATCGTAGCTATCTGCAAGATAGCCTGGCATGTAAGCACTGGAAAAGTTCTCAAGCTTGCGGTAATCAAATGGCTCCAGAGCATCCATATAGGTATCTGGCATTTTGCTGGAAGCATCTGCAGGAACTCTCTGAAATGAAACATCACCGCGTCTGACTGCCTTGAAATGATCAGTCTCTGTCACCATGTAATCTCCCTGGGAATACTGTCTGGTACGCGTGCAGTGATATGTGCAGTCTGCCGCAAGCGTTCCGGAATAGAGCCAGAAAGGAACATAGACTCCTTTTACTTCCTGGATATGATTCCGATTGCTGAATGCGTGCGGCAGGAAAGGCTTCTTCTGGTAGAACTCCTGAAGTCTTGTTTCAGCCTGTTCTTTTGTGACCTGGAAAGGCAGCACATACTTCGGCTGTTTTACCTTGAACTGGGCAGAGATCACAGTCGGATTATTGCAGTATGGGCAGGTGGTGACCGCGGTATTTTCATCTGCGATCAGTTCTGCTCCGCAGCTTGGACAGTGATAAGCCCTCATTCCATCCGGAGCGGAGTCGGACCATTCCCCGGCTTCTTCTGCATAAGCCTGTGCGCCTGCCTCTGCCGCCGCCTCTTCCTTCTTGCGGTAGTATGCTTCGGTTTCCTCTTCGGTAAAGGAACTTCCGCAGTAATCGCAGTGAAGTTTCTGAAGCCCGGCATCCCATTTGAGCGGACCGCCGCAATTAGGGCACTGGTAATTGACTAGCTGTTCAGGCATTGATTCCTCCTGTATGACTGAGAACAGGCACGGTCGCGGAAAACACTACCGTGCCTATGAAAATGCGCAATGATTACTCCGGTTTCTTCGTGCCGCAGTTGGAGCAGAATTTTCCGGTATTCTTTGTTCCGCAGTTCGGGCAGTACCAGACATCAGATGCAGGCTTCGGAGTACCGCAGTTCGAGCAGAACTTTCCGCTGTTCTCAGCATGGCAATTCGGGCAGATCCACTTTTCAGCAGCAGCCGGCTGACTTGCTTTCGCAGCACCTGCTTCATACAGCTGACCGGCATTGACTCCGCCAGCATTCTGAGCCATGTTCATGCCCATGAACCCCATTGCCGCTCCATTTGTATTCTTTGCGGCATCCTGCATTGCCTGCGCCTGTGCACCGACCAGCGTAGCTGCAGCCATCGTCGGATCCCGGTACATGCCATTGCGCTGTGCTTCCTTGATCATCCGTTCGTCTTCTTCCGAAGCTTTGATCGAGGAAACACCGAAGGAAACGATTTCGATTCCGCGCAGTTCTTTCCATTTCTTGGAAAGCTCTTCATTCAGCGCGTCAGCGAGCTCTGCGGTATGGGCAGGCACTTCACTGTAGCGGACTCCCTGCGCACTCAGCTTAGCAAAAGCCGGCTGCAGGGCAGTGAGCAGTTCAGAACGAAGCTGTCCTTCCAGATTGGAAATCGGATACGTATCCGTGAAATTGCTGCAGACATTCGTATAGAAGCTGATCGGATCGGTGATCTTCAGGCTGTATTCTCCGAAGCACTTCACGGAGATATCAATATCGAGGCCGATATTCTTATCGATGACCCGGAACGGAATCGGCGAAGGAGTCCCGTATTTATTTCCCGGCAGCTCTTTGGTATTGATGTAGTATACCCGCTGATCTTCTGCCGCCTGCCCGCCGAACGTGAACCGCTTGCCGATGGCCGCAAATACATTCTTCAGGCCATCGCCCAGAGATCCTGTGAACAGCGAAGGCTCCGTCTTGGAATCATAGCGGAATTCACCTGGCTGGGCGCAGATATCTGTTACCTGGCCCTGATCGACAATCAGCATGCACTGGCCGTCTGCTACTGCAATGACGGATCCGTCGCTGATGATATTGTCATCCCCGCGATTGGAAGAGAGCCCTCTGACTTTCTTGTGCCCTCTGACTGCGGCAATTCCGGAAGGGATCGCATCGCAGTAGAAGTATTCCTTCCACTGATCGCTGAAGGTACTGCCTGCTGCTGAAACAGCTGCTTGAATAAGGCCCATAGATTAGATTCCTCCTTCTCTGAGATGAAGCTATAGCGCTTCTCCAAAAAGTTTCTACTATTATCTTAGCATGAGATGTACGGTATTCCTCGAAGAATGAAATCACAGCGATTCCGGAGCTGCTGAAACTGCTGGATTTTCACGGCAGTATCATTACGATCGATGCGATCGGAACACAGACTGCAATCATGAAGCAGATCGTTGAGAAAGGCGGGCATGTATGGAATATGAAAATTCTATTGCCAAGACGATTCTTGAAGCGGTGTTAGCCTTTTTCCTTCCCTTTCTTGTTTTCTGGGGATTAAAAGGAATGGAATCCGGAATCCGAGTAGGGCTGATCATGCTTATATTTAATCTTCTTGGAAAGCTGCTTCTGAAACTGCAGCAGAAATCTGATCATGAAAAATAAACATTAAGAGACTGGAATAAGAACTTGCATCGAATGATCTTTCTTCAGAATACGTGCTGAAAAAATGCTGCATAGGAATTACTGATTCATGGTAATAAAGGGTGTGATCTTGAACCGGAAAACCGCAGAATCATGCGATTTTCTGTTGACGTAGCACCCCTTTCTTACTATTATTATGGAGCACGCGATTTTTTATGCGCGCAGACATATGCGTGGGAGGATACGCAGCGATCCGTAAGACCACTGCATGTGAATATCTTTCAAGGAGGTAGCCACATGGCAAAGAAAGTTGCAAAAATCTGCAAGCTTCAGTTCCCGGCAGGCGGCGCTAAACCAGGACCTGCTCTGGCTTCGGCCGGCATCAACATGCCGAAGTTCTGCACCGAGTTCAATGACAAGACCAAGGATCGCAAGGGCGACATTGTTCCGGTCATCATCACTGCTTACGAAGACAAGAGCTTTGATTTCGTAATCAAGACCACACCGGCAGCGGTTCTTCTGAAGAAGGCTGCAGGCATTGACAAGGCATCCGGTTCCCCGAAGGCTGTCAAGGCAGGAAAGATCACTGCTGCTCAGCTCAAGGAAATCGCTGAGTACAAGATGCCGGATCTGAACGCAAACGATGTTGACGCAGCAATGCGCATCGTCGCTGGTACTGCTCGCAATATGGGCATCACCATCGAAGGCTGGGAGGCTAAGTAATCATGGCAGGAAAAAAGTATAAAGCAGCAGCTGCCATGATCGACAGCACCAAGACTTATCCGTATGCAGAAGCAGTTGCACTCGCAAAGAAGACTTCCTGCACGACGTTCGATTCTTCCGTTGAAGCAAGCTTCAGCCTGAATGTCGATCCGAAGCAGGCAGATCAGAATATCCGCGGTGCTATGGTTCTTCCGAATGGCACAGGCCGTTCCCAGAGAGTTCTGGTCATCACTCAGGGCCCGAAGGTTGAAGAAGCAAAGAACGCAGGTGCTGATTATGTCGGCGGACAGGATATGCTCGACCAGATCAAGAACGGCTGGTTCGACTTCGATATCATCGTCGCTACTCCGGATATGATGGGTCAGCTCGGCCGTCTCGGAAAACTGCTCGGCCCGAAGGGACTGATGCCGAATCCGAAGACCGGAACGGTCACGATGAATGTTGCTCAGGCAATTGAGGAAATCAAGAAAGGTAAAGTTGAGTACCGTGTCGATAAGGACGGCAATGTCAACGTACTGATCGGCAAGTGCTCCTTCTCTGATGAAGCACTCGCACAGAACTTCAAGGCACTCTATGACCAGCTGACCAAGGTTCGTCCGCAGACGGTCAAGGGTATCTACATGAAGGGCGTTACGGTTTCCACCACTATGGGTCCGGGCGTCAAAGTCACGATTGAGTAATCGGAAACATGAAAGAGCGGTATCCCCGCTCTTTTATTGTGGATTCATTGCAATTGCCCGGGACATCGTTTCTTTGTAGAATGAACAGGCGAGGAAAAACAGATGGAAACAGAACAGACAGGAAAATCCATGCGGCAGCTGATCCGCGAGCAGGAAGAACAGGATGAATCCTTTCATCAGTTCCTGGAAGAATTAGCCCGGGATCTTGGCAGTGAAGAGCGTGCATACAGCACGATGATGACGGCCCTTGCCATGCAGGAAATGACAATCTCCGGCGGCAGCCGGCCGCTGAGCGAAGAAGAGCAGCTCACCGCATTGCATCATGCGGTTTCGAATATCCGCAGCCAGCGGCAGATCATCGTGCCGCGCATGGCAGATACTCTCGCTGCGTCGTATTCCCCGAAAGAACTGAGGGAAGAAGCGAAGAAACTCGGACTGACCCCGGAAGGACCTGGAAAAGATGTTGCCAGACAGATCAGCAGGAAACTGCGCAGCAGAGAAGAAGTTCATAAGAACTTTCTCTGTGTTCCGGATGAGAGTATTGCTGCATTTGAACAAGCCATGCGGAAGCCCTTCATCCCAAGCCAGGAGGAGCTGTTCCTGTTTGCGGCACTGAATCCCCATTATATTGCCATCAGCCAGACGGATCAGATTCTTGTCCCGGAAGACGTGAAGGAAGCCTGGAAAGAAGCAGCAGATGAGGCATTCATGACGCTGCGGAAGAAAGTGTCCTGGATGTTCAGCTGTCTTTCGTTTCTGAACTATACGATGTGCATGGCACCGGAATCAGTACTTGCAGAACTTTATGGAACAAAGTACGACCAGGCAGAAGCCATGGACATCTTCCATGCGATTCCAGATCAGTACCTGCAGTATGCAGATCAGAAGGGAATGATCGCTGATCGCTCCCTCAGCCCGAAGATGCGCAAGCTTATGGAAGAGCGCCCTGATCTTGAATATGCACATCCTGGCAGAAGTGAGATTGAGCAGACTTCAAGAGATGGATATCCTTCATCAGAACCATCCTATCAGGCTCTGAGAATGTTCTTCATGACGAATCTTCCGAAAGAGGATCCCTCGTCTCTGCTTCATGAGACCTGGTATTATCTTGCCCTCGGCGATGCCAGTCAGGCTCTCAACGGAATCCGGGGCGGACATGGAATTCAGCTTGGGGAAGGACAGCAGGATCAGTTCCTGCATCTGCTCTCGCAGGCAAATGCCCATACCAGAAAGATTTCTCTGAAGGGAAATTATCTGAATCCTTCGGCGAAGGAAAGCTGAATCATTCTGCTTGCATGGGAAAAGATATCGGATAGAATTATGGACAAAGGAGAAACAGGAAATGGCACATCAGTACTTCTGTTACTGTCATGCATGCATCTGTACCGCCTGCGGTGCGTCTTTTCCTGTTCATGCCTGACTCTGTTTCCTGCCGGCATCTTTCATGGAAAAACCTGCACCGGGCACTCTGCTGGCCCGGTTTTATGATGTTCATCCAGGTGACGCACCGCAGGCAGTGATGTTTGCGGCAGAAGAAAAAGAGAAGGAGAAATCATAATGAAAATCTACAATTCAATCGCAGAATTAACCGGAAACACCCCGCTCATCGAAGTGCATCACCTGGAAGAGAAATTCCATCTGCAGGCGCATCTGCTGGTGAAGACAGAAAGCTTCAACCCTGCTGGCAGCGTCAAAGATCGCATTGCCCGCCGCATGATTGAAGATGCAGAAAAAGAAGGAATTTTGAAGAAAGGCACCACGATCATTGAACCGACCTCGGGCAATACCGGCATCGGCTTATCGATGGTTGCGACAGTGAAGGGATACCGCATCATCATCGTCATGCCATCGACGATGTCGCCGGAGCGCGTGAAGCTCATGAAGGCATATGGAGCTGAAGTTGTTCTTTCTGATGGTGCTAAGGGAATGAAGGGAGCCATTGCCAAAGCAGATGAACTTCATGCGGAGATCAAGGATTCCTGGATCCCGGGACAGTTCGTCAATCCGTCCAACTGGAAAGCACATTATGATACAACCGGACCTGAAATCTGGAAGGATACGGATGGAACTGTAGATATTTTCATTGCCGGCATCGGCACGGGCGGAACCATCACCGGAACAGGCAAGTATCTGAAAGAGAAGAAGCCTTCTGTGAAAGTAGTTGCAGTAGAGCCATCTGCTTCGGCAGTGCTGAATGGAAAGCCGGCAGGACCGCATAAGATCCAGGGCATCGGTGCAGGCTTTATTCCGGATGTGCTGGATACTTCAATCTATGATGAGACCCAGGATGTGGATAACGAGAAGGCATTTGAATACGGAAGGCTGCTCGGAACCACAGAAGGAATCCTGGCTGGCATCTCTTCCGGAGCTGCATTATATGCCGGGATTGAAGAAGCGAAGAAACCGGAGAACAAGGGAAAGACCATCGTGGTGCTTCTGCCTGATTCCGGTGACCGCTATCTTTCCACTACTTTGTTTGCGGACTGAGCAGAACTGCTTCTTCCTCACTCATCTTCATCAGTACATGATCAGAAAGCTCGCTGAACATCGCGAGCTTTCTGCATATCACAGAACGGGCCTGCATAAATACGGCACCATCAGTCTTTCATCAGATGGATTGCAAAGTCTCCGATCGGATCACGGAAGTAGATTCTGGCAAGTTCACCGGAAGGCTCATAGACTGCAGTCTGATCAATGAATGCATAGCCGAGCGCCCGGTAGTATGCAAGCGCGCGATCGGCGGAATGGACACCGATTCCGATATGACCATGCATGCCAGGATGGTTCCTTACCATGATCTCTGCCATCGGGCTGCCGAAGTAGCCGATGCCGGTTGCAGATACCGTGCCGAGGAAGAGATCTGCAAACTGCTCAGCAGTTTGCTCTCCTTCTTCTTCGGAACAGTTGATGCCGATATGGCTGATATGAAGACCGAGCATTTCATGAACCGCAGTTCTGGCAGCTGCTTCTGCAGACTCAGGATCCGCAGTAAGGTCCGCAGACAGGATCCCGAAGTATGCAGGCTGATTCAGAAGTCTGAAGAAACTGTGCTCCGGTTCGGATGGAACTGCATTGCCCCATGGAATCATACCGGAAGGAAGTACTCGGAAGGCTCTTCCCTGAACTGTAAGGGTATGATCCTGTTCCGACAGGAAGAACTCTGGATGTATGGGATCCGTGCTGCCGAGCATCATATCCGGATAGGTCCTGCGGATTGCAGAAAATACTTCTTCCGGGACATCTTTCAGAATCAGAACCGGGATACCGCCTCTGCATAAGGCGCCGGCAAGCGATACCGCTTCTTTGGAAGAAGAGATGCTGCAGACAGGCAGAATGCCGATGCCGGCAAGGCGATGCAGGAGTTCTTCAGAATCATTCATGGATCTGTCCTCTTTTCACAGCTCACTGTAGAAGCAGGAAAACAGATTGTCAACGTACCTCACGGAATGGAAAAGGTGTACTATTGTCACCATATAACTCAAGTTTTATAGCAAAAGTGGACAGAATGCGATTGTTATGCGGTTCTGTCCACTTTGTCTGTTTTCCCAGTTAAAGCTTATCTGAGGAATTTCAGAAATAATTATCGATTTTTTGAAATGGGTGA
>NZ_VUMN01000048.1 GCF_009696165.1 Stecheria intestinalis | reverse complement strand
TAATGTGAGGATAACGCAAGTTATCATCATATGTGGATAACTTGCCGAACGCGAGGGAATGAAACCGATCGTTCTCGCCAGAAAGAACTTCCTGTTTGCGGATACAGAGAGAGGCGCGACAGTCAGTGCATATTATTTCTCGATTCTGATCTCTGCTAAGCTGAATCATCTGGATCCAGAGAAATACCTGGCATATGTCTTCCGTGAACTGACTGAACATGATCTGAGCCCTGAATCCATAGAACGAATCCTGCCCTATTCCGATCAGCTTCCCGATACGCTGAGAGTCAGATAGCCTATCAAAGATAATCCCCCGGTACATCTATGTCCGCCTTTTCAGACTTTGGTGTGCCGGGGTTAATACTATGCAGACCTATTGACGCTTACAGACTTCTCCACTGACAGATGTGGACCTGATTTTTGATATTACATTGTTCAAGGGACATGTTGAAAAATTAATTTGACACCATATATGACACCATATATAATAATAAAAAAGGTACACAATGTCGAAATGGGAGAAATTACTAAGTCGCATTCTTTCTCTATCAAAAGACATGCGCTTTGATGAATTGAGGAAGGTGCTGGAGAGCTATGGATATGTGATGAACGCACCTAAAAGCGGAAGCAGCCATTACACTTTCCGCAAGCCTGGGAAAAGTCCTATTACGATTCCAAAGCATGAGCCAATCAAGAAAGTATATGTAGAAATGATGCGTGAAGTCGTGGAGGAGGAATCATTACATGAAAACGATTGAATATTATATGAATCTTCCCTATAAGTTAGAGATTGTTCCGGATTCGGATGAGGGTGGATATGTTGCTCGCTATCCTGAACTTCCCGGCTGCATTACGGTCGGGGAAACTGTGGAATCTGTTGTAAAAAATGCTGCGGATGCAAAGAAGGCGTGGCTGGAAGCTGCATTAGAGGAAGGGACAGAGATTGCAGAGCCGGTTTCGCTCGACGATTATTCCGGACAGTTTAAGCTGAGAATCCCGAAAAGTCTTCACCGGACGCTGGCAGCGCATTCTAAAGAAGAAGGTGTCAGTATGAATCAGTATTGTGTGTATTTACTCTCTAAGAATGACGCACTGGAGAAGGTGTAAGGATACCTGATAACATTCCTTGATAACAATTTGATAACATCAGTTCGTAAACCCTGTCATGGAGCTTAACCCAAATGGGTAAGAATCAATATTTCATTTTCGAATTCGAATGAATCGCTAAGGCATATCTGCAGGCTCCTTCGAGCTCTGCCTTTGTTACCCGATCTTTGTGCCCTGACCATGTCATCGTGATCACTCCCATGCATGACTTGTACATGGATTCCGGATTGCCACGACTGACAAGAAGCTGGTGAATCAGTTTTTCCGTATACGGTCCGATCTCTCTTGCCTTTGCAAGGTACCACTCAGAATCCTTGACTCCCAAATTAACTGCGATCTGATGAGACTCAGGTCTGTAGGCGGGATTCGTATTGACGGTATTCAGCCTTGAGGAATAAACACGTTCCCGGCGGGCAATCGGCGGATCATTCGGTTTGTATCCTTTCAGATAGACCTCAAGCGTCGATAGATCGTAAAGGATGACGACATCCTTGCTGATATACTGGTAAGGGACGGAGTACTGCTGCCGATCACCTTTGATATGAACATGATAGGAATTAGGGACCGTCATGTAATATCTTTGGCGTAGTACAAAGTCCTTTTGCGTCAGGATCTTCATTTCCGGAAGATCTGTGTCCCGGAACCAATCCCAGCGATTGAAATCTGTVCCTCTGAACTTTTGTTGATTCTGCCTGTCGAGCAGCCTCCTGCATTCAATCTGAATATCTCGGAATGAGTGGAATTGCTCCTTATGCAGCTCAATGTCACTGATGATCCAGTCCTCGGAATGATGCACATTGGCTTCGACATCGTTCTTGTCTGTCGGAGACCGCGGACGGGCTGGCAGCACAACGCATTGATAATACGCAGCCATTTCCTTGAATGCTTCGTTCAGATCCACTTCGTTGTCCTTGTTCCGATTCACTGCCGTTTTACAGTTATCAGGGACAAGTACTTTAGGAACAGCACCGTAGTATCGCAGGGCATGAACGTTACCAGCTATGTAGCTTTCCGTTGACATATCCAGGAACGGCTCAACATAAGCGAGTTCACTTGCACCAATGCTGGTGACAAAGAAGTAAATGGTAACCTCTTCGTTATCAAGAATCACAGTGACCGTGTCGCTGCTCCAGTCGATGTACATGCACTTTCCGGGCTCTTCGTTGCGCAGAAGTACCGGTTTCACTGAGAACTTTCTACACCATTGTCGGTAAAGGTCCAGGAATCTGGAATACGAATAACCATCAGGATTCTGTTCCCGGTAGTCAAACCATTCATGCATGAGTGATCGATGATGCGTGTGCGTCAGATGATCATGAACCTTTCTGAAGTCCGGCACCACCTTGTCGCGTCTTGGTTCGCTGCGCGAAGGAAAGAACCTCTGTTCAAGTTCTGCGTCAGTCATCGAGTCCAGTTTCGCAGAAGTCAGGTCGAGTTCTTCAGCCTTGCTCAGAAGGCGGAATACACTTCCTTGCCGATCTGGCAGAACCTTCCGATTTCACGCTGAGAATAACCTTCCTCGCAGAAGCGGACAGCCTGCCGGATCACATAAGCACTAACTTTGACCATGAAATATCACCTCCTTTCCTTGAAACCAGTTTAGGTCTGAAGAGAAAAGGAGTAAAAAAACCGGGAATACTCCCGGAGAAACTGCCCCAATTAGATTGTGTCTATGCCCCAATTAGATTGGAACTCGCGCCCCAATTCGCTGCGTTTTTGCATTTGATGAAGATGAGATCAGGAAATTTACTTTTCTCTATTCAGAGAAAGAACCAGCCCGGAAAGCGGAAAGAAGACTGCGGAAGAACTATCCGGAAGCTGAGTATCTCGTGATGAAAGGCTATGGACATTGCGGGTTTCAAATGGAAAGGCCGGAAGAATATGCTCAGCTGATGAGCAAAGAAGCATTCAGCAAAGTGGAAAGATCATGAAGTTCTATACCTTCGCAGATTATGAGAATCCCGTCATTCTGCTGATCTCGGGAACATGCTGCCACTGGACGATCTTCAGCGATGTGATCCCGCTTCTGCAGTAACTGGAATGGTCGGCATCGATGAACGATCAGAGTCAGCCGATCGGCAGGACTAAAGCTGTGAGGAGAAGGAATGATTTATTGTTTGAAAAGCTAACTATGATATTCTCCAGACAGAAGAATACCCGTGAAAACATGCCCTGGCCTCCATCTGAACATGGAGGAGAATCAATCCTGAATCGCAGGAACGCTGCATGAACATGCGGTATCCCTGCATTCATGCATGTGAGGATGCGCAGGGGGTGAAGACAGCTATGAGAACAGCAGTTCACAGAACTTCCGGATTTCCTGCTTCTGCAGAAACGGTATTTTCTGAACTCCAGAAACTGCAGACGCTGCAGAAGGTGGCTGCTCCATGGGCTTCTTTTGTCCAGGTACAGCCAAACCAGGATACGTTCTGGAAAGCAGGAATCGATTATGCATTCCGTTTTCGTGTATTCGGATTTCTTCCGCTTGGAATTCATCGGATTCATGTCGTGCGTTTCGGATTGTCAGAAGGAATTTATACCGAAGAAAGAAATGATCTCGTGCCATTATGGAATCACGAGATCATTCTGTCTGCAGAAGATGAAAAGCATTGTCTGTATACGGATCATGTTGAACTCGATGCGGGCTGGAAGACTCCAGCTGTCTGGCTCTGAGCAGAACTGTTCTATGCACATCGTCAGCGCAGATGGACCCGATTGCTCAGCCGCCGAATCTGAGATTTCCGGAGATGATGATCAATGAAGATGTCCTGTCTTCCTCAGACGATTCACAAGAACGGGAAGCAGGATCAGCTGCAGGATAATGCCAGGCAGGGCATTGAGGAATCCGCCGGCAAGAAATGCCTGGAATGTGAAATGGGCTTCTCCGGTGCTGAGCAGTATGGTTTCAGCGATTCCCCATACGATGCGCCCGGCGATCATGCCTGAAATCAGAGAAAGATAAATCGTTTTCAGGTCTTTTGTTCTGGAACGATGGTAGATCATTCCGGTCACTGCACCATAGGCGGCAAGTTCAAAGGCCATGGCGATTGCATTCGGAAACATTGCCGGCATGCCAAATAAGGCGCTGCGAAGAAGCGGGCATAAGAAGCCGATCAGAGCTGCATAGCGGCCTCCGCATACATAAGCGGCAAAAAAGACCGGCCAGTGCATCGGCAGCAGCATCGCTCCGATGGCCGGAATCTGGAACACCAGAAACGGCAGGATAAGTCCGAGTGCGAGAAATATTGCAGAGAGAGTGAGTGTATGAACTTCTGCGGTCAAAATCAGGATCCCCTTTCTTCCTGAACATTCATGTTCTTGCGGACCAAGCAGCCTTCAGACTGCCTCGGGGCTTCGTGCCAGCAGTTATTGTATCACCTGACTGTGAAGATACGGAACGATGGTGCAGCATTTCCGGCCGAAGTGAGAGGCATCAAAAAGATCCTGGATTGCCCAGGACCTTTCATGCATGAATCTGCTATTCCAGTTTCTCGGCATGCAGAACCCGATGAAGTTCTTCTGAGGTCATCAGTCCTTCTTCAATGACTTTCTCGCAGAACTTCTTCCGGTCATTGCCGCATTTTGATGCAAGCTCAGATGCTTTCTCATATCCGATATACGGAGATAAAACCGTGGCATAGATCAGCGCATGTTCCAGATGTTTCCGGCAGCCGGCAAAATCTGCTTCCAGAAGATCAATGCATTTTTCCTGAAGCGTTCTTACTGCCTGATCCAGCACAGTCAGGCTTTCCAGCAGGCGGTCTGCGATCAGCGGCATGAACGCATTGAGCTCGAAGTTTCCCATCGAAGCAGCTGAGGTGATGGCACTGTCATCGGCGATCACAGCAAGCGCAGCTTGCGTGACCATCTCCGGGATGACCGGGTTCACCTTTCCCGGCATGATGGTGCTTCCTTCCTGAAGAGGTTTCAGATGTATTTCGCTGAGCCCTCCGTAAGGACCGGAATTCATGATCCGAAGGTCCGTGGAGATCTTGATCAGGTTGACCGCAAGTGCCTTGAGCAGACCTGATACTTCAACGAACACGTCGCAGTTCTGCGTCAGGTCCATCGGATATTCCGCTCTTGCAAGTCCGTATCCGGTAAGCTCCTGCAGATGATCCGTTACCCGGTACATATACTGTCTTGTCGTGTTATTCCGATTTCCGACCGCGGTTCCTCCGAGATTGATCTGCCGGAGGCGTTCCTCCACTTTGTAGATCCGCCAGCGGTCCCGGGCAATTGCCTGGGCATAGGCACCGAATTCTTCTCCGAGCGTGATCGGAACGGCATCCATCATCTCAGTCCGTCCGAGCTTCACGACCCGGTCGTATTCCTGTTCCCTGCGCTGCAGGCTTTCCTGCAGTCTGCTGCAGCTCTGACTGAGCGCCCGAACCAGACCGATGGAAGCGATTCGGAGCGCAGTGGGATAGACATCGTTGGTCGACTGGCCCATATTCACATCATCGAGTGGATGAAGATATACATATTCGCCAGGCTTATGCCCCATGTGTCTCAGGCCGAGATTGGCAAGCACTTCATTCACGTTCATGTTTGTCGTCGTTCCAGCACCGCCCTGCAGGGCATCGGCAGGAAATGCAGAACGGAATGAATGAGAATCACGCAGGATCTCATCACAGGCAGAAATGATTGCCTCTGCTTTTTCTTCCGGCAGTCTGCCGGTATCCTGATTTGCGAGTACGGCTGCTTTCTTCACGGTGATCATTGCTGTGATCAGTTCCATGCGTACCGGTCTTCCGGTTACCTGGAAGTTGGAAAGCGCCCGGGCAGTTTCAATTCCGTACAGACACTCTTGCGGAAGCTCCATCGAGCCAAGCAGGTCTTTATCTTCTCTGGTTCTTTCTTTCATAGGTCTTTGTGATTCTCCAGATAGGCAGAGATTGAAGGGAATGGTTCCAGACTCCGTCTCAGGATTCCCTGCATGCAGGCAATCGCAATGCCGTAATTCGTGATCGGAACACCGGCATCTTCTGAGCATGCGATCCGGTATTTCATTTCACGCTCGTTCAGCGTGCATCCTCCGCAGTGAATGATCATCCGGTAGGAGGAGAGATCTTCCGGAAATTCCGTTCCGCTGGAATAGCTGAATTCCGGTTCGACGCCTGTATAATTCCGGACCCAGCGGGGAATCTTGACGGACCCGATATCATCACACTGCCGATGATGCGTGCATCCTTCGGAAATGAGAACGCGATCTCCGTCTTTCAGCTGATCCAGTATACTGACTCCTTTTACCAGGGTCTCGAGATTTCCCTTATAGCGAGCCATCAGAATCGAGAAAGAAGTCAGAAGAATATCTTTCGGGGTATCTGCAGAAACCTTGGCAAATACCTGACTGTCCGTGATCACGATCTTTGGCTTCTTTCCGAGATTCTCCAAGGTTTCTCGCAGTTCATATTCCTTGCATACAATTGCGGTGGCATCTGCTTCAAGGATGTCGCGGATTGTCTGCTGCTGCGGAAGAATCAGTCTTCCTTTCGGAGCAGCTTTATCAATCGGAACGACGAGCACTGCAAAATCGGAAGGAGAAAGCAGATCTCCGACGATGCGGAACTTTTCTTCCGGGACATGATAGACCGAAGTAAGCAGTTCCCTCAGCTCAGGAATATGGTATCCCGTCGAAGCACTGACTTCGATCGCGGGAAAACCGATATTCTCAGGCAGAGAGACTTTCTGATTTTCTGGCATCAGATCATGCTTGTTCATTACGATGATGCATGGAATCTGCTTCTTCGCAATCCGGTTCAGAATTGCTTCGTCTTCCGGTGAAATCCCCTGACGCTCATCGATGACGAGCAGGGCAATATCTGTCTTATTGAGAATCTGCCAGCTTTTATGAACCCGCAGTTCTCCAAGCTTTCCGGTATCGTCAAGCCCTGGGGTATCGATCAGCAGTACCGGGCCTAAAGGAAGAATTTCCATTGCTTTGTATACGGGATCCGTAGTGGTTCCGGACACTTCTGAAACCACCGCAAGATCCTGTCCGGTAATTGCATTGATCAGACTGGATTTTCCTGCATTCCGTTTTCCGAAGATGCCGATATGAACTCGTTCGGCATTGGGCGTATGATTCAGACTCATGATTGATTTCTCCCTTCGCTGTCAGAAGACTGACTGTCATCTTCCGGATCAGAGATCCTGCCGCTGTCTATTATACCAGCAGGATGCAGAAACAATTCTGTGCATGCGTGAAAACTCTGCATCTGAATCTGGAGCAGTCATTAGGTTTATGTACCTATAGACCATGTCTCAATTATGAGACCAAGCACCGGAAACTGCCTGAAACAAGGCACTTTCTGAATTCTTTTCCGCTCTGCGGTGGCAAAGCATTTTGATGCTTTCATGAAACTGAAAAGGACTGCCTCAGCAGTCCTCTGAAACCTCAGTGATTTTCAGGCGTCTGATCTTTCTTCTTCCGGAAGGTCAGGTGCTTTCCGGTCTTCTTCGAAATCATGCGGACAATCTGATAAAGCGCAAATATCAGCAATGCGAATGGCAGGATATAGATTGCTGCAATCAGAATCATCTGCAGGGCATAGACGAAGTTCTGCCAGGTTCCGGAAAGAGCTTCTTTCAGGCGGTATGTGAAATCAGAAGTATCCGGTCCGCTTTGATCCGGGGAATAGCGCTGAACTTCATCAATCTCGATCGTGACAGTGGAATAGGCAACATCGGTATCCATGGAGCTTTTATCACTGCGTTTCTGGTTCAGCTCGGTCTGGACTTCGCTGAGCCTGCTGTCAATCGTCACCATGTCTTCTACAGTTTCTGCCTGATCGAGCATTTCCAGCAGACGCTTTTCCTGAGTTTCGAGACTCTCGATTTCAATGTCATTGTCATGGTACTTCTTGGAGATATTCTCCGTGCTGGAGGAACGGCTGGTTACTTTGCCGCTGTCTCCGGCAGTATTCATGAACGTATCAAAAGAGTCTGTCGGAATCCGGGCGGTGATGTACATGCAGCGATTGCTGTTACGGACAGTTGATCCGGTATACCAGCTGGTATCGCCATCATATTCATTCTGAGACTGAATGATGCCGTTCAGACTGCGGATCTGTTCGGTGATGGAAGATACCGTATCTTCATAACTGAGTGTTTCTACGGTAAGAGACCCGGTGTAGACAATCTTGTCACCGGTGATTTCAGAATTCTCGTCAGAGGTACCTGTGGTTTCTGAAGAGATCTCTGCTCCGCCTCCATACTCGTATTCCCCGTTTTCTGCTGCAGAATCAGCCGCATAATATGCCGCTGTATCCGAAGCTGCAGAAGATCTGCTCTGCCCGCAGGCCGCAAGTGAAACAGACATTGTGAGAACAGCAATGGCCAGCAGAGGCTTGGAACGATGATTTTTCATGGCAATTTCCCTCCCATATAGAAACAGCAGCGACGAAGAAAATGCTGCAGAAAAACTGAATGATTGTCGGATGGTCTCCCTTGTGAATTATTATAGCAGAAGCGATAGGGAGAGAAGGTGGACATGGAAAAACTGTGAATGAAATCGGATTGTTACCGGAAGCTTAAGGCTGAGTTTTCTGCAGAAGCTAAAAACGGATCCCGGAAAAGTAGCAGGCTTTGCTTACTGCTGTTCTTGCAGAGGATCCCCGGCCTTTCGGAAAGCGGGGCAGCGAAGAAGTGTGCACGCTGAATTATGCAGGCATGGAAATCAGGTATTCGGTGAAGAACGAAGAAACCATCATTGTACTCAGCATCTCATAACAGAAAAAAGATGTGCGGAGGTTCCGCACATCAGTTTTCCCACAAGTAAGAAGTCATCGACATGGATCCGAGTTCCCGGTATTCATTCCATGCTTTCACAGAGGAAGCTTCTTCGCCAGCGCCTGCAGCCACGAGCAGGGGATCGAAATGCTCAGCGGTAGGCATAGCTCGTTCCCAGCCATGAATATTCTGATAATTCAGCAGACCTTCCGAGTCCTTGCTCAGGATGCGATCCCGGATGGCTTCGTCAAACTGATTCGCCCAGCCATAGCCATTCTTCATATCCCAGCTGACCATGGACAGATTGTGAACGACATTGCCGCTGGCAAGAATCAAAGCACCTTCCTGCCGCAGCGGCTTCAGTTTTCTGCCGGTTTCATAAAGCTCTTCTGGAGAAGCAGCAACATTGATGCTGACCATGACAACCGGAATATCTGCCTCTGGAAACAGGTTGCATAATACGGACCAGACGCCGTGATCGATGCCCCAGGAATTGTCCGCTTCAGCAATATTCCCGAGCAGGTTCAGAACTTTTTCGGCATATTCAATAGATCCCGCCGGAGCATACTTTACCCGATACAGTTCTTCCGGGAACCCGTACATATCATAGATCTGCGGATTGTCAGCAGCGGTTCTGACCAAGGTGCTTCTTGCGGCCCAGTGGGCAGATATGGCAATGATGACAGAAGGCCGTTTGAGTTCTTTGCCGAGTGTTCGCCATCCGGTTCTTGCCCGGCTGTTCTTTTCAATTGCGTTCATAGGGGATCCATGTCCTGTGAACAGGACAGGCATGAGTTCTGTATTCATAGATTGATACCTCCAGATGCTGATAGTCTGCCTCAGGTCATATCAGATGTAAATCACGCAGTTTTTTTATATATTGTCAGAAAAAGAAAAGAAGCTTCAGAAAGTGAAGCGCTGGAGGGAAAACGATGAGTGCAGATCACAGCAGAGTATATGATGCAGTATGCCTCCGCAGCATCCGCAGAGTTTCTGAGATATTCAGCGGAAAATGGTCCTATCTGGTCCTGGAACAGCTTCACATCGGAACGATGCGTTTCAGCGATCTGTCCAAGGCTCTGAATGTCAGCACGAAGTCCCTGACAGATACCCTGCGCCACCTGGAGAAGAACGGAATTATCTCAAGAACAGTGATCCCGACTGTTCCGGTCACGGTGCAGTATGCATTGACAGAAAAAGGAAGAGGATTCGACCAGGTTCTTCTTGCCATGAAGGCCTGGGAGAATGAGTATGATCACTGAAGGGATTCCGTTTTCAGCATGAGCAGGAACGAAACGAGAAGGAATCCGCTACAGATCCAGATCATCGCATGACTCATTGAGGATGATAGAAAGCTTCCGAGTCCTGCTCCTAATGCAAAGACCGCAATCACTCCGAAATAATGCAGACATCTGACCAGCTTCTCGTTCTCATGAGTGCGCAGATAAATGGATAAGGCTTCCATGCCTGAACGCAGATTGCCGATGCACATTGTGCTGGCATACCCATAACCCGATATTTTCCGGAAGGCTTCTACCTGCATGGCACAGCAGAACGAAGTGAGGGCATTCGCAGCCAGATCCATACTTCCTGGCAAGAGACCGACCAGCAGCAGAATGACTGCTTCCAGAATCACGACAACCTGCCGCCAGTGGATTCTTCCTGTTCCTGCAAAGGACGCATGAATTCGTTCTGCCGCAAAGATTCCGGCTGAAAATGCAAGCAGAGGAACCAGGTATCTTAATCCGCCAGAAAGGTCTCCGGCAAAGAAGTGCTGGCTCATCAGCACGATATTGCCAGTCTGGGCATTGGCGAATACCTTGCCGCGGACAAAGTAGGAATAAGCATCCTGCATGCCGCCGGACAAGGTCAGAAAGAATACGGTGACCGGTGCTTCTGACATCTGTATGGATTGGTTGAAAGCAAGTCTTTCCATTCTGAGTTCTCTTTTCCGAGGACTTACTATAGCTGTCTATCCGGCTGTGCGCAAGGGAAGATTCCGGATTGAATGATTTCTGATCAGTTTCTTCTCTCTGCGTGATGTAATATGAATTGATTCTGTTAGAGGATGAGTCTATGACACTTGTGAATCTGAAGTTCTATTCGCATTATCTCGGCATGGAGATGCCGATGACAGTACTTCTTCCGGATCGCCGTTTTAAAGATGGAGAACGGAAAGATCTGTATCCGGTGCTCTATCTGCTGCATGGCTATGCGGCAGATGAAACAAGCTGGATCCGCATGACGGAACTGGAGAGGTATGCAAAATATGCCGGAGTCATCATTGCGATGCCATGCATTCATCGCAGCTTCTGCGTCAATGCGGTTCATGGACTCCGGTATGAGGACTATATGGCGGAAGAAGTTCCATACGTGGTTCATGAATTCTTCCACGCTTCTGGAAGACGGGAAGATCAGTATATCGCCGGTGCTTCCATGGGCGGTTACGGTGCATTGAAGCTTGGACTGAAACATCCGGAAATATTCGGACACATAGCGGCGCTGTCAGCGGTGACCGACTGTTATGGAAAGGCGGAAGAAGGTGCAGGTATGATGCCGGTTCCGGATTTCCGGTCGTCTCTCGATGAGGTGTTCGGAGGCAAGGAGGCTTACTATGGGTCCGAAAATGATCTCTATGCGCTTGCTGATCAGCTGCAGGGGAGAACAGACATTCTGAAGCCGGCGGTGTTTCTTTCCTGCGGGAAGTCTGATTTTCTGTATGAAGAGAATCGGAAGTTTGCAGATTATCTGGCTCATCATACCGATCTTCAGGTTTCTTTCCGGTGTGAAGAAGGAGATCACAGCTGGGAGTTCTGGAACAGAGATCTTCCGGAGGTTCTTGCGGCGTTCGGGTTCATCTGCAGATAGAATAGCTGCAGAAATCGCATGGGAAAATTTGCATAAATTATGATCTCAAGTTTTGAGGTAAAAATGGAGAAAGCCGCATAACCAAGCAACTTTCTCCATTTTATCTGTGTGGTGTAATAGGCGATCTTCCGAAGCCGAACGCTAATATTTCAGCAGCCGGCGCATTTCCTGCTGTGTCTGGAATTTGCGATCAAGGCTGATATCGAATGCGCTGCCGCATTCTCTGATTACCTCATTGTAGAAGCAGAACTGATAATCTTTTTCGCTGATCGGAATGCAGCTGTATCTCCTGAGCGATTCCAGAAGCTGTCCGACTGGATATTTCTTCTTCAGCTTCAGATGCAGCAGCCGGATCAGAACAAGCGCTGTGAAGCATACGGTGAAGTGCGCAATAGGGTCAGAATACTGAGACGCATATTCACTGGCATAGCCAATCTTTCTGACATAAATGTCTTTTCTCTTTCCGGTTGTTTTGCCACGATACTTTTCACAGATCGTGAGGTACTGACCCTTAGGAGTGTTGGTAATACGCAGGTCCATGAGATAGTCCTCCCGAGAGCCTTATATCATATCACCACCTAGAAAATATAATATGCTGACATAAATTTGATAACTTAAATCAAGTCCTTTTTCAGAGATTTCTTCGATAAATTCATAAGCTTCAGAATTTTTCTGATCGGCCACCACGAAAAGAGGAAACAGGCTCCCCGGTTTTGAAAATTCGTTCTA
>NZ_VUMN01000047.1 GCF_009696165.1 Stecheria intestinalis | reverse complement strand
CATCCGGCGATGTGACGCCACAGGAGGTATTATCCTCGCTAGCAGAAACCAGGAGGCTTATATGAGCACGCTTGTACTGGTGGAGGCAGTCACAAGCCTCGGCCCTTTACGGGACGGGGTAATTGACAGAAGACTGTGAAGCCGCTTGGGGGATTCAGTGCTCAATGATTTCCATGCCGATCGCCCGCTGAACTTTGTCGAGTTTTGCGGCCGCAATCGGACGTGCTTTTGCAGCGCCTTCGGTCAGAACTTCTTCCAGTTCACCGGAAGACAGGACTTCCTGATAGCGGGTCTGGATCTTTGAGAGAGTATCGCAGACGGAGTCTGCAACCGCCTTCTTGAAGTCACCATAGCCTTTTCCTTCGAAGTCTTTTTCGATCTGTTCGAAGGATTCATTGTCATTGAGACAGCTGTAGATCTGCATCAGGTTGGAGACACCTGCCTGGTTCTCCGGGTCGAAGTGAACGTGGCCGATGGAATCCGTCTTGGCGCTCATGATCTTCTTCTTTGCCTTGGCAAGATCATCGAGCAGATAGACGCAGCCTTTGTCGTTGTGATCAGATTTGCTCATCTTTCTGGTCGGATCGTCGAGGCTCATGATGCGGGCACCGACTTTAGCAACCAGAGGTTCAGGAACTCTGAACAGCTCGCCATAGCGGTGGTTCATGCGGATCGCAACGTCTCTGGTCAGTTCGACGTGCTGTTTCTGGTCGTCTCCGACTGGTACGTAGTCCGGGTCATAGAGCAGAATGTCAGCAGCCATCAGAGCAGGGTAAGTATACAGGCCGCCGGAAAGGT
This sequence comes from Stecheria intestinalis, assembly GCF_009696165.1. Classification (GTDB taxonomy): domain Bacteria; phylum Bacillota_I; class Bacilli_A; order Erysipelotrichales; family Erysipelotrichaceae; genus Bulleidia; species Bulleidia intestinalis. The sequence goes on along the minus strand of NZ_VUMN01000047.1, from coordinate 13,395 downwards.
TGGTTTCGCCCTTTGCCTGCTTGTCCTTGAACTGAGTCATGCGGTTGAGCTCGCCCATGTATGTATGGCAGCACATGATGTAGCCGAGCTGAGCGTGTTCTTTCACATCGGTCTGCAGGAAGATGGTTGCTTTCTTCGGATCAAGGCCGCAGGCAAGATACAGGGCGACGCAGTCGCGCAGGTTTTTCTGCAGGGTTGCGGGGTCCTGGGGAACGGTGATGCAATGCAGATTGGCGATGAAGGCGAATACCTCGTATTCATCCTGATAGTCTACGAAATGCTTCAATGCGCCGATATAGCTGCCAAGATGCAGCTGACCTGTCGGCTTGATGCCGCTTAACATGCGTTTTTTCATACTCATTACCTCCGGAAAAATAAAAGCGTCTCTTCTTATGAAGGGACGCAAAGAGAACTTTCTGCGCGGTGCCACCCAGCTTATCAGTTCTGATGAACTGATCACTTTCAGAAATAACGGTTCTGTTCCGCTTCCGTTCGGAAGGTGCTCGCAGGTTCCATCATACGGACTGTTCCGGCAGCTTCCACCTGATCTGCCTCTCTTCTTTTAGAAACAGGAGATTCCGTACTTTTCACCTGGTCAATGCATGACCCTATTTTATTCAATCCTTCTTTTCAGTTCAAGAGCGATCATCGAGAGAAATATATGGCTGATCGCTGCCGACATAGCGGTAGGCAGGGCGGATCAGACGGTCGGCAAATTCGACTTCTTCCATGCGGTGAGCGCACCAGCCTGGAACTCTGGCAATAGCGAATAACGGGGTATAGAGATCTTCTGCGATGTTGAGCATGCGGTAGATGAGACCGGAGAAGAGATCGACGTTTGCACAGACTCTTCTGGTGCTCTTTTTCTCAAGTGCAAAGGCTTCCGGAGCAAGCTTCTCAATGCTGCAGAGAAGGTTCCATTCCTTTTCGAAGCCTTTCTTGCAGGCAAGTTCATGGGACTGCTTCTTCAGGATCTGCGCACGCGGATCGCTGATCGTATAGACGGCATGGCCGATGCCGTAGATCAGGCCGGAATGATCGCCTGCTTCTTTGCGGAGCATTTTCCGGAGCAGATCCAGAACCTCCTGGTCATCAGAAGGGTCATTCAGCTCTTTCATCAGATAGTCAAGCTGCTGCATGACCTTGAGATTTGCACCGCCATGTTTCGGGCCCTTCAGAGCACCGATGGAAGCAGCAATCGATGAATAGGTATCTGTACCGGTCGACGAGATCACTCTGGTCGTGAAGGTGCTGTTATTGCCGCCGCCATGGTCTGCATGGACGACCATGCAGAGATCCAGGAGCTTGGCTTCTTCATGTGTGAATTTCTGATCCGGACGGTAGATGGACAGAATATGCTCGGCGGAGCTCAGTCCCGGAATCGGATAGTGGAAGTACAGAGACTTATGGTCATAGACATGAAGCTTGGTCTCATAGGCATAGATCATCATGGTCGGCAGTTCGGCGATCAGGTTGATGGACTGCTTGATGATGTTCTCAAGACTGGTATCGTCTGCTTTATCATCATAGCTGTACATGGCCAGGACGGATCTTGCCATCTTGTTCATGATGTTCGGAGATGGTGCATTCATGATCATGGTTTCCGGGAAGCCGTCCGGCAGTTCCCGGTGGCTTTCGAGAATCCTGGAGAAGCGTTCGAGATGATCTTTGTTCGGAAGCGTTCCGAACAGCAGCAGCCAGACAACCTCTTCAAACAGGAAACGGTCTTTCGTGATGGCTTCATTGACGATGTCATTGAGGTCAATGCCGCGGTAGATGAGCTTGCCGGGAATCGGGGTGATAGTTCCGTCTTCTTTGCGATCGTAGCCGATGACATCGCAGATATTGGTCAGGCCGGCCAGCACGCCGGTCCCGTCCGGATTGCGCAGTCCGCGCTTTACCCCGAGTTTTTCACTGATCTCCACATTGATTCGGTTGTTCTTCCGGAATTCCCTGCAGAGCAGTTCCATATCTTCCGGTGCAAGTTCTGCTACGTTCGGATAAAAACGATCCATTTCTGTCAGCCTCCCAGCAATCTTGTTCCCATTATAGGACAATCTGAACTCACACGGATCTTTCCTCGTGCATGCATGATATGATTTCTGGTAACAGGAGTGTGTTTCAGATGAAAAAGTTCTATCAGCTTCTATCTCTGCTCTGCATTGTTTCCGGAATTCCGATGCTGGAAATGAGCAGAATGCTTGGCATCGGTCTGATCATGCTTGGAATGGCCGGCATGATCCTTGCAATCGTGCTGAAGCCGGCGCCTGGCATCACTGGCCCGGGGCTGCCGATGGATGAGACGACGATGCCGCTCGATGATACGCCGGAGGTTCCGCATGCCTCGGCAGAGGAACTGGCTGCGATTGCAGAGCAGGTGCTGAAGCAGCAAGTGACCGTCAGCAGCTCGTCGGGAGACCGAGAGAGCGGCAGCTATGAGTATCTGTTCTATGCCGAGAAAGGCTTGCATGGTGATCAGGTGGAGGCATTGAAGAAGCAGCTGCGGAAGAAGTATCCGGGTGCTTATCGGATTCTGAGGGTTTCGGATCATTCTCTGAAGGTGCTCTACATCCCTTCGGTCTGAAAAAGGATTATTCTATAGGCATGGAACTGGAGGCAGGTTTATGAAAGCAGTACTGATTCCGGGCGATGGCATCGGAAAAGAAATATCAGAAAGTGCAAAGCAAATATCGGCAGTGCTGAATACTGGCATCGAATGGGAAGAATTCCATGCCGGGGCAGAATATTTTGAGCAGAGCGGAAATCTGATCGAGCCGGGGCTGATCGAAGCGATCGAACAGGATGGCATCGCCCTCAAGGGACCGACGGCAACGCCGATCGGCAAGGGATTTCGTTCCATCAATGTCCAGCTGCGCCAGCGGTTTGGCACCTATGCAAATCTCCGCCCGGTTCATTCCAGAATCGGCGTGAAAAGCAGATATGAGAACGTGGATCTGGTCGTGATCCGGGAGAATTCGGAAGATCTGTACATGGGTCTTGAGTATAAGATCGGTACGGATACAGCACATGGCATCAAGCTGATCACGCGCCAGGCGAGCGAGCGCATTGCCCGCTTTGCGTTTGAATATGCAAGAGCGCATGGCAGACATCTGGTTACCTGCGTGCATAAGGCAAACATCATGAAATATACCGATGGCCTGTTTCTTGAGGCATTCAATCATGTGGCAGAGTCTTATCCGGATATCGCGCATAATTCCGTGATCGTCGATGCGATGACGATGAAGCTGGTGATTGATCCGACGCAGTTCGATGTGATTGTGGCACCGAATCTGTATGGCGATATCTTAAGTGATCTGTGTTCCGGATTAGTCGGCGGTCTTGGGTTTGCGCCGAGTGCAAATATCGGCGATCATCAGGTCATCTATGAAGCAGTTCATGGCAGTGCTCCTGATATTGCCGGCAAGGATCTGGCAAATCCTTCTGCATTACTGCTAGCCATGGGAATGCTGTTAAAGGATCATGGCATGAGCGAAAAGGCAGATGCGCTGGAACATGCGGTCGATGAAGTGATCCGCAAGGGCGAGCACACCACGAGAGACATCGGCGGAACTGCCGGAACCAGGGAATTCACGGATGCGGTCATTGCAGAACTGGAGGCGGCAGAATGATTGAGAAGATCAGCCACGGCGTTTTTTACCTGCAGGGAAGAACGGTTCAGTATATTGCCGGAGAAAAACCGGAAGAAGCCAGAAAGAAGACCATGGCATGGAAGATTCTGAGTGCTCATAACCAGGGCACGGATCCCGGAAATCTGCACCTGCGGTTTGATTCTCTGACGAGCCATGACATCACGTATGTCGGCATCATTCAGACTGCCCGGGCATCCGGCATGAAGAAATTTCCGATGCCGTATGTGCTGACGAACTGCCATAACAGTCTCTGTGCAGTCGGCGGAACGATCAATGAAGATGATCATCAGTTTGCTTTGAGTGCTGCTCATAAATACGGGGGCATCTATGTGCCGCCATGCCTGGCTGTCATTCACAGCTACAACCGGGAGATGATGACTGGCTGCGGCCGCATGATTCTCGGTTCGGATTCACATACGCGTTATGGTGCGCTAGGAACGATGGGCATTGGCGAAGGCGGCGGGGAACTCGCTAAGCAGCTGGTCGGCAGAACCTATGACCTGGCCAGACCGGAAGTCGTCCTGGTCCATGTGACTGGAGCACTGAAGTCCGGGGTTGGTCCTCAGGACGTTGCCCTGGCCTTAGTCAGAGCAGTCTATGCAGATGGCTTTGTGAAGAACAAGGTGCTGGAGTTTGCTGGTCCTGGCGTACATGGACTCAGCCAGGATGAGCGCAATGGCATCGATGTCATGACGACGGAAACGACTTGTCTCAGCTCAATCTGGGAGACGGATGAAGTTACAGAGGAATACTACTCCAAGCATATGCGCCCGGATGATTACCGGAAGCTGGAGCCGGAAGATGGTGCTTATTATGATTCATGCCTGGAACTGAATCTGGATGAGATTCCATGCATGATTGCGCTGCCGATGCATCCGAGCTATGCACTGCCGATTCATGAGCTTCAGAAAGATCCTGAGAAGTATCTGAAAGAAGCAGAAGACCGGGCAAATCGTCAGCTGAACGGCAAGGTGACGATGAACCTGGTTTCCAAGATTGATGAATCCGGAAGAATTCATGTAGACCAGGGTGTCATTGCCGGATGTTCCGGAGGAACCTATGAGAATATCTGCGCGGCTGCACAGATCCTGAAAGGGCAGGACTGCGGTAATGGCGAATTCAAGATGAGTGTGTATCCGGATTCCATGCCTACCTATAAGGCACTGGTGGAAAACGGAGCAGTTTCAGATCTGATTTCGGCTGGGGCAGTATTCCGCGAAGCATTCTGCGGGCCTTGTTTCGGAGCAGGCGATACTCCTGCGAATGGCGAGCTTTCCATCCGTCACAGCACGAGAAACTTTCCGAACCGGGAAGGCTCGAAGCCTACGGAAGGACAGATTGCCGGCGTGGCATTGATGGATGCGCGTTCCATTGCGGCAACCGCAAGGAACGGCGGCATTCTGACGGCAGCAGATGAGATCGTGGAAGAACCGCTTCAGGCACTTCCGTATCACTTTGATGCGGGCATCTATGCAAGAAGAGTTTATGATGGCTGGAATCATCCGGAACCGGACTATGAGCTCCGGTTCGGACCGAACATCAAGGACTGGCCGGAACAGCCTGCCCTCAGCGATGATCTGCTGGTGAAGATTGTCAGCTATATCACCGATCCGGTCACGACGACGGATGAACTGATTCCATCCGGTGAAACTTCGAGCTATCGTTCCAATCCGCTGCGTCTGGCGCAGTTCACGCTGAGCCGCCGGGATCCTGCTTATGTAGGCAAGGCGGAAGCAGTGCAGAAAGCAGATGCAGATCGGAAAGCAGGAACTCTGTCAGAAGAACTGAAGCAGGTATATCAGAAGCTTTCGGATCATGGCATTGCGAATGATCCTATGCATACGAACTTCGGTTCTGCAATCTTTGCGAACAAGCCTGGTGATGGCAGTGCGAGAGAACAGGCAGCTTCCTGTCAGAGAGTGCTTGGCGGGGCGGCGAACTTTGCGGTCAGCTATGCGACGAAGCGCTATCGTACCAACTGCATCAACTGGGGCATCCTGCCGTTTCTCATTGAGAAGCCGGAAGAGATTGAGAATAGCGATTATATCTTCCTGAAGGGAGTGCGGAATTCTCTGGAAGAAGGAAACGATCACTATCAGGCATTTGCAGTCAAAGCAGATGGCAGCGTGAAAGAGATTGCGGTCCATCTTGGCGCGACGGAGATGGAGGAGCGTGAGATTCTCTCGGATGGCTGTCTGATCAATCATTATCGGAAAACAATCTGAATGAATCCAGGCATGATAACTGGGAAAAATGAAGTGCAGTCTTACACCAGGCTGCACTTTTTCTAAGCCCCGCATGGACTGCAGCCAGGCGGTTTGAAAACGCCTGGAATCTTTCAGCAGGAATTGTCACTTGAAGGCAAGGGTGTCCATTGCAGAAAGTGATCTCCAGGATGCCCGAAGCATCCGGCAAAGTGACGGATACTGAATCATCGGAGAAATAAAAAACGAACAGCTGATGAAGATAGCTGCTCGTTCTCTGCGATTCAGTCCAGCTCCCAGCTGCCGCCGCCAAGATCCCGGAACGAAGAGGAGAAGAATTCCTGCATGGCTTCGGCAAGGTAGGCAGTGTCTTTCGTGCCGGCCGTTTCCCAGCATGAATGCATGGCCAGCTGCGGCAGGCCGATGTCGACCGTATTGAGCGAGAAATGGGAATTGGAAATGTTGCCTAAGGTAGAACCGCCGGCCATATCGGAACGGTTCGTGAATTCCTGCAGAGGAACTTCTGCTTTGCGGCATACCTCACGGAATACTGCCGCGCTGACGGCGTCGGTCGTGTAGCGCTGGCTGGCATTGTATTTGATCACGATGCCTTCATTGATCTTCGGGCGATTCACCGGATCTGCTTTGGAAGCGTAGTTGGGATGAACGGCATGGGCATTGTCGGCGCTGACCATGAACGAGCTGATGCGGGCCCGTTCCGTGTCCTCAGTGTTCTTTCCCATCAGCGTGCAGATGCGGCGCACGACGTCTTCCAGGAAGGTGGAGTCTGCGCCCTGCTTCGTGCCGGAGCCGACTTCTTCATTGTCGAAGATTGCAAGCAGAGGAATACTGTTCTCCGGTGCAGCGTGCAGGAATCCCTGCAGGCATCCGAATGCACACTGCAGGTCATCCAGATGGCCGGCAGAAAGGAATTCGTGATTGGCTCCCCAGATCGTTCCCTTTCCTCTCTGATAGAGGAACAGATCATGGCCGAGGATGTCTTCCGGCTTCACGCCGGCAGCTTCGGCAATGATCTTCATGAAAGATCCTTCTGATCCTTCCAGTCCCAGAATGGGTTCCATCTCATTCTGAACATTGATCTCATGGCCGCTGTTGGCCGTGCGGTCCATATGAATGGCCAGGTTCACGATCTGCACCAGATCCCGGTCAACGTTCACAAGTTTTGTCATAATCCGGTTACCGTCTCTGACCAGAACTCTGCCTGCCACAGACAATGGCCGATCAAACCATGTGCTCATCAGCATCCCGCCGTATTTCTCTACGTTCAGGGTGATGTATCCTTCTTTCTTGATTTCCGGGTTTTCCTTGATCTTGAAGGAAGGGGAGTCACTATGGGCAGCTCCGATCATGAAGCCCTGAAAGTCTGTCTTCGGAATTGCAAAGGCGATGACGGAGCTCTCATTGCGGAGCACGAAATACTTTCCGCCTTTCGCAAGATTCCATACATTGCCTTCGGCAAGTTCTTCAAAGCCGTTCTGCTTCAGAATCCTGCGGATCTGATCTGCGGCGTGAAATGCGTCCGGGCTTTCATTCAGAAAGTCCAGCAGTTCTTCGTTTACTGATTCGTACATATGGTGTCCTCGTTTTCCGTCGGAATTATACCATGAGGCACAAAAACTGTTTATAATAGCGGGGTTATTGATTGAGAGTACTGTTTATGAAAACAACCGGGAAACTGTCTTCCAGAGAGAAAAGAGAATTGCGTCAGCAGCAGGAAACAAAGAGAAAACGGAATCGGATGATTGCGGCCTCTATGCCGGCACTGTTCTTTTATTATGATGAGCTGGTTCTCAAGGCTTCCACGGTAAACCGGAACTGGAACATTGATCTGCTGTATATCTTTTTATTTTCACTTGGATACGGAGCGGTCGTATGGTTTCTCAGTTCGCTGAGCAGAAATGAGAAAGCAAATCGCAGAATCCGCACGATTGCCATAGTTCTTGTGACTGTGCTGTTCTGTATCTTCTATTTTGTGTTCCTGCAGTTCAAGGTGTTCTATGACCTGAATACGGTGTTTGCCGGAGCCGGGGATGCGGTAGGGGAATTTCAGAGCCTGATCTTCTCACTGATCTTTTCGGCAAGAGGAATCACGAGGCTTCTCTTGTTCTGGGGGCCAGTTGTGCTGTATCTGAAATTCCGGCCGCGATTTGATGATGGCCTTCAGTCTTCTTCCCTCGAAAAGTTCCTGAACGGGGCGACTGCGGTCATTGCCATTGTTCTGAATCTCCTATTGATCTCAATGAATCCGCTGTACTGGAATGTCTATTCTGATGAATATAACTTCCAGAATGCAGTGACCGATTTCGGACTGCTCAGTGCGTTCCGCATGGATCTGGTGCGCAATGCGGATTCGGAAGCTTCACTGAGCTTTGAGACCGTCGCACCGGAAGTGACTCCGGAAGCTTCTGCAGAAGCCTCAGAAGAACCGATTGCTTATGGGTACAGCGAGATGGACATCGACTTTGAATCATTGGAGCAGACCGGGACCAGCGCCCAGCAGGAGCTGGATCGGTATGTCAGCTCTCTGACTCCGACAAAGCAGAATGAATATACTGGTCTGTTCAGGGGAAAGAATCTGATCTTCATCAGTGCAGAAGCGTTCTCAGGAGATATCATCGATCCAGACCTCACGCCGACGCTGTATCGTCTGGCCAGCAAGGGTATTCAGTTCACGGACTACTATCAGCCGGCAAGTGCGGGAACAACAGGCGGAGAGTGCGAGAATCTGTTCGGGCTCATGCCGACCAAGGGTGGTTCTTCCGTGAAGATCACAGCGGATTACAACAATTACTTCACGATGGGAAACCAGCTGAATCGTCTGAACTACAATGGCTGGGCATTCCATAACAATGACTACACGTTCTACAGCCGGAATCTGACTCATAACAATCTTGGCTATTCCAATGGCTTCATGGGCTATGGAAATGGCATGGAGAACTATGTCACTTCGCAATGGCCGCAATCAGATCTGGAAATGATGGAAGGGACGGTGGACTTCTATCTCAGCCATCAGCCGTTCAATGTCTATTACATGTCCGTATCCGGACATAATCCGTATTCGGTTTCCGGCAATGCGATGTCGGCGAAGCACTGGGATGAGGTCAGCGGCCTGGATCAGTACAATGATGAAGTCAAGGCATATATTGCCAGCCAGCTCGAACTGGAAGACGCGCTGACGTATCTGGTGAATCGGCTGGAACAGGCAGGTATTGCCGATGATACGGTCATCGTGCTGAGTGCGGATCATTTTCCATATGGGCTGGATTATGACGAGAGTCTGGAAAACAGCACGAACCTGGATAATCTCTATGGCTATACGGTCACGAATTATCTGGAACGGGATCATAACCGCCTGATCCTCTGGAGCGGATGCCTGGAAGACATGGACCCGATTGTCGTGGATACGCCGGTTTCTTCGATTGATATTCTGCCGACGCTCAGCAATCTGTTCGGTACGGAATGGGATTCCAGACTTCTGCCAGGCAGAGATGTGTTCTCGGATGCGGAACCCCTGGTATTCAATATGAACTATGACTGGAAGACAGATCAGGGCTATTATCTGTCCGCATCAGGCAAGTTCTATCCGAATGAAGGGGTGACGGTCAGCGATGATTATGTGGACCGCATCCGGACTCTGGTGCGCAATAAGATCAATTACTGCAATGGAGTGCTGAGCACGGATTACTATGCACATGTCTTCGGCAGCGAGGAGCCGGCAGGACCTTCCCCCATCCCGACGCCTGCCCTGGAACCGGAGTCATCTGCGGATGCGCTGCCGGAAGAGAGTTCTTCTGCAGAATTAAACCAGGAATCGTGAGAAATCTGACCTGCTGATTTTTAAATTTAGTGTTGCATTGCCGCTTTGAGTGAGGTATTATATCTAAGCGTTCGGAAGAACACATGGTTCCTTAGCTCAGTTGGTAGAGCAACTGACTCTTAATCAGTGGGTCGAGGGTTCGAGTCCCTCAGGAACCACTTCGATAACCGCAGGTTCTGCGGTTTTTTTCTGCTTTAGCAGAAAGCCGGAACAAGCTGTGGAATATTCATGCATGAATGACATGAAAGCGCTTTGATCATCAGCTTTTATCACATTCTGACATATTTTTTCAAAAGAGCTTGATTTTCGGAAATGATGTGCTATTATCATACCTGCCTTGAGTCAGAAAGACTTGCGGCAGAGAATTGCGAGCATCACTGAAGAATCTGTTCAGTGATTGATATACAGCAGTTCCTCGGGAGATGCTCCTGAGTATATATACAAAGATGACCTCAGCAGATGCTGAGTTTTTTTGTGCGGTGAGGGAGAATTACTGCTATGATGCACAAAGAGGAGGCTAGTGCATATGACAAAGGAGTTCAGTTCAAAACAGGCAGTGATCATGCCGGAGGGTGTATTCATTATCGGAACGTATGATGAGAACGGAGTTCCGAATGCGATGAATGCCGCATGGGGACAGCAGTCTGATTACGGTGAGATTACCTTTTTCCTGGCTCATCATAAGACCACGGAGAACATCAGGAAGACCGGAGCATTCACGGTAGCGTTTGCGACTGCAGACACGGTTGCGATTTCTGATTACTTTGGAGTGGAAACAGGTGCTAAGGTCAATAAGATCGAGGCGGCAGGTGTCCATGTGAAAAAGGCGCCGCATGTGAATGCTCCGGTGATTGAAGAATATCCGGTTACCCTGGAATGCACCTGCAAGTCCTGGGATGAGGAGACCGGAATTCTGGTCGGTGAGATCGTAGATATGCTCGCTGAGGAATCCGTGCTTACGGATGGAAAAGTGGATGCAGACAAGCTGAAGCCGATTGTGTTTGATATGGGTACCAATTCCTACCGGGTCATCGGGCCTGTGGTCGGCAAGGCATTCCATGATGGACTTGCCTTGAAAAAGTAAATTTCTGATCAGCGTATTTCCTGAATCCTCGTGAAGCATACGAGGATTTTTTGACCGTTTCTGTTCCTGCTGTGGTATGAATCCGGAAACTTCATATGCTCCGGTTGTTCTGGCATTCGTTTCTTCTTACCATGTCTCTGATGGAACCAGGACTGAAGGAACTCAGAACATTTCTGAAGAAGATGATTGCGTTCTGCATGCTTGCCGGAAGCTTATGCGCCTGCAGAGAATCAGATCTGACAGAGCTCAGACCAGGCGGATCATTGACAGTGAAAGCTGCTGCAGAGCTTCTTCTGAACCGGACAGGACTATCAGAAGATGTGCTTGGAGTTTCGGAAGAAGATCGGCTGGCGCTTGCCCATAGTCTCGGCATGCTTGGAAATGAAGATCCGAACCTGATCTGCAGCAGAGAAAGGCTGAGCAAAATGAAGGAGATTGCAGAGCAGGTGAAGACGGCGATGTCTTCAGAGTCTCTGCAGCCGCTGTTTCTGAATGGAATGGCTCAGCCGATCTTTCCATATTCAGATGGCACAGCCAGAAAGAAAGATCATGCAGTGATCCGGTTCTGTGTCTATGTAGAAACGGATTATGACACGGACAAAGACGGGAAGCGGGATCTCATCAAAGCAGTGGTGCAGCTTCCGGAAGCTGCAGCAAGAGGGGATTATCAGGCTGCTGTGATCTATGAGGCAAGGCCATACAGCAGCGGCTGCACGCCTTTCTATGACATTGATGAGATTTCAGGGCATTCCTATGATCTGAAGAAGCTCTATGCAGAGCCGGCTCCAAGAGTGCCTGCCGGAGAGATCAGCACTCTCGAAGCGGCCAGGAACGCAGATGTTTCTGACTGGTATTATTACAACCCATATGAAGATCGATATATGTATGAAGATCTGGACTGGTATGACTATTTTCTCGTCAGAGGGTATGCGGTGGTGCTGTGTGCAGGGCTGGGGACGTATCAGTCGGAAGGATTTCAGACCTGCGGTTCAGAACTGGAGATTGCAGCATTCCGTTCGGTCATTGAATGGCTGACTGACGATCGGAAGGCATATGCTGACCTGGATTCTGATCTTGAGATCAAGGCAGACTGGTGCAATGGTTCAGTCGGTATGGCGGGAATGTCCTATGCCGGAGCGACGCAGTTCGGGGTGGCAGGAACAGGCGTCAGGGGACTGAAGACGATTGTGCCGGTGTCGGGGATTGCCAGCTGGTACGAGTACGTAAACAGCCAGGGAGCACCGATCGTCGGGAACCCGGGCAATCAGCTCAGCAGTCTGGCACTGTATTGTGCAGGAAGATATCTGGACTCGGAAGACTGGAAGACTATTGAGAAGAACTATGGAGATTATCTCCATCAGCTTCAGCGGGATCAGATGGCTCACGGGAGCGATTACAGTGCGTTCTGGAAAGAACGGGACTATACCCTGCATGCGGAGAATCTGAATTGTTCTGCCCTGATCGTGCAAGGACTCAATGATGATAATGTGAAACCGAAACAGGCAGATCTGATGGCAAGAGCGTTTGTGAAGGCAGGGATGCCGGTGAAACTTCTGCTGCATCAGGATGCCCATGTAGCCCCGGTTTCTCATACCGGAGGCTGGACGATGCTGGTGAATGGGGAGCCTTATGAAGACCTTCTGAATCGCTGGTTCTCTCATTTTCTTTATGGAATTGAAAACAGGATTGAAGAGATGCCCGCTATGCTTGTTCAGAATGGCCATGATCCGGAACAATGGGATGCGTATGATACCTTTCAGGCGGCACAGGTGCTTTCCATGCATGCAGAACAAAGGGCAGACCGGATCATTTCTTCCGGTCCTTCTCTCTCGGAGGATCATGCTACCTGGCGGGTGAGGATGAAGCAGGGGATCACGATCCGTGGCAGTGCATCCGTTGCTTTTGATGCGGCGGTCATGGAAGGAACTVCAGAGGATGCTCTCATTGTGAAGGCAGCACTGATTGATACGGCAGACGAACCATTTCCGATTCTGAGAAAAGAAGCAGGATCAGCAGAAATAGCAAAGGAAAGGATCGGTGAAGATGCCTGCTGGCAAGGGGCACAGTTACCCCGTCTGGATCTCATCAGGCTGCAGACTGCAGAGACCCACTGGAATGTCATCACAGAAGGATGGATCGATCTCTGCAATCCGGAGTCTGGTTATGAGAGTGCTTCTTCAGAACGATCTATCCTGCCCGTGACCGGCGAGGTTCATACGTATCAGATCTGTCTGCAGCCAGAGGTCTATCACGTCCCGGCGGGCCATGAACTGGTCCTCATATTGTCTGCCCCCGGTCATCAGAGCGGTCTGAAGAAAGAACCGTATTCCTTTGCGATCCGGAAAGAATCTGTTTCCATCAAGATTCCATGTGAAGAGGAACCTGATGTTTCTATGAGACTCATCGAATAGCAGAAAGACCAGACCTTCTCTGCAGTGCTAGAATGTTTCGTGGAAAGAAGGGCTGTCATGTCAAAGAAAGTCTATCGGATTTTCGTGATCAATCCAGGGTCTACTTCGACGAAGCTGTCATTGTTCGAGAATGAGAAGAAAGTGTTTGAGGACAATGTGTTCCATGATTCAACGGTTCTGAGATCCCTGGGTGATATCAATAACCAGC
>NZ_VUMN01000046.1 GCF_009696165.1 Stecheria intestinalis | reverse complement strand
CCGTAGGATCCACCGTGAACATTCTGGCCCCGTACTTCTCATGAATCACTTCGGCCATCTGAACCCCGAGCATGGATGCGTGATACAGTCCCGCCACATGATTGCGGGTATCTTCCACCATCTGCTGGTTGATCTCATACGTACCGCTCTCCAGCGGATAGCACGGTCCGCCTCTGCCTACTACCGCATCAAGACCCCTCAGATCGATATGATGTTCCTTCAGGAACTCCTCAATGACCTCCATGCGGTAATTCAGCTGGTTATTGATATCACCCAGGGATCTCAGAACCGTTGAATCATGGAACACATTGTCCTCAAACACTTTCTTCTCATTCTCGAACAATGACAGCTTCGTCGAAGTAGACCCTGGATTGATCACGAATATCCGATAGACTTTCTCACTCATACGCAATTCCTCAGGCAGCCGTTTTTTCTGCCAGTGCTGCCTTGATCTTCTTTGTCAGTAACGGAACGACCTGGTTCAGATCTCCCACGATGCCGTAGTCCGCAGTATCGAAGATCGGCGCATTCGGATCATTGTTGATCGCAATGATCAAGCCAGACTCTTCCATGCCTGCAACATGCTGAATGGCACCGGAAATACCGATGGCAAAATAGACATTCGGTCTGACGGTCTTGCCAGTCTGGCCGACCTGGAGTTCCTTAGGCATCCAGCCAGCATCAACTGCTGCTCTGGAGCAGGCAACCGTTCCATGCAGGGCATCCGCAAGATCCTGCAGAATGCTGAAGTTCTCCTTGGAACCGACGCCTCTGCCTCCGGATACGAGGATCTTGGCATCCTGGATATCCGCAGCCTTGGAGACCTCCTTCACGACTTTCAGAATCTCTACCCAGCAGTTATTCTTCTCGAAGCCAGGGTTGTAGTTCACAACCTCTGCCTTGGCACCCGGCTTCGGTTCTGCCTTCTTCATGACACCCGGACGCACGGTAGCCATCTGCGGACGGAAGTTCGGGCAGGCAATTGTAGCGATCGTATTGCCCCCGAATGCCGGACGAGTCATCAGCAGCTGTCCGTGTTTCTGATCTGCTTCATGTCCTGGCACTGCGGTCAGCGGATAATCGCCGATCTCAAGACCAGTGCAGTCTGCAGTCAGGCCGGTATGCACACGAGCACTGACCCGCGGGCCGAGATCTCTGCCGATTGCAGTAGCGCCGATCAGCAGTATTTCCGGCTTGTACGTATCAATCACCGATGCCAGTGCATGCGCATACGGTTCGCTCGTATATTCTTCCAGAGCAGGATCATCGACCACAATGACACGGTCTGCACCATATTCTGCAAGCTCATCGGTCAGTCCGGAAACATGATATCCGAGCAGCACTGCAGTGACTTTCTTCTCTTCAAGATTTGCTGCAAGTTCCTTTGCCTTGCCGAGCAGTTCCAGGGAGATCGGGGAGATCTTTCCGTCGGTTTCCTGTGCGTAGATGAATACGCCTTTATATTCACTTAAGTCCATTTCTCTTCTCCAGCCTTTCTGTCCTGATCCTCAGATGATGTGCTTGTCCTGAAGCAGATTCAGGATATCATCTGCTGCTTCTTCTGCAGACTCCGGAGTCACCTTCACGCCTTTGCCTTTTGCGACCTTATCGCTTGCTTTTGCGATCATGGTCGGAGAACCTTTGAGACCGATATTGGAATCATCGACATTCAGATCCTTTCGGCCCCATACGGTAACCTGCTGATCAAATGCCTTGAAGATTCCGCCAGGTGTCATATATCTCGGCGTCACTGCTTCGCCAAGCACCGTGACCAGTGCCGGAAGCTTTGCCCGCTCGATATGATAGCGGTCATCGAACTGACGCTTAGCCGTAACCGTATCGCCTTCCACGGAGATCTCAGACGCATACGAGATGCATGGCAGTCCGAGATGTTCTGCAATTTCCGGTCCGACCTGAGCCGTATCACCATCAATTGCCTGGCGTCCGGTGATAACCAGATCATATTCCATGTTCTTGAGTGCACCAGCAATCGTGGAAGACGTTGCCCAGGTATCAGCACCGCCGAGCACCCGATCCGTGATCAGAAGTCCGGCATCTGCCCCCATAGCCATTGCTTCACGCAGCACTGCATCTGCCTTCGGCAGACCCATGGTCAGTGCTGTGACAGTTACATTTTCCGGATCCTGATCCTTGATGCGAAGTGCTGCTTCCAGGGCAGACTTGTCATCCGGATTCATGATCGACATCATTGCCTGCCGGTCCAGGGTTCCATCCGGCTTGAACTTCACGCCTCCCATGGTATCCGGAACCTGCTTCACGCAAACTACGATCTTCATTTTCCTGTCCTCCCTTTACTTCAGAAGCGCACCGGAAATCACCATTTCCTGGACTTCAGATGTTCCTTCATAGATCTCCGTGATCTTGGCATCACGCATCATGCGCTCTACTTCGTAATCACGGATATAGCCATAGCCGCCCATCAGTTGCACGCAGCGAGTCGTGACATCCATTGCGGTTCTTGCCGCAGAAAGCTTTGCCATCGCTGCTTCTTCCGAGAAGCGATCCTTGGTCGCTTTCGCTTCCGCAGCGCGGTAAACCAGAAGCTTGGAAGCTTCGATCTCCGTTGCAAGATCGGCCAGAACAAACTGCGTATTCTGGAACATAGACAGAGGTCTGCCGAACTGCTTTCTGGTCTTCACATAAGCAAGCGTGCGATCGAAAGCGCCTTCGGCCAGACCAAGCGCCTGGGCAGCGATTCCGATTCTGCCGCCATCCAGCGTATGCATCGCCAGAGGGAATCCTTTGCCCTGCTGACCAAGCAGGTTTTCCTTCGGAATTCTGCAGTTCTGGAAAATCAGTTCATAGGTTGCCGAACCGCGGATGCCCATCTTCTTCTCCTTGGTTCCGAACGTGAAGCCAGGCGTTCCCTTCTCGACGATGAAGGCAGAGAAGAGCTTCTTCTTTCTGCCCTTGGCATCTGTGACAATGTCGGTATAGGCAATGATGATATAGACATCTGCCTCTTTGCCATTCGTGATGAAGCACTTGGAACCATTCAGCACCCAGCTGTCGCCATCGAGCACGGCTCTGGTCTGAACCCCCTGAGCATCCGTTCCTGCACCTGGTTCAGTCAGGCCGAATGCGCCGAGCTTTTCGCCCTTCGCAAGCGGAACCAGGTACTTCTGCTTCTGTGCTTCCGTACCGAACTGGGCAATCGGATCTGCACAAAGCGATGTATGCGCAGACAGTGCTACTGCAGTCGTGCCGCATACTTTTGCCAGCTCTTCCACACACATCACATACGTCAGCGGGTCACATCCCTGACCCCCGTACTTCCGATCAAACGGAATTCCGAGGAATCCGTACTTTGCCATCTTCTCGATATTCTCGCGCGGGAACCGTTCTTCTTCATCCACTTCAATTGCATGAGGCTTTACTTCGTTCTCCGCAAACTGCTGAAACAGTCTGCGCGCCATCTCATGTTTCTGATCCAGCTGAAAATCCATTGCTATGACCTCCGTCTTCTATTCTATTCAACCGAAAGCGCCGGCAGACCATTCCGGCGCTTTCAGAGTGTTATTTTGCAGCTTCTGCCGCAGGCTTCTTCTGGTCGACTGCGACTTTTCCACCATCTGCGTAATTGTAGAAACCAATTCCGCTCTTTACGCCAAGATGGCCTGCACGCACCATTTTCTTCAGCAGCTGAGCCGGGCGATACTTGGAATCTCCGCTCTCGGTATACAGCACATTCATGATGGCAAGGACAACATCCAGGCCGATATAATCCGCCAGTTCCAGCGGTCCCATCGGATGGTTGCAGCCAAGCTTCATTGCCGTATCAATTCCGGTGATATCTGCAATGCCATCTGAATAGACCTGAATACCTTCGTTGATCATCGGGATCAGAATCCGGTTGACCACGAAGCCGGCACTCTCTTCGACCTGTACCGGAGTCTTGCCGAGCAGTCCGGCAATCTCAATGATCTTCTGGACTGTTTCTTCCGGAGTATTCAGACCGGCGATGACTTCCACCAGCTTCATGACCGGAGCCGGATTGAAGAAGTGCATGCCGACGACCGGCATCTTGAGACCTGCGCCGATTTCCGTGATGGAAAGCGAGGACGTATTCGTCGCATAGATGCAGTCCGGATTTCTGACAACCTCATTCTGCATATGCTTGAAGAGCTTCTTCTTCAGCTCCATGTTCTCGATGACTGCTTCCACAACGAGATCCGGATCCACTGCGATTTCATCTGTACCAGTCTGGATCTTGGCAAGAATGTTTCCTGCCTCTTCCTGGGTCATCTTTCCCTTGGAGATTCTCTTCGAAAAAGCACTGACAATCCGATTCAGTCCGGACTCTGCATATTCCACTTCCAGATCACAGAGATATACTTTTTCTACTTCCGGGCACTGTGCAAATGTCTGAGCAATACCCCGGCCCATCGTGCCGGCTCCGATTACTGCTACCTTCATATCATCTCATCCTCTTTTCAGTTATTCGTGAATGTCTTTTCTCTGCGCTTTTCCAGGAATGCGTTCATGCCTTCCTTCTGATCATGTGTTGTGAAGCATGCACCGAAGCGCTTCTCTTCCAGAGCTGTCGCTTCATCCATGCCAAGCTCCAGACCTTCGTTGATATCTGCCTTTGCATAACGCACTGCAATCGGAGCATTCGCCGCAACCTGACCAGCAAGCTTTCCAGCTTCCGCTAACAGATCCGCAAGCGGAACAACCTTGTTCACAAGTCCGATCCGCAACGCTTCGTCAGCTTTGATATTGCGCGCCGTATAGATCATCTGCTTCGCATAGCCAGGACCGATCAGTCTGGCCAGCCGCTGCGTTCCGCCGAATCCCGGCGTGATTCCAAGTCCTGTCTCAGGCTGTCCGAATACTGCATTTTCTGAAGCAATCCGGAAGTCGCAGGACATTGCCAGCTCGCAGCCGCCGCCTAATGCATAGCCATTGACTGCTGCAATCACCGGAATCGGGAACGTCTCGATCCTTCGGAACAGATCATTTCCTTTTTTCGAAAATGCTTTTCCTTCTTCTTCGTTCAGAGAGCTCATCTCCCCGATATCCGCACCGGCAACAAATGATTTTTCTCCGGTGCCGGTGATGATCAGGCAGCGGATCACGCTCTGATCAACCTGATCCAGTGCTCTGCTCAGATCTTCAAGCACTTCGGAATTCAATGCATTCAGTGCCTGGGGACGATTCACAGCAATCGTTCCGACCGCACCTTCTGCTGTATACGTCACGAATGACATGTTCTCAGTCCTCGCGTTCTACCACCGTTGCGCAGCCCATGCCGCCGCCGATGCAAAGTGTTGCAAGACCGCGATGTGCATTGCGCTGCTGCATTGCATACAGAAGCGTAACGAGAATTCTTGCACCGGAAGCTCCGACCGGATGGCCTAATGCAATAGCACCGCCATTCACATTCAGCTTTGCCGGATCGAACTTCAGTTCCTTCGCAACTGCAACACTCTGTGCTGCAAATGCTTCATTTGCTTCATAGAGATCGAAGTCATCAATCGTCAGGCCAGTCTTCGCAAGAACTTTCTTCGTTGCGGCAACCGGGCCGACACCCATGATGGAAGGATCTACGCCGCCAAGACCGCCGGCAATCCAGGTTGCCATCGGCTTCACGCCAAGTTCCTTTGCCTTTTCCTCAGACATCACGACCAGAGCTGCAGCACCATCATTGATCCCTGACGCATTGCCGGCAGTGACAACACCGCCCTGCTTGCCAGAGCAGCACTTCAGCTTTGCAAGAACTTCCGGTGTCTGGCCTTCACGAGGTCCCTCATCCGTATCCACGGTGACGATACCTTTCTTTTTGCCAAGATTCACTTCGATCGGAACAATCTCATCCTTGAATCTGCCATGATCTCTTGCATCGCAAGCCTTGTTCTGAGAATGAGCAGAGAACTCATCAAGCTCTTCTCTTGTCAGATGCCACTGCTCCGCAACATTCTCAGCTGTGATCATCATGTGATAATCTCCAAATGCATCCCATAATGCATCATGCACCATGGCATCTACGAGACCATCCTTCGGCGTGTTCATCCGATATCCGAATCTTGCATGCGGCAGCAGGTACGGACCATTGCTCATGGATTCCATGCCGCCGGCTACTACCACATCCGCATCGCCTGCCAGAATCATTTCTGCAGCCATATTCACGCAATCAAGACCTGATCCGCATACCACGTTCACAGTAACTGCCGGGCAGGTAACCGGAAGACCTGCTTTGATGGAAGCCTGCCGGGCAGGATTCTGTCCCAGACCTGCCTGGATGACATTGCCCATATATACATGATCCACCTGCTCAGGCTTCAGCCCGGCACGCTTCACTGCTTCTCTGATTACTGCTGCTCCGAGATCCACTGCCGGGACCGTGCTCAGTTCGCCGCCCATCTTGCCGATCGCTGTTCTGCATGCGCCTGCCAGTACAATTTTCTTAGCCATATACTTTCCTTCTCTTTCTCAGCTCTTGTGACTGAATTCACATTAACAACCTTACCACCAGAAAAGATGAAATCAAGCAGGATTTGTTAAATGAATCACATGTAAGCGCTGACATCTAAAATTTTTATTTTTTATTTGTGAAATTAATTATTAATTGTTTATGCGAAGCGCTTACATTTAACAAGGTAAGCTTATCCGGTGCCTCCAGAAATGCCAAGAAAGCACAAAAAATGGCGGCATATTTCAGCACACCATTTTTCTATTCGAAGACTGTCCATGAAATTAGCAACTTCACCGGATTCCTTCCAGGAATGGAGCAATTCCATTTAGCCTTAATTTTTTTGATTTTTTATACTCAGCATTTCTGCTGGTTCAAGGCTTCAGCAAAGCCATGCAGGCATGTGATCATTCAGCCGGGATGACAGAGCCGTCAGCCCAGGTATCCGTGATGAACTTCTTGATGTCATCAGAAGTCAGAACTTCAGCCAGTGCCTTGATTCTCGGATCATCCTTGAGCTCCGTGCGAGTAACGAGGATGTTCACATACGGGTTCGTGGAATCAGCCTGTTCGAGGAGCAATGCATCTTCAGACGGCTTCAGACCAGCAGCGATTGCATAGTTGCCATTGATTGCGACCAGGTCTGCCTGAGCATCATCGAGCGTATTCGTCAGCTGTTCCGGATTGACTTCGATGGAGAAATCATAGTTATGAGGATTGTCGACGATGTCTTCCTTCGTAGCGGTCAGTTCGTCTACGCCGTCAGCCAGCGTGATGAGTCCTGCTTTCGCAAGGATGGAGAGGATACGGCCATGGTCAGCGACTGAGTTGGAAGTGATGATGTGGGCTCCATCCGGAAGTTCATCCAGGGAGCTGTACTTCTTGGAATAGAAGCCGAACGGTTCGATTTCAATGCCTGCGACATTVACCAGATCATATCCGTTCTCAGCAACTTCATTGTCGAAGAACGGAACATGCTGGAAGAAGTTGGCATCTGCGTCACCATCATTGACTGCTCTGTTCGGCGTGTAATAGTCTTCGGTTTCGATGATGTTGAGCGTGATGTTGTACTTCTCCAGAAGGATCGGTGCAGCCGCATTCAGAATGACTTCATGCGGGTTTGCAGTAGCGATGACAGAGAGTGTTGTCGGTTCTGCTGCAGCAGCTGCTTCTGATGCGGCAGGAGCAGATGCGGATGCAGTTGCGGCTGCCGTAGTAGCTGCAGCAGAGCTGCTGCTTCCGCAGGCAGCGAGAGACAGTGCGAGGACTGCAGTGGAGATGATGCGGGTGAACTTTCCTGTTTTCATTTTCTTTCCCTTTCGTTTTTCTAACGTTTATCGATTTTCTTCACGACCGCATCGCCGACCCACTGGATCACGAATACGATCAGGACAATAATCACGGTGGAGCTGTAGAGGATCGCGTCATTCCGTCTTGCAAAACCATACATATATGCAAGATTTCCAAGACCGCCTGCGCCGATGGCACCAGCCATTGCGGTATAGCCTACCAGGGAGATGCCGGTTACTGCGATGCCTGAGACAATTGCAGGCATGGATTCAGGCAGAAGTACTTTGAAGATAATCTGAGAATTTGTAGCACCCATTGACTTGGCTGCTTCAATCGTTCCTTTGTCCACATCCTGGAAGGCAATGACGCACATTCGTGCAAAGAACGGCGTGCTGGCAAAGATCAGCGGCGGCAATGCGGCTTTGGCGCCAAGCATCGTTCCGACTAATGCTCTGGTCAGCGGAATCAATAGAATCAATAGAATCAGGAACGGAATAGCACGTAAGACATTCACGATGATGTCCACGATGCGATTCAGTACCTTATTCTGAAGCAGACCTCCGGTCTGCGTGCAGTAGAGCAGAATGCCGATCAGAAGACCGAAGATCGCCGCGAAGAACAGGGAGACGAACGTCATGTATACCGTTTCCCAGACCGCCTGGAGCAGCTGTTCTACGTTCAGGGTTGACTCAATCATCACAGCACCTCCACTTTCACGTTCTTCGATACCAGGTATTCCACGAACTTGTTGTATTCTTCATCCTTTGCGTGGAAGAGATGAAGATACGTTGTTCCGTAAGGACCATCCTTGGTGCTGGTGATGTCAGACTGCACGATGGAAACCGGGAAGCTGACCTGGCGGATCGCATCTGCAATCACCGGATCATCAGTTCCGGACGTGAAGATCAGTCTCAGCAGAACACCATCCGGGTATTTCTGTTTCAGATTCTCTGCCAGAGTTTCTATATCTTCCGAAGCATTGACGTTCTGCACGAATCGTTTCGTGATTTCATGTTTCGGGTGCTCGAAGAGTTCTTTGACCGTCCCCTCTTCGACGACTTTTCCTTCGCTCATGACTGCCATTCTCGAGCAGATCTGCTGAACAACTTCCATCTGGTGGGTGATCATCACAATCGTGATTCCCATCTTCTGGTTGATCTGCTTCAGGAGATCCAGAATCTGTTCCGTTGTATCCGGATCCAGTGCCGAGGTTGCTTCATCGGAGAGCAGAATCTTCGGATCATTTGCCAGTGCTCTGGCAATACCGACCCTCTGTTTCTGCCCGCCCGAGAGCTCGCTCGGATAGCTGTTCTCTCTGCCATCCAGGCCTACGAGGTGAATCAGCTCTGCAGCTTTCTTCTCTCGTTCTGCCTTCGGCACTCCTGCAAATTCCAGCGGCAGTTCAACGTTCTTCTGCACGGTTCTCGACCACAGGAGATTGAAGTGCTGGAAGATCATGCCTATCTTCTGCCTCTCCTGTCTCAGCTCATTCCTGCTGAGATCCTGCATCGTGCGGCCGTCGATAATCACATCGCCGGCACTCTGTCGTTCCAGCTGATTGACAATCCGGACCAGTGTGGATTTTCCGGCACCGGAATACCCGATGATGCCATAGATTTCACCATCATGAATCGTGAGATCCACCCCATTGACCGCATGAATATCGTCGTTTTTCGTCTCAAACACCTTGACGATATGCTTCAGTTCAATCATGCTGCTCCTCCTTTCCCATAGAAACAAAAACCGTCCCTGCAAGAACACTCCATGGTTCTTTCAAGGACGGGATTGATCTCTCGTGTTACCACCTTGCTTCTCATCCGCATCACTGCAGATGACTCACTGAGTACAGACATACTCCTGTCCAGTAACGGGAACTCCCGTCAGCACTTACTCCAGTTCAGTGCTGCAGCTCTGAGACCATCTTCCTCTGTTCGTGCACTGTTCCGTTTCACCAGTTCCGGAACTCTCTTGGAATGCAGAGAGCAGACTACTCTTCTCTTCAAGGCTTTGAAATCAGTATACGATTCTGAAGAAGAAAATCAACTTCTTTTTTCTCATTCTCTCACGGAACATTACAATGAACCCATGAGCAAAAAGGAATACACCAAAGAAGAAAGAACTGCCCAGATCTGTCAGCTGATCCGGAAAATGGGCTATCCGGAAGAATTCGGCTATGCATTAGCAGAAGAACTGGAGACCGAGAATGCCATGCGCCGCATGGTCGGATATCTCTTATCCGCTGACCATCCAAGGATGGAAGATATCGCTGATGAAGCACTCGCCATCATTGAAATGAATCAGCATTGGAAAGAAAAGAAAATCCGGGAATATGAACACGCTCGCTATCTCAATGAAAACCGCCGCAGATAGGTAAAACGGATTTCTCCTGCCCCCTTCATGTTATAGAATAGTTTCATGAGGAAATCCTTCCGTCTGTTCTGGCCGGTAATCTATCTGGCAGTGTTCATCGCTGCCGGTTTCATGATCATCACGCTCTCCGACACTTCTTTCAGCCGTCAGCAGATGAAAGCCAATGCGGAAGATGTCGTCACGCTGACTGCAGACGTGCTCGATTCTGACATCAAGTCCTATGTGAATGAGTCCATTACGGTATCCAAATCAATGGCTTCAAGCTCATTCCTGATTGACTGGCTTCATCACGAACAAGAGCATCTAAACACTGACGGAGATCAGGAACTGGTGGAATATCTGCGATCCGTTCAGCAAGAATGGAATTATGACATTGCCTTTCTGGTCAGCACGAGGTCAAAGAATTATTACTACCAGGGCGGCATCAGCAAAGCCCTTGACGCAAGCAATCCTTTTGACAGCTGGTATTACAACTTCGTCCGCTCCTCCTCGCTTTATAACTGCCAGGTCGATCACTCCGAAGCAACCGGGAACAAGATCACCTTGTTCGTGAATTTCCGGATCGTCGACGATCGCGGAAACATGCTCGGAGTGATCGGCGTCGGAACCTCCATCCATAAAATTCAGCGTCTGATCGCCCAGAAAGAAAATGAGCAGAATGTGGAAATCTATGTGGTGAATGCAGGCAATGCAGATAATACCTTCACCTGGAACACCACCTGTTTCAAAACCGCAGATCTGGTTGAAGAGCTCACAGGAATCCCGGAGGAGATCATCAGCAGCCCTGCCCGAAAGCCCTATGCCGCATGGAATGGAAACAAGTACCAGGTGATCATCAATGATTCCAGGATGAAATGGAACATCATCATCTCAAAAGACTGTTCGGCGGAAATCAGTGAGATCAATGATCACATGACAAACAGCCTGTTCATGAATCTGCTGATCACTTTCGGCTGCATCGTAGTATGCACACTGCTGATCCGATCCATGAGCCACCAGATTCATAAGTCTGAAAACATTGACTCTCTTACCGGGCTTCCGAATCGGACTCTGTTTGAAGAAGATTATCAGGATCTGCTTCGTCTGCATGAATCCAGCAACTCTTCCTTTGTTCTGATTGAAGCAGATCATCTCCAGAACTTCACGAATCAGTCTGTCCGAGTCCGTGATACGGTGCTCAACATCATCGCCCGCGTTCTTCAGGAGCAGGCAGGGAAGCAGGGAACCTTTGCACGAATGGATAATGACAGATTCATCGGCATCATCTATATGGATACGCACAATACCTGTTCCCTGATTGATCACATCAATGATGTTCTTCAGGAAGAATACACCAGTTTTGATGTTTCCGTCTGTGCCGGAGTCACGATTGCGCTTCCGTTCATCCCTTATGCGGAAACACTGAAAGCCGCAGAAGAAGCACTTTACCGTGCAAAGAAAGAAGGAGAAGGGTCTTCTGTTGCCTTATAGAAGAATGCATTCAGAGATTATGAATTCTCCAGAATCCTTTTCTCTTCATCGTTTCTGCGATCATATTGAAGGACATGCCTGCATATTAACCCCCGGGAAGGTTTTCCTTGCCCTAAGTCCTGAAGAGGTTCTTCGATTCTGCGCAATCAGAGAATCTCTTTCTTTTCTCCTAATCCATGTGCCCTCAGATACAGGTACATCACGATCATGACAGCAAGAGTAATGACCCAGCTGACCGGATAAGCCATCATCAGAACCCGTAAAGTATGATGCGTCCTGAAATAGGTATAAACCCATGCAATACGGACGCCGCAGATCCCGACTAACGCAACAATCGCAGGCTTCAGGGATTCCCCGTATCCTCTCATTGCGCCTGAAATATTATCAATTGCCCCATTCAGCGTTTCAAAACACAGGATCCAGAATAATCGTTCATATCCATAGCTGATGACTGCCGGATCCCCATTGAAGATCTGCAGAAGCTGTCTGCCGAAGGCAACCAGAAGGAATGAGAAACCGCCTCCGATCAGAGTGCTTTCCAGCAGGGCAGTCTTCAGCGTTTTTCTGCAGCGATCCAGCTTCCCGGCACCGTAATTCTGAGAGACAAAAGTCGTACATGCCTGTGAAAAGCTGTTAACCAGGAAATATCCGAGAATTTCGATATTGAAGGCTGCACTGGATCCAGCTACTGCATCTGTTCCCAATGAGTTCACCGCTGCCTGTATGATCACATTCGAGATGGAGAATACCATTCCCTGAATTCCGGCAGGAAGTCCTACCCTCAGCATCATGCCAAGCAGGTCACGATCGATATGAAACATCTCTCTCCGGATACTGATCGGAAGCTTTCCCCGGCAGAGAAAATAGAACAGAAGACCGGAAGAAATCACATTGGAAATCACCGTTGCGGTCGCAACTCCATCCACTGTCATTCCGACCACAACGACAAAGAACAGATTCAGCGCCACATTGATCAGACCGGAAACCACCAGGGCAAATAACGGAGTCTTCGTATCCCCCTGGCTCTGATAGATCGCGGATTCAAAGTTATACAGCAGAATCACCGGCATTCCGATCAGATAAACCCTGAGATAAAGCACTGCCATATCCATGACATCTTCAGGAACCGTCATCAGTTCCAGAAGGCCTCGGGCAATCAGTTCTCCGAATATGGTAACGAAAACACCGGAAATCAATGATACAAGGATCGCAGTATGTACTGCCTTTTCCACACTGTCCATGTCTTTTCTTCCGGTAAATCTGGAAATCACGACATTTGCGCCAAGCGAAATGCCGACAAAAAGCGTGACCATGATATTGACTACGGAGGAATTCGCTCCGACTGCCGCCATTGCCTGCTTGCTGACAAACTGGCCGACCACAGCTACATCAGCGGCATTGAAAAGCTGCTGAAGAATTCCTGTTGCGGCAATCGGCAGAGCAAAAATGAGGATCTTGTCCCACAGAGACCCCTCAGTCATATTCAGCTTTTCTTTCTCTTCCATCTCTGTCCCCCTCAATATGCTGAATACTATACACCCGCAGATATCCGAAGAGAAAAGAAAAATCCACGCCTTTTCAGCATGGATTTCCAGGGATTTCATCAATTCTCTGTCTTGTCTTCCGGTGCTTCCTGATCCATGATCGCACCGCAATACGGACAGACAGGCTTTTCCAGATTTGATGTCTTTCCGCAGACGGAGCAATCACACTCCCTTGTATAAAAGAATCCTCCGACTGCATCATCCGATTCTGTTCTATGATGAATCCAGTAACCGCGTTTTTGTTCCATGTTTCTATTTTAACGCATTTCAGAAAAATGAAACGGAATCATTCTACGGTCACGGACTTTGCCAGATTCCTCGGCTTATCAATATCACAGCCCTTTTCCTTCGCTGTGAAATACGCAAATAGCTGCAGTATCACTGCCGTCAGAACCGGTGCCAGATCACTGCTCACTTCCGGGATCCGGATCACATGGGAGAATTGTTCGCCTTCATAATCCTTGCCTGTCACCAGGATGACTTCTGCCCCTCTTGCAATGGTCTCTTCAATATTGGAGATCGTCTTCATCGCCACTTCGGGCTGTGTTGCCAGGGCCATGACAACCGTATGCTTCTCAATCAATGCAATCGGGCCATGTTTCAGTTCACCGGCATAATACGCATCCGCATGCACATAGGAAATCTCTTTCAGCTTCAGAGCTCCCTCCAGGGCACTTGCATAGTCAAGCTGTCTGCCGATGAAGTAAGCATCTCTCTGGTCCTTCAGAAGCCCGGCCAGATCTCTCATCGTATCCTGGTATTTCATCGTCTGTTCCACTGCATCCGGAAGGTTCTTCAGATTCTCAATCTTCTTCGTGATCCCTTTTACCGGACTTCCGGTCAGCTCTGCCAGTTTCAGAACAAGCACGTAAAGCAATACCAGCTGAGTGGTATAAGCCTTCGTGCTCGCAACCGAGATTTCCGGCCCAGCGCACGTATAAACCACCGTATGAGCAAGCCTTGCAATGGAAGAACCAAGTACATTCACGATTCCAATGGTTATGCACCCCTTAGCTTTTGCCAGCTTCAGCGCAGCCATCGTATCTGCTGTTTCTCCGGATTGCGACACAAAGATACATAAGGTATCTTTTCCAACCCTCGGATTGCTGTAGCGGAATTCGCTTGCCGGAATTGCCGAGCTGCTCAATCCTGTCATCTGCTTTGCAAGATGATCCGCATAGAGGCAGGCATGATAGGCAGTACCGCATCCGATCCATACCAGCCGCGAAATGCTTTGCCAGTCAGCATCCAGGCCCTCCACTTCCGGAAGAGAGATTCTTCTTGCCTTGAGTTTTCCCCTCAGAGTCTCACGGATCGCATTCGGCTGCTCATGAATCTCTTTCAAAAGGAACGAATCATATCCTCCCATCTGGGCAGACTGAATATCATAAGGGAACCGGATAAAATGCGGCTCCTTCCTGCGGCCGTTCTCATCAAACAGTTCCAGAGAACCAGGCTTCAGAATTGCCATATCGCCATCATTCAGCGGCAGAATATCTTTTGTATATTCCAGCAATGCAGGTGCATCGCTGGCACAGAACGTGCTTTCTGCCGTCTTCCCGAGAACCATTGGGCTCTCTTTCTTTGCAACATAGATCGTGTCTGGTTCAAACACAGAAACCACGCACAGAGCCCAGGATCCATTCAGCCGCTTCAGTGTCTTCTTCAAGGCAGAAAGCAGATCATGGGACTCTTTGTAATACTCATCCAGCAGAAGGACGATGACTTCACTATCTGTCTCTGACTGGAAGCGATATCCCTTTTTCACCAGTTCCTCTCTCAGAGCAGAATAGTTTTCAACAATTCCGTTATGAACTAATGAGATCGTATTGTCCGCATTTGCATGCGGATGTGCATTCAGATTGCTCGGTACTCCATGCGTAGCCCAGCGCGTATGGCCGATTCCAGTCGTTTCAGAGCATTTCTCGTGAGCTACAATCTTCTCCAGTTCAGCCAGTCTTCCTTTGGTCTTCCACGTACGCAAGCTATTCTCTCTGACCAGCGTAATGCCAGCCGAGTCATAACCGCGATACTCCAGCTTTCTCAGACCCTGCAGTAAAAATGGCAGTGCTTCGCTTCTGCCGGTAAAACCTGTAATTCCACACATGAAAAAATATCCTCCATTTCCAGGAAACACTTGGTCATGGAGGATACCGAATGGATCTGTTCAGCTCTCACGAACTGTTTTTTCCCATTGCTCAGGCCGTATCCAGCCTTCGGGTCATCCGCCGAATCTTTCGATAAATACCCGATCCTCGTCAACTGCGATCGCAGTCCAGGCGCTATATTCTGTCACTGATCTCCACGACAVAAGTTATTATACACGAATATGACCGGCGCTTCACCTGTTCAGTGAAAGCGCCATCCTGCGAAGTGTCTCCTTCTTCCCCCGGATTGCCAGTGAATACGTCAGAAATACCTCCGGATCCGCCATTCCCATCGGTCCATCGTTTCCAAGCAGATGCAGATCAGCCCCAGACAGTTTTGCCGCGAACGCAATTCTTCCTGCCGTCCCAGGATCCGTATTCTCCATCCCGTTTCCGATTGAAAGCACTGCCACCTTCCCGCGGTAATGAATGTGAGAAATCCTCTGTTCACACCATTCTTCCGTGCATCCAGGCATTGTTCCAGGCCCCTGAAGAAGCACTCCATCAGCTCCGTTATTGATATATCCATTGATGTCATCAATCGTCGGGACCGCATATTGCGCCTGTCCATCTCCAGCAAACAGGACCATCTCTTCTCCAGCTGCTTTCCGCACTTCCCTCAGCGCATCTTTGATTGCGGAAGGCTCCCCGCTGATCAGAAGCAGATTTACCCCCATCGCGGCAGCCTTCACAGCATTCTGCGCTGTCGCAAGCATTCCGCGAGTTACTCCTTCGCTTTTCCGATACCTCTCAGGACCCATAGCCGCCAATCTGACCCCGATCAGTCTTCCGGTAAGCTTTTTGATCATGCGTACCGTATCCATCGGCTGTTTCACCGCCGGCAGCCCTTCCACATGAGGGTTTTCTGCATCGAAATGATCCAGGATCAGAATCTCTGCACCTGACGCAGCACATAGCTCCGCATTGGTCAGATCTCCGGTATAAGGAGTCACGTCACTGCTGATCATCGCCCCTAATGCTTTGCCATCAGAAGCCCTGATCCCATGAAGGATTTCTTCCCGTTTCATTGCCGCAAATTCACCAGGCATGCAATCCAGAAGGCTTTTTTCACTCATACGCTCATGATAGCAGTGAACCTGAAATCATGCCATTGAAACTTCCAGAATTATCAGATATAATAACTCTGCTATTTTTATATGCCAGCTTAGCTCAGATGGTAGAGCAACTCATTCGTAATGAGTAGGTCGTTGGTTCGATTCCGATAGCTGGCACGCAGAAACTTCCTGGATATCCGGGAAGTTTTTCTATTTCCGGCTCAATCGAGTAGGAGGATGAGAGCGTGAGCTCTCATCTTTTTTCCTCTCACACCACCGGAGAAGCCGTTCGGCGTCCGGCGGTTCGAAGCACCAACAAATTACATCACTGTTACATGTACCAAGGTA
>NZ_VUMN01000045.1 GCF_009696165.1 Stecheria intestinalis | reverse complement strand
AAGCGCTGTATTCGGATAAATTCTCAGTATTTCGCAGCGTTAAGGCAGGTACACCGACACAGTTTGCCAGAATGATGGATAAGCTGGGAGTAACGATGATCTTTGCCAATTCTTCCCAGGCAAAGGGGCGTGTGGAACGCTATAACGGCACCGCGCAGATGAGGCTTCCGAATGATTTGATTCGATGGAAGATTCCTCATAACTACGACTTTCTGAATGACTGGTTCAACAGGAAATATCGGCTCTATCTGAATATGAAATTCTCATATCCGGTGAAGGATCCGAACGATCTGTTCCGCCCAGTACCTGCTGACTTCAACTATTCGAAAATCTTCAGAGCTGAGTATCCGAGGCAGATCAGGAACAACGTATTCTCAATGGGAAACAGTCTGTATACAGCAGTTACAAGCGATGGAGAGGTAGTCCGCTTCAATCAGAAGCAGAGTATTACAGTTTATGAAGATGCGATCACAGAAGAGATCTACATTGAAAGATACGGAAAGCATTACACATGCATGAAGGTTGGGGAGCGGAAGCGCGACAGAATCTATTCAGTAAATAACGAGAAAGAACTTCAGAAAGTTCTCAATGAGATGGCGGAGGAGAAAAACAAATGATTGTGATATATAAAAGCTTTATAACAAGATGGGACATTTTCAAAAAATCTTAACACTATTTGGTAACTATATCTCAATAAGAATCAATTCATCATGCTTGCATGCAATATTATTAAGAATTTCATGCAGGGAAAGCTTTTGACAATTCAAAATGAAAGTCTCCAAAAAGTCACTCTGAGAAACAAGTGAAACGGAAGGATATGTTTCAGCATTGACCCTTGCAGAACTTGTTTATGTTATGAGAAAAGAACAGAATCAAAAAGGTGTTCACGACATTCTGAGTTTTTACGATGCTTCTGACTGGATCAGTTCCTGCAATGATCCATTTACCCAGTCATTCCTTTTCTGCTACCATTAAACCGATGAGAAATGAAGCAACGAAGAATCAGTTAATTGAAGGACTCAAGGAATGCATGCGCCATAAGCAGCTGGAAGACATCACAGTCAGGGAAATCTCTGACGCTGCCGGGGTTTCCAGGCAGACCTTCTACCGCAGCTTCCTGGACAAGTATGATCTTGCCAATCAGTACTTCGATCAGCTGCTTGCATTGTCCTTTGATCAGATGGGCAGCGGAAAGACCCTGCATGAAGGTCTCGTGAAGAAGTTCCGGTACATCCGCCAGGAACAGATCTTTTTCACCAATGCCTTCCGCACTGATACCCAGAACAACCTGAAGAATCATGACTTCGAGCGCATCACGGCATTCTACTGCAATCTGATCCGCGAAAAGACCGGACATGATCCGGATTCAGAAATCCGGGAACTGCTGGAAATGTACTGTCAGGCAAGTGTATACAAGACAAGTCAGTGGGTCCTGTCAGGTATGAAGACTTCTCCGGAAGAGCTGGCTGATCTGATGATCGATGCCATGCCGCCGAAACTGTACCGCCTGTTTACGAAACTCCATGTATTCGAATAAATTTGTGAAAGTGTTACACAAGTCATGAAGTGTAACGCTTTTCTTTTCTCTTTCCCTGCTACACTGATCATGTAACGTGAATTCGTTCACGAGAAGGAGAAAATAATGGCAAATCGTATTTCACTGAATGGCACTTCTTACCATGGCTTCGGCGCGATCAAAGAGATTGTGACTGAAGTCAAAAGCAGAGGCTTCAAAAAAGCATTCGTCGCTTCTGACCCGGATCTCGTCAAGTTCCATGTGACTGACAAAGTAACGAAACTCCTCGACGAAGCAGGTCTTCCGTATGAAGTCTATTCCGATATCAAACCGAACCCGACCATCGAGAATGTCCAGCATGGGGTTCAGGCATTCAAGGATTCCGGTGCAGATTACATTCTCGCAATCGGCGGCGGTTCTTCCATGGATACTTCCAAGGCTATCGGCATCATCATCGCAAACCCGGAGTTCGCAGATGTCCGTTCTCTGGAAGGCGTTGCTCCGACGAAGAACCCGAGCGTTCCGATCATCGCCGTTCCGACCACTGCCGGCACTGCTGCCGAAGTCACGATCAACTACGTCATCACCGATGTCGAGAAGCAGCGCAAGTTTGTCTGCGTCGATACGCATGATATGCCGATCATCGCAGTCGTCGATCCGGATATGATGTCCTCGATGCCGAAGGGACTGACCGCTTCCACCGGCATGGATGCACTGACTCATGCCATCGAAGGCTACACTACGAAGGCTGCCTGGGAGATGACTGACATGTTCCACCTTGAGGCAATCCGTCTGATCTCCGAGAATCTCAGAGCTGCAGTTGCCAATGATCCGAAGGGACGCGAAGGCATGGCCCTCGGCCAGTATATTGCCGGCATGGGATTCTCCAATGTAGGTCTCGGCATTGACCACTCCATGGCACATACGCTCAGTGCTCACTACGACACGCCGCATGGAGTTGCCTGCGCAATGTTCCTGCCGATCACGATGGAATTCAACCGCGACTATACGGGTGAAAAGTATCGTGAAATTGCCCGTGCCATGGGCGTCAAAGGCGTCGATGAGATGAGCCAGGAAGAATACAGAGACGCTGCGATCAATGCAGTCAAGCAGCTCTCCAAGGATGTAGGCATTCCGGAAAAGAACGAGAAGATCCGCGAAGAAGATCTGGATCAGCTCGCCAAAGATGCTCTCAATGATGCATGCTATCCGGGCAACCCTCGTGAAGCAACCAAGGAACAGGTCATCGAAATGTTCCGCAAGCTGATGTAACTGAACAGAAGATCAGACTCGTGACATCTCCGGATGCCGCGAGTCTTTTCTTACTCTGTCACCCGATCGATTTCCTGAATCGATCCTTCAAACCTGGAATCATTATTGAAGTTGCCTTGCAGCACCATGCCATTGCTTGCCACGCCGAAATACGCACCAGCCCGCTCTGCATCAATCACAAACTCCAGCACAGAGCCATTCAGTTCCACCCTGCACCCATCCGGCGCATCTGCCGGATCTTTTTCTTCCACTTTCACGACCGGCAGAATGATTCCGGTATCCAGCACGAAATAAAACCTGGTTCCGATGGATCCGAACGAATAGCCAAGAGCCACGCCGAGAAATCCATCCGCGTCATAAAGAAGACCGGTCTTCCGATCTATCTTCATATACTCCCGGATATAGCGGTACTGATCAGAAGTCTCATCCGTGATCGTCCGGTAGTCCATATAGGTCTTCAGAGGGCTATCCGAACATGGTGCAATCTCCTCATAGCTGAGCCTGCGCACATAGTGACTGTACTGATCCGGATCCGTCGGTGATCTCTGCACGAATATTGCCGTCAGAATCACTGCCAGAACTGCAATCATCCAGAATACCGGAGTAGGCTTTCTGATCCTTCTTCTTCTCATGTCACTCATCATAGCAGATATCAAAACTGCAGGGTTTGTTTCCCTGCAGTCTGCATGCATGATTACTCTTTCTGATTCAGCCTCAGGCGATAGGCAGATATGATCTCTCTCATCTCGGCCAGAGAATTCATGCCGGAAAGCTTTGCCTTGCACTCGGCAGAATACGGCATGCCCGCCACATACCAGGCAGCCATGCCCCGCATCATGCTGATGGCGGTATGCTCTCCTTCATACGCACACAGCTTCTCTGCATAATCCAGGCACAGATCCAGTCTTGCTTCATACGAAGGTTCTTCGTATGGTTCTCCTCTTAATCCCCGATTCAGCTCTTCGATGAGATATGGCTTTCCGAGCAGTCCTCTTCCGACCATCACCGCATCGCATCCCGTTTCTTCCAGCATGCGCTTTGCATCGCTGACGGAACGGATATCGCCATTGCCGATCACCGGAATCGATACTGCCTCTTTCACCATGCGGATATACGAGAGATCAGCATTGCCGGAATAATACTGGCTCTTGGTGCGGCCATGCACGGCAATCGCTGAAACTCCTGCCTGCTCCAGTCTCATTGCCAGATCTGCGCAATTGATATGATTCTGATCCCAGCCAGCCCGCATCTTCACCGTCACCGGCTTCTTCGTATTGGAAACCACTGCTTTTGCGACTTCCACTGCAATATCCGGATTTGCCATGAGCCAGCTGCCCGCATGTGCTTTCAGCACTTTCGTCACCGGGCATCCCATATTGATATCAATCACATCGCAGTCTGTGTGCTCATCCAGATACCTGGCAGCTTCTGCCATCGTCTCCGGATCTCCTCCGAATAACTGCAGACTCACCGGATGTTCTCCAGGCACCGTGCGGCACATATCAAACGTCCGCTGATTGCGGAAATGCAGAGCTTTATCGCTGATCATTTCACTGACCACCAGACCGGCTCCATACGAATGGCAAAGCTGCCGGTAGACTGGGTTCGAAATTCCGGCAAGCGGCGCCGCAACGACCTGGCTCTCAATCTCTACGCTGCCGATTTTCCACACTGCTTCTTCTCCAGGAGCTGCTTCAGTTCTTCTTCACTGTAATGATACTGCTTCTCGCAATATGAACAGGTGATCTCTGCCCCATGATCTTCTTCCATCATGTCCTTCAGATCCTTCTCATGCAGCGTCAGCAGAAGCTCCCCATAATACTCTTTGGAACACCCGCAATGCCACTGCACCGGCTTATGTTCAAGAATCGCCGCATCCGGAAACAGAAGCCGGATCAGATCTTCGACTTCGATTCCTTCATCCATATATTCCGTCATCGGCTTCATGGTCTTTGTCACCTGTTCCACCGCTTCAATCGTCTCTTCCGACGCATCCGGAAGCAGCTGGATGATCATTCCGCCAGCCGTCTTCACCTTCGTATCCGTACCGACCAGAACTCCGACGGCAACCACCGACGGCGTCTGCTCGCTGCGCACCAGATAATATGCAAAATCATCTCCGATCTCGCCCGTCTGCAATGCCACAACGCCAGTAAACGGCTCCTTCAGCCCCATATCTCTGGAAACAGATAAGGTTCCATCGATTCCGACGGCCTTGCCGACATCAAGATGCCCATCCGCTCTGCTCAGGTATACTTCCGGATTCCCGATCATGCCGCGCACATTGCCAGCCCCATCTGCCTGCACGCTGATCTTTCCTGCCGGTCCTTTGCCGTCAATCGTCACGACCACATGTTCCTCAGGGTCCTTGAGATCACTTGCCATCAATGCCGTTACCGTCATTGTCCTGCCCAGTGCTGCCGCACTCGTCGGCCAGCAGTGATGCACTTCGGCTGCCTCTTTTACCATTGCAGTCGTTCTTGCCGCATGTATTCTCACCTGGCCATTCAAAGCCTCGGCAATCACAATTTCATCTTTCATCATTTCACACTCCTGATACACCGCTGATTCATCTTGCGCATTCTCCGCGCATCAATCTTGATCACCCTGCGGTCTGCTGTGAACAAGCCATTGCACTCCTCTTCGACATCAGCCACCTGCGTGAAGACACACCCCGACAGTCCCTTCGGAATATTCCTCAGAACATTCTTCTCATAAAGACGGAATACCGCCTCATTGAGCTTCAGCTTGTTCCGGTACTTCCGATAGAGTCCATGCAGAGAATCCACTTCACTGTGCCCGTATTCCAGATACATCAGACCTCCGAACTCACTCAGAAGCGCAATTCTCCCATCCTCTTTCGGCTCATGGAACCGATAGAAATAGCAATGCCTGCTGTTGAAGTCTCCGACTCCCTGATCATGCCAGCCGCTGGCGCTGTCGATCAGCCTCGTCGAATCATAGTCGCGGATATATTCCGATGCCGCGCAGCTGTCAAACTGGCCCCAGCCCTCATTGAACGGAACCCACGCAAAGATGCAGGGGTAATTGTACAGCGTATCAAGCATCTGATCCAGTTCCAGATAATACGCCTTCCGGCTCGCTTCGTCTGCGCGGCCGAACTTCGCATACTGATTGTCATGGACCCTGCGGATTCCAAGCGTCGGCAGAATTCCCGTCAGCCAGAACGAATACGGGCCGCCTCCGCTGGGCATGTCCTGCATGACCAGAAGCCCGAGCTGATCGCACAGCGAATACCACCTGCGGCACTCCACCTTGATATGCTTGCGCACCATATTGAAACCCATCTCTTTCAGCTTGGTGAGCTCATAGCACATCATGTCTTCCGAAGGATATGTCATCCATCCATCCGGGGTATATCCCTGATCCAGAACTCCGCTTATAAACGCAGGCTTCCCATTCAGCAGAAACCGGATCTTTCCATGCGAATCTCTGCCGCTGCTGAATTTC
Source organism: Stecheria intestinalis (assembly GCF_009696165.1). Lineage (GTDB taxonomy): Bacteria > Bacillota_I > Bacilli_A > Erysipelotrichales > Erysipelotrichaceae > Bulleidia > Bulleidia intestinalis. Next base: position 12,316 of record NZ_VUMN01000045.1, on the reverse strand, counting down.
CGCATTGCGAAGTAGCTCTTGATCGTCTCATCTTCCGTCTGGATATAAAGCTGATACAGAAACGGATCCTCTGGCGACCAGGGATGGACGCTTTCCAGCGGAATCGTATAATCCTTGCCTGAGGTGATACCCCGATGCACGAGCTCCCCATCCGCAAACACCGTGATCACAGCCTGCGTGAAGGTTCCCACCATGCGGAGATATACCCTTGAATGATCAAAATCCGGCGTGATCTTCAGATCTTCTACTGCATGTGCAGGCAGATCCTCGAGCCATACCGTCTGATAGATGCCGCTCATCGGCCGATACCAGATCCCGCCATGAACAAGTTTCTGCTTGCCATATGCATAGATTCCCTGATCACTGTCATCAGTCACCCGGACCAGGATTTCGTTCTTCTCTTTGATCATGCCGCTGATATCAAATGAAAACGGCGCATAGCCGCCTTCATGAGCACCAGCCTCTACTCCATTCACCCATACCCGGCAGCACTGATCCACCGCTTCAAAGTTCAGAATTGTCCGATCCGTCGTCGGCTGGTAAGCAAACGAATGCCGATACCACAATACCTGCCCGGGCTGAAGAATCTCCTTCGTCCCGGATAATTCCGTTCCTAACGCAAACGGAACCAGGATCTTCTTCCAGTTTTTCTCTGAAAACGGATCCTTCTCTGAAGTGATCTGATACTCCCACCAGCCATTCAGGCACGTGAAAGACCCCCTCTGCAGCATCAGTCTGGGATACTCTGCCAGAGGCATATCGGTATTCAGATGTTCTCCCCAGGGCGTTTTCATCGATAATCGCTCCGATCTCTTTCCCGGATATACAGACGGATCCCCGTCACCCCCGCCGAGCCGATATGCAGAATCAGCCCGCACGTAAGAATCATCGCTCTTGCCGGGCCATTCGATGCGACCATCAGCCCGTATACAATTGCCAGTACCAGGGATACGCAGATCATCAGGTACTCTGCCACCCGCAGATGAAGCCCCCGGATTCTCAGAAAATCCAGGCACCACGGCAGCATGCACCCGGCCACCATCATCACCCAGAACGAAAGCGTCCAGAGCTGATAGCCTTCGCTGCGCATCATCGCGATCAGAACAGCCCCCATCAGAATCCCTCCGGCAAGCCCTGCAAGGATACTGGAAATCATGCTGAAATCAACTGGCCGATCGTCATTCATCACTCTTTCTCCGCTTCATAAACCGCCGGATGATTCTCCAGGTCCCCATCATAATAAACCTTCACCGAATCCCCTGGGTTCAGGTCATCCGCACACGTATACGCATCTGCCTTCGTGAAAATCACTTCCATATCCTGGATTGTGATTCTCAAGGTTCTCGGCAGATCCTCTTCCACTACGCCATCGATGATTTCAAGCTGATCCGGGACTTCCATCGAAGCAGTACTCACCGCAGAAGCAGAAGGAACTGCAGAAGGAGAAGCAGACACAGAACTCTCTTCGCTTGTTTCCGCAGAGCACCCCGCCAGAAGCCATGTTAATGCTGCAGCAATTGCCAGTATTCTCTTCTTCATACCTTCGTCTGCTTCTATTGTATCTCATTTATCAGAAATCCGGCCGCAAGATACAAGGCCAGAGCTTGCTGTTCTCAAAACCCGGAACACCCATCATGGAAAACCATTCTGGCAAACCGCGGATCTTTCCCGATCCGATCCGTCACCGTCGCAGGCGAAGGAAAATATACCGTTCCTGCAGAAGTCCCCTTCACCGGATGAAACACCTGATCCCATGCTTCCGCATGCATGTCCTCTCTGACCAGACCGCGCTCCGCATGCAGATCCTTCCCCTCCTTTTCCCAGAGATCCGTGCATTCATGAAGCCAGCAGCCGCCTCTGGTCAGAGAACCAGTTACGGTATAGCTGCCTCCTTCTTTTTTCTGCAGCATCAGCGCCTTCATGATTCCCGCAAACAGGATCATGCCAGGAATATAATCCAGCGGCACTCCATTCAGGTTCACCGGCTTTTCAATCGACCCATTTCGAATACTAAGGCCCGTGATATCTTCCGCACAAGGCGCCCAGCCAGGCCGCTCTCTCCAGACCGTATCCGAAAAGCACACCAGAGAGCCATACACCACGCCAGGATTCAAAGCGTGAATCTCCTGGATAGACAATCCGAACTGATCCAGAGACCCGCTCTGATAAGAAGAAATCACCACATCAGCTTCCTGAATCAGCTGCTTTGCCTTAGCAAGCTGAGAAGGAATATGAAAGTCCAGCTGAATGCTGTTCTTGCCAGCCCAGCCATCCAGCTCCAGCATCGCCTGTTCCTGATGCAGATAATCCTTGCGGCGAATCATCAGGACATCCGCCCCTGCCTCTGCAAGCAATCTGGTGCATGCCGGTCCGGCAATGATATGCGTCAGATCCAGCACCTTGATTCCGGAGAGTGGTCCCCGCTCAGGACGATAAGTGCCAAACGACTTCCGCGGCGCTTCCCCTGCTTTCTCAAGACGGAACAGCGGCATGGAAGTCACTGCCTTTCCGACTTCCGTATTCTCCCACTCCCTGCGCGTCCTGAGCATGCACCCGCAGGCACCATTCCGGAACGCCGCTTCCTCCAGATCCTTGGCATTCCACTTGCGGATCGCATTCGCAGTAAGCTTCCTGTCTTTGCCAAGACTCCGGAACACAAACTCTTCCGGCTTTTTGGGAATCCCGAGTGTTTCCATCATGATCTTCTTCTGGGACTCATAATACACATGCGCCGAAAAATACCGATGATCCTTGGTCTCATACTTGTAAAACGAGCCATTCAATGCGTTATCCACCCGGATCGCAGATTCATACCGGGAACGGATAAATTCCCGATTGCCTTCATACGCACACATATAAAGCCGGATTACCTGAAGTCCTGCAAACGCCACATCACAATAGACGGTGTCAGAATGCTGATCCGGATCCCGCATTTTTCTGAAGTCTTCGGTCATTGCCGCATCCAGCGCAAGAATTGCTGCAGCAGGTCCTGTCTGCAGAACCTTTTCGTCCTGAAACAGACGCCTGACTGCTTTCAGCCGCAGTGAAAGCAGCACCGGCTTCAGCACTCCGGGAAATGGATTATGCGTCCATACCGCCCGCTCAATCTCTTTTCTGCGCTTTTCATCTACGACAAACCGGACCTCCGTCCGCGGCTCAATCCCTGTTCTTTTCTTCAGATCTTCATAGCAAAGCTGCGCCTGCTTGCCTTTCGTTTCCAGAACCGAACTCATGTTTCCCCCTCAATTCCATTTCCGCAGAATTACTCCGCGATGACTTCCCCATTCTCCCGGACAGTAATCTTCATGCCCGTCTTCACATAATCCAGGAATTCACTTCCGAGACTGTCTACAATCGGCATTTTCGCATCGGTCCAGATATCCGACAGCAATGCTCCGGCCGCCCCGATGGAATCAATCGGATTTGCAAACAGTATGCATGCAGGATTCACGCCTCGCGAACAGGCGGTGAACAGAATCATTCCTCCCGTCGTGGAACCGATCGTCTGCGGAATGCATAATGCCGATCCAGCAAGATGCTTCTGATACAGATCCCGGTTGTTCTGATCCGAGCACGTTCCTTTCTTATCCCCGGTTAACATGCTGGTCTGATAGCTTGCCAGCGTATTGAATCCTTCATGACTCACCAGTGCAGCTGCTTCCGCAGTACCCGGAACTACCACTCTTCCATGGAACGTCTTCATGCCAGCTTTCCTCCTGTCACAGCCTTCAGAATCTCTTCATCCTGTCCGAACCGGCAGGTCGTATATGTGCGCAGCTTATTCGAATTCGTGATTACCGGCTTGTTATGACACAGCGGGTTATCCATATACATCAGCGGGCAGATATAGCTCACAACAATGCCCATAGACTCTGCCATGCCCCATTCCGGCAGCGCATGGAACTCTTTCAGCACACCTGGTGCTGTCGTGAAGACCGTCGGAATGGCAACCTTCTTCCGGTTGTTCTTCTTCAGCCCATCAGCGATGTCATGCGTCCACTGCTTCAGCTCCGTCAGGGTCAGATGCGGGCAGCCGATGAAGCAGAGCTTCGGTTTCGCATCCGGATTCTTCCAGACAAGCGGATAATTCTTCTCGACACGCTCCAGTTCCGCATCATCAATCACATACACCTTGGCATCCGGCTTCAGCAGGGCTTCTCCCTGTTTTTTTGCTTCTGGCGTGAGATTGGCAATGTGATACAGCCCGACAGCACCATTGGAAGCACACGCTGCTCCGAAATTCTTCAGATAGGAACATACTTCCGGAGTCAGCTCCTTGCCAAGCCACTGATCCAGGCCTGTCACATAGGGCACATCTTCCATGACCTTCATGCCGATGGCACTGCCAAGCAGCTGGGCATTCGGCTTCTTCGAAGTCTTCACTTCAATCCGCCACGTCGCCTTTCTGCCTTCATCTGTCAGTAATCCGAATTCCGGCACCCAGCCGAGAATCGATCCGAACAGTTCCAGGATGCCGCTGTTGCGATTGCACCGTGCTCCGAGCACGGAATTGGCATACACGACCGCAGAACTCTCCGCCCAGCTCAGCACATCGCCTTCTTTCGGCTTATTGCCGACTTCGTCAAAATAACATGCACATGAGAACGAATCTTCGCTCAGAAGACCTAGCTTCTCCAGCTGTGCTTCATACTTCTTCTGCTCGCTGTACATGAACTTGTGGAACACCAGATCCTCAATCAGGTTCGAAGGCACCCGCGGATCCAGAGGACGCGGATCCATCGTGAACTTCTGCTTTGAGACAATGCCGGCATCAATCAGTTCATCCATGAGCCCGTAAACCGGCTTGATGACTCCGAGTCCGAAACTCGTGACCAGATGTCCGTACTTGCCGGTGACCGGAACCATACGCTCTGCTTTGAAAAGCTCTCCGTATCTGACCAGAGTCTCCATGACCTTGGCCATGGTTTCTCCATTCTTTCCATCTAGTACTGCCTGCTGTTCTTCTGTCAGTTTCATAGCATCCTCCCTAGATCTCCATTGCTGTCTCGTATGCCTTCCAGATCACGGAACGCAGATTGCCGACATGATCGCAATCTCCGACCAGATGCACCTGCTTGCTTTCCTTTGCAAGCGGAGAAGGAATATAGCCCGCACTGCTGATCACGGAATCGCACGCAATCTCCTTCAGAGAACCATCTTTCTGCTTCACGAGAATTGATCCGTCTTTCACTTCCGCAAGCGTCGTCTCCAGATATACCGGAACCTTCTTCCAGGCAAAATACTCGCGGAGATAAGAACTGTTGGCCAGACAAACTCCCTTCTGTGCAATCAGATCATCCTTCATCTCAACAATGACCGGATGCTTTCCCTTCAGATACAGATCATACGCAATCTCGCAGCCGGACAGACCGCCGCCGATGATCGCCACCGTATCGCCGACTTCTTTTCCATTCAGATAGTCGCATGCTTCAATCATCTTCTCATAGCCAGGAACCGACTTCAGAACCCTCGGCTTCGCTCCGGTTGCGATGATGACCGGATCCTCTCCGAACTCCTTGATCGAATGAATCTCCGTATTCAGACGCACATCGATGTGCAGCTCTTCCATCTGCCTCCGGTACCATGCAAGCAGGTCTCTGAGCTTCCCTTTATAGCTCTCTGCGGATGCAGCGACAAACGTTCCGCCAAGATGATCACTCTTCTCATAGATCACCGGCTCATGCCCGCGAAGCTTCAGCACTCTCGCTGCTTCCATGCCGCCGATGCCGCCGCCGACAATCGCAACTTTCTTCGGATGAGAAGTTCTCGTGATATGATGCTTGTCTTTCTGCATGGTCTCCGCATTCACTGCGCATCTTGCCAGATGCAGCGAATCGCTTAGATCCTGATCATTCGGAACTCCTTTGTAATGGCACATGTTGAAGCAGCCATTATGGCACAGGATGCATGGACGGATCTCTGCTTCCTTTCCTGCCTTCATCTTCATGATCCATTCCGGATCCGCAAGGAACTGTCTTGCAAACCCGGCTCCGTCAATCTTTCCTTCCTTGATCGCTTCCGCAGCCGTACGCGGATTCAGCCTTCCTGCACATACCACCGGAATATCCACGAACTTCCGGATATGCTCCGTATCTTCGAGGTTGCAGTTCTCCGGCATATAGATCGGCGGATGTGCCCAGTACCATGCATCATATGTGCCATTGTCGCAATTCAGCATGTCATACCCGGCATCCTGCAGGAACTTCGCAGCCCGTTCGCTTTCTTCCATGTCACGGCCTGCCTCGGTATACGTCTCGCCCGGCAAGGCGCCCTGGCGGAATCCCTTGGTCTTTGAAATCACGCTGTAGCGCAGGCTGACCGGGAAATCATTTCCGCAGGCAGCCTTGATCGCCTTGACGATCTCAGCCGCAAACCGATACCGGTTCTCAAAGCTGCCCCCGTATTCATCTTCCCGGTGATTGACATACTTCAGCGTGAACTGATCGAGCAGATATCCCTCATGGACCGCATGGACCTCCACGCCATCCACTCCTGCCTGCTTCAGCAGCAGTGCGCACTTGGCAAACGCCGAGATATATTCTTCAATTTCTTTCTTTGTCAGCGCTCTGGAAGGAACTTTATCGCTCCAGCGATTCGGCGAAGGCGAAGCAGTCGCACAGATCTTATCAAAATCCATAACCGGCTTGCTGAGCGCGCGGAGAACCGGATTCACGTACAGCTTCTCCATTGCCTCGCTGATCGTGAACGATCTTCCGAATCCTGCTGTCAGCTGAACAAACAGCTTCGCACCAGTCTTATGAAATTCCGGCATCCACTTTGCAAGATCCTCATACATCTTCTTGTTGGAATACAGCCACTGTCCGAACATCGGATTGTAGACTGGCTGGCAGCCAGGAAGCACCAGCCCGGCACCATTTCTCGCCACTTCCAGAATGAAATCCGCTCCGGCTTTGTCGAAATGATTGACTTCCATCCATCCGAAAAGATCAGTTCCTCCCATCGATGTCATCACAATCCGATTGCGGATCTCACAATTTCCGATCTTCCAAGGCGTAAACAAGCTGTTCAGTTCTTCGTCCATATATTCCCCTTCCTTCTGAACATTAATAGACATATGTTCATCATTCAGGTATTATTCTACCTTGCATGCAGAAATATTTTCCGTACTAATTCTGCAGAAATATCTGTTACTATTCGCTCAGGCATTTTTTGTCTATCAGAAAAGAGGTTATCCCATGGATCGAAGACAGAGAAAAACTGAAGAAGCCATCTCCCTGGCCCTGAACCAGCTTCTTGAAGAAGGCAGAGACATCAATACAATCTCCGTCCGTGAACTGACCGCAGCCGCCGACATCACCAGAAGCACGTTCTATCTTCACTACCATGATATTCCCGATCTGATAAACAGCTATCTCTCTGAATATCTCAATAATATAGCAAGCATCATCCAGAAAGATTACAGCCAGGAACCAGGAAAAGACCGCAACCTGTATCTCCAGCTCCTGAAATTCATGGAAGACAACCACCAGCGTACTTCCCTCGTCTTCAGCACAAGAAACTATTCTTCTTATTCCCGCTTCATCGAAGAAGGCATCGTCCCGTACCTTGAAGCCAAATATCATGCCTATCTGCCTCAGGCCGACCAGAAAAAGCTGCATACGATCTCGGTCTACACCTCCCGCGGCACCGTAGGCATCATCCTGGAATGGATTGCCGGCGGCTATCAGGAAAGCGGCAGACAGGTTGCAGAAGAGATCATTGAAGCGATTGAATTCTATACAAGATACTTCCAGGATAATTTCTGAACCGGCGGGATTCCGCCCATTCCTTGATGCTGCTCTTGACCCTGCTTCATTGCATGGTGTCATTCCATGATTCTGAAGCTTTCGCTCTTGCAAGAATCCGGTTGTATTCGGTCTGAACTTCTTTCAGATTCTGTTTTATCATGCGATTCCGTTCACTGAGCTCTGTCTTCTCTGCTGTCACCGTCATGGCACCATCCTCCGCAATCCATGCATCAAAACCCTCATTCTCCCTTAAGATCTTCCGCTGAAGAACCAGAAGCTCTTCCAATTCCATCTGGTCCTCCTTTTCGAACGAAGAACGCCGGATCATATCCTGAACCTTCGGTGAAGTGATCGGGATCAGATCTGCATTTGCTTTGCTCTGAGGATTCATGAGGCACCCGGTCATGCAGACAAAGCAGAGAATTGCTGCAGGAATCGGCTTTAGCTTTCCAGAATCATGGTTCAATGCATGTCTGATCCGATATTTTGCAGATCCCGCAGAGAAGCCTAAGGCTCTCAGGTCTTTCAGCCCATGAGATCGGCGTGCAAAGCGCAGCATCACTTCTGCATAGGAATCCGGCAGGATTGTTCCCTCTTCCAGAACCTGTTCATCTGCACGGATCTCGAAGTCGTTACTCATCAGGCAGAAGGCAAGCCAGCAAAGCGGATTGAACCAGTGAATGATCACCGCAATCCAGAACACGAATTTCATCAGAGGATCTTGATACCGGATATGCGCGGATTCATGGCAGATTACTGCTGCTTTCTCATCCTGTTTCAGACCAGCCGGCAGATAAATCACCGGATGGAAGACTCCGCAGATAAATGGTTCCTGAATGGTTCTGCTTTCGACGATTGCAGAACCAGATGCCGCCGGAAGCGATTTCCGGAATCTTTGATAAGACCAGTATGATCGTACAGACAGCACTGCGATTCCGCATAGCCAGATCAGAGTGAAGATAGAAACAGGCTGAACGGCAGAAGACTCAGTAATCTGTGCTGCCTTCAGAAAACCAGCAGAAGATATCTTTTCAGAAATAGCAGATGCCGTTTCAGAATGAATCCGTGAGAAGAGTGACCAGGGAATAGCAGCCGGGCACACCATTCTGAACAGTACCGGAAACCAGAGCAGGCAAGACCAGAAACGTTTTGCATGAACAAGAGCACACCTGAATAGCAGCACGATCAGAATGGATACCGACGCCTCGAGAGACATTCTCAGAATCGTGCGGAACAAGGTCTCCATCATGGTTATTTTCTCCTTTCCCGGTAAGACCGGATCAGTTCCTCCAGTTCATCTGCTTCCTGGTCTGACAGCACACGGTCTTTCATGAATGCTGTCAGGAATACCGGCAGAGAGCCGGAATAGTCCGCCTGAACAAAATCAGAAGCTTTCTGATGATAGTATTCGTCCCGGGAACAGCTCATCCTGAGACGATGATCTTCCGACAAGAGAAGTTTCTTTTCCTCCATCCGATGAATCAGCGTGAATACAGTGGATTTCTTCCATCCATATTTTGTATTGCTTGCTCTTACTGCATCCATGGAAGACATGCCTGGATCTGCCCAGACCAGCTCTGCGATTTTTTCTTCTGCTTCGCTCAATGTATTCATTCTTGATCCCTCCGTAGGTCTACGTATTGTAGTTCAATTACAATATAATGGATCCTTTCCATTGCTGCAAGAGCTGAATCAGGAAGTGGATACCCTTCATCGATGATAAGACATTCATCATTCCGGTTTATGCTTCCCCGAACTTTTCAGAACCGCCAAAAAAGCGATGCCGATTCCCGCAGGATATGCAGGATTCAGCATCGCTTTGCTTTGTATGGTGTTCAGGCAGCTGCAGGTGCCGAAGGTGCAGCACCATTGTCCTTGAAGTCATCTGCAATGGATTCGCCTTTCACGACCTTCTGGATTTCTTCCGAAGTCAGCGTCTCATACTCCATCAGATTCTCGGCAATCCGGATCAGCTCCGTCTTATGCGCAGTGATGATCTCCTTTGCCTTCTCATGGCAGGAATTGACGATCTTGCGCACTTCCTGGTCAATCTCAAACGCAACCTGACCAGAGACATTATTCGGACTGTTGTAATCTCTGCCGAGGAAGACATTCTCACTGCCGGAGTTGTACTTGATCGGTCCGAGATCGCTCATGCCATACAGCGTGACCATATCCTTGGCAATATTTGTCGCCCGTTCAATATCATTCACTGCTCCGGTCGTGACATCATCGAAGAACATCTCTTCTGCCGTACGCCCGCCCATATAAGACGTGATCGTCGCAAGCAGATCATTCTTCGTATTCATCATCTTCTCTTCCTTCGGAGTCATCAGGTTATAGCCGCCTGCCTGACCACGCGGAATGATCGTGACCTTCTGAACAACCTGGGCATTATCCAGGAACAAGCCGATGACAGCATGTCCTGCTTCGTGATACGCAACCAGCTTCTTCGTCGCTTCATCATAGGTACGGCTCTTCTTTGCCGGGCCCATCATGACACGATCGATTGCTTCATCAATCTGAGCCATATGAATCTCATTGAGATTATCCCGGACTGCCAGAATCGCAGCCTCATTCAGCACATTCTCCAGATCTGCACCGCTGAAGCCAGGCGTACGCTTCGCCAGCGCATCCAGATCCACATCCTGGGCAAAATGCTTGTTGCGTGCATGAACCCCGAGAATTGCCTTTCTGCCCTTGCGATCCGGAAGTGCGACCGTGATCTGACGATCAAACCGGCCAGCTCTGAGCAATGCCGGATCAAGGACATCCGGACGGTTGGTAGCCGCAATGACGACGACACCGCTGTTATCTTCCATACCATCCATTTCAACAAGCAGCTGATTCAGGGTCTGTTCCCGTTCATCATGGCCGCCTCCGAAACCAGCACCTCTCTGTCTGCCTACGGCATCAATTTCGTCGATGAAGATAATGCATGGTGCAGTCTGCTGCGCTTTCTTGAACATGTCACGCACACGGCTCGCACCGACACCGACAAACATCTCGACAAAGTCAGAACCGGAAATGCTGTAGAACGGTACATTTGCCTCGCCGGCAACTGCCTTGGCAAGCAGGGTCTTGCCGGTTCCCGGATGACCGCTCAGAAGCACGCCCTTCGGAATCCGGGCACCCATCTTCTTGAACTTGGCAGGATACTTGAGATAATCGATGATCTCCGCCATCTCCTGCTTCTCTTCATCGCAGCCTGCAACATCCGCAAACCGCACCTTCGACTTCGTCTCGAGCTTTGCTCTGGACTTGCCGAACTCAAATGCCTTGGCATTTGCGCTGTTCGAACCGCCCATGCGGTTCATCATCCATACGCCCATGATGATGACCAGGACCAGCGGAACTACAGAATACATGACTTCGAGGAATGCATCGCTGGCATCCGCATCTACAATGCTGATCTTGGAATCCTTCAGCTGATCCAGAAGCTCATCAATCTGTTCTGAAGTAGCCGGAGCCGTCGCACTGAAGCTGACCAGCCTGCCCTCATCATTTTCATAGGTTCCGCGGACATTCACCACATTGGAACCAATTGAGATCACCGATTCCTGGATGGTCTCATTTTTCAGCGTTTCCTGCAGCTGACTGTACGTATAGCTCTGACTAGACGAACCTGAGTTCAGTGAAAACAGACTCAGGATCGCAATCAGGACAATCACCACAGGAAGCGTGTTCAGAAATTTATTCTTCTGCATGCCTGCCTATTCTCCTCACTGATATAATTCATCCTTCAGTACGCCGATATACGGAAGACAGCGATACTTCTGATTGAAATCCATTCCGAAACCGACCACGAACAGATTATCCACGAAGAAGCCCACATAATCCGGTTCTTCCTGCTCCGTCCTGCGCGACGGCTTATTCAGCAGCGTCACAATCTTCACCGAAGACGCACCCTTATGCATCAGCATCTCCCGGACCGCGGCGACTGTCTTTCCGGTATCTACAATATCCTCAACCACCAGGATGTCACGTCCTTTGACCGAAGTATCCAGATCCTTCAGAATCTTGATATCCCCGGTGGAATTCGTTCCTTCATAACTCGTCACATCCATGAAATCATATTCAATATCCAGGTCGATATGCTTGATCAGCTCTGCCAGAAACGGCACCGACCCCCTCAGAAGCGCTACCAGAAGCGGCGCCTGCGGACGATCTCTGTAGTCTTCCGCAATCTGTTTCCCAAGTTCTTCCGAACGCTCGCGGATCTGTTCTTCTGAATAAAGAATTGTTTTGATATCAGGATTCATCTGGACGCCTCCCGTCAATAATAAAATATTTTATCACATTCACCTGCGGTTCCGCAGTATAGTGTTGCACATCGCAGCCAAGCCCGCCTGAGTTTAGTACCAGATAATCAATAGGATTCGGATTTTGGCGATGATATCGCCTTTTTTATTGTCAACAGTTTATATATTCTGTGTTCCCAGTTATTCCCAGTTATGATATAATTTCTCTGGAGGTCCCATTATGAACGTAGAAACCACCACCTACGCCAACGGAGAGGTCGCTATTTTCCTTCGTGGTAAACAGTATAAGGACGGCAGATGGGTCAA
>NZ_VUMN01000044.1 GCF_009696165.1 Stecheria intestinalis | reverse complement strand
ACAGATAAAGCTCGGGAAACCGAGCTTTATCAGTCCGAACATCAATTCTTTCCGGAGACACGAAGATGAGCAGTTTCCGGACATCAGACCAGATCAGATACGGGACATTTCAGAAGAGCAGTAACATCGGGAGGATGGACATTAAGAACGTATTAACCTTTAGAGCAATATATGACTGACTATTTCGGGGATGAAAGAATATCCTGATCTGAGGGTTACAAAATGGAGAATTAATGCATTTCAGTTTCTGGTCCTGGATTCAGCTTATGAACCCAGAGGTAATTGAGAACGAAGGCAAAGACTGCTCCGGACGCTACATCGATGATGCTGTGCTGTTTCAGCATCATGACAGAGATGCAGATGGCGATGACCAGCAGGTGCAGAAGAGCAGAGGCAGCGATGCCTTTTTTTCTGAATTGCGGACTGCGATGCAGAGAGCAGTCAATCAGAATTGTGGTAGAGACATGGATGGAAGGGCAGACATTGGTCGGACTGTCAGCGGACTGGATTGCTCTGGTAATCCATGCGCTGAGAGAGTTTCCGGTTACTTCTGCCGGTCTTAGCCGCAGGGCGTTCGGCCAGAAGAGGTAGATCAGTAAAGACAGGAACATTGCCATGAGCATCGGCATGATGAAGTCCCAGAGTTCTTCATAGGATTTCCGGTGCCAGAAGGTGAGAATCGGCACGACCATGAGCGGAAACCAGGAAATATAGAAATAGACTGCCTGGGTAGCAAATGGGATCAGATCATCGATAGAGCTGTGCAGATAGGTGTAGGAAGACCTGTCCCAGTTATCAAGCAGAAAGAAACAGATGATATAGAGTCCATAAGCAATGATCATGAAGCGCATCGGATTGCTTTGATAGAATTGTTTCAGTTTTCTCATAGCTGTTATTCTGAAAGGAAGTAAGGAAAATGTCAAAGTACTCTTTCTGATTCCGGACTGGGAAAATGGTTTGGTGATTGCTGAACTTGCAGTTCATCTGTGAATGAAAGAATGATTGATGTGCTGGGGTACTGAGGTGAGAAAAGATTGCCTGGTTCAGGAAAGGATGTTGAAGTTTATCAGATTCAGCGTAAACTGATAATTGTCCGAATTAATTGGAAATCCAACTAATTGCTGGATTTCTGTTTTTTGATAAGGAGGCAGAAATGGCACAGGATGGGAATTTTCTGATCAGTCTTTCAGTGCTTTATCGGAATACGATGAAGTTTTTTGACAAGGCGCTTGCAAAGTATGGAATTGGGTCCGGCCAGCTGATGTTTCTGTTCTTTATCAATGAAAATGAGGGCATCACGATGCAGGAGGTTTCCCGGATCGGGGAAGTGGATAAGGGAACTACGACCAAGAGTATTCAGAAGCTGATTGAACAGGATTATGTGCAGGTACGAACCGATGAGAATGATCGCCGGGTGAAGCGTCTGTACACGACTCAGCGGGCGGCAGAGGTCATGAATGAGCTGTATGATCTGCGCAATGAATACCGCAGCCTGATGGCACGCGGAGTGGAGATGGAGTCGTTTGAGGAAGCACTGAATCAGGTATGTGAGAACTCGAGAAATCTGAATCCTGAGCCGAGATATCAGGGAATCAAGATCGGCGGCCTGCAGAAGGTGACCCTGCTGGATTACCCGGGAAAGGCAGCGGCGGCGGTATTTACCGGGGGCTGTAATTTCAAGTGCCCGTTCTGTCATAACAAGGAACTGGTGTTTCTGCCGGATAATTATGAGTTCTTTCCGGCGGAGCGGGTTCTGGAGTATCTGGAGAAGCGCAGGGGCTTGCTGGATGGAGTGTGCATTTCCGGAGGTGAACCGCTGATCCAGGATGGACTTGAAGAGTTTATTGAAGCGATCCGGGAGATGGGGTATCTCGTGAAGCTGGATACCAATGGGTATTACCCGGAGAAACTTGAAGAGATTGTCCATGCCGGACTGGTGGATTATGTGGCAATGGATCTGAAGAATACGTCTGAGAAGTACGCGGAGACGGCTGGTCTGAATCCGGAAGTATTCCAGATCGATCGGATTGAGAGGAGCATTGAGTTCCTGATGCATGGGAGTGTGGAGTATGAGTTCCGCACGACGGTGGTCAGGGAGCTGCATACGAAGGAAGATCTGCAGGCGATGGCAAAGCGGATCCAGGGCGCAAGGCATTATTATCTGCAGCAGTATCAGGACAGCGGATCGGTGATCCAGCCTGGATGGACTGCTTATGATGCTGATGAAATGGCAGGCTTGCTTGCTGTTGTAAAAGCATTTGTTCCGGATGCGGAATTAAGAGGAGTGAAGTGATATGTACAGGGTATTGAAACGGGATGGAAAGATTGCTGACTTTGATGTAAAGAAAATCAGTGCAGCAATCCGGAAAGCATTTGAGGCATGCGGCAGAGAGTACAATGACAGCATTCTGGATCTGATTGCATTAAGAGCTACCAGTGATTTCGAGCCGAAGATTAAGGATGGTCTGATCGGCGTGGAGGATATCCAGGACAGCGTGGAGAAGATGCTTTCGGAGTCCGGGTATTCGGATGTGGCCAAGGCTTATATTCTGTACCGGAAGCAGCGGGAGAATGTGCGCAATATTACAGCCACGACACTGGACTACAAGAAGCTCGTGGATAATTATCTGAAGGCGCTGGACTGGCGGGTGAAGGAGAATTCTACGGTTACGTATTCGGTAGGAGGCCTGATTCTGTCCAACTCCGGAGCGATCACGGCGAACTACTGGCTGTCGGAAGTCTATGATGAAGAAATTGCCAATGCGCACCGGAGCGGCGATATTCATATTCATGATCTGAGCATGTTAACGGGGTATTGCGCCGGATGGTCGCTGAAGCAGCTGATTCAGGAAGGACTCGGAGGAGTGACCGGAAAGATCACTTCTTCGCCAGCTAAGCATCTGAGCACGCTGTGCAATCAGATGGTCAACTTCTTAGGCATCATGCAGAATGAGTGGGCTGGTGCCCAGGCGTTCTCGAGCTTTGATACGTATCTGGCTCCATTCGTGAAGGCAGATCATCTGGATTACAAGGAAGTGAAGCAGGATATCCAGTCGTTCATCTATGGTGTGAATACGCCGTCCAGATGGGGGACGCAGGCGCCGTTTACGAATATCACGCTGGACTGGACGGTTCCGGATGATCTGGCGGAACTGCCGGCGATTGTCGGCGGCAAGGAGATGCCGTTCAAGTACAAGGACTGCAAGCCGGAAATGGATATGGTCAACAAGGCATTCATCGAGACGATGATCGAAGGTGATGCCAATGGCAGAGGCTTCCAGTATCCGATTCCGACGTATTCGATCACGAAGGATTTTGACTGGAGCGATACCGAGAATAACCGCCTGCTGTTTGAGATGACGGCGAAGTACGGAACTCCGTATTTCTCCAACTATGTCAATTCAGATATGAAGCCGAGCGATGTGCGTTCGATGTGCTGCCGGCTGAGACTGGATCTGAGAGAGCTGCGCAAGAAGTCCGGTGGTTATTTCGGCTCTGGTGAAAGCACGGGCTCGATCGGAGTTGTCACCATCAATATGCCTAGAATTGCTTATCTGTCCAAGGATGAGAAGGAGTTCTATGCAAGACTGGATCATATCATGGATCTCTCTGCGCGTTCTCTGAAGACGAAGCGTGATGTCATCACGAAGCTGCTGGATGCGGGATTGTATCCGTATACGAAGCGGTATCTTGGAACATTCAATAATCATTTCAGCACGATCGGTCTGATCGGCATGAATGAGACGTGTCTGAATGCGAAGTGGATCCGGGAAGATCTGACTCATGAAGAGGCACAGAAGTTCACGGTGAAAGTGCTGAATCATATGCGGGAGAGACTGTCAGATTACCAGGAGAAGTATGGAGATCTGTACAACCTGGAAGCAACTCCTGCCGAGAGCACGACTTACCGTCTTGCCAAGCATGATAAGGAGCGCTATCCGGATATCATCACAGCGAATATGAATGGTACGCCGTACTATACCAACAGCAGCCATCTGCCGGTGGGATATACGGATGATATCTTCAGTGCGCTTGATATTGAAGATCAGTTCCAGACGCTCTATACGTCAGGTACCGTGTTCCATGCATTCCTCGGCGAGCGTCTGTCCGACTGGAAGTCGGCGGCACTGTTAGTCAGGAAGATCGCTCAGAATTACAAGCTTCCGTATTATACGATCAGCCCGACCTATTCGGTATGCCCGAATGATGGCTATATTTCCGGCGAAGTATGGAAGTGCCCGAAGTGCGGTGCAGAGACCGAGGTCTATTCCCGCATTACCGGATACTATCGTCCGGTGAAGAACTGGAATGCCGGCAAGACACAGGAGTTCAAGGATCGCAGGANATATAAAGTCGAAGGACTGGTATCCAGACCGCTGGCGGATTTCAAGGAAGAAGCGCAGGCTGCTGCTCCTGTTCAGCCAGCTTCGGCAGGGGATTCTCTGCTGCTGTTCACGACGAAGACGTGTCCGAACTGCAGAATGGTGAAGGAGCTTCTGAATCGCAGCAATTTCAGCTATCAGATCATCGATGCGGATGAGCATGCGGATCTCGTGAAGAAGTACGGCATCATGCAGGCACCGACGCTGGTGAGAGTGCATGATGGCATGGCTGAGACGTATGCCAATGCGTCAAATATCATCGGTTATATCAATCAGAGCACAAGAGCCTGAGGATTATGAGAGACTGCAGAGATGCGGTCTCTTTTCTGCACGTTGCATGAGGAATACCTGCGCGTTAGAATGGGAGAGCAGGATTCCGGAAGAACCCATTACAATCATAGGTTTCACCAAGGGTGTTTTTTCTTCCGCAGAAAGGGTTTGAATATGACGGCAGGAATTGCGGAAAGGTCCGTGACGGATGCGGTTGCACAGCTGAGAAGCTGCGTGTTTCCGATGCTCAGGACCAGAAGAATGGATCAGATCACATGCAGGGATGTGCTGAAGGTGTCTCATGTCAGCAAGAGCGGGTTCTATTATAATTATCATGACCTGGAGGATCTGGTGTTTGACTGCATCCGGACGGAGATTGATGAACTGACGAAGGGCGTCCGGAACTATCAGAGCTGGACGAAAGCGTATTATCTGATTCTGAAGTATTTCCAGGAACATCGCGAAGAGATCATGAATATCTATTTCTCGAGGTATCACAGCGACTTCAAGCGGGAAGTGGAGCGATACGGGCGCATGGTGCTGGAAGATGCGGTGAACCAGAACTGCGAGAGCATGCATACGAAATTGGATCCGGACAATGAGAATTTCATGGTGGATTATTACTATGGCGTATTCTCAGGACTGCTGTACCGGTATGTGGAACAGGGCATGAAGAAGGATCCGGAAAAGATCGTCAGACAGTGCTATGCGATGATGAAAGGTTCGATTCCGGCTTCGATCACGGCATTGTCTCATCAGACGGATCTGTCTTTCTGAATACCTGGTTCGGACATTTGAAAGAAAGTGGACGGAAGAGGGGCTGGAGAATCGGGTTTCCTGAAAATACAATGAGAAGGCAGAAAAGACAGGAAGAAAACAGTTCCTGGCTGCATGCATGTGCGGCGTATGACCTCCGTCTGCAATGGCTTCATCACTAACCCCTCATGGTGATGATGCCTGGCATAATCAACGGATCCTTCTGAATCGGCTGAACTTATGAAAGCTGCACATGTCCTCACGAAGAGCTTCCTTTCTCATAGCGGGAGGCTCTTTTTATGAGAGAAACAGGTATACAGGATTGAGATTCTGATGAGCTGGATGCGTCGCATTTCTGCCTGGAATGATGTATCATCAGAGTGCAGAAAAAAAACCAGGAGGAAATAATCAATGAATGCACAGGAACGATACGAGGAGTGGCTCCGGAATGTGCCGGAGAGCGACCCTCTGTATGAACAGCTGAAGGGAATGTCAGGAAACCAGAAGGAGATCGAAGAGAGCTTCTATCAGGATCTGAAGTTCGGAACGGCAGGTCTTCGCGGAGTGGTCGGTGCCGGAACGAACCGGATGAATTTTTATACGGTAGGAAAAGCTACCCAGGGAATTGCAGATTATATCGCGGAACATGGCGAGGAAGCGAAGAAGAAAGGCGTGGTCATCGCGCATGATCCGCGTCATTTCTCGAAGGAATTCTCGCAGCTGACTGCTTCGATTCTGGCTGCGAACGGAATTCATGTATATGTGTTCCCGGATCTGAGGCCGACGCCGGAACTTGCCTGCATGATCCGCCGTCTGCATACGATTTCAGGAATCAATATCACAGCTTCTCATAATCCGCCGGAATACAACGGATACAAGGCTTACTGGGAAGATGGCTGCCAGGTTTCTTCGGATGTGGCAGATGGCATGACCGAGAAGATCGAGAAGGTCGATATCTGGTCAGGCGTGAAGAAGATGGACTATGAAGCAGCTCTGGCTCAGGGATTGATTGAAGTGCTTGGTCCGGAATATGACCGCATGTATCTGGATATGATTGAGGGTCTGGCGATTCATTCCGGGGATGAGCTGGATCTGAGCATTCCGCTGGTCTATACGCCGCTCAATGGTGCGGGTTCGATTCCGTTCCGGACGATGCTGAAGGACCGCGGGTTCACGAACTGGCATATTGTTCCGGAGCAGGAGAATCCGGATCCGGATTTCTCTACGGTAGGCTATCCGAACCCGGAGGATCCGAAGGCGTTCAGACTGGCTGAGAAGCTCGGACATGAAACGGGTGCTGAGCTGCTGATGGCAACGGACCCGGATTCTGACCGGTTTGCGATTGAGCTGCTGGCAAAGGATGGAACGTATGTTCCGCTGAATGGAAACCAGACGGGATATCTCTTAGTCAACTACATTCTGGAAGGAAGAAAGTCTGCGGGCACATTGCCGGCTAAGGGAGCGATGGTGAAGTCCATTGTCACTTCCACGCTTTCGACAAGAATCTGCGAGGCGTATGGCGTGAAGATGTTTGAGTCCCTGACCGGATTCAAGAATATCTGCGGACGCATTCCGTATCTGCAGGAGCATGGCTATACGTATCTGTTCGGCTATGAAGAGTCGGTCGGCTATTCGGCTTGCGATGAGATCCGTGACAAGGATGGCATCAGTGCGGGTATGCTGGTGGCCGAGGCTGCTGCGTATTACCGGAAAGAGGGCAAGACGCTGTATGATGTCCTCCAGGATATCTATCAGAAGTATGGCGCATTTGCAGAAGATGAACCGAATCTTGTGCTCAAGGGCATTGAGGGTTCTGAGCGCATCAGCCGCATGATGGTATATGTACGCGGCCATCAGCCTTCTGAGGTTGCCGGTCATAAGGTCGTGAAGGTCATTGACTACCAGAATGGCTATGAAGACATCCCTGCTTCCAATGTCCTCAGGTTCTATCTGGATAATGACAGCTGGTTCGCAATCCGGCCTTCGGGAACGGAACCGAAGATCAAGTTCTATTTCTATTCCTGCCAGGATACGCATGAACATGCAGTGAGCGTGAATCATGAGATCCGCGATGCAGTGCTGGAAATGGTTCAGAAGGTTCAGTAAGGAAATCAGCTTCAGAGTATGGTACATGGTCCTGCGCGGAATCTGCAGGGCCATGTTTTCATGATGCACAGAATCGGATGGTATGGAGTATCATTTTCCCGGAGGGTTATGAACATGAATGAACAGGCAGAAGCACGCTATCAGGAATGGCTGACAAGCAGCTATGTCGATGAGGAGACAAAGCAGGAATTAAGAGATCTGGCTGGAAATGAAGCAGAGATCGAAGATCGGTTCTATCGGAATCTGAAGTTCGGGACCGGCGGGCTGCGCGGAGTGATCGGGGCTGGCACTAACCGCATGAATATCTATACGGTGCGTCAGGCAACGCAGGGACTGGCAGACTATATTCTGGCTCAGCATGGGGCCGAGCAGGGCTGTGCGATTGCGTTTGACAGCCGGCACATGTCGCCGGAGTTTTCTGAAGCAGCGGCGCTGGTGCTGAATGCCAATGGCATCCGGACGTACCGGTTTGAGACATTGAGGCCGACGCCGGAACTGTCGTTTGCGGTGAGACAGCTGCATTGCAAGGCGGGCATTGTCATCACGGCTAGTCATAATCCTGCCATCTACAATGGCTATAAAGTCTACTGGGAAGACGGAGCTCAGATCACGCCGCCTCATGATGGAAACATCATGAAGGAAGTGGCGAAGGTCACGGAGTTCTCCCAGGTGAAGACCATGCCGAAAGAAGAGGCTGTGAAAGCTGGTCTGTATCATGTGATCGGAAAAGAGATTGATGATGCATATATTGCGGAAGTCAAAGCGCTGTCCATCCATCCGGAAGTGATCCGGGAAGAAGCAGAGAACATCCGGATTGTCTATTCGCCGCTGCATGGAACGGGCAATCTGCCGGTGAGAAGACTGCTGTCGGAACTTGGCTTCGTGCATGTATCTGTCGTTCCGGAACATGAAGCACCGGATCCTGATTTCTCGACGATTCCTTCGCCGAATCCGGAGAATCCGGAAGTATGGAAGATTCCGCTTGCTCAGGCAGAAAAGGAGAATGCGGATATCATCCTCGCAACTGATCCGGATGCGGATCGGCTCGGTGTCTATGCGAAGAATGCGAAGACCGGGAAGTTCGAGTCGTTTACCGGCAATATGTCGGGAATGCTGATTGCAGAGTATATTCTCCGGGAACGCACGAAGAATCATACGATGCCTGAGAATCCTGCATTAGTAGATACGATCGTGACGACCGATATGGCAGAACCGCTGTGTGAAGAGTATGGCGTGAAGCATATTGAAACACTGACGGGCTTCAAGTATATCGGCGAGCAGATCCATCTGTTTGAGCAGAATCATATGTATCACTATGTCTTCGGCTTTGAAGAGTCCTACGGATGCCTGCCGGGAACCTATGCAAGAGACAAGGATGCGCCGGCTGCCGTCATGATGCTGTGCGAGCTGGCAGCGTTCTATAAACATGAAGGAAAGACGCTCTGCGATGCCATGCATGATCTGTATGAGAAGTATGGCTATTACAGAGAAGGACTTGTATCCATTGAGATGAATGGCATCACCGGAGCACAGAAGATCCATGCACTCATGGAGCGCATGCGCAGCAACCCGGAGAAGAACCTGGGCGGCAGTGAAGTGCTTGCGGTCAGAGACTACAAGAAGAGAGTCCGGACAGACTGCAGAACCGGAACCATCAGTGCACTGACGCTTCCGGAATCAGATGTGCTCTATTATGAACTGGCGGATCATGCATGGTGCTGCGCACGTCCTTCCGGAACAGAACCGAAGATCAAGTTCTACTTCGGAGTATGCGGAAAGAATGATG
Organism: Stecheria intestinalis; assembly: GCF_009696165.1. Taxonomy (GTDB): domain Bacteria; phylum Bacillota_I; class Bacilli_A; order Erysipelotrichales; family Erysipelotrichaceae; genus Bulleidia; species Bulleidia intestinalis. Next base: position 9,477 of record NZ_VUMN01000044.1, on the reverse strand, counting down.
CAGATGCAGAAGAAAAACTGCAGGCCCTGAAACAGGACCTGCTGAAAGCGGCAGAATAAGCAAAGACGGAGCAGCGGATGCTGCTCCATCTTTAATAGTGATTGTTCAGCAGAAGATATTCGTATCTTCCTGCGGAACCACCAGCAGAGGCTCGAGACAGACGACTTCGACATTCTTGGATTCGATCTTGGAGATTTCTGTCTTATCTGCAGCGATATCGGTGATGACGGTATCGACATTGGCAAGCGAGCCGGTGATGAAGCTGTGCTTCAGACCGACTTTGGTATGATCGCAGACGACGCAGCGTTTGCCGGTGGTCTGCTGCAGCATCATCTCGTTGATGGTCGTCTCTGCCATGATTGCTGTCGTGATTCCATCTTCTGCGGTGATACCGGAGCATCCTAAGAAGCACTTGTTGGCAAGTACTTTGCGGATGTTGCTGAGGGCAAAATCTCCTACCATCGACTTCTTCGGAGTATTGAGCTCTCCTCCGGTGAGGACGATTTTAACGTGGTCATCGTGCTGGATCTGCGTGGCAGCAGCGTTATTGGTGATGACGGTGCAGGACTTGTAGCGGATATAGTGAATCATCAGCAGAGCTGTATAGCTGGTGTTGATGAAGATGGTGTCTCCGTCTTCTACAAACAGGGCAGCATACTTTGCGATCGCGTGCAGGTAGCGGTCGTTGTTGTAGTTCACGTCCGGCACATTGACCATGCGCTGGATCAGTCTTGCTCCGCCCCGGGTGCGCTGAATGGCGCCTTTGCTTTCCCAGTACTGCAGGTCGCGGCGGATGGTGACATCTGAGGTGCTGAACTCCTTGGAGAGCTGTTCCACGGAGACGGTACCAAGTTTCTGGATCAGCAGCATGATGTCGTCTCTGCGCTTCTGAACGATTTCATATTTTACTTTCATAATATGATTATATTAGCTCGAAGGCGGGGTTCATACATCATTTTTATGCATAAATGAGTTAATTCAGCAGGAATTTATGAATGATTTCGGCGATGCCGTCATGGTCGCAATCGGCCTTCGTCACATAGTCTGCAGCTTCTTTGCAGGTCTTTGTTCCGTTGGCCATTGCACAGCCGATGCCGGCTTCCCGGATCATCGAAAGATCATTCTCGGAGTCTCCGGCTGCGATTGTATTCTCCATCGGGAGATCGAATAATTCTGCTACCTGATGAATCGCTGCTCCTTTGGAGCAGTCCGGTGCGACGCATTCGAGAAACATCGGATTGGAATAGAACATGCAGCAGCGGCTGGCAAGAGATTCCTGATGGTCCAGGCGGAACTGCTCGAGTTTCTCATGATCATGCAGATCGATCAGCAGCACCTTGACCGGATTTTCGGGCAGATGATGCTCAAGGTCTTCGACGATCTGATAAGGAATGCGGATGCGCTTTGCATAATAGAGGGTTGCTTCATCTTCTGCTTCTGCTAAGAAGATATCGTCATGGTTATAGGTCTGCACATGGATCCCGTACCGGTGTGCTTCCTGAAACAGTTCGGCTGCTGTGGCGGTCGTGACTGGATTTCGGTACAGCACTTTCTTTCTGAAGCAGTCATAAATCTCAGCACCGTTATAGGCAAGGACATACGTTCCTTCCCCCTGCAGCTTCAGTTCCGCAGCAATCGGCAGCACTGCTAAGAGCGGTCTTCCGGAAGCGAGCACGATGCGATGCCCGGCTTTTACTGCTTCCTGGATTGCGGTGCGGTTTCCTTCAGTGATTTCCTTGTTATGATTCAGCAGCGTATCGTCGAGATCGAGAAACAGGATCTTACTGTTTTTTCTGTCCATAGTAGGCATTCGGTCCATGCTTGCGCATGTAGTGCTTGTCCTGCAGGCACTGCGGAGCAGGCTGCACTTTCGGATTGATGAGTTCCGTCTTCGTTGCCATTTCTGCGCATACTTCCATGACGACTGCGTTGTGAACCGCTTCCTTCGGATTCTTTCCCCAGCTGAATGGGCCGTGGTTCGTGCAGAGGCATCCCGGAACTTCAAGCATCTTGCGGTTCATGCGGCGGAATTCATTCACGATCAATAAACCGGTATTGCGTTCATAGTCTGCTTCGATTTCTTCAGCAGTCAGAACTCTGAGGCACGGAATCGGTCCGTAGAAGTAATCGGCATGAGTCGTTCCATAGCACGGAATATCGCGGCCGGCCTGCGCCCAGCTGGTTGCGTTCGGGCTGTGAGTATGGACGATGCCGCCGAGTTCCGGAAATGCTTTGTAGAGTTCTACGTGGGTCTTCGTATCCGAAGAAGGATTCAGATCTCCTTCGACGACATTTCCTTCAAGGTCCGTGACGACCATCTTCTCCGGAGTCAGCTCTTCATACGGAACTCCACTCGGCTTGATGACCATCAGGCCTTTTTCCCGATCGATTCCTGATACATTTCCCCAGGTGAATGTAACCAGATGATACGCGGGCAGCAGCAGATTGGCAGCACAGACTTCCTGTTTCAGTTCTTCAAGCATGTTTTCTTCTCTCCTCTTATTCTTCAATTCCGGATTCCGCAGCTGCCTGCTCGATCTTTGCACGCAGAAACGCTGCCGAATCGGTGATGATCTTTTCGTAATCCTGTCCGTCGTGGTACCAGAATTCGCCGGTGAACATCCGGATGCCCTGACGGAGGGCTTCTTGAATGCATGGAACGTATTCGGTATGTCCGCTCGGGTCGCCGAAGTTCATGTCGCGGTAGAGGCCTGGCTTCGTCTCTTTCAGGTGCATGGCGAAGAGATGGCCTTCGCCTTTCTTCAGATCTTCGACGACATCGCCGTGATAGAGAACGGCGGCATTCTTCAGGTTGCCGATGTCCGGATAGACGCCAAGCCACGGGCTGTTCACTGCGGTGACATAGGCCATAGATTTCTCAACCGTATCCATGAATGGCGTTTCCATCGTTTCGAAGGCCAGGATGATGCCGCAGGATGCGGCATAGGAAACACCTTTCTTCAGGTTCTCGAGGAACCATGCCCGGGTCTGTTCATCGCCGGTTTCGTAGTAGACGTCATAACCGGCCAGCTGGATGATGCGCACGCCGAGGCCAGCGGCGAAGTCGACGGCTTTGTACATGATTTCCAGCGACTTCTTCCGTACTGCCGGATCGTGAGAACCGAACGGATACTTGCGATGGCCGCTGAGGCAGAGGGTCGTGATCGGAGTTCCGGCATTGCGTGCTTCTGCGCCAAGCGCGACGACTTTCTCCGTCGGCCAGTCCAGACGCTCGAGGCGCCAGTCGGACTCATCGATGCTGATTTCAAGGCGATCGAAGCCACAGCGCTTCGTGATGTCGAAGAGTTCCTCGAATGGTTTTCCTGCCGGAATTGCTTTTTCGTAGAGTGCCAGTGAATAGTTCATTTCTTTTTCCTTTCTCAGCCGATCAGGGTTGCGATCAATCCATATGCAGCAATCGCTGCCATCACGCCGGCTGCAGCGATGGTGCCGGGGCCTGCTTTCTTCTCGAGTACGCAATGGGCTTCCGGATCAAAGAAGAAGGAGACTTTCTTTCCGACCTTGAAGCTGGTGGAAGACTTCTCGCCATTGCGGCTCAGGAAGGAATAAGATCTTCCGTCCCGTTCATAGGTGATGACCGGATACCAGGTGTTCGTTCGGAAGATCGTGCGTTCCTGCTTTTCTTCGCGGTAGCAGAGCAGTTCGGAGATGGTTCCTTCTTCCGGAATCAGGTGCAGCCTGCTGTCCCGGTACCAGGAGCGGAATAAGGAGACGGCCAGACACGCAAAGACGCCGGCCAGTCCGAGCGAAGCTGCTTTCATTGATACATGCACGTAGAGAAGCTCCGTGATGACCATCATGACGCCTGAAAGAATCAGGAAGATGCTCGAGAGCGTATCGGTTCCGGAACGGATATAGGGATAAAGCACATTGTTCTGACGCATCAGACGGATCGGGTCGCCTGGGTAGTACTGCTCTGTGCTGCGGATGCCTGCAGTCTTCCGGGCTCCTTTCTCATCTGTGTAATTGGTATCCAGGCTGTAGTAGCGCTGGATGAGACGTTCTTTCTCATCTATCTGCGTTCTGAGCGTGGAAGCCAGCACCGTTCCTTCATAAGAAGAGTCTGGTTTCCGGAAGCGGAGCACAGAATCCAGGGAGCTGACGCCGGCAGCCAGAAGAAGTACGCCGATCAGGACCAGGAACAGGGATTCAATGGACATAAAGTGATCCTCCTTGTGCATAAATATAAGTAAAAACGATCGTAAGACATTATTAATGTACGATTAACGATCAAAGATTCAAGATGATTGCGTTTACATTTTTATAAATGATCGTATAAATCATATAATGATCGTTAAATACGATTGAATGCGTAAATAAAAGTGGATATGTTAGAGATGCAGACGGGAAAGATTCAGAGTTAATGTCTGAAACAATCCCTGAACATACGTAAAAGGAAAAGGAGAATTGGTTTATGAGCAAAGTTTCGGAAATGACGCGCGACAAATGGATCATGTCTACTTTCCCGGAATGGGGTACCTGGCTCAATGAGGAAATTGAGGGAACCGAGATTCCGGAAGGAAATGTAGGCATGTGGTGGCTCGGATGCACGGGCATCTGGATCAAGACCCCGGGCAATACGAACATCACGATTGATCTCTGGGCAGGAAACGGGAAGCGCACGCATGGCGACGGTAAGATGAAGGTAGGTCACCAGATGGCGAATATGGCTGGCGTCAGAAAGATGCAGCCGAATCTCCGCAACATCCCGTTCGTGATTGATCCGTTTGCGGTAAAGCATGTTGATGCAGTGCTTGCGACGCATTATCATCAGGATCATATGTCCGCAGAGTTTGCGGCTCATGTTCTGCAGAGCGGCATGACGACTACGGATGATTCCGGAAAAGAGATTCCGGTTCCGTTCATCGGACCGAAGAAGTCGGTTGAGACCTGGGTCGGCTGGGGTGTTCCGGAAGATCGCTGCATCACGGTGAAACCGGGTGACGTGATCAAGTTCAAGGATCTGGAGATTGTCGTTCTGGATTCCTTCGATCGTACCTGCATCACGACGACGGATTCGACCGGACCGGATCGTGAAGACCTCTGGGGAAAGTGCCCGATGGATATGGATGAGAAGGCAGTCAACTACCTGATCCGTACACCGGGCGGAAATATTTATCATTCCGGTGATTCACATTATTCGATCTACTTTGCAAAGCATGGCAAGGATATCGAGAAGAAGTATGGCGGAGTAGACGTTGCGTTTGCGTCTTATGGCTGCAACCCCGTAGGAATCCAGGACAAGATGGAGGCTACCGATGTGCTGCGTATGGCGGAGGCTCTGAAGTGCAAGGTTGTCATTCCGATTCACTGGGATGTCTGGACGAATTTCCAAGCTGATCTCAACGAGATCAATGTGCTCTGGTGGATGAGAAAAGACCGTCTGGATTACAAGTTCCATCCGTTCAGCTGGGAAGTGGGCGGCAGATACATGTATCCGAGAGACAAGGATCGGGTTGCTTATCATCATGATCGCGGCTTCGAGGACTGCTTCGATTACGAACCGAACGTTCCGTTCCGTTCCGTGCTGTAAGAAGAGGAAACGACATGCTGAAGGAGTTTGTGAAGGAGAAGCATTGCGTGTTCTATGATTCTGCGTCTGACTGGAAGGACGCAATTCATAAGGCTTGTGAACCGATTATTGCCGATAGAACGGTGGAACCGGAGTATGCAGATGAGATTGTGCGCTGTGTCGAGAAGTACGGACCTTATATCATTCTGATTCCTGGAGTTGCGATGCCGCATTCCACGGAGGGCGGTGCACTGGTTCATAAGACATGTATTTCATTCATGAAGCTGGCGAAGCCGGTCAGCTTCGATGATCAGGATCCTGAGAAGTATGCGGATCTGTTCTTCACCATTGCTTCTGGGAATGCAGAAAAGCATCTGGAAGAAATGCAGCAGCTGGCTGCCCTGCTTACAGATGATGCGGTGGTAGAGGATCTTCACAAGGTCACTTCCGAGGCGGACCTGGAAGCCTTGGGTGAAAAATACAATCTCTGAAAGGGGAAGAGAAAGGGAAATTTATGGCAATCTGGACATTTTTCGTCAACAACATTCTCACGAAGCCGCAGTACATGGTCGGCCTGATCGTTCTGATCGGCTACCTCCTGCTGAGAAAGCCCTGGTATGACACGGTCTCCGGGACGATCAAGGCAATTGTCGGCTACATGATTCTCTCAACTGGTTCCGGTGGAATGATCAACACATTGAAGCCGATCCTGTATGGTCTTGGCGGACGCTTCGGACTGCAGGCAATCATCATTGACCCGTATAATGGTCAGAATGCAGTTCAGGCTGCTGCAGATGCAGGGGATGCGGTCATCGGCGGCCAGGCATTCGGACAGGTCATGCTGCTGATGGCAATTGCCTTTGTCGCAAACATCGTTCTGGTCCGTCTGAACAAGTGGACTAAGCTGAGAGCTGTATTCACCACCGGCAACGTTCAGATTCAGCAGGCTTCTACTGCATTCTGGCTGATTCTGTTTGCACTTCCTGCTCTTCGTTCGCAGCCGACCGTGACGCTGATTGTCATGGCAGTTGTCCTCGGTCTCTACTGGGCAGTTGGTTCCAATCTCTTAGTACGCTATACACAGGAACTCACCGATGGTGCCGGCTTCTCTCTGGCTCATCAGCAGATGTTCGGTGTTGCGCTCAGCACGAAGCTTGCTGAGAAGATGGCAAAGCATGATGCAGAAAAAGAAAAGAAGACCGGCAAGAAGTCCGCGCTCTGGAGCAGACGTCTCGAAGATATCGAACTCCCTGGCTGGATGCAGATCTTCAACGATAATATGGTATGCACCGCGCTGATCATGCTGTTCTTCTTTGGAATTATTCTCTGTGTCGTTGGCAAGGCTTATATCGTAGAGCTTGGTCTGATGAAGGAAACGGACAGTTTCTTCTTCTATGTGCTGAGCACGGCGCTCTCGTTTGCAGCAAACCTGGCGATCCTGCAGCTTGGCGTACGCACCATGGTTGCTGAACTCACGACTTCATTCAAGGGTATCTCTGACAAACTGCTGCCGAGTGCAGTGCCTGGTGTTGACTGCGCTGTTTCCTATTCATTCGGTTCTCCGAATGCAGTCACGATCGGCTTCCTGTTCGGTGCGCTTGGTGAGACAGTCGCAATGCTGATCCTGGTTCTGACACATTCTCCGACCATCGTCATCGCTGGATTCATCCCGATGTTCTTCGACAATGCGACGATTGCTCTGTTCGCTAATTCCAAGGGCGGCCTGAAGGCTGCAGTTATCTTCCCGTTCATCTCCGGACTGCTGCAGGTATTCGGTTCTGCATTCATCGCTACCTGGACTGGCCTTGCTCAGTATGGCGGATATCTCGGAATGTGGGACTGGGCAGTTCTGTGGCCGATCTTCACGATCGTCATGAAGTATCTCAGCTGGATCGGTCTTGCTCTGGTTGTGATCTTCCTGATCATGATTCCGCAGATTCAGTACCGCAAAGACCCGGAACATTACTTCATGGAAGTCGATGACTGGGAAGAATATAAGAAAGAAAAAGGAATTGCCTGAGCTGGCAATCCGGAAGGAGTGAAAAATCACAATGGTTAGTATTCTTGCTTGCTGTGCAAATGGTTCTGGTACTTCTCTGATGATGGCAATGACACTGGACAAGGCAATCAAGGCAGAGGGATGGAAAGTCTCGAAGACGCATCACTGCTCCCTGTCGGAAGGAAAGAATACCGCGGTCAATTATGATATCGTTCTCTGCCCGCTGAACTTCACGAATATGTTCAAGGATGCAGAGGCTAAAGGCGTCAAGGTTGTCGGTCTGAAGAACGTCATGTCTCAGAAAGAGATGACGGAGAAGATCAACGCAACCGGACTGAATCTGAAGTAATACTTTCCGCATGCTGAGAAAGGAACGTTCCCGACTGATTGTCCGGGTGATGTTCCTTTCTTTCATTAAAGTGAAGAAGAGGAGCTGATACTTATGAAACTGAATCTCTTGAATTCTTATGAGCTTGACCGCTGCTATTCCATTGCTCCGCTGCATTATCAGGGAAAAGATCATATTCTGGTTGCGGCTGAGAAAGTCAATAAATGCATTCTGTTTGACCTGGATGGAAATCCGGAAGAAACCGTCTGGGAAGAACCAGGAGGAACGATGTCCATGGTCCAGGTTCCGGGAAGTGATGGCTGGTTTCTGGCAACCCATCAGTTCTACAGCCCGAATGATGGCGATAAGGCACATATCGTTCTGGTCCGCCCGGAAAATGGAAGCTGGAACGTGCAGACCATTGCAACGCTTCCGTTCTGCCACAGATTTTCAATCCTGGAGCGGAATGGTTCTTATTATCTGATTGCCTGCACGATCAAAAGCAATATGGAGTACAAGGATGACTGGAGATTCCCGGGTGCGGTCTATGTTGCTGACCTGCCTGCAGATATCGAGAACTACAAGGATGGCCATGAGATTTCCTGGACCGTGCTGAAGGATGGTCTGTTCAAGAACCATGGCTATGCAACGGAAAAAGACGAGAATGGCGAGTATGCATTAGTCGGAACGGAGAATGGCGTATTCCGCTGTGTACCGCCAAGTGAGAAGAATGGCAGCTGGACCTGCGAGCAGCTGACGGAAGATCCGACTTCTGATATGGTGCTCTGCGATTTTGATGGCGACGGGAAGAAGGAGATGATCGTGATCTGTCCGTTCCATGGTGATCATATTGCGATTTATCACCTGGATGAGTCCGGAAAGTATGCAAAGGTATGGGATTGCCCGTTCCTGACGGAAATGGGTCACTCGATCTGGGCAAGAGATTTCTTCGGCAGAGAAGAAGCGATCATCGGCCATCGCAAGGGAAACAGAGATCTGATCGAATTCTATTATGAAGATGGTGAATACAAGACAAATGTGCTGATGCATGATGTCGGTTCCGCTAATATCTATCCGTTTGACTGCAATGGATCAATCCGGCTGGTTTCCACCAATCGCGAAATCAATCAGATTGCGTTCTATGAGGTTGAGAAATAAGCATGAACAATGAAGAACTGAAGCAGCATGCACGCAATATCCGGAAGAATATCGTGAAGGAAATTGCGAACGCGCAGTCCGGGCATCCGGGAGGATCGCTCGGAGCAGCGGATATCGTCACTTATCTGTATTTTGAAGAAATGGACATCACACCGGAGAATGCGGGAACGATTGACCGCGATCGGTTTGTGCTGTCCAAGGGGCATACCTCACCGCTTCTGTATGCAGCCCTTGCGGAGAAGGGGATCATCCCTATGGAAGAGCTGATGACATTCCGGAAGCTTGATTCAAAGCTGCAGGGACATCCGAACATGAACTATGTGAAGGGTGTAGATATGAGCACCGGGTCACTAGGACAGGGACTGGCGGCAGCAGATGGCATGGCTATTGCAAATAAGCTGAGCGGAAACAGCCACAGAGTATATGCTCTGGTCGGAGATGGCGAAAGCGAAGAAGGCG
>NZ_VUMN01000043.1 GCF_009696165.1 Stecheria intestinalis | reverse complement strand
TTTCATCGGCTATACCTGACCTGAAATCATTATTCGGAATCAAAGCAACTGATTGCAACAGCATCATGGTTTCTGTTTCGATTAAGTTAATGCAACAGATCCCTTGCGTTCACTTCTGCAATTGAGTTTTCGCACATGGAGTATAATCCGGGGCTTGAATAATTGAGGACTCTCTGTTACAATCCTAAGTGCTGTCCACGTAGCTCAGCTGGATAGAGCACCCGCCTTCTAAGCGGACGGTCGCGAGTTCGAATCTCACCGTGGACACCATAACAGATACCGCCGCATGGCGGTATTTGCTGTTTAAGGAGATCAATGGGTTATTACGAAGAGATCATCACGGAGATCAGAAATGCCATCGAAGAACATCGGTATGAAGATGCGAAGTTCCTGCTGAAACGGGAGCTGTCCATGCCTTATATTCCCGAAGATGCGGAAGCACAGTTCCATGCGCTCCAGAAAGATCTCCGTTATGCCTGTGAAGACAGCCAGGGACCCGAAGAAGAGCCGCTGGAAGTGCTGCTAAGCATGCTGAAGGGGAAACCGGAGGCCCAGCTTGCCGCAGCGTCCCGTCTTCATGATCGCAATCTGCGGACCTGCACCGAAGAGATCCGGGAGTATCTGAGCCATGAACCATATCCGGAAGCTGCCGCCCTCCTGATCGAAGCGCTGGCAGAACAGGAAATCGGCGACGAATTCGTCTATACGAAAGATGGTGTCGAATATACCTTCTGGCCTGATGCGGTGACGCCGGTTACGCGCAGTCCTGGATTTCTGGAAGCACTGGCTCTTCTGAAACAATGGGTGAGCCGCAATCCTTCGCTTCTTGAAACAGCGAAAAGCGTGCTGGTTCATGATGCTTATATGAATCTGCCGCTCAGCTATGAGAAAGAAGAAGCAGGGGGGGCAGCGTATGAGGCTGCCTGCCAGGCTGCGGATCTCTTAGGTGATACAGCTGACAAAGCGGAACTTGAGAAGGTATACGATTCCTATCAGATCAGGAAGAAGACGTGTGCCTGAGAGGACAGAGAGCTGGGGATTGCGCTGAAAAAGGCTGAACAATCGCACAGAAATCGTGATCTTATCCGTGGCGGATCAATTCTGTTTTTGATATACTGAGAACGTTTGAAAGAAAAGGAGTTCTTGAGCAACATGTCAGAGTGGACATTAAAAGAAAAATCAACAGGTGAACTGGTCGTTACCATCGAGGGTGACGAATGGAAGAAGGATGTCGAGAAAGCATTCAGCAAACTCGGAAAAAATGTAACCATGAATGGCTTCCGCAAGGGCCAGGTTCCGAAGAAGCTTCTGGAGCATGCGATTCCGGAGCGCGACCGCGAGCTGGAAGCAGTCAATGACAATGCCAATGCATGGCTGAAGGCTGCCCTGGATGAGCAGAAGCTGGAGCCGATTTCCCAGCCGACGCTGGATCTGCGTTCCATCGATCCGGAGAAGGTTGTCGTCGTATTTGAATTTGCTGTGAAGCCGGAAGCTACGGTATCCGATTATAAGGGTCTGGATTACCACATGGATGATACTTCTGTCAGCGAAGAGGAATTCAACAAGGAAATCGACCGTATGCGCGAGAACTTCGCAGATATGGAAACCAAGGATGGTGAAGCAGAGAACGGCGATACAGTTGATATCAACTATGAAGGCTTCAAGGATGGCGTTCNGTTTGATGGCGGCAAGGCTGAGAACTACAATCTGGAGCTCGGCTCCGGCAGCTTCATCCCGGGCTTCGAGGATCAGCTGGTCGGCGTGAAGGCCGGCGATGAGAAGGAACTGAATCTGAAGTTCCCGGAAGACTACCATTCTAAGGATCTGGCTGGCCAGGATGTCGTCTTCAAGGTCAAGGTCAATGAAGTCAAGCACAAGGTTCTGCCGGAAGTGGATGATGACTTTGCGAAGGATGTCAATGCGAAGGGCGTTGAGACTGCTGAAGATCTGAAGAAGATGGTCCGCGAGCGTCTCGAAAACCAGAAGAAGCAGTCTGCTGAGGACAAGGGAGATAACGATCTTCTTGATCAGCTGCTTGCAAAGACGGAAGTTGAGATTCCTGATGTCATGGTTGAAGATGAGGTCAACGGCCGCATCAACCAGATTGCTGCTCAGGTTCAGCAGTATGGCATGAAGCTGGAAAGCTATCTGTCCATGATGGGAAAGACGCTCGATCAGCTGAAGAAGGACTACGAGGAGGAAAGCCGCAAGACAGTCAAGACCAGACTTGCTCTGGATGCTGTTGCCAAGGCTGAAAAGCTCGAGCCGACGGATGCGGAAATTGAGAAGGAATTCAGCGATATTGCTGCACAGTACGGTCTGTCTGTTGATCGTGTGAAGGCTGCGATCAGCAAAGCAGCGGTTCAGGATCAGCTCAGAGAAGACAAGGCATTCCGTTTCGTGAAGAAGAATGCTAACGGTGCTCCGGAAGTCAGAGAACCGGAAACGGAAGCTCCTGCAGCAGAGGAAGGAAAAGACGCTTCTGCAGCTGAGTAATTCCGGCTATCAGCAATACGAACCAATAAGACGCTTTCGATGCGTCTTATTTTATCAGCAGGGGGTTCATTCCCTCTCTTAAAAGGAGGAACACACTATGAGCAAAGAGGTCAGTATCAGGGTTCCGGTAGTGTGCACGCGCGGTGTTGTCGTGTTCCCGGGCCAGGATGTGATGATCGAGGTCGGCCGCCAGAAGAGCATCAACGCGGTCAATGAAGCAAGTGCTTCCTATGATTCCATGGTTTGGATTGTCTGCCAGAACGACATTATGGTTGATAATCCTTCAGAACAGAATCTCTATCGTGTCGGTACACTCAGCAAGATCAAGATTGTCCGCCGCAAGGAAGGATTCATGCGGGTGACGTTCACTGGCATGAAGCGGGCTGAGCTGCTGAACCTGGAAGACAGCAATGACATTATGATGGCGACGATCCAGCCGCTGGAAGAAGTCGAAGGAAATCACATGGAGGAGATGGCGCTCGTCAAGCGCATCATCTCGGAATTCGAGAAAGTGAGCAACCTCTCGAGCGCCTTCCCTTCGGATATCGTATCGCAGCTTTCCAAAGGCGTTTCAGCCATCACGCTGACAGATCAGTTTGCCCAGTATTTTCCGCTGGATACGGCGGCAAAACAGAAGCTGCTTGAGACGGTCGATGTCAATGAGCGCATGGTCATGATCATCGCTGAGCTGGAAAAGCAGCAGCGCTTCTCGCAGATCGAGGCAAACATCAATGATAAAGTCAAGGAACGCATTGATGAGAGCCAGAAGGAGTACTTCCTGCGCGAAAAGCTCAAGGCCATCAAGGAAGAGCTCGGCGATGTGTCGAATGTCACCGATGATACGACGCAGCTGCGCGAGATGATCGAGAAGAATCCGTATCCGGATCATGTGAAGCAGAAGGCAAGAGAAGAGCTGCAGCGCTATGAGATGCTGCCGCCGGGAAGCGGAGAAGCAAGCGTTGAGAGAACGTATCTCGACTGGCTGCTGAAAGTTCCGTGGTGGCAGGAAACCGAAGACAGCAGCGATCTGAAAGAGGTCCGCAAGGTTCTCGATGAAGATCATTACGGACTTGATAAGGTCAAGGACCGCATCATGGAATATCTGGCCGTCAAGGAGATGACCGGCAATCTGAATGCGCCGATCCTCTGCCTGGTCGGTCCTCCGGGAGTCGGCAAGACGAGTCTTGCAAAATCGATTTCAAGAGCGCTTGACCGCAAGTTCGTGAAGATGAGTCTTGGCGGAGTGAGAGATGAAGCAGAAATCAGAGGTCATCGCAGAACGTATCTCGGAGCTCTGCCGGGCCGTGTGATCCAGGGCATGAAGCGTGCCCAGGTGATCAATCCGGTCTTCCTGATCGATGAAATCGACAAGATGGGAGCGGATTACAAGGGCGATCCGAGCGATGCGCTGCTCGAAGTGCTGGATCCGGAACAGAACCAGTTCTTCAGCGATCATTACCTGGAAGAGCCTTATGATCTCTCTAAGGTCATGTTCATCGCGACTGCAAACTATCTCGACAATATCCCGGCCCCGCTGCAGGATCGTCTTGAAATCATCGAACTGCCTTCCTATACGGAAGTTGACAAGGTTCATATTGCCGTAGAGCATCTGATTCCGAAGCAGATCAAGGCCAATGGTCTGAAGCCTGCGCAGTTCCATCTGAAGGAGAAGGAGATTCTGTACCTGATCCGCCACTACACGAGAGAAGCAGGCGTGCGTCAGCTGGAACGGGTGATTGCAAGTCTCTGCAGAAAGACGGTTCTCGCGATTCTCAAGGATGGAAAGAAGTCCGTGACCATCACCGAGAAGCTGATTCATGAATGGCTCGGCAAGGATATCTTCGATTACGGGGTCAAAGAGAAGCAGAACCGGGTCGGCGTTGTGACCGGTCTTGCTTATACGTCATTCGGCGGCGATGTGCTGCAGATCGAAGTAAACTTCTTCGACGGCAAGGGCGCCCTCGTGCTGACCGGCAAGCTCGGAGATGTCATGAAAGAGTCTGCGGAAATTGCCCTGGACTATGTCAAAGCCCATGCCAAGGAACTGAAGATCGATCCGTCGTTCTTTTCCAAGCATGACATTCATATCCATGTACCGGAAGGAGCTGTGCCGAAGGATGGTCCTTCTGCCGGAGTGACCCTGACCACTGCTCTGGTATCCGCTCTGACCAATACGCCGGTGTACAGCGATCTCGCGATGACGGGAGAAGTGACGCTGCGCGGCAATGTGCTGCCGATCGGCGGTCTTCGTGAGAAGAGCCTTGCAGCAAACCGGGCTGGCATCTCGAAGATCATCTTCCCGAAGGGCAATGTGAGAGACCTCGATGAAGTCCCGGCAGCCGTCCGCGAGAAGATGACCTATGTTCCGGTTGAGAATATGTCTCAGGTTCTGAAGGAAGCCATGGTCCGCTAGCATGCAGTACCATGAAGTCCAGCTTCTCGCCACCGCAGCCAACGAGGATCAGTGGCCGGACTCCAGCCTGCCGGAGATCATCTTCGCAGGGCGTTCCAACGCCGGCAAGAGCAGCTTGATCAATGCGCTGATCAACCGGAGAAATGCTGCCTATGTCGGCAAGACGCCTGGCAAGACCGTGCTTCTGAACTTCTATGAAGTGGATCACCAGGTTGTCTTCACTGATTCGCCTGGCTACGGCTATGCCAAAGGCGGAACGATGTCCGTGAAGAACTTTGCGGCCTTGCTCGATCCGTATTTCGATCACCGGAAGAACCTGAAGGGCATGATCCTGGTGCTCGACATCCGCAGAATACCGAACAGCGATGACCTGGAGATGCTGAGTTTTGCAAGGCAGTCTGATCTTCCGGCTCTCGCTGCCTGTGTCAAGGCAGATAAGCTGAGCCGCAATCAGCAGATCAATGCTCTGAAGAATATCCGCAATGCGACGGGTCTTCTGCCAGAGCAGGAGATTGCAGTATCTTCCACCTCGAAAACAGGAATAGAGGAAGTCTGGAATATCATCAGCCATATGATCTGAAACAGATGACTTCTCCGCAAAGGGGAAGTCTTTTTCTGTAAAAAAAAACGCGCCGGACAATTGCTCAGCGCGTGATCCATCAGAGGCTGCGGTGATTCAGAATGATAATCCGGCCGGAAGCTTCCATCTCGGCAAGTGCCTGGAAGTCAGCGGATGACATGTATTCATGAACCACAGCAGAATCCGTCTGATAGTCTACCAGATGAATGGCAGCCATATCATTTGTATTCATGCAATGATCCTTTCTATCTCTCCTTACTAGAGCTGGATAGAGTATACCGGAAAAAGGATCCGCCCGCAAGCAGAAAGCTCAGAAATGGAACGTATGAGTTCCATCGCTCCAGGAATTGCTCTGCTCCTCGCGGTCATGATGCAGTTCAATCGTGGAAATGGTGCCGTATCCATGAGCGATCAGGAAGGCGATCAGTTCACTATCGCAGGGGAGCACTTCAAATTTCAGATCAGACTCCGGAAAGTCCTTCTGATATGCAGAAAGCAGCTGCTCGCCGATACCTTGACCGTGCTTATCCTTCTTCACAAAGAAAGCCTGGACGACCTTTGAGGCAGACTGCACCATCAGGAAGCCGATATACGCACCATGATCGCTGGCCGCATAGATCAAAGCGGTATCCGCGGTGTCTTCCAGTTCATTCTGATTGTCTTCCAGATCCGGAGAAGTCAGATTGCGATGCTTTGCTTCTTCCGCCCGCAGTTCATGCAGCAGATAGATGATCTGCATCGCATTGCGGCTGGAGAGGCGCGTGATGCGGATTTCCGGCTTCTGTGGTTCCTTCTTCTTTTCCGCATGGACCGCCATGCTTAGATCAGGAATGCCGGGAACCTCTTCATAATCGAGATGATGAGCCTGGCACCATTCTGCCGCATGCAGGTATTCCGCTTCTTCTTCAAAGTCGTACCACTCATCCTGCAGGCCGAAGCGCTCGATGACGGAACGGAACCGGCGGAATGCGCCATGTCCCTTGATCGCATTCTGCAGCCAGTTCTTTACTTCGCCATCAGGCTGCCGGTCAGCAAAGTCTTCCATGAGCTGGTAGCGATTGAGATCTTCCCAGTCCGGAAGTACTTCATAATCGTCCGGGTTCAGCTCTTCGCCGAGATCATCGGCGGGCTGATCATGTTCATCCAGCAGCAGGATCCGGTTTTCCGGATACCAGAACACCATTCTGTCAGTTTCCTGCTTCTGTTCTGCTGCATTCAGCAGGTCATCAAGATCCAGTTTCATTGTCCATCCTCCTGATTGTTCAGTGCATCCGGATATACTTCGAGAAGCCGCTGCAATTCGTTCCATGTGATCGCAATCGCCGATCCGTGGGCAGGGGCTTCCAGCGGAATCATCAGATCCGCATCATCAACCTCTTCAAATGTCCCGTGCGCAATATCTTCCGTGAAGAGCACTTTGTAGGCACCTCTCGTGTAATCATCGCATACCACATACCAGCCTTCGCCATTCAGGGCCTTCATGATCATCGGTCCTTCCACCTGATGGCGGTCATAGATCGGCCCGTCAAATGTCCCGAGATTCTCCCAGCCATCGCTGCTCACTGCCCGGAATAGCTGAGAATGATCTTCCATCGGTTCGCTTTCATCTTTGTAGAGCATGACCCATTCCGATCCATCTCTGACCATGGTGCCGTCGATGACCGGATAGCCCGGACTCATCAGTACGGAAGGATAGGATACTGCAGTCAGATCGGAAGACGTGCTGAAGTACATGCCGCCATCTTCCTTGCTGGACCAGATCAGCACGTATGCATCCCGCATCCAATCATAGAATCCTTCCGGGGCCCAGGCCTGTTTCTCACTCATCATCTGCTCTTCGGACGAAGCATTGAGTTTCAGAAGACGTTCATTCGTATATTGGCCGAGGTTTTCAGTGTCATAGACATAGATGGAATCCGTATCATAGCCCTGGGTCGCAAGCAGGGCGAACGAACCGTCCTTTTTCCTCACCAGGGAAGGGTCTCTCAGACGCTTCGTTCCCTTCGAAGGTTTCAAGATCGGATTGTCGTTATTGATCTTGAACCAGTACTTGCAGTCAAACGTATAGGCAAGTTTCAGCGTTTCGGGATCCGATCCTTCCGAAGTGAAATAGGAGATCACATAAGCCGAATACGCATCCAGCAGCAGCCTTTCAAGCTCATAGGATTCATCCAGAGCCGGAATCTCAGCCTTCAGCACAATGGATTCATATTCTTCCGCATCCTCTGTTTTCTTCAGCGTATTCTCCGTGATCTCAGCATGGCCGGACGCAACTGACCATTCGATCACATTGCCGGATTCATCCTGAGCCGGCAAGGACATCCCGTCATTGAGAAAATAGTCCAGCTGCTCTTCGAGCGAAGTTTCTTCCGAAGAAGCAAAGGTACTGATCTCTGCAGTCTGCTCCGAGGGCACGCTGCCATGAGAAGGCAAAGGGGAGCAGCCCGTGCAGAGACACGAAGCAGCAAGGATGAAAGCAATCATCTTCATGTGTTTCATACTCCTGTATTCTACACCGTTCTGTTTCCCGTATCGAATGCCTGCAGATGTGATAAAATCTTGCCTATGAAACGAGTGATGATAGCAACCGGCGGAACGGGCGGACATATCTACCCGGCGCTGGCGCTTGCCGATACGATCAGAAAGAACTGCCCGGAATGCGAGATCCGCTTCTTCGGTTCAGACAACCGCATGGAAGCACAGGTCATTCCGGCAGCCGGATACGCCTTTGCCGGGATGACGATGAGCGGCATGAACGGCGGTATTCTGGCCAAGGTGAAGTCGCTGATTTCGCTGCAGAAAGCAGAACGTTCCTGCCGGAAGATGCTGAAGGAATTCCAGCCGGAAGTATGCATCGGGTTCGGTAATTATATTTCTGTTCCCCTGATCCGGGCCGCGCATAAGCTCGGCATCCCGACGATGATCAGCGAACAGAATTCCTCAGCTGGCAAAGCCAATCTGTATCTCAGCAGAATCGCAGATGCGATTGAAGCAGTCTATCCTTCCAGCCTGAAGGAATTCCCGGAAGGAAAGACCAGGCTCTACGGAAACCCCGAAGCTTCCGCAGCCGCAGCAGCTCCGGGGAAACCAGAACTGCTGAAGGAGTATGGCCTGGAACCAGGAATTCCGATGGTGGTGTGCATGATGGGAAGCCTTGGCAGCAGTTCAGTCTCCGAGGTTCTCGATCAGGCCTGTGCGAAGTTCGATGATTCCTTCCAGGTGCTCATTGCGGCCGGAAAGTCGAATGACTATACCTTCCGCTCCCAGGGAAAACGGATTCATATTCTTCCGTATATTGACGGCAGGGCGATGCTGAAAGAAGCAGATCTCGCGATCACCCGGGCCGGAGCAACGACGTTAGCTGAGATCTCGGCCATCGGGACGGCAGCGATTCTGATTCCGAGTCCTTATGTGCCCAATAACCATCAGGTTCATAATGCTGAGGAACTGGTCAGACACCATGCGGCTGTCATGATCGAGGAAAAAGACCTGAATGCCGATGTGCTTGCCAGTACGGTGAACCGGCTTATGAAGAATCAGGAAGAACGTCAGAACTTAGCAGCCAATGCGAAAGCGATGGGCACGCCGGATGCGGCGGAAAAGATGTATGAATGGGTAAAGGAGCTTGCGGACCATGGAAACAATGCTTGAACAGCTGAAGAAGGTAGCTGCGGTGGAAACCGGTGTTCCGCTTTCTTCCATGACCACGCTCAGAATCGGCGGAAAGGCAAAGTATGTCGCTTATCCCGATGATTCCGTGAGCCTGGACAGCCTGATCCGGATCATCCGGAAGAACCATCTGCCGTTCAAGCTGATCGGCAAAGGTTCGAATCTGCTGTGTTCGGATAAAGACTATGACGGCGTCATCATCCGTCTGGAAAAATTCAATGACTTCTATATCGTCGATACGTCGGTTGTCGCCCAGGCAGGCTGCTCGATCATCGCGGTTGCCTATGCGGCGATGAAAGCAGGACTGAGCGGACTGGAATTCGCCAGCGGCATTCCTGGTTCCGTCGGCGGCGTCACTTTCATGAATGCAGGGGCATACCGCAGTTCGATGAGCGATGTGATCGACAGCGTGTTCGTCTACCGGGACGGGAAGTTCGAATGGGTTCCGAAAGGCGAATGCGGGTTCGGATACCGGACGAGCGTCTTCCAGTCGCATCCGGACTGGATCGTCATTGCGATCCGTCTGAATTTGGAGAAACGGGATCCGGATGAAATCAGGGCCCTTATGGATTCCNGCCGGGAGAGAAGAATGGCTTCGCAGCCGCTGGATCGTCCGAGTGCAGGTTCCGTGTTCCGCAATCCGGCTGACGTTCCGGCCTGGAAGCTGATTGAAGGCATCGGCTACCGCGGACATCGGATCGGGGATGCCCAGGTTTCCGAGAAGCATGTGAATTTCATCGTCAATGACGGCCATGCCAGAGCCGAAGACTTCCTGGCTCTCACGGAAGAGATCCAGAAGCTCGTCAAGGAGAAGTACGGCATCAGCCTGCATATGGAAGTGGAGAAATTCAATTGGTAGACCCGAAGAAGAACACCATGCAGCCGGATGAGACTTCGGTCGATTCGCTGTTTCAGGAGCGGGCGGTGAACCGGGACAATGAGGAATTCGCGAAAGCAAAGCCGATTCTGTTCCGGGCCGCTCTGGTCCTGGCATTGTTTCTGCTCGGGCTGCTCTATTTCCTGAACCCGGTTTCCAGAGTTGAGGTCATCGCGGTGAGAGGGGCAGATTTTCTGAGCAGGGACTACGTCAGCACGCTTTCGGGAGTCACGGAGAAATCGATTTACTACTTTGTCATTCCTAAGCAGGTTGAAAGCAGACTGCTGAGCGATCCGGTCATTGAAACAGCTTCCGTGAAGCTGGAGACGAACAATCTCGTCTCGATCACGATCACGGAGAAAGAGCCGATCGGATACCGGTACAATGAAGATAAGCCGATGCTGGTGTTTTCGGATGGGAGCACGTGCGAGCTGAAGAGCGAATACATGTCAATCCTTTCCAGAGTTCCGTATATCAGCGGGTTCACGGAAGAACAGCAGAATCATCTGCTGACCCAGGCATTCCAGAAGCTGGACCGCAGCACGATCGAAAGCATGGCCGAGGTGAATCAGTATGATCTTGGCTATACAGATGAAGCCATTGAAGTGCTGATGCGCACCGGCGGGTATTTCTTTGCGGATTATTACAGCCTTTCGACACTGAACAGCTATGAAGAGATCTATCAGAATATGAAAGATCAGAGCCGCTGCCTGTATGCCTATGAAGCAGACAGCGATGGCAATCAGGTTGCGGTCGAACGGGCATGCCCATGGAATGAAACTGTGACGGAACGGGAATACTGGACGGATTCCGATGGCAACTACATCTACGACAAATGGGGCGACAAGGCGGTCAAGCATTACTACCAGAGCTCCGATGGCTATTATCTCGATGCGTCCGGAAATAAGATCGTGATTCCAATCGATGAAAATGGCAATGATGTCGAAGATCCTGATTTCCTGGATCATTACCTGGCCGGCTATTATGATTCCGGCACGCTGGTGATCCCGGATGAGAACAGCACATCCTCTGAGGAAAGCACGGACAGTTCCGGTACTTCGTCGGATTCTGCGGATTCTTCCGGCGATACGAACGGGTGAGGCAGTTGAGAAAGATGAGTAAGTTTAATATAATTAATGGCGCTAAGGAGCTTGAAAGACCATGACAGTCGAAAGAAAGACGAATTACGGGAATATCAATGTGTCAGAAGAAGCAGTTGCCTCCCTGGCTGGCGGAGTTATTACCGAATGCTATGGAGTAGTAGGCATGGCATCCCGCAAGCTTGTCAGAGATGGCTGGGCTGAACTGCTCGGAAAAGAAAACTACACGAAGGGTGTTGTCGTCAGACGTACTGACAGCGGCCTTGAGATTGACCTATATATTATCGTGAGCTTCGGAGTCAAGATCTCCGAAGTAGTGCAGGAAGCTCAGAAGAAAGTCAAGTATGTGCTGGAGAAATCTCTTTCCGAAGAGATTGCGGCTGTCAACGTCTTTGTTCAGGGCGTTCAGGTAATCGAGTGACGGAGGCTTGACAGGCGAGATGAATAAGATTGACGGCAAGGTATTCAGAGGCATGCTGATGAGCGGCTGCAGCAACCTGAATAACCGCAGAAAAGAAGTAGATGCACTCAATGTGTTCCCGGTACCGGATGGCGATACCGGAACGAATATGAGTCTCACGTTCACCAATGGCATCAATGAAGTGAACAAGAGCGGCAGCGAGGATCTGCCGGTAGTAGCCAAGACGCTGCAGAGAGGTCTTCTCATGGGCGCCAGAGGAAATTCCGGTGTCATCCTTTCGCAGATTTTCCGGGGCTTCTATCAGAGTGTCGGCGAGAGTCACGAACTTGATACGAAGGCTTTTGCTGCAGCGATGCTCAATGGCGCGATGCTTGCTTACAAAGCAGTCATGAGACCGGTGGAAGGAACGATTCTGACCGTTGTCAGAGAGTCTTCCGATATGGCAGACCTCTACGTGAAGGATCATCCGGAAGCGACGATTGAAGAGTATATGGAGATTCTCTGCAAAGAGGCGCGTGCTTCTCTGGATCGGACGCCGGAACTGCTGCCGATTCTGAAAGAAGCCAGAGTCGTGGACTCCGGAGGAAGCGGTCTCTTAGCGATCTTCGACGGATTCAAGGCATACCTCGATGGTGCTCCGATTGAAGATGAGTCGGCCAGAAAGAAGAATGGTTCCGAAGAAATCGGAGCAAGCGGCTATGTGACGGAATTCATTCTGAAGCTCAGCGATCAGGGGGTTCATCTATTCAAGGAGAACCGCTTCCGCGATTCTCTGAGCAAGCTCAGCGAGAATATCACCGTCGTCAACGACGCAGATCTCGTCAAGGTAAGAGTCAATACGGCTCAGCCGGGCGAAGTGCTGAATCTCGGCCAGCGGTTTGGCGAATTCCAGGCAGTGCAGATTGATAATCTGGCGCTTGGCAAGCCGAGAGAATCCATTCTCGAGAATGCCTCGAAAGAAGAACCTGCCGCTGAGAAAGATGCTGAGGAGAAGGAATACGGCATCATCACCGTGTGTGCCGGCGAAGGACTGGAGAAGCTCTTCAGGGGCTATCGCTGCGACTTTATCGTCAGCGGAGGCCAGACGATGAATCCTTCCACGGAAGACTTCATCAAGGCAATCGAGAAAGTGCATGCGCGTCATATCTTCATCCTGCCGAACAACAGCAACATCATCATGGCAGCCAGCCAGGCTGCTGAAGTCAGCGAAGGCAGAGATGTCCGCGTGCTTCCGACCAAGTCGATCCCGCAGGGTCTAAGTGCCTGCATCAGCTTCAATCCGGAAGCGGATCCGGAGGAAAACCAGAGCGCGATGATGGATGCGGTCGGACATGTGAAGACCGGTCAGGTCACGTATGCAATCAAGGATACGACGGTAGATGGCAGAGAGATCAAAGCCGGGGATTACATGGGAATCCTCGACAAGGATATCCGTCTGACCAGCAGCGATAAAGTCGATGCGGCATGCCGTCTCATCTCTGAGATGTGCGATGAGGACAGCGAGATCGTCACGCTGATTGCCGGCAAGGACGCCAGTGAAGAAGAAGTTCAGAAGGTACAGAAGTATATTGAAGATCACTTTGAAGTCGATGTTGATGTCGAGCAGGGTGATCAGCCTGTCTACTGCTTCATCGTAGGCGTTGAGTAACAGCAGAATCGATCGTATTCAGGAGCAGGGAAGCCTGCTCCTTATTAAGCAGTGAGCAATCGGAATGGAACTGAATGATCAGAGACTCAGGCTGACTCCGAAGCGGATCAGCGCACTGGAAAGTCTGGGCATTGCGGATCGCGATGCCCTTCTTTCCTATTACCCGTTCCGGTATGAAGAACTGAATATGCGCCCCGTTTCCGAGTGGCATGAAAAGGACCATGTGGCCTTCTCGGGCTTCGTGAGCGGAGCTGCCCGCAGCTGGCGGTTCGGGCGCAATAAGACTGTCACGAAATTCAGTGTCAGGACCGAGGAAGGCGATGTGCTGCAGGTGACGATCTACAATCGTCCCTGGGCTTCTTCTCTGTATGAGAATCAGCCGATCACCGTTTCCGGAATCTATCAGGGCAGATCTTCCGTCGTCGCGATGACCTACAATAATAAGCCGGCTGATCAGCAGGAAGCGATCACTCCGGTTTATTCGACGCGGACAGGCATTCCCCAGCGTACGATCCGTGAATGCGTGAAGCATGCCTTAGCATCGGGGCCGATTGAAGACGATGTGCCGCTGCAGTATCAGCGGGCATACCGGCTGCTCAGAAGAGATCTGGCGCTGCGCATGGTTCATGAACCAAAGTCCATGTCGGAAGTGCAGGCAGCCTACCGGACGCTCAAATATTCTGAGTTTCTGCATTTCTTCACGGCAGTGGAGCTCATGAAGAATGAGAACGGCTCCGATGCCTATAAGCAGCCTAAGCATGTGAATCATGAAAAGCTGAAGAAAGTCATCTCCGGTCTTCCGTTTCCGATGACTTCGGATCAGGAGAAAGCGCTGCAGGAGATCCTGGCTGATCTGGAAAGCAATCATCTGATGTACCGGCTTGTTCAGGGCGATGTCGGATGCGGCAAGACGCTGGTTGCCGGCCTTGCGCTGTACGGAACGGTGACGGCAGGATTTCAGGGAGCGCTGCTTGCTCCGACGGAAATCCTTGCCCGCCAGCATGCTTCTACCCTGAATGAGCTGCTTTCTCCTTACGGGGTGAAGGTCGGCGTGCTGTACAGCGGACTGAAACCGGCTGAGAAGGAACAGGTTCTGGAGGATACAGCAGATGGTTCCATCGATATCCTGATCGGCACGCATAGTCTTCTGCAGGAGAAGGTTGCTTTTCAGAAGCTCGGACTTGTCGTTGCGGATGAGCAGCAGCGCTTCGGGGTTGAACAGCGCCGGGCCCTGAGAGAGAAAGGAACCAGGGTGGATTTCCTGCTGATGAGTGCAACGCCGATTCCACGGACCTTGGCGTCCGTGCTGTATGGGGATATGGCAGTCAGCACGATCGAGACGATGCCTCCAGGCAGAAAGCCGGTCATCACGAAGCTGATTGAGGAGAACAGCTTCCGTTCCGTGCTGGGCGATGTGAAGAAGCTGCTGGCAGAAGGCAGGCAGCTTTATGTGATCTGTGCGGCAGTGGATCGCAATGAAGATTTCAATGCCAGAGCAGTTTCTGACATTGCGGAAAGTCTTTCCAGATTGTTTGCACCGGACTATCGGGTAGGTCTCCTGCATGGACGGATGAACTCGGAAGAGAAGCAGGAGATCATGCGCCAGTTCTCAGAGAATGAGATCCAGGTATTAGTTTCCACGACGGTCGTCGAAGTCGGCATGAATGTCGTCAATGCGACGGGCATGATCATCTACGATGCGGATCGCTTCGGCATGTCTCAGCTCCATCAGCTGCGCGGACGCGTGCAGCGCGGAAGCAGCCAGGGATATTGCTGGCTATTGACCGGGTCGAAGGATGAGAAGGCCCTGGAACGGCTCAATGCCCTGGTGAAATCAGATAACGGCTTTGAGATTGCGCAGGAAGATTTACGGCTGAGAGGGCCAGGTGATATACTTGGAACGAGGCAGAGCGGGGTACCGGATTTCATTCTCGGCAACCTCGTGGAAGATACGAAGATCATGAATCAGGCAAAGAAGGATGCTGCAGAGATTGTGATGGATCCGGATAATCCTGATTATGTGCCGCTTCTGGAATCCGTGCGGAAACGGAATGAGAAGAATGCTTCGTTTGCGGACTAGAGGAGGAAAGAAATGGACTGTATCGAGTGGCTGCGGAAACGCGGCATCGAAGTGGAAAATAAAGATCTGATCCGCCAGGCATTCATGCATACAAGCTATGTCAACGAACATCGCAAGTATCATGATAATGAACGCCTGGAGTTCATGGGAGATGCGGTGCTGCAGTTATGGAGCACGGCTCATATCTTCCCGCTGGAGCCTCCGTTAAGCGAAGGCGAGATGACCAGGCTCAGGGCACAGCTGGTCTGTGAGAAAGCACTTGCCATGTATGCCCGCGAACTGCATCTGAATGATTTCCTGCTGCTTGGATCCGGCGAAGAGAAAAGCGGGGGCCGCGAGAAAGATGCGATCATCGCCGATATGTTCGAAGCCCTGCTCGGGGCACTGTATCTCGATCAGGGAATGGATGCGGTGGATAATATCCTGAATGAAGTATTCCTGCCGGAAATCAGACATCCGAAAGACGTCAAGGTATTCCGGGACTACAAGACGAAGCTTCAGGAATATGTGCAGGCAGACAACCGGAGGACCGTGCACTATGAATTAGTCAGTGAGGAAGGTCCGAGCAATGCGCCGACGTTCACGATGAATGCGGTGATTGACGGACTGGTGCTTGGGACGGGAACCGGAAGCTCGAAGAAACAGGCAGAACAGAATGCCGCGCAGAATGCGTTTGAAAAATTAGTGAGGTAGAAAGATCATGAAACTCAGTGAACTGCAGGCAGCAGTCAGCTCCGATCTGCTGCAGAACCAGCTCGAGCTCCTGTATGGAGCAGAACACGTCAAGGCGCAGAAAAAGCGCTACCTGAAGCTTATTTCAAGAGCGATGGAACTTTATGGCGACCGCGAAGCAGATCTGTTCAGTGCCCCGGGCAGAACCGAAGTCGGCGGCAATCATACCGATCATCAGCTCGGCCGGGTCCTGGCCGCATCCATTGATCTCGATGCGGCAGCGGTCGTGATCCCGGAAGAAAAGCCGGTCATCACCTATCATTCCGATGCTTTTGAAGTGAAGCCGGTCGATCTCGAAGATCTGTCCAGAAAGGCCGAAGAAGTCAATACGACTGAATCTCTGATCCGCGGCATCGCGGCAAGATATCATGAGCTGGGCTATGGCATCGGCGGATTCTCGTGCTATGCGGAATCGGATGTGCTGCCTGGTTCCGGCATGAGCAGTTCCGCAGCGTTTGAGATTCTGATTGCCGAGATCCTGAATGAGCTTTACAACGATGGGAAAGTCTCTCCGGAAGAACAGGCAAAAGCGGGCCAGTTCGCAGAGAATGTGTATTTCGGGAAAGCTTCTGGTCTGATGGACCAGATGGCTTGTTCTGTAGGCGGCTTCATCACGATTGATTTCCATCATAAAGACGCTCCGGCAGTGGAGCGGGTTCCGTTTGATTTTGATCACAGCGGCTTCCGCATCATCCTGACGGACTGCCGGGCAAGCCACGCGGATCTGAGCGATGAATATTCCAGAATTCCATCTGAGATGAAAGCTGCAGCCGGCGTTTTCGGCGAGAAGGTTCTGAGCAGAGTATCGCTGGGGGAGTTTCTGAAAAAGACACAGGAAGTCCGGAAGCAATGCGGTGATCGGGCATGGCTTCGAGCTTATCATTTCCTGAAGGAAACCGAACGGGTTCAGGATGAAGTGAGAGCACTCGAAGGCAATTGTATGGAGTCGTTCCTGAAGCTGGTCATCGATTCGGGCAACAGTTCCTTTGAATACCTGCAGAATGTATATGCTTCATCAGATCCTCAGCATCAGTCTCTCTCGATCGGTCTTGCGCTGAGCCAGCAGCTTCTGGAAGGCAGAGGAGCATGGCGGGTTCATGGCGGCGGCTTTGCCGGTACCATCCAGGCATTTGTTCCGGAAGGTCTGGTTGAAACCTATGTGAATGCCATGGAAGAAGCCTTCGGAGCAGGAGCATGCTACTGTCTCAGAATCCGCAATGCCGGCGGCTATCGGCTGATCTAGAAAAGGAGCAGGAATATGCTAGAGGGGGATCGGATCCTGCTGGGAAAAGCTGGCGAAGAGAGTGTTTATCTCCTGCCGGGACAGATGAACCGGCATGGCATGATTGCAGGCGCCAGCGGCACTGGCAAGACTGTCACATTGAAAGTCATCGCAGAATCATTGTCAGATCTCGGCGTGCCGACATTCATCGCCGATGTGAAAGGCGATCTGACCGGCATGATCGTGCCGGGAAATGCAGAAGGGATCAGCGGCAGACTCACGGATATGCAGGTTTCTGCAGAGAATTACTGCTGCAGCTATCCGGTGCATTTCTTTGATGTGTATGGCGAACAGGGACATCCGGTAAGAGCTGCTGTTCAGAATATGGGACCGCTGCTGCTCAGCCGCATCCTGGATCTTTCCGATGCGCAGGAAGGCGTGCTCAGCATCGTCTTCAAAGCTGCAGAAGAGATGAATCTCGATCTCATCGATCTCAAGGATCTTCAGGCTATGACCGCTTATGTCGGCGAGCATGCGAAAGACTATACCGTGAAATACGGAAATGTCTCGAAGCAGTCAGCAGGCGCGATTCAGAGAAAACTGCTGCAGCTGGAGCAGGAAGGAGCAGAATCCTTCTTCGGAATGCCTGAGCTGAATCTTGAGGACTGGATGATGACGGAAGGCGGAAAGGGTGTCATGAACATCCTCGAATGCCAGAAGCTGTTCCAGCATCCGCTGCTGTATTCGATGGTGCTCTTCTGGATGCTGTCTAAGCTGTATGAGAATCTGCCGGAAGTCGGGGATCTCGATAAGCCGAAGCTGGTCTTCTTCTTTGATGAAGCACATCTGCTGTTCGATCATGCGCCGAAGGCACTGATGACCCGGATTGAACAGACGGTGAAGCTGATCCGTTCCAAAGGGGTCGGCGTCTTCTTCATCAGCCAGAGTCCGGCAGATATTCCGGATACGGTCATGTCTCAGCTTTCTCATCGCATTCAGCATAGCCTGAGGGCATATACGCCTGCTGAATTCAAGCAGGCAAAGATCGCGGCAGAATCGTTCCGGCCGAATCCGGATCTGGATGCGGCTTCCGAGATCACTTCGATGAAGACTGGTACTGCCCTGGTTTCGGTGCTCGATGAAGAAGGCGCACCGACAATCGTACAGAAGACGAAGATCCTGCCGCCGCGCTCTTCCATGGCAATGGCTGCTCAGGACGCAATCCGAAACTGCATCGAACGCGATAGCATCTACGGGAAGTATGAGAAATCCTTCGATCCCGCTTCTGCTTATGAGGCCATGGATGGCTTGAAAGCAGAGGAAGAACAGAAAAAGCAGGAAGAAGAAGAGAATAAGAAACAGGCTAAGCTCGAAGAACAAAGACAGCGCCAGGAAGAGCGTGAAGCCCTGAAAAAAGAAAAAGAACAGAAGGAATGGGGCGATCGTCTGGCCAGGAAAGCCAGAAACCGCCTTGAGAATGAGGCGATGAACATCGGCATCCGCAGTGCGAAGAAATTCCTCAAAGGCCTTCTGAAATAGCGGTGAATTGAAAAACTGAACGCAAGTTTTACGAAGTTATCGCAAGCTGTGTGTGACAAGGAATAGTGAGAGACCGGTTCTGAAGTAATTCCGGTCTCTTTTCTATGGATTTTCTGCCTGAAATGATA
>NZ_VUMN01000042.1 GCF_009696165.1 Stecheria intestinalis | reverse complement strand
GTGCTCTTTACTATAAGAGCACCCAATCATCCACCTGCCAAGCAGGTGGTTCTCCGGTTCGCACAATCTTTACACCCATAGCTAGTCAACTGTTTATCTTTGTGCTCACCAGTCCACTAGGACGAATTGAAAAGATCGCGTCTGCGATCTTTTCTTATACCTGCATGAATGTGTTTCAGAGATTCCAGTTCTCTAAGAAGTACTGATAGAAATCAATTGCATCGCTCAGTGATCTGAGATCGGCATTCTCATTGTCACTGTGCATGCATGCAAGCTGCTGTGAAGTTAATCGTAACGGATAGAACCTGAGACAGTTCTCCGTCAGCTCTGCAAAGTGTCGATTGTCGGTTCCTCCGGTCATCACATAGGGTGAGATGCCGCAATCCGGGAACTTCTTCCTGATACAGGAGATCAGATACTGATACACGGCAGAATCCTGCGGAGTGACTGGCGAAGCTTCTCTTGAACTCAGCACTTCCAGCTCCAGATCATACTTGTCTGCCTTCTGCTTCAGGATTGCAAGACTGGTCTTCAGATCCTGGGTGAATCCGGTTCGAAGATTTGCGATGACATACGCTTCCGAAGGAATGACATTCGTCGCATCCGATCCTTTCATCTCTGTAAAGCAGATCGTCGTTCCAAGCAAGGCGTCTGCCTGAGCATTCACCTTCCCCATGGCCTTCGTCAGCAATCCCTTATACAGCCAGAGATTCGAGAACAGATACCGCATCGGGAATGAGAAGGAAGGCGCCATATTCTCGAACATCGCTTTCACATGCGGCGTGAACTTCCGTTCATACAGATGCGAATGATTCACTTCATGCATGAAGTCCGCAAGCCTTGTCACCGTGGTCGTCGCATGCGGCGCACTGGAATGTCCGCCTTCTCCCTTTGCGGTGATCTTCACATCGGCATAGCCTTTCTCCGTGATGCCGATGACGGCATACGGCCGATCCATTCCGGCCATTGCCTTATCCACAACTGCTCCGCCTTCATCCCAGGCACAGGCAAGCTTCACGCCATGTTCCTTCAGATACTGGACTGCAGTCTCTGCACCTGGTCCGCTGTTCTCCTCATTGACCGAATATTCCAGCCAGACGTCCCGTTCCGGAACAAATCCCTCTTTCAGCAGATTCTCGATTGCGGACATCTGGCAGAACTGATTGCACTTATCATCCATGACCCCTCTGCCGTAGATCTTTCCTTCATGAATCTCTCCGCCATACGGAGGATACTTCCAGTTCTTCTCATCAGCAGGAACCGTATCCTGATGTCCCATCATCAGGATGGCAGGCAGATCAGAATGCTTTCCTTTCCAGTAATAGAGAAGCACGCCATCCAGTACTGTTTTCTGAAGAGTCTTCGTACAGAGCGGGAATAATCCATCGACTACCTGGTGGTAGGTATCAAATGCAGAGAGATCTTCGCCAGGCAGTCTCGAGTCGGTATGAACCTGGATGAGCTTTGCAAAACGATGTCCCATCTCTTCCAGTTCTTCTTCGTTTCTGGAAGAAGGCAGACGTTCTGCTGCAGGTGACGCTTTGCAATGTGCTGCGCGGAATAAGGTAACTGCAAGAAGAATCAGCAGAATGATCAGTATGATAAGTCCTGCCATATCAGATCTTTCCTCCCTTGTACAGCAGATGTCCGATTGCCATGGAAATCACGGCAAGGACAACGACCATGATCGAGACCATCGAAGTAAGCGAAGGAACCAGCCAGAAGATCACTGCAGCAAGGAGCCATGGAATGAAGGCAATCTTCGGATACTTCCGGATATAGACAAAGCCCATGGCCCCGAACAAAGCAGAGACAACCGTCTTGAAGGCAGGCTGCAGAACCGGATTTTCTAAGAGCGGCGTCAGCGGAACAATCAGAAGGACGCCGGCGGCGATGACCAGGGTCGTGACAATCGTGCTCGAAGCGATTGCAATCGTGGAGATCACTTCGTTTTCATCGGTTCCCACTTCGGTTCCGGCAATGTCTCTGGCATTCATGGCACATGGTACTTTCAGGTTCGCAAGGTTGCCCGAGATAAAGCCGAGATACGTTCCGCCGGTTCCTAATAATGGTGCATAGGTAATCACTTCAAGGATTCCGGAAGGAATGTACTGAATCAGCATGGCCATGAGTGCTGCCCAGTAGCCGTCATTGAACGTGAATGAAGTATTGAAGACGAGGCAGACAATGAATGGCACTGCAATCATCAGGCCGAGCATGATGAATCCGGAGATTCTCCCGAAGCGATGCATCTGATCGTTATAGTTCATAATCTTCACCTCACAGGAATGTGCTCATGCCGGGGAACAGGAACTGGCCGAGAACGGCACATGCCATTCCGATCAGCATGCTGAAGGATAATGCATAGCTCTCCAGCCACTTGATCTGTTTCTTCTTGATCAGCATCTGGAAGAATGACATCGCTGCCATAGCAGTGCCGAAAGCGATGAGCGGAAGGATATTCGGTGTTCTTGTTTCTCCGGATACCTGCACCGATCTGAGATAGGACACTGCATCGCCGAGATATGCAGCGATCATGCCGATGAACATGGAAGACAGAAGAATATCTGATGCTTTCGGATCTCCTTTTGCCTTATTCAGAATCCTGTTCTGGTACTTTCTGAAGAAGAATAATGTGAAGATGAGACCGGACAGGATGGTCACGCTCATGCCGAGAACGATGGAGGCATAATCTCCTGCGGTCATCATATTGCTCGGCAGTTCTCCGATGCCTAATCCTTTGGCAAGGTTATTTGCCGTGGAACTTTCATAATGCAGGGCGCCTAGAACGCTCAGTCTGATCCACGGGATCGGAATGCCAAGCGATGGTGCTAATGCCAGAACGCCGATCAGAATGCCGATGCTCGGCACGATCGTGAAGCTCACAGATGACTGCACGGCCTGTTTCATCACCTGTTCGTCCATGCCGATCTCCTTGCCATGTTTCCATGCTTTCTTCAGGTAGAGAACTGCCTGAATCAGCACTCCGCACACAATGATGACTGCCAGGAGATACATGGGAAAGGAATTCGCTTTTTCCAGAATCTGTTCCATATGGAAATCCCCCTGTTATTACATGTGATTATAGGGCACATTATCCTTTCGTGAAAACGGTTTCCTGTTGTTCTGAATTTTGCATGCATGGGAGATGGATCAGGCGGATCCTGCTCTGGTAAAATAGTACCGGAGGACCTTATGGAAGATAGAGAATATGTCCGCAGGAATGAAGACCGGGATCTGGATGACCGGGATATGGTCCGGGAAGAAGAGATTCTTGCCCAGGATAATGTGAAAAGACATACCGGGGGATTCCAGGTCGTGAATACGATTGTGAGATGTCTGTTATTGATTGCGGTGGTTTTTGTGCTGATCAATCTGCTGATCCGGGCTTTTGCTTGAGTCAACTACCCCGACTAAGTCCTGACGGACTATAGACGGGGCTTGGAGAGGCTATTACAGTTCTTCAAGCCCGGTTGATAAGCCTCAGTCTGCGTGAGAGCCTTCGGACTATGAAGTAGCGGACTACGTTACCGTGAGCTACGTACGAATGCTCCACTAGTTCGTACCTCTTGGGAAGCACGATTAAACATCTCTGAGGGAAGGAGAAGTGTCGTGCCTGCATTCGACCCACGGGCAACATTGGCGAAGTGGACCACCGTTACTGCGATTCTCCGGAACCGTAAGTGCGAGACGCTGCATGTCTTCAGGAATGCAGAAAGCGTAAGCGCCCTTAACAGGGCAGAAAGAAAGGGGGCATCAGAAGATGTCTGTGGCAGTACTATCCAGCACCGGCAGAAAGCTGATGCCGACTTCGAACTACAGAGCACGGAAGCTCTTAAAGAGCCACCGTGCCGCGATTGAATGCTATCGTCCGATTTTTACAATCCGGTTAACAGACCGGAAGGAGGGAAACACGCAGCCGATTGAGTATGCCTGCGATACGGGATACCAGCATGTCGGCGTATCCATCAAATCCGAAAAACATGAGTTCGTCCATGCGCAGTACGACATGCTGAGCGATGAGACAGAGCGGCACAATGACTGTCGTAAATATCGCAGAACCAGGCGAAACCGCCTGCGGTATCGGAAACCGAGATTTGACAACCGTTCGAAGAAGAACAAAGAGATGCCGCCTTCGCTGCGGCACCGTAAGGAGAACCAGATCAGCTTATTCGAATCGTTTTGCAAGGTTATGCCGATCACATCGGCGACATTCGAGATGGGAAAGTTCGATACCCAGCTTCTGCAGGCAATCGCAAATGGAAAACCTCTTCCGGAAGGAAAAGACTACCAGCAAGGATCGAAGTACTTGTATCAGACCGAACGGGAGGCTGTTTTCGGCAGAGATCACTACACCTGCCAGGTATGCGGCAAGTCCGTCAAAGACGGCGTGATTCTGAATACACACCATATCGGGTACTGGAAAGGATACCGGTCCAATCGGATCAGCAACCTCTTAACCGTATGTGAGCACTGCCATACGGCAAAGAATCACAGGCCCGGAGGAAAGCTCTGGGGGCTGGAGCCAAAGAGCACCAATCTGGCTCCGGCGGCCTATATGAGTACCGTACGCTGGGCGATGTATCGGGACCTAGTGCTGATGCATCCGGAAATCGATATCCATATCCAGTACGGTGCAAAGACATCTGTAACCAGAAAGTCTCTGCATCTTGCAAAGACGCATGCAAACGATGCTTACTGCATTGGTTCTCTGCGCCCAAAACACAGAGCAGCAGAGCTTGTCTATCAGAAGAAGCGCCGCAACAACCGGATATTGAGCAGATTCTATGATGCAAAATACATCGACATCAGGGATGGCAAAAAGAAGTCTGGTTCAGCACTCTCGTGCGGAAGAACCAACTGCAGGGAAAGCAGACGCTCGGATAAGAATCAGCGCATCTATCGTGGGAAGAAGTGTTCTTCTGGGCGCACTTCGATTCGAAAGAGACGTTATGCATACCAGCCTGGGGATGCGATTCTGTTTCGGTCTCAGAGGTTCGCTGTCAATGGTGCCCATTGCAATGGAACCCGCGTAATTCTAAATACAGGAAAATCAGTCAAGACGGCTGATTTGACATGCATTAAAAAGGAAGGAGGATGGCGCTTCCTCCCCGCTCAAGCCTGACGGCTATGGACGGGGTATCCGCGCCAAAATTATGAATAGTGCTCAAAAACAGCAAATTCGGTTTTCAAACCAAAAAGCCTAAGTGAGTTTACTGATTTATGCTTTCAACTGGCCAATCTTCTATTACAATATAGCCGTTAAACAAGGGGATAACTTCATGAGTATAGAGTTCAGAGATGTATCGAAGACCTACCCGAATGGAACCAAAGGGCTCCAGCATGTGAATCTCACCATCGAGCAGGGAGAATTCGTTGCCATCATCGGTCTTTCCGGTGCTGGCAAATCCACGCTGATCCGCACGATCAACCGGATGATTGATGTCACGGATGGTCAGCTGATTGTTGATGGAACAGATGTGATGACGCTGAAGGGAAAAGATCTCAGAAAGTTCAGACGGAAGATCGGCATGATTTTCCAGTCGTTCAATCTGATTACCCGTTCTACGGTCATCAAGAATGTGCTGACTTCGAATGTTCCGGATATGCCGTGGTATAAGGTGCTGTTCGGATATTATTCCAAAGAGCAGAAGATGAAGGCTCTGGAAGCACTGGATAAGGTTAATATCCTGGACAAGGCATACAGCCGCTGCGATGAACTTTCCGGAGGCCAGATGCAGCGTGTTGCTCTGGCAAGAACGCTGAATCAGAATCCTTCGATCATTCTGGCTGATGAGCCGGTTGCGTCCCTGGATCCGATCATGGCAGATGTGGTCATGAGCGACTTTGCAAGAATCAATCAGGATATGAATATCACGATTCTGCTGAATATTCATCATGTCGACCTGGCGATGAAGTATGCTACGAGAGTGATCGGAATCCGTCAGGGACATGTGGTCTATGATGGTCCTGCTTCCAAGGTAACCAAGGACGTTCTGGATGAGGTTTACCAGGGCAAGGAAATTCCTACCACGGAAAATGATAAGGGCGGTAAGAAAGCATGAGCACCGCAGAAAATTCCAGGCCTGCTCTGTTTGACCGGATTTTCAAGCCGGAGCATATCATTCTGGAAAATGGGCATACGATTGATCGTCCGAAAAGCAGAATGCCGCTCATTCTGACGGTACTGGTGATCGTGGTATGGATTTCGGTTGTCGCAACCGGGTTCAATTTCCATACGATCATTGACCGCAGGAATCAGCTGACGGTCATTCTGAGTCAGATCTTCCAGCCGAAGTGGAGCTATCTCGATAAGGTATGGAAGCCTTTGATTGAAACCATCAAGATGTCTCTGATGGGCACGGTCATCGGCTGCCTGCTTGGTCTGCCGATGGCGATCTTCGCTTCCACGAATATCAACAAGAATAAACCGGTGGTCGTGATTCTGCGTCTGATCCTGGCCGTGCTTCGTTCCGTGCCGACGCTGATCTATGCATATATGTTCGCATTGATCTTCTCGCTTGGCGCATTTGCCGGAACGATTGCGATCGTGATCTTCACGCTTGGCATTGTTGCCAAGATGCTCTACGAGTCCATTGAGACCATCGACATGAAGCCGTATGAGGCAATGGTAAGTTTCGGTGCCAATACGCTGCAGGCGTTCTGGGCTGCGTGCATGCCGCAGATTCTGCCGACATATCTGGATGACTGCCTGTACTGCTTCGAGCTGAATGTGCGTGCTTCTTCGATTCTCGGCTATGTCGGTGCCGGCGGTCTCGGCGTGCTGATCCGCGAACGGACCGGTCTTCGTGATTATACGAATCTTGGAACGGTATTGCTGACGCTGTTCGTGGTCGTGCTTCTGATCGACTGGCTGAGCGACTGGCTGCGTTCCAAGCTGTCATGAGGAAGGAGGTTCCTAGATGAGTACAAAGAAAGAAAGCGGTGCAGAGCAGTCTGCCCGCATCCTGGAAACGCTCCAGGCAGAGCCGAACTACTTCTGGGCACGATTCATCACGTTTCTGATCCTTCTGGTTCTGGTCATCTGGAGTTCTTCTTCCATTCATTACAACGGGGTTGCCAGCAAGGGTTCTGAGGTTGCTTATGGAATTCTGAACGGCATCACGCATCCGGATCAGAGCATGCTGTTCACAACTTCCACGTCCGGGGTTCCTTATCTGATTCTGCAGACCATTGCGATTGCAGTGCTCGGCACGATCTTCGGCGGAATTCTGGCGATTCCGGTGTCATTCTTAGCTTCGACGAATATCGTTCCGAAATGGCTTGCTTATATCTTCCGGGCACTGATTCTTCTGATCCGCACGATTCCGTCTCTGGTATGGGCTCTTGTCTGGATCCGGGTTACCGGTCCTGGTCCGTATTGCGGTGTCGTCACGCAGTCGATCTGCTCGATCGGCATGATTTCCAAGATGTACATCACTGCTATTGAAGATCTGGATACCGGCATTCTGGAATCCCTGGATGCGGCTGGATGCACGACATTCCAGAAGATCAGATGCGGCATTCTTCCGCAGTTAAGTGCAAGCTTTGTCTCGACGGTCATCTACCGCTTCGATATCAACCTCAAGGATGCGACGACGCTTGGCATCGTTGGTGCGGGCGGCATCGGTGCTGCTCTGGTCCAGGCGATTTCAGGAAACCGCTGGTCGATTGTCGGTTCGTTCCTGATTGCGCTGATCATCCTGGTCCTGATCATCGAATGGTGCTCCACGAAGATCCGGGCAAGACTTGCTCACGGCAGACAGTAATGTCAGTTCAGAGATGCGGGATTCCGCATCTCTTTTCTTGTTGAGAACGCATCAGCGTTTCGCCTATAATACATACGCAGATTGGGGATACAGACAAAGAAGATGAAAAACAGAATCCGGATTCTTGCGACCAGTGATTTGCATGGTTCGATTTATCCATACAGCTATGCCGATGGCAGTGAAACTGCCCAGGGCATGGCAAGACTTTCTACCTTGATTCAGTCGCTCAGGGATGACAATACCCTGCTGATTGATAATGGCGATACTCTCCAGGGAACGCCGCTTACCTATTTCCACTACCGCTATCATCATGACTGGATCTGCCCGATGACGACGGTCATGAATCTGATGGGCTACGACTATGTGAACATCGGCAATCATGACTTTGACTATGGCGAGCAGGCATTGCAGAATCATCTGAACCTGCTGAAGGCACCATGCATCACGAGCAATGTCAGCATCTCCGGTACCCCGCTTGGTCCGAATTACGTGATCAGGGAGATCGGCGGAAAGAAGCTTGCGATCTTCGGTGTAATCACCCAGTATGTTCCGCACTGGGAAGCGAAGAAAAATATCCGTCATTCAAAGTTCAGAGATGCGTATGAGACTGCTGCGAAGACAGTGGAACTGATCCGCGGCCTGGAGAAGCCGGATTATGTGATCGGGGTCTATCATGGCGGGTTTGAACGAGATCTGAAGAACGGTTATCCGGTGGGCGATCTGACCGGGGAAAACGAGGGCTATGAGATGATGCGCTCGATTCCTGGTCTTGATATCCTGATTTCCGGCCATACGCATACCGCGGAATGCGGAAAGGCGTTCCATACGGTCTATACGCAGACCAGCGACAGTGCGAAGGATCTTGCCTGCATTGATATCTATACGGATACCGGAGTGATTGAGCCGCAGATTCTGAAAGCAGACTGCGAACCGGATCAGAAGATTCTGGATGCAGTCATGAATGAGGAAGAAGAGTGCCAGAAGTGGCTGGATACGCCGATCGGCACTTCTAAAGTAAATCTGCAGATCACGGATGAGATGGATGCCCGCCTGCACAAGAGCCAGTGCGTCACGTTCCTGAATATGGTGCAGAAAGAAGCGACCGGGTCTGATCTGTCCTGCACGCCGCTGTTCCTGCATGCGACGGGATTTCCTTCTGAAATCACGATGCGCAATATTGTCAGTACCTATCTGTTTCCGAATACGCTGGTCGTAAAGGAAATTTCCGGGAAAGTGCTGAAAGAATATCTGGAGAAGGATGCGGAGTTCTGGTCGATCCGCAATGATGCGATCATCGTATCGCCATGGATGGACTACCCGAATCCTCAGCATTACAACTATGACATGGTTGACGGGATCGAGTATACGATCCGGGTTTCGGAAGATCCCGGGCATCGGATCGAAAAGCTGACTTATCAGGGACATGAGGTCACGGATGACATGTCCTTTACCATGAGCATGAATAATTACCGGGCTTCCGGGGGAGGCAATTATTCGATGATCGCTTCCTGCCCGACGGTCAAGGAAGTTCCGATCTCTATGGTTGAGCTGATTGCAGATTATATTCTGGAACATAAAGTGATTGATTTCACGCCGGTGAACAATATCACGGTCGTGAAGTGAGGGGGTTCTATGAGCAATGTGTTTGATGTCATTCTTCTGACTGCCCTTCCGGCCAGCGGAAAGTCTGAAGTCAGAAGTTTTCTGGCCAATGTCGGGAAAGAACGACTCCAGAAAGAATTTCATATCGGCGAGAATCTGCAGCTGGATGATTTTCCTTATGTGAACTTCATGCGGCTGATTGATACAGCCCTTGCGGAGAATGGTTCTGAGAGAATCTTCTATGCGAGTGATGAAGATCCTTTCTATGACAGCAGAGACTGGGGCACTCTGATTCAGCTGCTGAATGAAGACTATCATCATCTCCTGAACCGTGAAAAGCTCTCTTCTGCAAGTCCTGCAAAGACCCTGTTCGAGCGGATTGACCGGGCAGCGCTGGCGGTCGGAATCCCGCCCCGCTTAGAGAAGCTGGATGATGCCCTGATTGCGAAGATTGCAGAAGCACTGGATGAAGAAGCACTCCGAATTCAGCATCTGACGGAAGATCAGTATACGGAGGACATGAGCGATAAGACGATCATCATCGAGCTTTCAAGAGGAGGTCATGATGGGGCTTCCTTCCCGCTGCAGAATACCGAAGGCTATCAATATAGCCTGCCGCTGTTTGCGCCGGATCTGCTGAGTCATGCGGCGGTTCTCTATATCCGCGTGGATCCGGAAGAGTCGAGAAGAAAGAACGCGGCAAGGTTTGATCCGAACGATCCGCAGTCTTCGCTGCATCATATGACGCCGGTTAAAGTCATGCTGAATGACTACGGGTGCGATGATATGCCGTATCTGATTGAACAGAGCAGAAAAGCAGATTCGGTCACGGTAAACAGCTACGGAAATCTGATCGATCTGCCGGCTGGAGTATTCGACAACCGGACAGATCAGACGACCTTCTTAAGAGAAGATCCTTCTCATTGGGATCCTGCGCGGATTCAGAGAGTCAGCGATTCTCTCCGCAAGGCTGCGGATGCGATGTGGGCTGGCTATCGCCATTAATCAAAACAGGTCTTCTGCAGTTAAATGCAGAGGACCTTTTATTATTCTTCAGATGCTTTCCTGCTCTGAAGGAAGCTCAGGACTCCTGCTGCAATCGGCCAGATCAGCCAGCTGACTGCCCAGGTTCCTGTCGCAAAGCTGAAAATCAGATAAATCGCTGTGACAGCTCCCCAGAAAGAAGAGACAGAGGCATTGTCTTTTTTGACTTCCTGATTGTAATGTCCTTCCTGAAGCAGGCAGCTGAACCATATGCGCAGCGAAGAAGTGCGGACCAGAAGAGAGACTCCGTATCCGATCATGACCATCATGACTGCACACATCAGGAGTATCAGGGTTTCGCTGTCTTCATTCAGCGCAGCTCCGAGAATCACCGGAGCAATGCTGAAGACAATGAAGAGAATGCCTTTCGTCTTTGTATTCTGATTGGCTTGCTCAAAAGCTGTCTGCTGTTGTTTCAGCCAGTCCTCTGCCCCGTATTCCAGTTCAAATGATTCTTTCTTACAGGACTCATAAGGCTTCATGCGCTTTGAGGAAGAAATGAGCATGATGATTCCAGAAGCGATGAATGCCATCATCAGAAGCAGGCTCAGAAGAATTGCCGCATCTCCCAGAGTTCCCAAGGCAAGAACCGGAGCGATGCAGCAGATTTCCATCATGACTCCGATCCCGGTATTTCTCGAAGAAAGTCTGGCATCTTCTATGCATCTGCGTACTTCTTCATTGGAAAATACTGGCAGAATCTCTTCTTCTTCAGGTCTTTCCTCTCCCTGGATGTCATCATCCTGGAAGAGTTTCTGATTCTGATCATTCAGATAGTCTCTCAGCGGATTTTCGTCTGCATATGGAATCTGTGATAATTCCTGTTTCTGCTGTTCTGCCATCTCTTTTTCCCCTCATTGTTCCCCGAAGAACAAAAGAAAGAGGTTCCCCTCTTTCCATGGTCAGTTGCTGCTGCTTTCCGGCAGATAGAACACCTGCTCATCGTCTTTGGTAAGCAGATAAGTTCCTCTGGCATAGCTTGCGACATAATCCGGATCTTCCAGCTTTTCTTTCTCTGTGGTCAGATAAGAATTCTCATCCTGTACCTGCTGGTACTTGTCCTGCACTTCCGCGAGCTGCTTTTTCAGGTTGATGGTAGTATATACCTCTTTGAATACTTCCAGCAGCAGATATGCAGAAGCACCGATCACAAGGAAGCAGATGAACTTCAGAAACGGTGTATACTGCTTTTTCTTTTTCGGCTTTGCCTGTGTTTTCGTGTGTTTTGATGCAGGAGCCTGGTTCTTTTTCTTATTTTCTGCCATTCGTCTGTCCTCCTTTCCTGGTAAAGCTATTTATATCATGATTCAGGAATCCCATCAAGATTCCTCGGGCTTCATGATCGTTTCTTCCGAGACGACTTCATACATGTCCTGGGCGTCTGCTTTCTTTTTCACTTCTTCCGTGGAAAGAACGCGGACAGTCAGTTTCCGGTTTCCGAAACTGATCGTGACCAGATCTCCGGCATGTACCTCATGGCCTGGCTTGGCGGTCTTTCCGTTGATTTCTATTCTCTGATTCTCGGCGAGTTCCTTGGAGATCGTGCGCCGTTTCAGAATTCTGGATACTTTCAGATATTTATCTACTCTCATTTGCGCGGAGTGCCTCCTTTGCATGCATGATCACATCAGCTGCCAGACTGACGGTGCTCTTCATCTTCGGCAGGGTTGCAGAAATCTGACTGTCTGCGTAGCGAAGTGCAATATCCTTATTCAGATCGCTGAAAATCCTGAACAGCTTCACGCCATCAACCTGCTGGCTGAACAGCTTCGAAAATGTGATTCTCGTCTGACCTTTGACATCCCGGCAGCTGTCGACAGAAGGATCATTCACCAGAATATCGAGTCTTCTCTTATCAAACAGAGCCTGCACTTCTGAAGGAAGCTTGCCATACTGGTCGGTGACTTCTTCCCGATATTGTTCCAGCTGCTCTATTGAGCAGATCTGATCGATTTTCTGGTACATTGAGATCTTGTCATAATCATCCGGTGCGAAGTTTTCCGGAATATAGCTTGTCTCCGGAATGACCGCATGGCGGAGTTCCTGCTTTTCTTCCTTGACGATGCCTTTCTTCTTCGCAATGGCTTCTTCCAGCATCTCGATGTACATATCAATGCCGACGGTATCGATAAATCCGGACTGATCCGGACCGAGCAGGTCCCCTGCTCCGCGGATCGTCAGGTCTCTCATCGCAATCTTGTAGCCAGAGCCTAGTCTTGCAAACTCCTTGACTGCCTGCAGACGCTTGGATGCGGTCTCGCTCAGCTGTCTGCGCGGCGGAATCAGAAGATAGGCATAAGCGACTCGGTCGCTTCTTCCGACTCTTCCCTTGATCTGATAGATCTGGGAAAGACCGAAGTCCTGAGCATTCTCGATGATCATCGTATTAGCATTCGGAATGTTGATGCCGTTTTCGATGATGGTCGTGCAGACCAGCACATTGATTTCATGCCGTGTGAACTGCATCATGACATCTTCGATGTCTTCCCGGTTCATTTTGCCATGCACGATGCCGATTCTCGCATCCGGAATCAGAGACTGCAGGGTGCGAGCAGTATTGTAGATCGTATCAATGCTGTTATAGAGATAGAATACCTGGCCATTTCTTGCCAGCTCTTTCTCGATGGCGTCTACGATCAGCCCTCTGTTCTTTTCCACGACATAGGTCTGCACATTGTAGCGATTATCCGGCGGGGTTTCGAGCAGAGACAGAGACCTGATGCCGACCAGGCTCATCTGAAGCGTTCTCGGAATCGGAGTGGCACTGAGCGTCAGAACATCAATGCCGTTCTTCATCTCCTTGATCTTTTCCTTATGCTCCACGCCGAAGCGCTGTTCTTCATCTACCACCAGGAGACCGAGGTCCTTGAACTGCACGTCTTTCGAAAGGATGCGATGGGTTCCGATCAGGATATCCACCCTTCCTTCTCTTGTATCTTTCAGAGTTTCCTTCATCATCGAAGGCGGAACAAACCGATCCAGCACCCGGACTGTAAACGGATAACCGGAAAACCGTTCTGAGAACGTATGATAATGCTGTTCCGCAAGGATCGTAGTCGGACAGAGGACAGCAACCTGCTTGTTCTCGCTAGCTGCCTTGAAAGCTGCCCGGACTGCGATCTCGGTCTTGCCGAAGCCGACATCGCCGCAGATCAGACGGTCCATCGGCTTGTCGCTTTCCATGTCACGCTTGACGTCTTCGACTGCTTTTGCCTGGTCCGGAGTCAGTTCATACTGGAATTCTGATTCGAATTTCTTCTGTTCTTCGGTATCCGGCTGATAGGCATATCCGATATGTGTTTCCCGGCTGGAATACAGGGAAACCAGACGTTCTGCAATGTTGGTGACATCTGCTTCGAGGCGTTCTTTCGTCTTTTCCCATTCGCCGCTGCCAAGCTTGTTCAGCTTCGGAACGACGCCTTCTCTGGAAACGAATTTTCTGACCAGGCGGAACTGTTCCAGAGGAACCAGCAATTCGGCATTGCCGCGGTAGATCACCCGCAGGAAGTCTCTTTTGACGCCCTGGATTTCCCTGGTCTCTATGCCCATGTACTGGCCGACGCCGTGCTGGGCATGGACAATATAGTCTCCTGGTTCCAGTTCTTCATAGGAGTGGATGACTTCTGCACTGCGGAATTTCTTTTCGAATCTGCCGGTATGATGATGAATTTCAAAGAGTTCTGAAGCAGTGATGACTTTGAGATTCTTCTCAGAGATCTCAAATCCCTCAGCCAGCGGATTCATCAGAATCTGGAAGCCTTCTGAAAGAGTACTGTCATCTGTTACGAGCTTGTACGGATGCTTGTATTCAATGCAGGCATCAATGAGCCTCGGCATTTCTTTTTCTTTGAGGCAGAACAGAACTCTGGAACCATCGTCCAGCAGCTTCAGCTTCAGATCCAGCGGCTCATTCGGCAGATGAATCTCAGAGATCCCGGAAGTTTTGTCATAGTACGGGTCTTCTTCCATACTGCGGCATCCATCAGCGACGCGGTGCAGATCATGCCACATGGAAAAACGCGGCAGCAGCTTCTTCTCCTGCACCATCTCCTGGATGTAGCTGGTAGTTTCTTCGATCAGTCTTCTGGTGCTTTCCTCAATGGCAGTGCGATCTGACCAGATCACCAGCGGATGATCCATGTAATCCAGAATCGAAGTGGTCTGATTCAATAATGCCGTATACGGATACATGCCGGCCTGAATCACACCATTCTTCACTAGTTCCAGATCGGTTTCCACGGATCCTCTGAGTGCATCATCCCCTTTTTCTTCCAGAAGCCGTTCTGCTTCTTCCGTGATTTCCTGTACCTGGTCTTCGGTAAACAG
Source organism: Stecheria intestinalis (assembly GCF_009696165.1). Taxonomy (GTDB): domain Bacteria; phylum Bacillota_I; class Bacilli_A; order Erysipelotrichales; family Erysipelotrichaceae; genus Bulleidia; species Bulleidia intestinalis. The sequence goes on along the minus strand of NZ_VUMN01000042.1, from coordinate 4,740 downwards.
GATATCGGAAGCCGGAACAATCTCGACATGATCTGCCGGGGTGATTGTCTTCTGCGTGGATTCATCGAAGAAGCGGATGCTGTCGATCTCATCATCAAAGAATTCAATCCGGATCGGATGATCATAGTTGATCGAATAGACATCTATGATACCGCCTCTAGCAGCAAACGAAAGCGGCTGATCAATGTGGCTGGCCTGCATGTATCCCCCTGCCTTCAGGCGCTTTCTGATTTCTTCCATATCTGCGTGGTCVCCTGGTTTCAGAGAAATGCAGCTGCTGCGGAATACTTCTGGCAGCGGCAGATGTCTCAGAAGCCCGGACGGGCTGGTGATGACAATCTGATCCGGACGATTCAGAAGTGATGCAAGGGTTTCTACTTTTCCTGCCATCATCTCCGGAGAAGAAGCAATTGCTTCAACTCTCAGAGATTCATCCGACCCGAAAAGCGCACATTGTCCTTCCTGCAGGAGGGATGATACCCTCTCATACAGTCTCTGTGCGCTGTAGAGATTATTTTTCACGACCAGAATCGGCCTTGGATTCTTCAGATAGGAGGCACTGAGAATCAGTGCTTCCTGAATCAGAGAATTCAGAGGCAAGGTTCCTCTGCCTGCATTCAGCTGTCTCAGAGCAGCATTGTCTTTCAGCTCTTCCAGCAGCTGTACCGGCATTCCAGATTCTTCCTGCAAACCATACCTCCCCTCATTGTTTCAGTCTGATATTGTATTTTGACATCACCTGATCAAATGGTTCGCTCACCCAGGCTTCTGCTGCTTCTGCTGCATCCTTCAATGCGGCCTGGTAGATTTCCTGTTCTGCTTTCGGAACCGGAGAGAGCACCCAGTCTGGTACTTCTTCGTGCACGCCTGGTTCACTATGGCCTACGCCGATGCGGATACGGGCAATCTGTTCAGTTCCTAATGCACTGATGATCGACTTCATGCCTTTCTGTCCGCCGCTGGATCCGTTCTTCCGGATCCGGACGGAACCGGCAGGCAGATCCATATCATCATGCAGAATCAGAATATCAGAAGGATCGATGTGATAGAAATGAACTGCCTGGGCTACTGCTTTTCCGGACTCATTCATATAAGTCAGCGGCTTCATCAGAATCACGCTCTCACCATGAATCACAGTCTTTGCAATCAGAGCATCCCATTTCTCTGTGGTTATATCCGTACCAAGATTTCTGCACAGATAATCCATGGCAAGAAATCCGCTGTTATGCCTGGTCTTCTCGTATTCTTTTCCAGGGTTTCCGAGTCCTGCGATCAGCTTCATTTCGCTTCCTCATCGGACGGTTTTTCTTCCGGTTCTTCTTCGCTCTTCTCTTCCGGAAGCTTCACATCCAGTTCTTCCAGCCAGCGCTCCCCTAAGCGCTTCTCGGAGAATGCCTTCATATCATCTACCAGGCTGTCAAAGCCTTCCTGGTTTCCTTCGTTCTGATAGATCTTTGCCAGCATGATCGTGATGCAGTTCTTATAGATACCGATCATATTGCGGCTGTAGCGGTATCCGCCATAGTCTCCATCCAGAACTTTCCGGAAGAAGTCCTTGCCGCAGTCATCTTTGTTCTCATACAGTTTCATCGCTGCCTGGTGCATGGCCAGCAGCAGCGTATCGGATAGCTGGCCGGATACGGTCTCCATCTTCTCTTCCAGAAGATTCAATAGTTCCGTATTCTTCCGGTAATAAAGACGATTCGGAATCGCCATATACAGATAGAAGAAAGAATCTTCATTCAGATCATAGCCGGAATCCTTCTTCGAAAGATCCCCGATCAGAACGGAAAGATCCAGGGCTTCAAGGTCTTTTCTGAAGTTATCATCCTTTTCGTAGAGAGTATCTCCCCAGAGCTTCATGACATATCCCTTCGCTCTGAATTCCGGGTCTTTCTGACCTGTGACATAGGCTTCTGCAGCCGGGAAGAACTGATCCGGTTCATGAACCAGATCAAGAAGATCAAGGATCTTCTGGTTCTTCTTCTGCCTTCCGTATAGTTTCACTACTCTCAGAATCATCACGATCATGAATGCAAACAAGATCAGTGTCATCAGTGTTCCTGTCATCAGTTTCTGCTCCTCATATGCTGTTCTATTATATTTCATTCAGGGGGCTGAATATACAGCCGAAAACCTTTTCATTATGCGAAAAACTTTGCATTGACAATCGAAATGCCCATAAGTATGATATATAAGCGATTGTTCTTAATAAAGAAGCGGGAGGTGGCATGAAATGAAAAGAACATACCAGCCGAGCAAGAGAAAAAACAAGTCGACCCATGGATTCAGAGCTCGCATGAGCACTCCGGGTGGACGTAAGGTCTTAGCTAGACGCAGAGCAAAAGGCAGAAAAGTTCTCTCAGCTTAACAGAAAGTGCCACCAGTCAGGTGGTATTTTTTATCTTATGAAGAAGAAAAACAGAGTTCGTAAATCCCAGGAATTCCAGTCCCTGATCCACGGCGGGAAAAAAGAAGCAAACATGAGCTTCGTGCTCTACCATGCCCAAAAGAAAGAAGAAGAAGCCAGAATTGGTATTTCTCTTTCGAAAAAGATCGGGTGTGCAGTGGATCGGAATCATATCAAACGCCAGGTCAGAATGATGTGTCAGGATCTGATCGACTTTTCTTCATGCCCGCAAGATGCCATTCTGATTGTGCGTTTCGGATATAAGAATCTCGATTATGAAGCCAATAAAAAGAACTTGGAAAAACTGTTCCTAAAGTCTACAATGAAATAGTTCTATTTATAAGGAGAACCTAATGAAATTCAATTCTTCCCGAATGAAAAAAGTCCTTCTCCTCAGTGCCGTCGTTCTGTTTGCGGTTTCCGCCGCCGGATGCTCGGTTCCGACTGATGAGACAGGTGCAGTAAAGCAGATCACTTCCTCCACGACGTTCAATGAAACAATGAATTCCGAGAACTGGTTCAGTGCCATTCTGGTCTGGCCGATGGCTCAGGTGCTGAATCGTCTCGCTCCTTCGATCGGCGTTGCGGGTGCAATTGCCGTGCTGACCATTGCTGTCAATGCGATCCTCCTGGTATTCACGCTGAAGTCCACAATTGCAACCCAGGAAATGCAGATGCTGCAGCCGGAGATTGAAAAAATCACCAGGAAATATGAAGGCAAAACCGACCAGGCATCTCAGATGCGCATGGCTCAGGAACAGCAGGCATTATACAAGAAGTACAACATCAATCCGTTCAGCATGATTCTGGTTACATTCCTGCAGTTTCCGATCATCATTGCGATGTATCAGGCTGTACAGAGAGCGACTGCAGTCAAGACCGGTACCTTCATGGGACTCAGTCTTGAGACAAAAGTGCTCGATGGAATCCGCGGTGGAATGTGGGGATATCTTCTGATCTTCGCAATCATGGGTCTGGCACAGTATGTATCGATGATGCTGCCGCAGAAGCTTTCCAAGAAGCGGGCAGAAGCAGAAGCTGCCAAGCATCACCGCCGTCCTGATGCTCCGGCAAATTCTTCTCAGCAGAAGATGATGCAGATCTATATGCTGGTCATGATTCTGGTATTCGGTCTCATGTGGCCGGCTGCCATGTCTGTATACTGGACGATCTATTCACTGGTTACTATTGTGAAGACACTCATCGTGCAGAAGATTGTTGATGATAGACAGGCAAAGGAGGCACAGGCATGACCAACTATACTGGTACGACTCTGGAAGAAGTTCTGCAGAAGGCTGCAGAAGAAAAGAACTGCAATGTCGAAGATCTGTCCTATACCGTGACAGAGCAGAAAGAGGATTCTGTTTCTGCTGATGTCTTCAGCAAAGATGATGTCAAAGAGTTCCTGTTTGATTATCTCGGCAATTACTTCATGGGCATCGATCTTGATATCGAGGTTGCCATTGAAGAGCGCGACGGAAGCTTCATCGTCAATCTGAATGCAGATAATAATGCTGTTCTGATTGGCCGTATGGGCAAGACGCTTGCCGCATTGAATACGGTGGTAAGAGGGGCTGTCAATTCTGAGTTCCGCAAGCGCATTGATGTGCTGATTGATGTCAATCACTACAAAGAAGACCGCTATCACCGGATTGCGTCTATTGCAAAGCGTACTGCAAAGCAGGTGCAGCGTTCTCATATTGATGCAGCGATGGATCCGATGCCGAACGATGAGCGTAAGGTGGTTCATAAGACGCTTGGAGAATGGCACAATATCAAGACGGAATCCGAAGGAGAAGGGGCAGCTCGTCACGTTGTGATCAAGTATGTTCCGGATGAAGAAACGGCAGAGCCGGAGTCCTCAGAAGAGCCTGCGGAAGAAGCAGCAGAATAGTTATGAAAAAAAGAGGAGCGATCCCAACGTCATTAAGTTAAACTTTTGTTGAACTGATGACGCATACACTCATACTCACAAACGGTATGGGTGTTTTTTTCTACACTTTCTTCTAAAAGATATTGACAGAATTATCAAAATCGGGCGCCTCCCTCCGGTCGGCGCAGGCAGTAGAAATCAGGAGGCATCTTAAAGATGAAACATTATTCTGATTTCTCACTTCTGTTGTCCGCATACTCTTTAGTTTCAGAGGATTGGTTCTATGTCAAAGCGTAAATCATTCTCTGACAAAGTCTTTGTCTCACTGAATGTAGTGTCCGGTTTTTCCGCAAGGCAAATCCGGTATTGCCGGCATGGATCGTGGATTCTTGTATAAGAGGAAGAAGTTGGCAGAATCCAATCCCATTTTTGAACATTGATACTCAAGGGGATACCG
>NZ_VUMN01000041.1 GCF_009696165.1 Stecheria intestinalis | reverse complement strand
CATATTAAAAATTTACGATTCTTTTCCTGACAGGGGCTTTTTTGCGCTTGCGAAAGCTGCAGCTTCCTCTCTTGCGACCAATAAGAAAATAAGGCGTGAACCTTGAATTGGGTTTACGCCATTGACCGCTGATTATGCGGTTTTTCTTTTATAATCTGGTTCTTACTGATCGTTCTTCCTGTGCTTTCTGCGAATGGAATCGATCCGTCCGGTTCTCAGCTTCCGCATCTTCACAAGGCCTTTGATTCCAGGTTTTGTCATTCGGCGCGGGTCGAGGATAGCCACGACTTCTTTCTGGTCCATCAGATGGCTGGAAAGCAGGATCTCTTTCACCGGCTTTCCGGTTTTCATCGCTTCTTTTGCGACGGAAGCTGCTTTCATATAGCCGATGTAAGGAGCTGCAGCAGTGATGATGCCGACGCTGTGATTGACGAGATCTTCACAATGTTCCTGATTGGCGGTGATGCCGACGATGCAGTTATCGATGAAAGTCGATACCGCATTGCGGATCTGCTCAATGGAATGAAAGAGATTATAGAAAATAATCGGTTCAAAGGCATTCAGTTCCAGCTGTCCCGCTTCGGCAGCACACTGGATTGTGACATCATTGCCGAACACATTGAAGGCAACCTGGTTCACGACTTCAGGAATGACCGGGTTCACTTTGCCTGGCATGATCGAAGATCCATTCTGCTTTGCCGGGAGATTGATTTCCCCGAAGCCGCAGTACGGACCGCTGCTCATGAGTCTCAGGTCATTTGCAATCTTGGAAAGACTCACGGCACATGTCTTGGTTGCCGCAGAGACAGCGACGAATCCATCGAGGTTCTGAGTAGCATCGATGAGATCGGAAGCCTGCCTGAGTTCCAGGCCGGTGATTTCGCTGAGATTGCGGACAATGGCATGTTCATACTTCACGTCTGCATTGATGCCGGTACCGATTGCTGTGCCGCCGATATTGAGAGTCCTCATTTCCCGCTCCGCATTGTCGAAACGGCGGACGTCACGTCTGACAACCGCAGCATATGCTGCAAACTCCTGGCCGAGGCGGATCGGAACAGCATCCTGAAGCTGGGTGCGGCCCATCTTGATCACTCCGTCGAATTCTTCTGATTTCCGGTCCAGGGCTTCGGCAAGCCTGGCAAGCTGGGCTCTTGCCTGGATCAGCAGCTTCAGTGCAGTGATCTTGCCGCACGAGGGAAAGATATCATTGGTGGACTGTCCGAAGTTCACATCATCATTCGGATTGACCAGCTTGTAGTCCCCTTTCCTGCCGCCGAGAATCTCAATAGCCCGGTTGGCGATGACTTCGTTTGCGTTCATATTGATCGAAGTTCCGGCCCCGCCCTGAATCGGATCGACGATAAACTGATCCGCGTATTTTCCATCCATGATCTCATCACATGCCTGCATGATTGCCTGTTCTTTTTCTTCCGGCAGTTCTCCGCTCTCGAAATTCGTCTTCGCGCAGGCTTTCTTGATCTGTGCCAGTGAGCGGATCATCTCCGGATGGAGACGATAGCCGGAAATGCGGAAATTCTCATAAGCTCTCAGAGTCTGCACGCCATAATAGGCATCTGCCGGCACCAGCTTCTCGCCGATTGAGTCTTTTTCGAGACGATATCCCTCTGTTTCTTCCATGTTCTTTCCCTTCCTGATCTCAGACAATTCCCCGGATTTCGCTGATATTCTCCAGACCGTGCTGCTTCACCCATTGTTCCATCCCATCGACAATTTTCGCAGCAAGCATCGGATCCGCAAAGGATGCCGCTCCGACTTCAACCAGAGAAGCACCTGCCATGATGTACTCGATCGCATCATCTGAAGAAGCGATGCCGCCGATGCCGATCACAGGAATCTTCACGGCATGCGACACCTGATGAACCATGCGCAGCGAAATCGGCTTGATAGCAGGTCCGGAAAGACCGGCATAGACATTGTTAAAGACCGGCTTGCGCCGTTCGATATCAATCGCCATCGCGAGATACGTATTCGTCAGAGACAGCCCATCTGCCCCTTCTGCTTCGCATGCCTCTGCCAGCTCGGTGATATTCTCTGCATTCGGAGACAGTTTCACAATCAGCTTGCGGGTGAAGATGCGGCGGATCCGCTTCACGACTTCTGCGGCTACCTCTGCCTTCACGCCGAAATTCATGCCGCCATTCTTCACATTCGGACAGGAAATATTCAATTCCAGGAATTCGATCCCCGCATCATTCAGCAGCCTGGCTCCTTCTTCATAGTCTTCGATGGAATGGCCGCCGAGATTCACAAGATTCACGAGATTCTTTGTCTGGATCCATGGCAGATCCTCTTTCAGATAGGCCCTGATGCCCGGATTCTCCAGACCGATGGAATTCATGACGCCAGATGGGGTTTCATGGATACGGATCCCTTCATTTCCTTTACGCGGTTCCAGGGTCAGACCTTTCGAACAGATTCCGCCCAGCTGTTCAAGATCGAAGTATTCACTGATCTCCTGGCCGAACCCGCACGTTCCTGAAGCAAGCAGAACCGGGTTGCGGAACAGTGTTCCGCAGAATTCTGTTTTCAGTGCCTCACTCATGGAAAAATACCTCGCTTCCCCGGAACACCGGCCCATCCTTGCATACGCGCTTCGTGCCGGATTCAGTCTCCAGAGAACACCCCAGACACACGCCGATGCCGCATCCCATCCTCGCTTCCATGGACACATAGAGCGCATCTGCTTTCCCGTGCTTCAGGCACTTCTGATAGAGTGCTTTCATCATGACCATCGGCCCGCAGGCAAGAATCACATCATAGGATTCCGGATCGATGTCATCCGTGATATAGCCTCCCAGCTTGACCTCCAGATGGTCTGAGACGGCAGCATATTCCTGTTCCAGAACCGGGGTCCCGGAAAAGCCCAGAAAGAGATCAACGGATGTGCCTGCTGTTCCAAAGAGGGTCTTTGAAGCAAGATACAGCGGTGCGATCCCGACTCCCCCGCCGACCATAGCTGTCTTCCCGGAAACCTTCGGAAAGCCATTGCCGAGCGGCCTGCTCAAAGTGATGGAATCCCCTCTGCGCAGCTTCGTGAACCGTTCGGTCCCTTCTCCGACCACCTTGTACAGAAAACTGACTGAGTTCTCATCCGCATCAAAGACACTGATCGGACGGGACAGAAGCGGATAGTGCTCCCAGCAGCGCAGCATATAGAACTGCCCTGGTTCCGGATGATCGCTGCAGGCTGTCTTCATGAGCCAGAAATTCTCATTGAGCTGCCTGTTTTCCAGGATCTCATGGTTCATTGACTTTTTCCCCTTTCAGACGCTGATGAATCAGAGAATCAATCTGTCCTGCTCCTTACAGGTCAGGCAGTCGGTCAATCTTCTCAATTGCCCTTAACGTGATCTTTGAGAGCAGATCTACTTTAGCTGGATAATCGGGCGTGCTCGAGGTTGTCATTCTGCCGTAGCTGTCATAGAGATTCTGACCGGTCAGAAGGATCGTACCTGCTCTTAAGCCACCCAGCAAGGATGAGACGACAAACAGTGCAGAGCTCTCATTCTCCAAGGCAAGCACATGGGCATCTGTCCATTTCTGCACACGGTCAATCAGTCCTTCATGGGCCCCAGGGCTTTCCATATAGAAGGCATCATGACTGCGCAGTATGCCGGTATAAGGCGTGACCCCGAATTCCCGGCAGGACTCACGGAGTGCCAGCACGACATCCGGATCTGCCACAGCAGGATAAGTCTCGTCAATATATTCCTTCGTGCATCCGTCGCCTCGGACTGCAGCTGTGCCGATCACGAAGGATCCGGGCGGAATATCTCTCTGCAGGCATCCTCCGGTTCCAAGCCGGATCAGTGTCTTTGCACCGATTTCTTTCAGTTCCTCGACACAGACTGCCATCGCCATGCTGCCCATGCCGGTAGACATCACAGAGACCCCGATTCCGTCTTTGGTTCCGGTATAGGTCGGATTTCCCCTCGATACCCCTGCAAGTCTCTGCTCATCAAACTGTGCTGCGATCATCTTGCAGCGATCCGGATCGCCGGGAAGAATCACGTGCTTTGCAATATCATGTTCATCTAATCCGATGTGCCACATTTTTCCCTGGGCGTTCACTAGCTTCTGAGGTCTGTATTTCATAATGTCTTTCCTTACAGGAGAGCGATTCTGCGGTTCAGACCGCTGATCACTTCTGCTCCTTTTTCCAGTACTTCTTCTTCATCGAGAAACGTAACCCGTCCATGTCTGACCAGCATTTCTCCATTCAGGATCACAGTATCCACGCAATGTCCGTCTCCGGCATAGAGGAAATTATTCAGACGGTACTCTCTGCTGATGAGACCAATGTCATGGTCCATATCCACGAGTATCAGATCTGCGGTATTTCCTTCTTTCAATTCGCCAAGATCATCATAGCCGAGAGCGTTCCAGCCGCTGACGGTCATCATCCGATAGACCGTGCCAGCATCCATGACCGTCGGATCATTCGTTGCTGCTTTCTGAAGGTAGGCTCCGGTTCTTGCTTCGCGGATCATATCGCGGTTGGAGCTGGATGCCTCGCCATCACAGCCGAATGTCACCGGAATACCTTTCTTCAGCATTGCGGCAATCGGCGGAATGCCATCTCCGATCTTCATGTTTGTGCAAGGACAATGCACCGGAATTGCTCCGCTGTCCCGGATCAAGTCAAGCTCATGATCATTCAGCCAGATGCTATGGGCAAGCAGCGTATGAGAATCCAGGATGCCAAGCTGGTTCAGAGCTTCTGCTTCGCCATGCAGGCCATATCGCCTTGCCACGTGTTCGGTCTCCATCTTTCCTTCGGCAAGGTGGGTGTGGTAGAGAATCTGGTGCTCATTGGCAAACTTCTTCAAAGCAACAGCCATCTCAGAAGAAACAGCTGGAAGTCCTGCGGGTGCGACGGAGGCTTTCAGCTTCCCATCAAGACCATTTACCCGATCGTAGACATTCTGATGAATCCGGAGAGCTTCTTCGATCGAGAACATCGGCATCTCTTTATTTTCCGGAATGTCGGTAGTGCTGACACCATAGACAGCCCGGATCCGGGAATCCCGGATCGCCCGAAGATTTCCTTCCAGGAGATTCGGCCAGGACATTTCATTCAGGACGGTGGTTCCGCATTTCAATGCAGTCAGACATCCGAGCAGAGAAGCATAATAGTTCTCTTCTTCAGTCATCATGGCATCAATCTGGAATTTTCTGATGAGCCACTGGGTGATCGGATAGTCGTCCATCGGTCCTTTGAGAATGCTCTGGCTGATATGGCTGTGGCAGTCCGCAAAGGAAGGCATTGCAAGCATGCCATCTGCCGAAATTGTCTCATAGTCTCCTTCCGGGAAAACAGAATCGCCGATCTCTGCGATCTTTCCATCCCGGATCAGGATGGATTGTCTTTTTGATGTAAGCGTGCTGAAGTCTTCAAGCTCGCAATGTTCAATCAGAATCTGCTTCATACAGTCCTCTCCTGCTTATTTCAGAACAAGCTGCTGCCGGGAACTGAAGCCTCTCTGTCTCAGGTCTGAATTCAGAAAATCGAACTTCTCCGGAATCACCTTGATGAGATACATCTCTGAAGGCAGCTTCTTCAGAGAGTCTGCCGGAATCCCTCTGATCTTCAGCAGGCTCAGATATTCTTCTGACCATGGCTCGATCAGTTCTGCAATTCCTGATATCTGCAGGCCTTTCAGCTTGCCGAACTGCGGATGATCTTCGTACACAGCCAGACATACATGGGGATTGCTGCGGAGGGCTCTGAATTTCAGTCCTCCTTCTGAGAAGATATAAACGCTTCCATTGGCATATGTGTATTCAAGAGGCGTGCAGCGGACAAAGTCCCCTGCCGCGCAGGCAAATGCACATACCCGATGAGAATGGAGAAATGCACCGATCTCCTTGCTGAGATCTTCCGGATCCATCCGGACCGCATTGCGGTCTTTCTCAATCCAGAATTGTTCTGCTTTATCGTAATCCATTCTGATTGCCTCGGTTTCCTCCTGTCCCTTTTTCCAGGCTGTACTTTGAAGAAGCGGTTCCGTAGAAGTTCGGATAGGTCTTCTTCAGCCACCATGCATTATCCACGCTGTTGATCAGCAGCAGACGATATACCTTGGCGAAATCTTCATTGAGATGCTCGCGGTCTGCTTCATTCTGATTCTGCCAGGATCCTCTCAGGCGGAATTCATCAATCAGATGAAACAGCCCCCATAGAAGCTTCGTGAAGTTCTCTTCTGCCATCAGATTCTCGTTGGCGGCAAGCACAAAGAGATTGGTCTGATTTTCCGTAAGAATCTTCCGAACAGACTCATAAGCCTCTTCCGTCAGCGTGATTGTGAATTCCGTTTCTCTGATCTGCTCCTGCTTTGTCTTCACTTCTGCTTCATCTGCTGGAGAATAAAGAAGATTCCTGCAGATCGGATCTGCACAGTCATGGAGCTTCAGGATGATTTCCGCCCCGATGCCGGTGAAGAACGTGCTTCTCAGCATTCTGGTTCCCTGCAGTTTCTCTCTCTTCTCTCTGCGATCCAGAATCGCTCCGACCGCAATCGTCGCAATGGCAATGGAGACGGGCAGAAACGCCATATCCTGGAAGAGATAGAAGAACGTATTATGCGGATCATGAAAGAACAGGATCTGCAGCAGGTAGATCAATGCAGACATAATAAAGAGAATCAGGATTTCCGTTTTCCTTGTGACCTTCATTATTCTTCTCCCAGAGTCCAGATGCCTTCATAAAGCGCCGGTCTGCCGGTCAGACGGGACCAGTTCCTATCTCCGTATTCATAATGCCACCATTCCGATGGGAGATTCGTGAAGCCAGCTTGCGTCATCACATGATAGAGCATTCTTCTTCGATTCCGGATCTTCGTATCTTCATCATGGAGTTCAAACCAATCGGTATTCGTCTTCTCTGAGAATGCATCAAAGTCAGTTCCGAAGTCCAGTTCTTTTTCATCTTCTGCCATGGTCAGATCAATTGCCCCGCCAGTCGTGTGAGCAGGCGGAAACCTGCGATTCTTCAAAGGATCAGCAACAAATTGTGAAATGAACTCGGTCCGTTCCTTCTCAGGCAGATTCTCAAGATGGAAGTCACGGATGATGTCTGCAGAATAGGCAGTGAACAGCTCTTTCTGCAGCTCAAACGGACGCCAGGCATCCCAGATCACAAGCGAAAAGCCTGATTCCAGTGATTCGGAAGCTTTCTGCAGCATCTCATAGACGCTCATGCGAAGCATGCATCTTTCTTCTGCTTGTTTCATGCCAAGCAGAGGATACTTCATCCGGATCCGGATCCGTTCTGTTTCCAGAACCGGAACCAGCGGTTCGGAAATAAACTGCGGTTCTGTTTCCTGATCCGGAATCCGGACCGACGGAACCGGTTCTCTGATAAATTCTCTCATATCATGCTCCCAGCAGACTGCCGACGATGATGCCAAGGTAAGTTCCGATCACATAGCCGAACGTTCCGACCAGCATAGCCGGTCCGACAAGTTTGTACCAGCCCTGCGAGATGGCCATGCCGGCGGCAGTAGTCGGTCCGCCGATATTTGCGTTGGAAGCAATGATGACATCTTCCAGCGAATAGTGAAGCAGCTTGCCGCCGGCAAAGCAGAACAGCATATTGACTGCAACAGCAATCAGGCAGAAGACGAGCAGCAGCGGCGCATTGCGCAGAATCAGCGGAATGCTTGCCGGTACCCCGATTGCAAAATAGAACAGATAGATCAGCCAGGTGCCAAGCTCCTGTGCCCCGTGCATCGAAGCGGCCTGCTTCGGGCAGAGCGTCGCAAACAGCATGGCAATCGTGGTGATCCAGACATACTGAGATCCGAAGAAAGCGCTGATCATGTTCAGAAACCAGTTTCCTTCCGGAATCACGCCGGCAAGTCCGGATGCGATGAGCTTAGCGATCGTGACGACGATTACGCTGTAAGCCATGCAGTAAGCGATATCTTTCAGCGAAATATCCTTGCGTGTCCAGTACTTTTCCGCCTGGGTTTTTCCATCGTCTTTTCTGCCTGCTTCGAATTCATCGATATGCGGGTGCGGAAAATGTTTCCGGCACCAGGCATTCCCTGCAGCCCCGATCAGCACCATGAAGTAGATCGCCATATTCAGATTGTCAGCAACGGTTGCGGCAGAGATCAGTGTGTCATCGACATCAAATGCTGCAGAAAGAGCAGTGAAATTCACACCTCCTCCGATATAGGATCCCGCCATCATCGCAGCCACACCAGCCAGACCCGGGATTGCTTTCTTCAGCAGTTCATAGCCGAGAATCACCCCTGCCACAGTCCCTGCCGCTCCGATCAGGAAGATGGCGAGCATCGGTCCGGTTTCGTGCAGGATCTTCTTCAGATCAGATTGCAGAAGAAGCAGCGGAATTGCCATCGGCACTGCATAGCCCCACACAGCATCATCAAAAAGCGGCGCATTCGTCGGTATGATTCTGAAATTTGTCAGGCATACCGCAATGATCAGAACAATGACGGCACCGCTGATCCGGCTTGCCCAGACATACTTCTGTTCCAGAAAGATTGTAAATGCGACGCTGCCGAACATCACTGCCATCAGCATCCACGTATTCTCTGCGCTGATCAGTGTTCCCATGATCATGTCCCCCCTCAGATATCAAGCACATTTTAGCATCCTGCAGAGCCGGAAAAAAGCAGGCTCCGATGCCTGCCGCAAGGATCAGGAATTTTTCAGCCTCTGCTTTGCACTCTCCTGAAGGTGCTGATTGGAAAGCTAATGATACTTCAGTGCATTGTCCCGGTCTCCGAGGTTCTCATACGTTTTCGCAATCAGAAATTCATTGATTGCTTTCTGAGCCGGATTCGCGGTCTGGTTCTTCTTCAGAAGCGCTTCCAGAGAGTCCGTCTGGCCATCATAGACGATTCCGAATGCCTGATCGGCATACTTCTTCATCGCTTCATTGCCCTTCATCGTATCCAGCATCACCTTGTACTGGCCGCATTCCTCTTTCCGCTCAAGCGGAAGATAATACTGGAATCCCATCATGGCATAAGCCGCTTTCTGCTGATCCGTCATATTCGTCCTGCCGATCTCTTCGAACAGTTCATCTGTCTTCTTCAGATTTCCGCGCATGATGGACGCGTTGAGTTTCAGATAGAGACGATTGTAGAGAGGGAAGCTCTTCTGCATCTCGGGACTGTCCACAAGCTGATCCAGTTCATCGAGATTTCCATGCATTACCAGGTCCATCGCTTTTTCAGATAGACGGTCCTGCTTTTTCTTCTGCACCAGATAGAAGATGAGTTCTGCTGCGATTGCAGCTATGGCAATAATCCAGATCCAGACTGTGTTTGTCATCTGCATACCTCTTATTGATTATTATCTCTGTTCAGAACTGATTTGCAAGGATACGAAAGCCTTCGGAATTCTTCTCTGAGCCGGTCATCCCTGTGCAGAAAGAAGCCATCGGCTTCAGCCGGATGGCTTCTTTCGGGTTCTATCTGACATAAGGAAGAAGAGCTTCTGCGTAGGCATCGAAATCGATGTGATTTCTTTCTTTCAGCAGCTTTACTTCCGAAGGATCAAATTCCGGATTCATCGCTCCGCAGATTGCACAGGCAATCGCTCCTGCGGTATCGGTATCACCGGCAATATTTGCTGCGATTCTGGCTGCTTTCATCGGCTTTCCTCCGGCGAGTTCAACGATCGCAAGCACGGCAGGAACAGTTTCTGCAGTTTCCATTCCCATCCCGAATTCTGTTTCAATAATTTGAGGAACCTGGGCAGGAGCTTCCCGGATCCGCTTTCTCAGAAGTTCTGTGCGCAAGCAAAGGGAAGGACCAGGAAGCTGGAAGCCTCTCGTTCTGCCTTCTGCTTCTGCTTCTTCAGCTGCAGAAATCAGTTCATCCATGGAGTCATTCCCGCGCAAGGCATAGCTCACGGCTGCAGCAATCATGGAAGCCCCGGCAATTGCAATCGAGTTATGATGCGTCGGCAGGCACAGCTGCTCTGTCCGATCTACCAGCTGCTTCATATCATGATAGTCGCTGATCAGGCCGATCGGGCTCACTTTCATGGCAGACCCATTGGTGGTTCCGAATCTTCCTGCTTTTTCAATCGGGGTTCCTTCTGCAATCAGCTGCAGCGCTCTTGCCGTGCTCGGACCGATGACGAATGCACTTGTTTCCTTGTTCTCTTCAATCCACTTCCGCAGCAGGTCCAGGTAAGCATGGACATCGAATTCCCCTTTTCCATCGATGATCGACTTGCATACCAGCAGCGTATTGACAGTATCGTCCGTCACTTCCCCTGCTTCAAACCGCCGGCCGATGAAATCAAATTCCGTGGAAGGAGAAAACGACTGTACTCCTTCCGGAAATGCCAGATCGATATGTTCTCGTGTCAGCATCTCTGTCGGCATTCCCATTGCATCGCCATAAGCGCATCCGATCAGAGCTCCGCGGATATGATTCAGAAGTTCCTCCTGTTCCATGATTCCTCCTAAGCTGCAGATGCTTCTGCAGGTTTTGATACGAGTGCTGCCAGCAGATCATCATTGAAATCTGCTGCCGTCTTCCCGAACCCGACGATATCGAGATAATCGGAAGAATTCGAGACAACTACTGCGGTGATCGGATCATAGCCAGCTTCCTTCAGCTGGTTGATGTCGAACGTGATCAGCGTATCGCCGGCACTGACATGATCGCCCTGTTTCACATGTTTTCTGAAAAAACCTTCCTTGAGATTATAAGTATCCCAGCCGACATGAATCAGGACTTCTGTGCCATGGTCTGAAGTGATGCCGATCGCATGACCAGTCGGAAATAGTGCCGTGATGGTTCCGCTGAATGGAGCGACGATCTTTCCTTCAGAGGGAATCACGCATACTCCTTTCCCGAGAGATTCTTTTGCGAATGCATCATCTTTCATCTCAGACAGCGGCCTGATTTCGCCCTTCATCGGAGAATGGATGACTTCCTTTTCATGAGTGATATTTGTTACCTGCGTGTACTGAACATCGTCTTCATTCTCACCGTCTTCACCTGGCTTATAGCTGAACCAGGTCAGTGCAAATGTGACAGCCATTGCCGCAAGACATGCAATGAGACACCAGATCAGGCCGCTGAAACTTTTAGAAGCCGGATTCACAAAGGCCATGAAGCCGGTGACACCCATGCTGATGGCATACATCGGAGAATTCGAGAGGACAAGAATCAGGCCGCCGACCAGACCGCCGGCCATGCAGTATCCGAACCGTTTCTTCACTGGCAGCGTCACGCCATAGATCGAAGGTTCAATGATGCAGAAGCAGGCACTCAGGAATGCCGGAAGTGCAATGTTCTTCATCTTGGTGCTCTTGGTGCGGAGGAATACTGCCAGGCAGGCGGCCATGTGCGTGAAGCTCGCCGGGAAAATCGAAGAAACGATCAGCGTGCTTCCGCCGGCTGCGAATTCCATAATGCCGAGGGTAATCAGCGGCCAGTGCAGACCGAAGATGACGAGCGGCTGGTAGATCAGCGTGATGATCGCAAATGCCAGGATCTTCGACTTCTCAATCAGGAAGTTGAGCGCTGCCTGCAGACCATTCTGCAGAATCATGGATACCGGACCGATCAGAAGAACGCCGATGATTCCTGCAACAAGAATTVTCAGGAACGGAACCATGAACTGACGGGTAACTGCCGGCAGATGGTTCTTGAACCATTTCTCAATCTTTGAAGCAATGTAGTTCACCAGCATGATCGGAATTACCGTTGAGGTATATCCGGTTGAAGGGAAAATGATCGGAATGCCGAAGAAGGTCTTATAGACCGGCATTGCTAATACAGTTCCTTCAAACGCAGTGAACAGCGGATCGCCTGCATTGATGGAGTCCACAATGCCCGGGAAAATCAGGAACGCGCCGAGAATCATTCCGACAAACGGATCCATTCCGAAGGCAACTGCGCTGGTATATCCGAGAATGACCGGGAAGAAAGTCAGACATGCACTGCCGAGATCAGAGAGCAGGATATTGGCGCCATCTCCGGCTGTGATGACTCCGGTTGCAAGCAGAATGGAATTGATGCCCGCAATGATTCCGCAGGCACACAGAACACCGAGTGAAGGAACCACGATCTTCGTGATTAATGCAGCAAAGCGGTTCATGAATGATCCCTTATTCTGTTCTTCCTTTTCTTCACTCTCGCCTGCTCCGGTCAGACGGACAAAATCTTCATAGACATCTCCGACCTGTGTTCCGATGATGATCTGAAGTTTTCCTTCTGCTGCCTGAGTTGAAATGATGTCTTTATTTGAATCCAGTGCTTTGCGATCTGCCTTGCTGTCATCCTTCAGCTTGATCCGGAGTCTGGTCATGCAGTGATTCGCACTCTCGATGTTATCTTTGCCGCCGACATGATCAATGATGAAAGCGGCCAGTTTCTCATATTTGCCCATATTATTCTCCTATTGCTTGTTGTAGATTGCTCTCTGGATATGAATCACCAGATAGAGCAGTTCTTCGTTGCCGATATCCACGTCATACCTTCCCTTGATGAATCCTCTGATATTGACTGCACAGAGATAGGACTCCCGATAGGTGAGCTTCATCATATTCAGCAGATCAGCATCCTTTTCGTCTTCATGGAATGTGGAATGGCTGACGATCCGCTGTGAGAAATACCGGAGATGATTGATGAACCGATAATATGCCAGAGATCCTTCCTGGATATCTTTTCCGAAGTAATCCCGGATCAGCTCCAGAATTTCTTCAATGATCTTCGTGGACTGCTCTACTTTATCAGTTCCGATGGAATTTTCGGTTTCTGCATTGATGATGTGAAGTGCAATGAAACCTGCCTCATCATCCGGAAGCTTCACGCCCGTAGATTCCTTGATGATCTCAAGCCCTTTCTTTCCGAGGGCGTATTCATCCGGATAGAAGCGCATGATGTCATACAGGAGGCTGTTCGTCACTTTAATGCCCCTTCTGTAATTCTTCAGCGCGTAATGAATATGATCGCTGAGCGATACATAGATGGAATCTCCGAACTTCTTGCCCAGCCCCATCTTGATCATCTCAACAATCTTCTCTACCAGGGTGATTTCTTCCATTGGCAATGAGACAATGATTTCCTGAAATTTGGCTGTCAGTTCTCTGGAAGACAAGCAGAATTTCTTTTCAACTGATTCCGGATTGATGAGATCACCAGGTTTCTTCTGAAAGGCAATTCCGCGTCCCACGACAACAACTTCGCAGTTATCATCGTCGATCACGACCGCTGAACTGTTGTTCAGCACTTTGCTTATCTTCACGATGTTCCCCCTTTCGCTTTCGTCCTGCTGTCTGCAGCACAGCATTCTGAAAGACTCCTGCCGCAGGCAAGAAAAAACTCGCCTGCCGCAGAAAAAGCACTAATGCACTAGTTCCTATGCAGACGAGTTAAGCTCATAAATGATGATAACCTTCCCGTCAGATTACATTCATAAAATAATAATTATTTTCATGCATGTCAATATGAATTTTCGGATTTTCAGACAGCATATGATTCAGAAAAAACTCCTCTGGACTGAATGGGTCCTGAGGAGACTAAGAATAACTAACCTAACAGCTGATTGATACCGACCCCGAACGAAGAAACCTGTACATCTCCTTCTATCGCAGAAATTCTTGTCCCGCCGGTCTCCGACATCGGATCTTTCACTTCGCGGAATTCCGCCTTGCCTTCCGATAGTTTTTCAAGGCATCTGGTCAGATTGGGAAGCACATCCGGGTTCAGCGGATTTCCGAAGCCTCTGTAATCATGGTGGGAATTGATCACATAATCATACTGATCACTGAAAGACTGAATCCGTTTCAATGCATTCGAAGCTTTGCGTACCGCAGCGTTCGGGCTCTCAGCAATTGTCTGATCGAGATACCAGTTGCAATTCACTGCATCACCGACAATCAGAGTATGCGTGAGATCATCAATAAACACAAGTTCACCAGGAGTATGTCCGGGACAATGCCATGCGGTTACTCTTCTTCCGCCCAGATCAAATACATGCCCATCTGCAATCGGCTTGAACCTGCATTGGGAAGGCCATCCAAAGATGTCCTCCTTCAGATCATAGGGGAACCATTTTCCTTCGCGTTTTGTTATCAGATCTGCATAGCCGCGTCTTTCTTCAACATCGGAATTTTCTGCAGTTCTCACTGGATCAATATCCAGCGGATGCATCCACATTTCTGTGAAATTATAAGCACCGCCTATATGATCCGGATGATTATGAGAGGCGACTGCTTCGATCGGTTTATCAGTTATTCTGCGGATCACCTTATTCAGATCACCGATTCCGATTCCCGCATCGATCACCAGAGCCTTTTCTTCTCCTTCAATCAGAAAGATGCTGGAGCAGCAGAATTCATCTATCTCATAGATTCCTTTTCTGAACTCATAAAATGGATGGGCTGCGCATTTTTCACGGCTCATTTGGATTCCTTCTTTCCTTCGACTGCAGCAGCCATGGTCTTCTTATTGGAAACCTGAAGAGAATCAAGCGCAACCACGATCAGCAGAATCAGACCTTTGACGACCGACTGTGCGTTTGAATTCACAGAAAGAAGCAGCAGGCCATTATCCAGAATACCGAGGACGAGAACACCAACAATGGTTCCGGAAACCTTTCCTTCGCCTCCTCGGATCGAGACACCGCCAAGGCACGCAGCAGTCATGCAGTCAAAGGAATAAGTAGAACCCGCTCCAGGCTGGGAGGCATTCGTACGGCCCACAAGAATCAGAGAAGCTATTGCAGATGCAAAACCGCAGAACGCATACATGGCAACCGTAAGCTTGTCAACATCAATTCCAGCTAGTCTAGCTGCTTCACGATTTCCGCCTAGCGCATAAATATATCTTCCCAGATAAGTCTTGTTCATCACGACCCAGCTGAAGACGACGAAGATCGCAAAGATAATAACCGGTACAGGGACCACTCCAATATAACCTTGCCCGATGAACTTGAATGAATCAGGCATACCGGTAATCGGATAACCGCCGGTAATCAGATATGCAACCCCCTGCAGGACCAGCATCGTTCCAAGTGTTACAATCAGCGGTGCAATATGAAGTTTTACTGCAATGACACCATTCACCATCCCGAGCAGAATTCCAACCACAATTGTGAGAATTGCAGAAAGCCAGATCGGCAGTCCGAGCGTAACCATGAAGGTTCCTGCAAGCATACCATCAACAGCTAACTGAGCACCGACAGAAAGATCCATTCCTCCGCCGATCATGACCATTGCAACACCGGTTACCACAATTCCGAAAATGGAAACCTGTCTCAGAATATTGATGAAGTTCGTCCCGGAAAGGAATCCCGGAGCAATGATCGAGAAAACAGCAATCAGTATTACGAGAAAGATATATGTCCCGTACTTCTTATAGATTTCCAGAGCTTTCATTTCAGCTATGCCTCCTGTCTGGTGATTGACGCAAGATCGAGAATTCTGTTCTGATCAAATTCGCTGCGGCTGAGTTCACCGGTCTTTGCTCCTTCTGAGATAACAATGATCCGGTCACACATGCCTAGCAATTCAGGCATATCTGAGCTCACCATAATCAGCGCATTTCCTTTTTCCGCAAGATCGTTCATCAGTGCATAAATTTCCTGCTTTGCACTGACATCAATCCCTCTTGTCGGTTCATCGAATATCACGATTCTTGAATTTGCAGCAAGTGTTTTTGCAATGACAACCTTCTGCTGATTACCACCCGAAAGATTGCCCACCAGCTGATCCATTGAAGGCGTTTTGATTGAAAGATTCCGGATATATTCCTTCGTGACTTCTGTTTCTTTCTTGCTGTCAACAAATACCCCATTGCAGAAATGTCTGATATTGCTTATGACTACGTTTGCCCTGATCGACAGTCTGAGAAACACACCCTGGTTCTTGCGATCTTCGGGAATATAACCGATTCCCTGTCTGATTGCTTCTGAACAGGAATGGATATGAACCTCTTTGCCTTCAATGAAAATCTTCCCGGATTCAATCGGATTTGCCCCGTAGAGCACTCTCATCAGTTCTGTTCTTCCAGCACCAACGAGCCCGGCAAACCCGAGAATTTCGCCTTTATGAAGAGAAAAAGAAATATCTGAATCTCCATTGCCATAAAGATGCTCTACCCGGAGAATTTCTTCCCCGACTGAACTCTTTCTTGCAGGATACTGTTCCACAAGATCCCTTCCTGCCATCAATTTGATCAGGCCTTGCCGGTTGATACTGTTCACATCTGTGGTCGTGATATACTTTCCGTCTCGCATGACTGTAATTCGATCACCCACTTCAAAGAGTTCTTCAAGCCGATGCGATATATAGATAATTGTTACGCCACGTTTTTTCAGAGTTGCGATGACCCTGAACAAAGTTCCTACTTCTTTGACAGTTAGCGGTGCAGTTGGCTCATCCATAATCAGAATCTTGACATTTCTGCTTACTGCTTTGCAGATTTCAACCAGCTGCTGTTTCCCTGGAGACAAGTTGCCCACAGTATCTGAGGGATTAAGATCAATACCAAGCTCCTGGCAAAGTTCTTCAGCTTTCTTTTCTCTTGCCTTCATATCCACAAAGGCAGAATGATCTGTATTCTCTCCCAGATAGATGTTCTCTGCTACGGAAATGCTTTGAACAAGCATGAATTCCTGATAAATCACTTCAATTCCGAGACTCTTCGAAAGCTTCGGGCTCATCTCTCGGAATTCTTTTCCCTCAATGATCATTGAACCGCTATCCGGTCTGATTGCACCTGAAAGCATTTTGATGAGAGTAGATTTCCCGGCACCATTTTCTCCGATCAGACAGTGTACCTCTCCAGGCATCACATCAAATGAAACGTGATTGACCGCAATCACTCCCGGATAAGTTTTCAGAAGATCCCGGATACTCAGTATTGGTTTCTCACTCATAAGCTCCTCCGATAAAATGAAACGGCAGAGTCGGGAATAAATCCTTTCCCTGCCGTGTGTGAATTATTCTCTGCTGTTCAGATTATTCGTAATCAGCAACATTTTCTGCTGTGATCTTCACCGGATCCATTGTAACAACATCGTGGAATCTGGTTCCTTCGATATATTTCTGAACATTCTCCGCAACCATTTTGCCAAACGATCCAAACTGCAGTGTGCCACGCTGAACATCACCGTTAGCAATATTCTTGATAGCAGATTCGGTTCCATCGCAAGAGAAGATTCCGAATCCATCTGCTTTTCCTGCAGCCTTGACCGCTTCAACCGATTCTGTCGCTGCTGCATCACCATAGCAGAGAATCATATCGATATCCGGGTATTTCTGAAGCATCGTCTCGGTTGTGGAAGTACCTGAACCGACAACATCTTTTCCGATATCAACTACTTCAAGAAGAGTAGAATCCGGGGAGAGTTCTGCAAATTTATCCTGAATACCCTGGCCTCTGTTCTGCATGTCTGTATTCTGGTAAGTCGTGTAAACAACATAGTTCACTTTCCCATCATGCTCAGCAGCTGCCCAGTCAGCAGCCATTTCCGCAATCATTTCACCGACATGATACTGATCAACATTCAATGCAATGTCGTAAGCATCAGTGATAACTCCGACTTCAACCACAACGACTCCCTGATCCATCGCTGCTTTCAATGCATCATCGCAGGAAGAATCAGAAACCATTGCAAGCAGGACGTTGACTCCTGAAGTAACCATATTTTCGATTGAAGTTACTGCTTTTCCAGAATCGTTATCAAACGAAGCTTCTGTATAGCCCCACCCTCTGGAATCGCATTCTGCCTTAAGATCTTTGCCTATCCCGATCATGAATTCGGTCTGCAGAGATGGAGCAAGATAACCGACTTTCGGAGTTGCTCCCTGCGCAACGAGACGGTCCGCATCGGCAGCAGCAGATGCAGAAGATGATGCAGCAGCTTCACTTGCGGAAGCGCTGGTGGCTGCTGCTGAGGTGCTTGCAGAGGCAGAAGAACCGCCGCAGCCTGCAAGTCCAAAGACCATTGCAGCCGTTGTGATGATACTTAGAATCTTTTTCATTTTCGTTTTCCTCCTATGATGATTCCCAGATCATTGCTTCTACAAGGAGTATATTTGTAAGCCCTTTCAGATGTAATGAGACACTCTTTTGAATTAGTGTGAAGATCTTTAGGTAGTCCAGGAATCTTTGTCATTGTTCAATTCGTGAGCGAATAGATTCGTTCAGAACCGGAGTTGTGAACACTGAGATCAGAATAATCACTCCGTAGCAAGTCCAGATCAGCATATTCGGAAGTCCGTAGAACTGAGTAGCTGCGTTGAACAGAATGATTTCAAGGGTGCCCACCAGAAGACCAAGCAGAACATTTTTATACTTTCTGAAGATATGTGTTCCAATCATTCCTCCTGCAAGGATGTTATAGGTAAGATTTGCGGAATCCAGCTGAGTGAGAAGACCTGTTCGGCTTACCTGGCACAGCATGTAATCCAGAAAAAGAAATGAACAGAGCAAAGAAGCGGTAATCAGTATTTTCCTGATCGGCATATGCATGGCGTCTGATAGAGCCGAATCACTCCCGAAAATCCTGATGCTTCTTCCGATTGTCGTCTTTTCCAGAAACCAGCAGATGCAGATCACTGCAAGTATCGTAAAAATATAAATCGGAACTCCATAAACAGAATCGTTCTGAGTACTTGCATTATTCTGAAGAATCCAGAGATTCATCCCTGAGGCTAAAGAAGTAAACAGATATCCGATTCCATAGGTAATGACTTCAAACGGGGATCGGACACTGCATGTGCATGCTGCTTTGGCAAATCCTATTGCAATTGCTATGCCGAAAGATAAAGCTGCAGAAAGGAGAACTGGAAGATTCCGGAACAGAACCAGATAAGAAAGAATCTGCTTCAGGAGAACAATAGTTCCTCCCACAGAAAGATCCACTCTTCCCGCAATCAGAAAAATCATCTCACCAAGTATTCCAGGGGCAAGAATGAGAAACTGTCTGAAATATGTCCACATCAGAGCCGAATTTCTATCTGATCTCAAAATGACCAGAATCAGAAGCAGAATCGCAAGCAGAAGCGACCAGTCAATTCTGATACTTTTCTTATTTTTCAATGCAGATTTTACCTTCCTGTTCATAAATGATTTCCGTAAGGAATTCTGAATCTTTCACCATGATATCTTCGCCAAGGTAATTCGTCATGCTGGACGTAATAATCACCACCGAACTATTTCTTGCCGTGAGCGTGCTGAAACATTGTGCGAATAACCCTCTGCCCTGGCGATCCAGATGAAGGAACGGCTCATAGCAGACTAGCAGTTCAGGATGAAAAGTAATGATTCCCTCTAGCTGAACAGAAAGACGGTCGGCACGATTCATCCTGGAGATGCTTTCTGCAGCATTTGGGTGTTTTTTACGCCAGTCGATTTCCACAGCATTCAATGCAGATGAAGGAAAGAAAAAAGAGGGTGATGAAATTTTCCTGTAGCTTGGAAGAATAATATTTTCTGCAGGAGAAAGATTGGGAAATTCTCCATTGATCCCAAGTACATCCAATCCGAGAATCGGATATCTGTTTTTCTGGAAATACCACCCTTCAGGCATTCAATGGCGTAAACCCAAAATAAGGGTCTACGCCTTTTCTTTTGCGCTGAGATCTGCTGCGAACAGGCGGAATGTAGTATAGATATATCTTGATAAATAATCTTTTTAATACGCATAATATAAGTAT
>NZ_VUMN01000040.1 GCF_009696165.1 Stecheria intestinalis | reverse complement strand
CAATAGTTAAAAGTGCATAGTGGCTTAGACATATTGAAATATGGAGAAGCCAGCGTCTTGAGACGCTGGCTAGCACAATAGGCTTATAGCCTTAGAACAAACCACCCGTTTCACGGGTGGTCATGATTGCAGGAATTCATGGAAAGATGCTTGTCCTGATCGGAAATAATCCTCTCTGTCAGGAGATGGAAAAGAAGATTCATGGACTGACTCCGGAGCAGAAGGTTCTGTTTGGGTTTCAGAGCAGTGCCGGGGTCCGGGAAGAACATGCGGTAAAAATATTCCGGGCAGGAAAGACCGGCCTCACGCTTGGCTATGTGCATCAGAAGCCGGAGGAACCAGATCGGAAGATGCTGGGGCAGGCGCTTGATGGCAGTGGCTTTTGCCTGGAATGGTGCGATGATGTGCTGGGATACCTGTATACGCATGCAGCGTTTGTTCTGCCTTGCGTGTATCTCTGCTATGGGCATGGATGCGATCTGAGAAAAGTCCGGTACGCAGAGATCAGACGCGCGGTTCAGGCAGCCAGGGAGGGATACCGGCTGAGGATGAGAAGTACGATCAGAGCAGGGTATGGGCGATCGTGATGGATCTCATGCTGTATGGCATGGCGAAGACCGGAATCGGAGAATACTGCATTTCTGATCATTGCCGGAATGCAGTCGAAGAGATGGAATGGATGGATCAGTGATTCGCTGCTCTGAAAAAAGATTATCCTGATGCCAGTACCCTGGAATGGGATCGGCTTCGTCAGGAGATGCCTTCCTGGAAGACGCTGCACCAGAGATATTCCGGAAAGTAATGCATATCCTCATCTTCTATAGGTTGTGCAGAAAGAGGCCAGCAGCGGACGCCTCTGTCATAAGGAATGAACAGGTGAGAAACCGGATGTTCCATTGCCCCGGATGGAATGGTTTGCTGTTCTGGTGAGGGATGGCTAAAACACAAGTAAGCGCTTGTAGTTTGCGAACGGGTGAAGTAAAATGATCCTAGAATCGACCAGGAGGAGATAAAAAACTATGAAGCAGATATCTGTAACTGTTGTGGATCCGGTAGGACTTCACGCACGCCCTGCTACTGTTGCAGTCAACGCAGCTAGCAAGTTCAAGAGCGAAGTCAAAGTTGCTTACAAGGGACGTACCGTTAACATGAAGTCCATCATGGGCGTGATGTCACTGGGTATTCCGACACAGTCTGAAATCACCGTCACCTGCGATGGAGATGACGAAGACGTTGCCATCAAGACGATCGAAGAAGTGCTTCGTGCTCAGAAAGTCATTGCTTGATTGACTGAAGCCGTCCGAACAGGAAGATGCCGCTGAGCATCTTCCTTTTTTAAGAAAAGGAGATAATTGCTATGTATCAGGAGGAGTATGAACGCTGGTGTTCTGCTGATCTGAAGGACATCGATCTTTCAAACGAGCTTCGTGAGATCCGCGGAGATGATAATGCAATCAAAGATCGGTTCGCTGCAGCCTTGAAGTTCGGCACTGCCGGACTGCGCGGAACACTCGGAGCCGGCACAAACAGGATGAATATCTGGGTGGTCCGTCAGGCAACGCAGGGCGTGGCAGACTGGGTGAAGACGCAGGGCGGAACGCAGACCGTTGCAATCAGCTATGATTCCCGTCTCAAGGGCTGGACGTTTGCCAGAGATGCGGCCGGGGTACTGGCGGCCAATGGCATCCATGTACGCATTTATGATGAGCTGATGCCAGTTCCGGCATTAAGCTTTGCAACGAGATATTATCACTGCAATGCCGGCATCATGATCACAGCTTCCCATAATCCTGCTCAGTATAATGGCTATAAGGCTTATGGACCGGATGGCTGCCAGATGACTGATGATGCGGCTGGCGTTGTTTATGCACAGATTCAGAAGACGGATGTGCTGACTGGGGCGAAGTATATGTCGTTCCGGGAAGGCGTCGAGAAGGGGCTGATCAGGTTCGTTCAGGATGACTGCATTCAGGCGCTCTATGAGGCAATTGAGTCCCGTCAGGTTCGCCCGGGTCTCTGCCGGACCGCCGGCCTCAAGCTGGTATATTCTCCGCTGAACGGAACCGGTCTGGTCCCGGTAACGCATGTGCTGAGAGATATCGGCATTACGGATATCACCATTGTTCCGGAGCAGGAATACCCGAATGGCTATTTCACAACCTGCCCGTATCCGAATCCGGAGATCCGCGAGGCATTGCAGAAGGGCTTGGAGCTTGCCGAAAAAACGGGAGCTGATCTGATGCTGGCAACGGATCCGGATGCGGATCGCGTAGGCATTGCGATGAAGTGCCCGGATGGTTCCTATGAGCTGGTTTCCGGCAATGAGATGGGCGTGCTGCTGCTGGATTATATCTGTGCTGGCAGAATCGAGAAGGGCACAATGCCTGAGAAGCCGGTTGCGGTGATGTCGATTGTGAGTACGCCGCTGGCGGATAAAGTGGCAGAGCATTATGGCGTAGAGCTTCGCCATACGCTGACTGGCTTCAAGTGGATCGGCGATCAGATCGCACAGCTGGAAGCTGCGGGCGAAACGGATCGCTTCATCTTCGGATTCGAAGAGAGCTATGGATATCTGGCCGGACCGTATGTCCGTGATAAAGATGCAGTAGTCGGAAGTATGCTGATCTGCGAGATGGCGGCGTATTATCGTTCGATCGGTTCTTCGATCAAGCAGCGTCTGGAAGAGATCTATCAGCAGTACGGACGCTATCTGAACAAGGTTGACAGCTATTCGTTCCCGGGTCTTTCCGGCATGGACAAGATGGCTGGCATCATGGAAGATCTGCGGAAGAATCCGCCGGCTGACTTTGCAGGGGATAAGGTCGTCCGGGCAATTGACTACGAGAAGCCGGAAGAAACCGGTCTGCCGAAGGCCAATGTGCTGACGTATCACCTGGAAGATGGGGCAACGGTAGTGGTTCGTCCTTCCGGAACGGAGCCGAAGATCAAGACTTACTTCACGACGCTCGGCAAGACGCTGGCGGAAGCTGAGGCAGAAAAGGAAAAGCTTGCAGAAGCACTGCAGCCGATTCTGAAATAGACAAGAGAGGAACTGTGTAGAGCAGTTCCTTTTTGGTACAATGAAAAGCGAGATTGGCGGGGAAAAGGATGAACAGGGCACTGGCAATGCTTGCAGGAAGCTTTTTTCTGCTGGCAGGGATTTATGACTGCTATGATTCAGAACGGAAAGGCAAGCGCAGGCTGAAACCGTTTCTGATGCCGCTTCTTACAGTGTTCTATGTATCTTCAGCAGATGAAATTTCCCTGCTGGTGACGGCTGGGCTGCTGCTGGGCGGGCTAGGCGATACGCTGCTGATTCATAAGCAGAACAAGAAAGCGCTGCTTGGCGGAACGGCAGCGTTTCTTGCCGGTCATCTCTGTTATGTGCTGCGGTTTCTGCATGATTGCAGATGGGGAATTTTCCCGGAATGGATCATTCCGGTGCTGATTGGATATGCAGGGTATGCGGCGATATTTGCACCGAGACTGCTGAAACATGTGAATAAGAGGCTGAAGCTTCCGGTCATTGCCTATATGATCGGTCTGCTCGCTATGAGCATCCTTGCGTTTCTGAGATTGAGTACCGGGGAAGATCCTGGCCGAGTTCTGGTCTGGCTGGGATCACTATGCTTTGTGGTCTCGGATACGATTCTTTCGTTTTCTATCTTTGCGAAGGGAAGCCATCGCGGAGTCATGGAAACCTATCTTGCTGCACAGGCTCTGATCGCGATTGGCTTTCTTCATGCTTGAATTCCTGCGATATACTTGAATGTAAAGAATATCATCAGAAACGGGAGGGTGCGTAATCATGGATCAGGCACAGATCATTGAAGAATTCCATCAGGGCCGCTGCATCAGGGCATATCAGCTGTTCGGTGCGCATTTTGCCTATGAAGGAGGAGAGGGAGTACGCTTCACGGTTTATGCGCCTCATGCGCATTCAGTCAGTGTGATCGGAAGTTTCAATGACTGGGATGGGAATCGAGACCGCATGACCCGGACCGATTTCAAGGGCGTATGGTCGGTCTTCGTGAAAGGTGTGAAGGAATGGGATTCCTATAAATATCATATCGAAGACAAGAACGGACAATTTCTGGATAAGTCAGATCCGTATGCCTTCTACAGCGAGACTCCTCCGGAGACTGCTTCGAAGGTCTACAGCCTGCATGATCTCTGCTGGAGCGATCAGGAATGGATGAAGCAGAGATCAGTGAATTTCGATCGTCCGGTATCCATCTATGAAGTTTATGCCGGAGGCTGGAAAAAGAACGGGAAATACCCATATACCTATCCGATGATGCAGCAGAATCTGATTCCGTATGTGAAAGAACATGGTTTCACGCATATCGAGATGATGCCGCTGACCGAATATCCGTTCGATGGCTCATGGGGCTATCAGGCAAGCGGCTATTTCAGTGTGACGTCCAGATATGGCAATCCGACCGAGTTCGGAGCGTTTGTCAATGCGTGCCACCAGGCAGGCATCGGCGTGATCATCGATATGGTTCCGGTCCATTTTGTCAGAGATGCCTACGGGCTCAGAAACTTCGATGGTCAGCCGCTGTATGAGTATCAGAAGCGCAGCGACGCAGAGAGCCAATGGGGTACCCTGAACTTCAATCTCTGGAATGAGGAAGTGCGTTCCTTTCTGATCAGCTCGATGATCTTCTGGTGTGAGACGTATCATGTGGATGGAATCCGGATTGATGCGGTTTCCAACATGATCTACTGGGGCGGAAACCGGGATCGGGGTGAGAATTCCGGGGCGATCGATTTCATGAAGCGCATGAATTACTACGTGAAGAAGGAATTTCCTCAGGTCATGATGATTGCGGAGGATTCTTCTGACTATCCGAAAGTGACAGCCAGCACGCTGGATGGGGGACTTGGATTTGATTATAAGTGGGATCTCGGCTGGATGAATGATACGCTGAAGTATTATTCCGAAGATCCAATCTACCGTTCTTATGATCATTCGAAGCTGACGTTCTCAATGGCCTATTTCTACAGCGAGAAGTTTCTGATGCCGCTGAGCCATGATGAGAATGTGCATGGCAAGAAGACGATCATTGACCGGATGTGGGGCAGCTATGATCAGAAGTTCTCGCAGGTGAGAAATCTTTATGCGTATATGTATGCGCATCCAGGCAAGAAGCTGAATTTCATGGGCAATGAGATTGCCAGCTTCCGGGAGTTTGATGAGAAGCGGGAGCTGGACTGGCTGCTGCTGAAGTATCCGAGACACCAGGCTTTTCAGAGATATTTCACTGATCTGAACCGGATTTATCTGGCACATTCGTGCCTGAGCAGGTATGATTATGACTACTGCGGATTCCGCTGGATTGATGCCGATGATGCGGCGCATTCGGTATTCTCGTTCTATCGCGAAGATGAAACGGAGATTCTGGTGTGCGTGCTGAATATGACGCCGGTATCTTATGAGCAATTCACGATCGGGGTTCCGCAGCAGGGATCTTATTCGGAAATTCTGAATTCCGAAAAAGACATTTATGATGGCTGCAACATGTGCAATTTCAGACCGGTAAAGTCCGGAAAGTCGGAAGATCCGAAATGGAGCAGTCAGATCACGATCCGGCTGGCGCCGTTTGCGGCGGTCTGGCTGGTTCATGAAAAGAAAAATAGAATCGAGGGGCATGATGTTTCGAAACAAGCAGGAGTTCAAGAAAGAGTTCAGCCAGAGGCTGATTGAAGCGTATGGCACGACCGTAGATCAGACGCATCCGACCGAGAAGTACCTGGTCTTAGGTGAAATGGTGCGTGACTATGCAAGTGTCAACTGGAAGGATACCAAAGTGGCGGTATCAGAGAATCAGGCCAAGCAGGTGTACTACTTCTCCATGGAGTTTCTGCTCGGCAGAATGCTGACAAGCAATCTCCGGAACCTCGGCATCTATGACATTGTCACCGAGGGACTGGAAGAACTTGGTATCGATTATGAGAACCTGGCTTCCATGGAACGGGATGCAGGACTTGGCAATGGCGGCCTGGGCAGACTGGCAGCGTGCTTCATGGACAGTGCAGCAACAGAGAACCTGCCGGTGAATGGAAACTGCATCCGCTATCAGTGCGGTCTGTTCCGTCAGAGAATTGATGATCAGGGCAACCAGGTAGAAGTTCCGGATATGTGGATGCGGATCGGCAATCCGTGGGAAGTACGCAAGCTGAAGCATTCCGTGGATGTGAAGTTCTGGGGCAATGTGGAAGTCCATGGCGATGAGAATGGCAATCTGCATTTCAATCATGTGAATGCAGAGCATATCCTGGCAGTGCCGTATGATATGCCGATGATCGGGGCAGGCACGAAGATGACCAACACGCTGCGCTTATGGAGTGCAGAAGCAGCGGATGAGTCGCCTTCCTGGATGGATTACCGGGAGTATCTTTCCGAAGTCAATCAGATCTGCCTGAATGTGTATCCGGACGATTCGACTGAAGAAGGAAAGTATCTGCGTCTGAAACAGCAGTACTTCTTTGTCAGCGCAGGCATTGACTCGATCATCAACACCCACCTGAAGCAGTATGATACGCTGGACAATCTTGGCGAGAAGGTCAGCGTGCAGCTGAATGATACGCATCCGGTTCTGGCCATTCCGGAACTGATGCGGGTGCTGATGGATGACTACGGATATTCCTGGGACAGGGCGCAGGCAATCACGATGTCGGTCATGTCCTATACCAATCACACCGTCATGAGCGAGGCACTGGAAAAGTGGCCGGTGGAATATGTGCAGAAGCTGCTGCCGAGAATCTACATGATCATCGATGAGCTCAACAGCAGATACGGGCGTTTCCTGAATGAACGCTATCCGAATCGCCAGGATCTCTGGTACAGCACGCGCATCATCGACAATGGCATGATTCATATGGCCCGTCTGGCGGTCATCATGTCACATGCGGTCAATGGCGTTGCTGAGATTCATACCGGATTGCTGGAGAGCGAGCTGTTCCATGAGTATTACTCCATGTGGCCGGAGAAGTTCACGAACAAGACGAATGGAATCACGCCGCGCAGATGGATGCTTTACAGCAATCCGGAACTGAGAGAGATGCTGAAGAGCCATATCGGCAAGGGGTTCGAAACTGACTTCTCGAAGATTGAGAAGCTCATGAATCATGTCGATGAGCCGAAGCTTCAGGAAGAGTTCCTGCGCGTGAAGCAGAAGCGCAAAGAGATCCTTGCAGCCTACATTCAGAGATCGACCGGCATCATTGTGGATCCTTCTTCGATCTTCGACAGCCAGGCCAAGCGTCTGCATGCATATAAGCGTCAGCTGCTGAATATCATGCATGTCATCTATCTCTATCAGAGAATCAAGAGCGACCGTAATTTCCGGATCTATCCGCATACATTCATCTTCGCGGCCAAGGCAGCTCCTTCCTATGTGTTTGCCAAGAAGGTCATCAAGCTGATCAACTGCGTTTCCAAGGTCGTCAACAGCGATCCGGATGTCAACGGCATGCTGAAGGTGGTATTCCTTCCGAACTACAGCGTTTCGATGAGCGAGGTGCTGATGAATGGCTCAGATGTCAGCGAGCAGATCAGCACAGCGGGCAAGGAAGCCAGCGGCACAGGCAATATGAAGTTCATGATGAATGGTGCAATCACGCTCGGCACCCTGGATGGTGCAACCGTTGAGATCGATCGTCTGGTCGGGCGTGAGAATGATGTGATCTTCGGAATGACGGTAGAGGAAATCGAGAGCTTCCGTCAGACCTACCGGGCAATGGATTATGTCAATGGCGATGAGCGGATCCGGAAGGTTCTGAATACGTTCATCGACGGAACCTGGAATGGCGACCGGGATGATTTCCGGACGATCTATGACGAGCTGCTCATGAAGAATGATGAGTACTTCGTCCTGGCAGATTTTGATTCTTATGTACAGGCACAGGAACAGATCTCTGCCCGCTATCAGGACCGCCATGCCTGGGCAAGAAGCTGCCTGATCAATATTGCGAAGTCCGGCTACTTCTCCAGTGACCGCACGATCTGCCAGTATGCGGATGAAATCTGGAATGTGAAGCCGCTGAAATTCTGATTGCCTAAGCGTATAAATGCATTTATGATAGGAGCGCAGAAAATGTGCTCCTTTTCTGATGGAAAGAAAAGGTGCGCTGGAAAGAGAAAAATATGAGTGTGATCGAAGCGTTCCTGGATGATTATGGAAAGGTTCTGGTGACTGTCAGCAAAATCTTCTATAACGGGAGTGCCAGCGGATTCTATATCACAGATGACTATGGTCTGTATGCAGAATGCGTGATCCGCGGGGTCGAGGAACATGAACGGGAAGTCCGCTATCATCTGACGATTCCGGCAGATCTTCCATTCGGGCGGAACTATTACATCCATGAAGAGCAGGGGCAGTGTGTCGTGCTTCAGAACCGGTTCATTGTCCGCACTGCGCAGTTTGATAAAGAGTTTAATTACAGCGGAGATGATCTTGGTGCAATCTGGACGAGAAACGGGACTTCCTTTGCATTATGGGCACCGACTGCGGTGCGGGTATTTGTGCGCATCGAACATGGCGGCGTGCTGCGGATGGTGCCGATGAAGCGGACGGATCATGGCGTATTCCGGGCTTATGTGTCCGGAGACCTGTCCCAGGCTCTCTATCGATATGTGCTGGAGCGGGATGGAAAAACGGCAGAGTCTCTGGATCCGTATGGGTTCAGCACGTCTGCGAATGGCAGAAATTCTGCGGTGATCAATCTGGCCAGAGTGCTGGATATCCCGGATCCGGGCGTGAAGACGCCGCTGGCAAGTCCGGCCGATGCGGTGATCTATGAGTGCAGTGTCAGAGATATGACCAGCTCGATTCTGAGCAATACGAGAGAACATGGCACATTTAATGCCCTGTGCCAGAGCGGCACCTCCTACCGCGGTCAGCCGACCGGGTTTGACTATCTGTGCAGTCTCGGCATCACGCATGTGCAGCTGCAGCCGGTCATCGATTTCTCGACCGTGGATGAAGAACATCCGGACCGCAATTATAACTGGGGCTATGATCCGGCGCAGATCGTCGGCCTGGAAGGATCTTATACGAAACACCCGGAGGATCCGTATTCCAGAATGATGGGCTTGCGGAAAGTGACGGCAGCGTTCCATGAACACGGGATCCGGGTGATTCTCGATGTCGTGTACAACCATATGTATGACATGGAGCAGAGTGCGCTGAACCGGACGGTGCCGTATTATTTCTTCCGGTATACGGATTCCGGATATCTCTCCAATGGCAGCTACTGCGGCAATGATCTTGACAGTGAACGGCCGATGATGAGGAAGCTATTGATCTATGCCGTGAAGTTCCTGATGAATACGTATGGAGTTGATGGCTTCCGGTTTGATCTGATGGGCATCCTCGATGTGAGCACAATGAATCAGCTGAATCTGGCAGCCCATGCGATCCGCAGCGATGCTTTGATCTATGGCGAGGGCTGGGATATGCCGACCGCCCTCAGCGAAGATCGCAAGGCAAAGATCTACAACCAGCATCAGATGCCAGGCATCGGTCATTTCAATGATACGTTCCGGGATGTGGCAAAAGGCCCGACCAGCGATGACCGCAAGTACGATACGGGCTATCTGACCGGGAATACCGGACTGGCGTTTGAAATGTGCAGTGCATTGACCGGCAATTCTCTGGATCAGCCGTATTTCATGCGCTTTGATTCGCCGATTCAGTCGGTGAATGCTGTGGAGACGCATGATAATGCGACTGCCTGGGACAAGATGCATTTCTGCTGTGGAGAGGAGCCGCGCGAGATCCGTCTGAAGCGTCAGAAGATGATGATCCTGGCGACGATGTGCGCCCAGGGCATTCCGTTCCTGCATGCAGGGATGGAATTCTGCGGCACGAAGAAAGACTGTTCGAATTCCTATAATGCCGGCGATGAGATCAATGGCATGAACTGGGAGAGAATGATCTTCAATGAAGACCTTGTGGAATATACGCGGAAAGCGATTTCCCTGCGCAGGAGCTGGAAGGCTTTCCGGCTCAGCACACGGGCAGAAGTGGAGCAGTGCGTGCATTTCTCGATCGCAGATGAGTCGGTGATCTTCTATGACATCGATATTGCGGATGAAGCACACCATTCAGCCGGGATCCGGGTGATTCTGAATCCTTCTTCCTCTGATCGGGAATACCGGTTTGATGAGCCGTGGCAGATCGTGTTCGGAGCAGATGGCGAATGTCTTTCAGTATATTCCAATGAGGTTTTCCTTCCGGCTTACACGATCTTCGTGTGCTCCCGGCGCCATTGATGGCCTGTAAGGAGATACGGCTGGGGTATAATGAATCAGTAAGGAGTTTACTATGAAACAGATGCTGAAACAGATGCTTCATGCAGTATGTGCTGCAGCCGTTGCGGCAGCAGTGATTTCTCCTGCCAGCGTGATGGCAGAAGAGAATACCGGCAATGCCGACTTTGATGAATTCCTGAATCAGGAATTCGTGCAGGCAATGGAAGATGATTATCTGACCATGCATTATACGATCCGTGACTACGAAAGTGCCGGGATCACGAAACCGGATCCGGTCATGACGGATCAGTCTCTGCAGTCGTATCAGGATGCGGTGGATGAGGCGAATGCTTCCCTGGAGAAGCTGAAGGCATTTGACTATGATTCGCTGAGTGCAGAACAGCAGGTAGACTATCAGGTCTATGAGACGTATCTCGAGAATATCGCTGCTATGAATTCCTATCCGATGCTGGATCAGCTTTTCAATCCTTCGTTCGGAATCCAGGAGAATCTGCTGACGAATTTCACGGAGTTCATCTTCTATGACAAGCAGGATGTCGAAGACTATCTGAGTGTTCTGAAGAGTGTTCCGGATTGCCTCGAGCAGTGCCTGGACATCACGAAGCGGCAGGCAGCTACCGGCTATTTCCTGACGGATTCCCAGCTGGATGACACCGAAGATTCCATTGCCAAGTTCACGGAGAAGAAGGATGACAATCAGCTGATTGTCATCTTCGATGAAGATATCGATGCGCTTAATTTCCTGAGTGATGACGAGAAGGCTTCCTACAAGGAACAGAACAAGGACATCGTGCTGAATCAGTTCATCCCTGCCTACGATCATGTCAGCGAAGAACTGGAGAAGCTGCGCGGTTCTGCGAACTATGAGGGCGGCCTCTGCAACTATGAGGATGGCGGCAGCGACTATTACCAGGCACTGGTGCGCTATAAGACAAGCAGCGATGACAGCATTCAGGATCTGCTGGATCAGTGCACGGATTTCCTGAGCCAGGTCATCTACCAGTACATCGATCTGATGCGCAGCAGCGATCTCGATTCGGCGGAGCAGGAAACGGTCGGCATGGATACGCCGGAAGAGATCCTGTCCTACCTGCAGAGCATTCTGGGCAAGTCTTATCCGCAAGGACCTGATGTCACGTATACGGCAAGCTATCTGGATCCGTCGGTGGCCAATGATTCCGTGGTGGCATACTACATGCAGCCGCCGATTGATGACATTACCGATAATGTCATCAAGATCAATGGCGACAATGTCAGCGATGAGAATGAACTTTATTCCACGCTTGCTCATGAAGGCTTCGGCGGTCATCTTTATCAGATCACATGGTTCCTCAATACGAATCCGAGCCGGATCCGCAGTGTATGTTCCAATTCGGGCTATACCGAAGGCTGGGGCATGTATGCAGAGATTGTGGCGCTGTCCAATGCGCCGCAGCTGAGCGATGCTGCAATCGAGAATCTGCAGATCAATACGTCGCTTGGCTATGTGCTGGATGCGGCAGCCGACCTGGCCGTGAACGGACTTGGCTATTCCGTGGATGATGTGGCAGAATACCTTGATTCTCTCGGTCTCAATTCTGCAAATGCAGAGTCTCTCTATGACTTTGTCATCAGCCAGCCGGGCACGATTCTGCCGTATGGCATCGGCCTGATGAAGTTCCTGAATCTGAGAGAGGATGCCAAGGAAGCACTTGGCAGCAAGTTTGATCTCAAGGAATTCAATACCGTGTTATTGACGGGCGGCAATCGTCCGTTCTCCATGGTGGAAGCAGATGTGAATGAATGGGTGAAAGAACAGGGCGGCAGTGCTCTGGACTTCTCCAGCACCAGCGCTCCTGCTTCCTCGGCGCCTGCGGTTTCCGGAAACAGTGGTCCTTCGTTCCCGACCATCGCAGTGATTGTGATTCTTGCAGCAGCTGCCGTGATTGCAGCAGTAGTGAAGAGGCGCGTTTCGCGGCATGATCCGCTTCAGTAAACTGCTGATCTCCATTCTGTGTCTGGCCGTCCTGTTTTCCGGCTGTTCGGCGGCAGAGGAGTCTGCGGCTGAGCAGACTTATGCCTCTGTGCGTTCAATGGCAGAAGCAGTATCCAGTGCAGTGACTCAGAAAGACTGGAAGACTCTTTCCGGTCTTTTTGCGCGCAGTTCCGAACAGAGTCATCGTGCAAAAGACCTCAAAGCACTCTGGGCAGAACAGACTTCGGAAGATCCGGGTGAATGTCTGGCAGAGGGAGTTGTATTTGAAGACGATCGCAAAGGCGGAGAACTGCTCTTCTTGGCCGGAGACCAGGAAGTGCAGGCAGACTTCCGGCTTGCGGAGTCCGGAAAGATCAGTTCTTTGCAGTTCTTTCTCCGTTCAGAAGATCCGGTTCTCGAGTCTTCAGATACGTGGACGGAGACGGCTGTTTCCTTCGGAAAGGAAGTATCTATGAGAGGTGTTCTGACGCTGCCGAAGGATGTCGAATCTCCTCCGGTTGCGATCCTGATGCCGGAGGGCATGAAGGAGTCGTGCAATCGTTCCGGAAATGATGACAGCTTCCGGAAAGACTTTGCCCATGCATTAGCAGAAGCAGGCATAGCCAGCGTCAGATGGAATACGCGCCTTGAAGAAGATCCGTATCTGATTCAGGACTCCTCGGAGTATTCCCTGAACCGCATCCTGCTGGAAGACTTTGCCAGCGTGGTGCACAGCCTGGAACGATATCCGGTCAATGCGGCAGATATCATCTATATCGGTCTGGGTACCGGAGGTTCGCTTGGCTACTACCTCGTGAATTCTCATTTCGAGATAACCGGTGGACTCGTATTGCTGAATGCGCCATATGAAGAAGATGGCATCTCGCTGCTTTCCAGGGCAGAAGAACTGAATATCTCTGCGGATGAGGTGAAGTATTCCATTGCGGCAGAACCTGAAATTGATCCGATGATCGGCGGATATCCGTTAACGTACTGGAAAGACTGGAATACGTCCGGGGCATTGAACTATACCCCGAAGGTATCCATGCCCATTGCGATTCTGCAGGGTGAAGCAGATACGATCACGAAATTCTCTTCGGACTATGAGTCGTGGAAGAGTCAGAAGGGATCCAATGTCTCGATGAAGAGCTATCCGGGTCTCGGCCATTATCTGAGAGAAACAGATGGTTCGATCTCTGCGGATGTCGTGAATGATATTGTCCGCTGGCATCAGGGAGAAGATATAGAGAAAGAAGGGGAAGAGGATGATTCATAATCACTGGTATCCCTGGCTGCAGGAAGAATGGCAGCAACCGTATTTCAAGAAGC
Organism: Stecheria intestinalis; assembly: GCF_009696165.1. Classification (GTDB taxonomy): domain Bacteria; phylum Bacillota_I; class Bacilli_A; order Erysipelotrichales; family Erysipelotrichaceae; genus Bulleidia; species Bulleidia intestinalis. The sequence goes on along the minus strand of NZ_VUMN01000040.1, from coordinate 7,206 downwards.
TTGCAGCGTTTGTGCATGAGCAGTATCAGACGAAACACATCTATCCGCCCAAGCAGCTCGTGTTCAGCGCATTTGAACACTGCGACTATCCGGATATCAAGGTTGTGATTCTCGGTCAGGATCCATACCATCAGCCTGGTCAGGCGCATGGTATGTGTTTCTCGGTAAGACCTGGAGTTGCAGTGCCTCCTTCTCTGCAGAATATCTATAAGGAACTTCAAGATGATGTCGGCTGCCGGATTCCGGATAACGGATATCTGATGCCCTGGGCTGAACAGGGCGTCTTCCTGCTCAACACGGTCATGACCGTTGAGGAGTCCAGACCGAACAGCCATGCCGGACAGGGATGGGAAATCTTCACGGACCATGCGATCCAGAAGATCAATGAACGGGAACAGCCGGTTGTATTCCTGTTATGGGGAAGAAATGCCCGCAGCAAATCCTCCATGATCGATCATTCAAAGCATCTGGTTCTGGAAGCTGCGCATCCTTCTCCGCTCAGTGCATATCATGGGTTCTTCGGCTGCCGGCATTTTTCGAAAGCCAATGCTTTCCTGGAGGAACACGGGATGAAGCCGATTGACTGGCAGATCCCGGATCTCAATCATGTTTCAGGACATTGATGAAGCAGTAGAATGGATCACCGCAAGACACTTTCCTTCGAGAGGCTTCTCTGCATTTGAGCACGTCATGGCCTCCTTGGGCAATCCGCAGGATTCGTTCCGCTCCGTGCATGTGGCAGGAACGAATGGAAAAGGCAGCACATGCTGCTATCTCAGAGACTTGCTGCATACGAAGTATCCGAAAGTCGGATTCTTTACGTCTCCGCATCTTGTGGCACATCAGGATCGGATCCGCATCAATGATGCATGGATTCCGGATGAGACGTTTCTGAGACTTCTGAATGAGCACCTTGCATGCATAGAAGAGAACGCCCTCAACATGTTCGAGATCGATATGCTGCTGAGTGCGTTCTGGTTCCAGGAAGAACAGGTGGGCATTGCCGTATATGAAACGGGGCTTGGTGGAAGACTGGATCCGACCACGACGCTGCATCATCCTGATCTCTGCATCATCACGACGATCGGCTTTGATCATATGGCGTTATTAGGCAATACGCTTGCGGCAATTGCAGGGGAAAAGGCAGGCATCATCATGCCGCATTCCGAAGTGCTTACAGGATATCTGAAGCCGGAGGCAGAAGCAGTCATTGTGGCAGAAACAGAAAAGCAGAAAGGAACTCTGCATCGCCTGGAATCATATGAAGACCTCGGTCCTCAGAAGTTCTGCTTTGAGGGAACAGAGTATTCTTTAAAAGCACTTCCGGAGTATCAGAAAGCAAATGCTTCGCTTGCCTTGAAGGCAGCAGAACTGGTTGGCATTGAGATTCATTCTGATTCTGCAATCCAGTCTGTGCATGACAGTGTCTGGCCAGGCAGATTTGAAGCAGTGCACCAGCATCCGCTTGTCATCCTCGATGGGGCGCATAATACCGAAGGCATGCAGGCACTGACAGAATCGATGAGATATCTGCCGCATCCTTGCATTGCGGTATTCTCTGCACTGAAGGATAAGCAGGGACCGGAGATGGAAGCGATGCTGAGAAAGGCGTGTGATGAGGTGATCGTCACGCAGTTTGAAAATACGAGAGCAGATACTGCCGAACATCTGGCAGACTCTGAAGCAGAGATTGTCATGGACTGGAAAGAGGCCGTGCAGAAGGGAATGGAACTGGCTGGAGAGCATGGATGCACTTTGGTCTGCGGATCGCTGTATCTGATCAGTCTGGTGCGGAAATTGTTTGTTTCTGATTGACGAGGGAATCCTGTCGACGTAGAATCTGAACCATCAGGGAATGAAGTCTCCCTGGGAGTGATCCCGAACTGCTGATGAGCTGATGACTTCTGTGCGGTTTTTCCGCATGGAAAGCATCAGCTTTTTATGCGGCTATGAAAGGAGAAATCATATGATGCTGAGTTTATCACTGCTGCTTCTGACTGGTCTTCTGTTCGGGTGGGGATGCAGGAAGGTTCATCTTCCATCCGTCCCCGGCTATCTGCTTGCCGGAATTGTGCTTGGTCCGCAGGTATCGAATCTATTGAGTTCCGATCTGCTTTCGATCGGCAGCGATCTTCGGGAGATTGCATTGATCATCATTCTTGCCAAGGCAGGTCTTTCATTAGACAGTGCGGTTCTGAAGCGGATCGGAAGGCCAGCAGCTTTGCTGTGTTTTCTGCCGGCAACGTGTGAGATTCTTGCGTTCGTCTTCCTTGCGCCGATGGTGCTCGGGGTCACGCGGGCAGAGGGTGCCCTCATGGGAGCAGTGATGGGTGCGGTATCGCCTGCGGTAGTAGTGCCGGCGATGAGCCGCATGATGGACGAACGATACGGAACGGCTAAAGGCATTCCGCAGATGATCATTGCCGGGTCTTCTGCAGATGATGTCTATGTGATCGTCCTGTTTTCTGCATTTCTTTCGATGGTGAGCGGCGGTTCTGTTTCAGCTGCTTCCTTTCTGGAGATTCCGGAGVCGATCATTCTCGGCATTCTTGCAGGGGGTGTCTGCGGGGTTTTGCTGGATCTTGTGTTCCGGATGGCGCATCCGGATGGTTCGCTGCAGATCATTCTGGTGCTCGCTGCATCTTTTCTATTGCAGGGGATGGAGGAACTGCTGAAGGGAACGGTTTTTGTTTCAGGACTTCTCGCCGTCATCAGCATGTGCATGGTTCTCAGAAAACAGGATGTTTCTTCGGCTGAAGAAATGAGCCGAGGTCTCGGGAAACTCTGGAATGGGGCCCAGATCTTCCTGTTTGTCCTGGTCGGGGCAGAGGCGAAGATTTCTTCCGTGCTTTCTGCTGGTGCAGGCATGATCCTCATGCTTGCGATCGGCTTGGTTTTCCGCTCAGCAGGTACCCTGGTTTCTGTTTCGGGAACGGATCTTTCTGCGCGGGAGAGGAGTTTTACAGTGATTGCAGAGCTGCCGAAAGCCACCGTGCAGGCGGCGATTGGCTCGATTCCGCTTTCGATGGGTCTGGCCTGCGGAGATCAGGTCCTGACGCTTTCGGTGCTGGCGATTCTGATTACCGCACCGCTTGGTTCTGTGCTGATCAGCAGCACGTATCAGAGACTCTGCACGCATGACGTTCGGACAGCTGGGGAAATGCTGTGAACCGGGAAGATTGCGGCGGTTTCGTCAGATTTCCGCTTTCGGGGCCCCATGGAACTGAACGATGGTATATAATGAGACTGAATCAAGGGGAGAGCAGCCCCTAATACCATTCAGGAGGCATAATTACACTATGAGAGCAAACACGATGGTGGCCATGATTCTTGCAGGAGGAAGGGGATCCCGCCTGCATGAACTGACCAAGAAAGTCGCGAAGCCTGCTGTCCATTTCGGCGGCAAGTACCGGATTATCGACTTTCCGCTCAGCAACTGCGCGAACTCTGACATCAATACAGTCGGCGTGCTGACTCAGTATGAGTCTGTGCTGCTGAATTCTTATGTTGCAAGAGATCATTACTGGGGACTTGATACCAATGATGGCGGTGTCTATGTTCTGACGCCGCGTGAGAAGGATGCGCAGAACTTTGAGGTATACCGCGGTACCGCAGATGCGATTACGGCGAACCTGGATTTCCTGGATTCGATGAATCCGGAATATATCCTTGTTCTGTCTGGTGACCATATCTACAAGATGAATTACGACAAGATGCTGGACTACCACAAGGAGAAGCAGGCAGATGCGACGATTGCGGTTCGTGAGGTCCCGTTAAAGGAAGCAAGCCGCTTCGGCATCATGAACTGCGACAAGGATGACATGATCGTCGAGTTCGAAGAGAAGCCGGCTCATCCGAAGAGCAACCTTGCCTCGATGGGCATCTATATCTTCACGTACAAGACACTGCGGAAGTATCTGGTTGCGGATGCGAAGAATCCTGACAGCAATCATGATTTCGGCAAGGATATCATTCCGGGCTATCTGCGTGACAAGAGACGGCTGACGGCTTACCGATTCAAGGGATACTGGAAGGATGTAGGAACCGTGGATTCGCTGTGGGAAGCGAATATGGACCTGCTGAAAGACAATAATGAGCTGGATCTCGGCGATTCCAACTGGAAGATCTATACCGAAGATGTCAATGCGATTCCGCAGTTCATCGGACCGGAAGCTATGATTTCCAATTGCTATATCACGCAAGGAAGCGTCATTCTCGGCGAAGCGAGGAATTCGGTGATCGGTACCAACTGCAGCATCGGCAAGGGTGCCAAGGTCATCGATTCCGTCATTCAGCCAGGCGCTAGAATCGGCGAAGGCGCAGTGGTTACCCGCTGCATCGTTGCAGATGATGTGGAAATCGCCCCGGGTGCAGTCGTAGGCGATAAGAACAGCGAGCATATCGAGCTCGTCGCAAGCAAGTTCGTGGAGTAAGAGGGGGTAAAGATATGCGCGCACTGGGTATCATCAGTTTCGAAGACAATACAGCCACCATTCAGGGACTTGGCGATTACCGCCCGGTACCGGCCATTGCATTCATGGGCCGCTATCGGATCATCGACTTCATTCTCAGCAACATGACGAACAGCGGCATTGACAATGTGCAGGTCTACTGCAAGGAGAAACCGCGCAACCTGATCGAGCATCTCGGCGATGGCAGCCACTACAACATCAATTCCAAGCGCGGAAAGCTGCGGATCCTGTATGGAGAGAAAACGTTCTCTTCCGAGGCTTATAACCACGATGTCGCAAACTACATGCTGAACATGCAGTACATCGAAGAAGACCCGAATCCGTATGTGGTCATTGCCCCGAGCTACTTTGTATACAGCCTGGATTTCAATGAAGTGCTGAAGCAGCACATCAATTCCAAGGCAGATGTCACGGTGCTCTATACCGCAACTAACCGCGGCAAGGAATCATTCCTCGGCTGCGATACGCTGAACCTGGATAAGGTGAAGACGGTCATGGGCTTTGAGAAGAACCGCGGCAAGAGAAAGAACATCAACGTTTCGATGGAAGCGTATGTGATGACTAAGAAGCTGTTCATTGATCTGGTCAAGAAGGCTGCCGACACTTCCAGCCTGTACTGGTTCAAGGACATCCTGGCTGATTCGGTTTCCGAACTGGATATGAGAGGCTATCAGGTCAGAGGCTATGTCGGCTGCCTGAACAGCCTGGAAGAGTATTTCCGCATTTCCATGGAACTGAGAGATTACAAGACAGCTCAGCAGCTGTTCCGTTCGGGCTGGCCGATCTATACGCAGACCAATGATTCCTGCCCGACCAAATATACCGAGAATGCCGAAGTGCATGATTCGGTTGTCGCAAACGGAGCAGTGATTGACGGCAAGGTCGAGAAGTCTCTGATCAGCCGCAATGTCACCATCTGCAAGGGCGCTGAAGTAGAGAACTGCATTATTCTTCCGGGTGCTTACATCGGTGAGAATGCCAAGCTGGATCATGTGATAGTGGACAAGTATGCGATTGTCCACCATGTCAAGAAACTGGCTGGCACGGATGCTGCACCGGTTTATGTGAAACGCAGAGATCGAATCTGACAGAAGGAGAAGGATCCAATGGGAAGATCAATTCTATTCGCAGCAGGGGAAGGACTTCCGTTCATCAAGACCGGAGGCCTCGCAGATGTCATCGGCAGTCTGCCGAAGGCATTGGCGAAGCGCGGACATGACGTGCGGGTAGTGCTGCCGCTCTATAAGAAGATCATCGAGAAGTATTACGATCAGCTGGAACGGCTCGGAACAATCCAGGTTCATTCCGGATGGATCGACCAGCCGGCTACGTATTACAAGGCAGAAGTGGACGGAGTGGTCTATTATTTCATCGAGCACCAGGGATACTTTGAGCGTGACGGCTTGTATGGATATGAAGATGACGGTGAGCGGTTTGCATTCTTCCAGCGGGCAGCTCTTGATATGATCTACTTCATCAACTGGTGGCCGAACATCATCCATTCCAATGACTGGCAGACCGGAATGATTCCGCTGCTCTGCCATGCATGCTACGCGGATGATCAGCGCTATCAGGCTATCAAGCATGTATATACGATCCATAATCTTGCCTTCCAGGGAAATTTCGGAGTAGACATGCTGCCAAGCTGCCTGGGCCTTGACTACTATTACTTCGACAATGGTTCCATCAAGTTTGACAGCGGCATTTCTTTCATGAAAGCTGGCATCGTCTATGCAGACAAGATCACGACCGTTTCGCCGACCTATGCCAATGAGATTCTCTCTGAGTCTTATGGCGAACGTATGGATTCCATCCTGAGATACCGCAGAGAAGATCTCTGGGGCATCGTCAACGGAATTGATACTACTGTATGGAATCCGAAGACTGATCCGCGTCTGACGAAGAACTATGATCTTCGTACGTATGTCTCCGGCAAGAAGGCAAATAAACTTGCCCTGCAGGAAGAACTCGGACTCAAGGTCACCAATGATGTCTGTGTCATCGGCCTTGTCTCCCGTCTGACTAACCAGAAAGGGGTCTATCTCATTACTGAGAAGCTCCGTGAGATTCTGGATATGGACGTTCAGTTCATCGTTCTAGGAACGGGAGAGCAGAATGCTGAGAATGCGTTCAAATGGATGGAGAGCGAGTACAAGGGCAAGGCAGTCTATTACTGCGGCTATAACGAAGATCTTGCCCATCGCATTTATGCTGGTGCAGATCTGTTCCTGATGCCTTCGCTCTATGAGCCTTGCGGCATCGGTCAGCTGATCGCCATGCATTACGGCACGCTGCCATTAGTCCGTGAAACCGGCGGCCTCAAAGATACGGTACACCCATATAACCAGTACACCGGCGAGGGCAACGGCTTCAGTTTCTGGGCGGCAAATGCCGATGACATGGTCTATACGCTGCATTGGGCAGTCGAACAGTACTACAATAACAAGCCAGGCTGGAAGGGCCTCATCAAGAGTGCCATGACCACGGATGTCAGCTGGGAACAGTCTGCTGGCATCTATGAAGAACTGTACTATCAGCTCTGCAACTGGCCGGATAACTGAGAAGAAATGAAAGAGCACCTGCATGCTGAAGTTCACTTCATGCAGATGCTCTTTTTAGTACACCCGACATGGGTGATAACTCGAGGGTGAAAGTCCCTTGCGCATGTATAGCGGCATGATTCAAAGCGCTAGCCAAAGGCAACGTGGACATCGTGAGGTGTCAACGGAAGGAA
>NZ_VUMN01000004.1 GCF_009696165.1 Stecheria intestinalis | reverse complement strand
CATCCGGCTTCCTTCCGTTGACACCTCACGATGTCCACGTTGCCTTTGGCTAGCGCTTTGAATCATGCCGCTATACATGCGCAAGGGACTTTCACCCTCGAGTTATCACCCATGTCGGGTGTACTAAAAAGAGCAGGTTCTATTCCTGCTCTTATTGTATCATTGATCGTTTCTCAGCCGAGTACCAGCATAGATCATCACTGCTCCAGCACCTGCAAGCAGGGAGATCCATAATCCCATATTCCAGTTATCACTCGTATACGGCGTATATGGTCTCCTTGCAGAAGTCATAGGCGTAAACGGAGTTCTTGTGATCGGAGTGAACGGGGTCGGTGAAGGAGTATTCCTGGTCGGAGGAGCAGTCGGAGTATGCGGAGTTGGTGTCGGAGTATTGGCCGGCACCGTTGGGGTCGGGGTAGGCGTTACCGTCGGTGTAGGGGTAGGAGTATTCGACGGTGCTGTTGGCGTCGGAGTAGGAGTTGCAGTCGGTGTCGGAGTAGGAGAAGGAGTCGGCGTTTCATTATGATAGGTATTCGTAATGCTGATCTTCGTTCCGCTCTTTGATACAGATGTGGTATAACCAGCCGGAACATTTACTTCTGCAACGTTCCAGTCACCTTCTGAAGAAAGATCCTTCCAGGTATAAGACCAGTTATTATCAGCATTCAGTACTACTGTTTCTCCATAAGGCTTCAGATCATGTGTCAGCTGAACTTCAATGGAAACAGGTCTGGTGCTTCCATTCCCATCTCCAGCCCAGAGCTTGGAAACTGTGATATTCGTCTTAGTATCAGTCTTCGGAGTAAATGTTCCTTTGATCTCTCCGGAAACATCATAGTTCCATGCTTTACCTTCGTCCCGGTTCGGAACGCTCAGAATCATCGGTGACGCCTTGAAACTTCCATGATCATTCGAGTAAGGTTCTCCGACAATCAGATACAGCCCTTCCGTCAATCCGGTGAATTCCAGTTTCCCATTCAGAACCTGTCTGCGTTCATACGATAATTTCTGATCAGAACTGACATAGCTGACAAGCGTACTTGCAAGCTTCGCCATATGTTCTTCATTGCCATCATAGAGACCGATATCAACGGAAGACTGATAGTATTCGCTTAACAGCGATACTTCTCCATTCCCGCTTACATCAGCAAACCGATATGCCCGGAATTCTGCACCATCGATGTTGATCCCTTCTCCAGGTTTCAGGGTAATACTGCAGTCATTCTTCGGAACAATTCCTTCAGCAAAGACACGCAGAGGCGAAGCAGACATCAGCATCACTGCGCAGAATACTGTCAGAACAATTCTCAGCTTCTCTGAAATCTTCATATCTGCTCACCTCCCCTTTCTGCGTTTCTTTCCTGCAAATGCAATTCTAAGCACCATGATAATCACCAGTACCGGAAGACCAATCGCAAGCGATACCGTCATCGGTTCAATCTGTACTGCATCACTTACCACTCTGACATGATTCTGTTCCACGGTTTCTACCCGATGGCCTCTTACCAGGAGTCTGTGAGTATTGACTCCATAAGGCGTACAGGTAACCAGTGTACAGAGATCCTTGCCTTCTTCGATCTCGATATCATCAAGCTCATCCGGAAGCACCACGGTGATCTGATCTACTTCATAGGTCAGGGTATCACCCAGAACCTCAAGCATGAACTGATCGCCAACCTCCAGCTGATCGATATCTGTAAACAGCTTTGCTGAAGGAAGACCGCGATGACCGCTAAGCACACAATGTGTACTAGCTCCCCCGACCGGAAGAGAAGTACCAGCAATATGCCCGATCGCAATCTCCAGAACCGCAGGATCTGTTCCATGATAAATCGGCAATCTGACATTGATCTTCGGAATCACTACATAACCCATGATCCCGGTACCAGTCACATCAAGAAGACTGTTGTACTCTTCAACCTCAGAATCGCTCAGGTTATACCGATCTTCTTTGCCTACCAGAGTCTCGTTATACGCTTTAGCTTTTTCCAGCATTTCTTCATACTGAGAATCATCCAGCGTATTCACCTGATCCTGATACGCAGCAATTGCACGTGACTGATGCATGGAATTCCACCAGTCACTGAAGGTCGGGTAAACCAGAAGGGATACACCTGTCAGGAATATCAGGACCAATATGATATTGGAAATCTTTTTCTTCAAAGGTATCCCTCCGAACCATCAGCAGCCAGGAGAGAATGATTCTCCCCTAAGCTGCATACTTACTACATTCTAATACAGAACCTCAGCTGACTCTCTTTCTTGCAGCAATCATCACACCAGCAAGAACCACCAGAGCACCACCTGCTACATAGAAGATCGTAGTACCGATACCACCAGTAGAAGGAAGGCTGGAGCCTTTCTTGTTAACTACATTCGTAGTCAGAGAACAAGCATCTTTATCTGCTGTGAAAGTAATTGTAGTCTGAGCAGAACCAGTTAACTTATCTCCGCTTAAGCTTGTTAATGCAGGATTATCAGCGGTAGTATTATGCTCTGCGGAAATTTTGAAGTACTGATCTGCAATCGTGTTGTAACCAGCAGGAGTCTTTGTTTCTTTCAAGACATAAGTGCCATCATCGAGACCGGTAGCAGTGAAGGTAGTAGGATCTGTTTCTTTGTCACCAGTTAAAGTAAAGGTTTTCACAGCCTCAGTAGTATTATCTGCTTTGACTTTGCTGAGAGTAAACTCTGCACCAGCAAGAGCCTTATTATCCTGATCAACCTTATTCACAACAACTTTATATGTAAAGACGATGTTCTTGTCTTCCGGAGTCTTACCTGTCTCACCACCTCCATTCGGGTTATTGGAGTAAGTGAGATAAACCGTGTTCGGATTGCCTGCCGAACCAATAACAGCATTATTATTCAGCGTGCAGTCGTAAGTAACAACAACCTTGGTGTCTTTATTCAAAGTTACCCCGCTGATTCCCTTCAGATTATCGCAGGACCAAGTGACAGTGGTCGATCCATCATTATTCTCTTTAACCGTTTTTATAAATGAAGAAGTGACATCTGTATCACCGATTTTGATTGTTGCACTCTTTGCAGTATAGCTGAGGCCTTTACTCATAGTATCTGTGAAAGCATATTTATAAGTGGTGTACTTATCGATATTAGACGGCATCGTACCAGTGATCTGATATAGAATTGTGTCACCGATATCATAGTCTGCGGAATCCTGCCAATCAGTTGTCACACCGGTAGAATCGTTAGTATCTTTTACTTTCTTTACAACAGTAGGAACATCAAGCTTCGTATCCTGCGTTACTTTTCCAACAACCTGAACGATATAGGATGTATATGCGCCCGCTGTATCTTTCTGAGAGCCATCAACATCTTTGACCAGATAATAGCCAGTAGTCAGATTACCGAATGTATAAGAACTTCCAGCAGCAACGGATCCAGAAGTAGTAGCATTCGTCAGATACGGTTTTACTTCATTTGCAAAGGTAGTAGCATCAGTAATGTTTCCAGCTTTTGTCGCTGCATCACCAAGCGCATTTTGACCATCCGATGTAACACCATTACCCCATTTGATATTGGAAAGTGTTCCATTGGAATAATCACCGGTAAAAATTTGATACAGTTCAAATGTATGAGCCGTATTCCCAGTATTATGAATTGTTAACGAATTTTCTTCATCCGCAAATGCTGTTGATGCAGTTGCGAATACCATGAATAGTGAAATTAATACGCTTGCTAGTTTCTTTAATGCTTTCATTTGTTTCCCCTCGATTCTTTTACTTAAATATTGTTTTCTAAGAATTTATTCTTTCTGCGAAATTGTTCCCAGAAAACATGTTTTAGCTTCTTGATTTTTCTGTATCCATTTGAATTCAGCATTCCAATTCAGAATTTGCTTATTCTCATGACGCTGCATCTCCATATCGGATTCTTGGGTGGAAAAAGCTTTCGGTTATCAGAGCAACTCATTTGCTTATGCCATCCTTATTTTTCTTTTTCATGAGAATGCTAGAAATTCCAATCAGCACTAACCCAAAGCCAGATAATATGAATTTCTTTGTCCCACTTCCCCCTGTTTCAGGAAGTTCATAAACTTCCTTATTATTGGTATTGGTTATTATGATCTGTCCTGACTGAATACCATCATTATTTCTGTAAGAAACTTGGTAATTTCCAGAAATGTCTACATTATTCTTTTTTACGCTAACTTCTTCAACAGAATAATATAACTGCTTATTATTATCTGATGTCGAAAGTTTATCCCAATGATATGATAAGGTGCCATTTGTATCAGTTAACGTTAAAGGATTACCAACTGGTTTTTTATTTATTACCCCTGTAGGAGCTAATGTGTAATCAACCGTAGGTGCATTGGTTTGCCACGGAGCACTAATATCAATCTCCATGTCATCTGTAACAGAATCTATCTTCCCAGTCCAATTACCATTACTACTGCCGTATGACATTTCATGTGATTGACCACCATATGTTAAGTAAAGTGGCCCTTTCCAATTATCATTTTTCCAAGCATTTACAGACACAGTCAGCGATGAATTATTCTCAACCACATATGAGGCCGAATAATACTGATAATTATTGCTTGAAGTGTTCAGCATTTTTATGGTTACAGTCTTACCATCCAGAATATGTTCTTCCCTAAATAGCTGAACCTTTACTTCAACTCCTTCAGGCATTCTTGCTGCACTGCCGTCATTCTTAGCCCAGGATTTAATAACAGATAGCCGTGTATAATCATTAGATATATACAGATCTCCTCCGCCATTTTCAATGTATTTTATCGGGGCATTATTAATTTGAGCAGATGAGACATTGGCATTGGCATATGCACTATTATTATCTGAATCACTTTCATCCTTCCAGATAAAATAGTGCGGAGTGGTGTCGAGTTTATATCCATCTGGGGCAATTGTTTCAGTAAGTCTGTAAAGCTTATCAGTCGCAAGCTCTGGATTAGAACCAGAAAGATTGAAAATTATGGTTCCATTCTCTCCAGTCGTTACTTGCTTAATAGACACCCATGAGCCACTATTCTGATCCTTGTTGTAATCGTATCTCTCTAGATTGAATGCAGCACCAGAAAGTAATTCTTTATAGTTGCTGCTGTCGACCTTATAAACAGTAATCTTTTTATGATCTGCAGTCGCTGAAGAAGTGCTTGTTTCAACTTTAGTATTCTCACTGGTGGACCACTTGCCATTCAGTTCTGCCGAATTTGAAATCGTTGGCGTTCCTGCTGCATTTTCATCAATCCGATAATCATAAACAAGGACCAAAGCTTTACTGTCAGGAATAACTAAAGTCATCTTGTTATTTGTTTCATCATACTGTAGTTCATATGAAGTCTGGAGAATCTCTGTTCCGATGTGATTCTCTACGCTTGAACTATAGTTATAGAGATGAACGCTGCTCAGATCGAGATACGGATGCAGGTCTGGATTACCTTTTTGCACTGTATCAACAAGTGTCAATGTTTCTGAGTTTTTCACGAGATCATCTGCAGCCGCATTGATAACTATGGAGTAACGAATTCCTCCTGCTGGGGTATTAGTAGGTTTTCCGTCACTGCCTATAACAATAGGGTTTCCATCCTCATCAAGTTGCACACTCGATTTATTAAGGATAACCTTATCTCTAGTCACAGTCACTTCATCACTAGAAGTGTTTCCATTCCATTTTGCCGTATTCGTATATGTCTGGGATGTAGTTGCCGGATTTTTCCAATTATTGTCACCTGCAAAACTCACAGAATATTCAATACCAACATATGGATATGCCTTAGCGTATTTAAAATTTGGAATTGTGATTGTAAGAACTGCTTTACCGTTGCTATCTGGTGAAATGTTTACTCCTGGTTTTGAATTATCTTCAAAATTAACGTTTATTTGCTCATTCTCTGACCAAGTAATTTCTTTAGTTCTGTTATTCTCATCCCCCGTCGCATCCGGATAATAGAATGCTTTTATGGAATTATCATCATACGTAACGCCGTCAGGCAATGTATCATAGATTGTCAGAGTACCATTGTTTTTAGGACCAGTGCGCAGCATCAGTTTATATATCAGCTTGCCATCGTCTAAGCTGTAATCTACTGTCTGACTGCCATTCTTGAATATTCTTCCGCCATTAACTGTAGAAGTATGGACCCGCTTATCGATCTCTCCGGAATCCATTGGTTTCACATACTTATGTGAAGCTTCAGACTCTTTTCCGCCAGAAAGGCCTTTATTCTTGATAGATATCCCCTGTCCTCCAGGCAGTTGAGACACATTAACGTGTGTAGGATAGCCATTGACAGCAAGATCATGAGCTTCAATACCATTTTCGGATAAGATTGTTACAGTAAAACTTTTCACAGGAGTGCTGCTATTATCTGAGAAAACCTCATTGCCATCTTTGTCAAAATATTTAACTTCAATTTTTACATCACTCTGTGCAGCATCTGCACCATAATAATTGCTCTTTGTGGCATAATTACCGCTGCCATTATAGTTATACCTGTCATATTCATTAAGAGCCAGGTATAGACCCTTTTTACAATTTCCACCGTTATCAGAATTCCTGGAAATAATCTTCTTAAATGCATTCTCTAATTCAGAAGCAATAGCATAATGCGCATAAGTATTTCCTTGCTCATCAACAGCATCTTCAATTTCATCCTGATAAACAAATGTATTCAGCTTACCGGCAGGCAGTATTACATCAGAATTCCACTGCGTCTGCAGAATGCTCTTGTCTTCAGACAACTGATCTGAATTGTCCTTCCATTTCTTATTTACAGATGAATCTCTAAGATTGCCTGTAGCTGTACTGGAAGTATCCTTTCCATGATTGTCTTTATCTGTATAGCCAGCACTATTCGTCTCAGAAACCTGCCCGCCAGCTTGACCAGCAGGTGCTTCGGTTCTGTATTCAATATAATAATCAGCTTTTTTCTGATCATCAGAGATCGCACTGAACTTTACTGTCTTGCTAGAATCATTTGGATCCGTAACATCGAGGTTACCCATTTCAAATTCAAATGTTTGAGCTCCATCAAAATCTGAACGAGAAGAAACAAATACCGGATTATTATTTTCTACCCGATAAACAGATACGTCTCCGACAATTTTCGTTCCCGTCCCGCTATCATGCACCTTCCAGCCACTAACATCCTGCTGAAGGCCATTGTTCAGCTTAATCCGCCACCAGAATGTGTTGCTATCGGCATCATAGCCACCTTCTTTTTCAATCTCTGTTTCTATATCTTCGCTATCCCAGTGCCATTCATCATGATTTCCGCTTTTTGAATATGCTAAATTGCAAATATGAACTCTCTTTGTCGCATCCTTTGGAGTAATATTCACATCATAAGTGACTTCATATCTTTCGCCAGCATTCAAAGCTGGAAGTCCAGTAATCTCAAACTTCGGATCTCCATCTGACTGTCCGCTCACCGTTGTAAAAGATATTTCCGCTGTATTTGAGTTGATAATATCTTTCTTTCCCTGCGCATCAATTTTGAAGATTTTCACAGAATTCTGAACGTAACTGAATGAGTCAACATTCTTACTCTCGTTGCTGCCATATTGATCTGTGATATTTACCCGGCGGTCACCTGTACCATTATTCGTAGTAGCGGTAACTGTATAGGTTACTTTTTTATCCGATATTACAGCGCCTGTCTTATTTGTATGAATATCATAATTATCCTCAACAGGTTTAATGATTTTAATTGTATTGTTTGTACCTGGGAATGTAATTGAACCAGAGTCACCGCCAGCATTTTCTGAAATCGTTCCTTCGAAGCTTACAGAGCCATCTACTCCAAGATCTTCTCCTGCAAATTCATCACTGAAAACAAGAGTGATTTTTCCATCAGTTCCTATGTTATACGTACCAATAGTATTTCCATTCTTTTTAATATTGCCGCTCTGGTTCTCTAAGGGCACGATTCCATTAGGAATCTGATATACAGCAGTTTTATTGTTGTTGTTAATTCCTCCCTTTGGAATTTGATATGCCAGACTGATCTGAATAGAATCACCTACTGTAAAGTCATTTGTTTCCACCCAATACCCGTTAACATTTTTTCTAAATGATATGCTTGTTATACAATTATTACTGAGATCAACGTCACTATCGTCTGTCACTTCAATGCTGAGCGTATCCCCATTGGTCAATGTTAAAGTTAAAGTCTCTTTGGTATCAAAAGGAGCTGTAGAAGTTAGAACCCAATCATTGTCCTGCGCAGTAACATCCACAAGATCAGGAGTGGAGAAAGATACATCAGACACATCACTGATGGTAAGAATATTGCCTTCCGAATCCTTAACGATCTGCAGATTATTCAAAACATCAGAAAGATTAACGGATTCACCCCCATTAATAGTTATGGAATGTTCGCCATAATCAAAGTTCACTGTATAGACAATCGCATACACGGAGAACTGATCCGCATCAAAGACTACCTGATCTTCTGCAGGCTTCTCATTTTCTTCAAGATCTGCATCAGCAGTCTGATCGACTACTTCTGTTTCGACAGACTGATCTTCTTCTTTTTCTTTCTCATCAGGAACGTGAACGACATCGACTGTCTCAGCATCCTTGATGACATCCGCAGTCATCGTCACACGGATCTGCTTCTCCGGTTCAATCACATTTCCTGCTGCATCTTTAAACGTGATGTCTACTGCTTTCGCTTCGGCATGTTCCAGAGAAGATGCTTCCATGGCATCATTCAGTACATTCTCATCCGTTACCGGAGAAAGCTCCATGGTCGTTCCTTCCGGGAACGTGCCTTCCTCTGCTTTCACAGACACCTTGATTCCGGTTGTTTCTTCAGTATCTTCAAAGGACACTTCCAGCATGCTTGCAGGAGCTTCGGCTGCTTCAGGTTCTGCAGAAGCAGATGCTTCAGGAGAAGCACTCGGTTCCATGCTTGCATACGGAGTGGCAGAAGGAACTGCTTCCGGAGATGCACTGGCGACTGGTTCAGCTGTTTCTTCCGTCACAGGTGCAGCAGAAGGAATCAATTCTGCTGCAGGAGTCGCTGAAACTTCCGGAACATAAGTCTCTGTATTCGCAGGTTCCGGAGCCGCTGAAAGAACCGGTGCTGCCGATTCCTGTGTTTCAGTCTCTGCTGTTTCAGAAGGAACCTCGGTAATCTCTACGTTCTCTCCGTCGTCAGCGTCGACATTATAGCTGCCTATATTGCTGTCTGTACCGATGATCATCGAAATGCTCAGTACCCAGGCACAGACAATCCAGAATTTTCTGACTCTGCGTTTTCCGTTTTTCCGGCTTCCGCCACGTTCAAAATTTCTGTTTTTCATGCTACCCCTCACTACTTCCGAAACACGTCGCCGCTGCGTCAGCTCAATGTTTCAATCTCATTCAGCGGGAAGATGCGCAACACAAGCTTCCCTGCAATCATATCTTCCGGAATACTGCCGATCGCAGTATTGCGTGAATCGATGGAGACGCTTCGATTGTCTCCCATCACGAAGTACTCTCCTTCCGGCACTTCATACGGAAATGTGACATCCGTCTGGCCCAATGCCGGTTCGCTCACATATGGTTCTGCGAGCACCTCGCCATTGACCTTTACCGTCCCGGAATCGTCGATCTCAATCTCGTCGCCAGGCAGGCCGATCACCCGTCTGATGAGGATCTTGTCATGGTACCTGACTGCTGCTAAATCGCCTTCCTTCAGCTTCCCGGTCTTCACCGATAATGCGATGTTTCCCTCTTCCAGAGTCGGAGTCATCGTATTCCCGGTAATCCGGTACACCGGAATCAGAAATACCGCCGAGAGAACAATCACTGCGCCAGCAATCAGAAGAACCAGGATCGTATTCCTGAATTCCTTTGCATAGCGCTTCTTTCTTCTGCGGTGCCGTTCCTCAGAAGAAACGTGCTTCTGCTGTTCTGTCTGCTTCTCTGTTCCGTCCTGTGCCATGCTGTTCCTGAAAGATCGAATCGTTCTGAAAGTTATCCTATCACTTCTTTAATTTTGTTAATTTGTAGACTTTCAGTCATCTTTCTTCGCCATTTTAGCACAATGTCATGAAAAAGGTCGATGATATGCGGCTTTTCTCACAATTTATATTTCCGGAATTCGCAATTCTGAAAAAATTTCATTCAGCTTCTGAAACGTTCCTATCTTGCCGTAAACGTTTACAGTAGCATTTTTATGCGTTTTTCTTATCTTTTTCGGTAATGAAATTTACATTTTCATTATAGATTCATCCCATCTATTTCAGAATAAGGTATCATTCTTCCTATCCCTTCTGTATTCGGAAGAGAGTCTGAATGCACATGAAAAAGCCCTCTTCCTCGAGAGGGCAAATACTTCTGCAGCTCAGATAGAACCGAATACCTTTTCGATATCCGCATCATCCATCATGCGGGAAGTATGATTATCCGCATGTTCCAGCAGCGTGTCCACATGATCCTTCAAGGAAACATCAATGAATCTGCTGACCTCCACTCCTCTTAGCTCAAAGAACAGCATCGGATCTTCATCAAACCTCGTCCCTACGCCATACAGCACCGCAGCCACATGTTTGCACATGATAGCATAGTCCGGACAGCTGCACGAAAGACTGATTTCCGCAGGATTCGGAAAGAGACCATCTTTCTCGAAGAACAGCTCTTTCATATCATCCGGGAACTTCCCGCTCAGCAAGGTCTCCAGGTCATCCAGCTTCCCGCATCGATTCAGGATGGCCTGGCACTTCTCTTCTGATAACGGACTGATCCGGATCTCAACCTTGTAAGGAGCCTTGCGGCTGCCCTGCACCCTGGCATGAACTTTTCCTTTTTCAATCTGCAGATCAATCACGGAACCATTGCGCACATAGCGCTTGCCCCGTTCAATCCGATTCTCAAAATCCGCATACCGCTCCAGATTCTCACACCAGGCTGTTCCCCACCAGGACGTGCAGATCTTTCTTCCGGTTACAACCACCGGATGATAGACCACGCCTTTGCGCTTTGCTTTCCTTGAACTCTCTTCTGCCCGTTTCTTCAGTTCTTCTGCAGTCGGCTGACTGTAGTATTTCGTCTCATAGTATCTGGCCATGCTACTCAAGCCTCAGAAGATTCATCAGATCTTCATTGCTCATCTCAGTGATCCAGCTTGCTTCAGAAGCACCGATCACATTCTCTGCCAGCTCTTTCTTCGAATTGATCAGCGTATCGATCTTCTCTTCAATTGTTCCTCTGCATACCAGCTTATGCACCATGACATTCTTATTCTGCCCGATCCTGAATGCCCGGTCGGTTGCCTGATTCTCGACAGCCGGATTCCACCACCGGTCAAAGTGAATCACATGATTCGCTTTGGTCAGATTCAATCCGGTTCCAGCCGCCTTCAGAGAGCACACAATGAACGGAACATAGAGATCCGACTGGAATGCATTCACGATCTCCGTACGCTTCTTCGCAGGAACACCGCCATGAATCACATAGCCTTGTGCCCCGAAAATCTCAGACAGATACTCTGCTAACGGATCCGTGATCTCGCGGAACTGCGTGAATACCAGTACCCGTTCCCGTTTATCCCGGATCGTCTCGCAGAGATCCCTCAGCATCAGGAACTTGCCGCTCTCTTCCGGGCTGTATCCGCTGTCTCCCAGATATTCATCCGGGTGATTGCATACCTGCTTCAGCTTCGTCAATGAAGCAAGCACCAGTCCTCTTCGCTCCATTCCGGAAAGACCCTTCATGCTTTCGGCAAGATGATCCGTGATCTGCCGGTACAGTACCGTCTGTTTTGCAGAGAGAGACGCATAATCCACCATCTCAATCTTATCCGGCAGATCATGGATTATCGTCTTATCTGTCTTCATTCTCCGCAATAAGAACGGGCTGATCATTCCCTTCAGCTTTGCATACTCCAGTCCATCCTCCGCATCCATCCGGCTGCAGAACTTTTTAAAACTATCGGCACTGCCAAGCAGTCCCTTGTCCAGGAAATCAAACAGACTCCAGAGATTCCCGAGATCATTCTCAATCGGCGTACCAGTCAATGCCAGTCTCATCCTGGAAGGAATCTTCTTGACTGCCTTGGTCTGACGCGTCAGCGGATTCTTGATGGCCTGTGCTTCATCCAGAATCAGGCAGTCCCACGTACGCCCTTCCAGACCATCCAGACGATTGACCATGGCATACGTCGTTAGATTCAGGAAATGAGGTTCCCTGATCTCCTGTTCCATCTGCTTCTTCGGTTTTCCATGCAGTACATTCACCTCCATATCCGGAGTGAACTTTCCAGCCTCTCTGACCCAGTTGCCGATCAGAGACGCCGGCACAACCAGAAGCACCTTCGCATCCGGATTTGTCATTCTCATTCGCTCCAGATACGTCAGCACCTGCAGCGTCTTGCCAAGACCCATATCATCCGCAAGACACGCCCCGAACCCGAGCGAACCCATATAGTTCAGCCACTCATAGCCCGTCTTCTGATAAGGCCTCAGTACTGCATGCACACTCTTCGGAACCGGAATATTCTTGATCTTCTCCGGATGCCGCATCTGATTCAATAACCCGCTCAGCCACTTTCCATTCGTGATGATCTCACCATTATCCGGATCCCGGTCATCCTGCTCCATCTGCATCCGCAGGGCCTGCATCAGCGTCACCGTATCTCCGGCTTGATCCATCTTCTTCAGAAGTTCCTTCAGCCTGGCATGATCCACATGAACCCATCTTCCCTTGATCATCGCAAGTCCATCTGACTGCTCCAGCAGTTTCCTGATATCTGCCTTGGTCAGCTTCATTCCATCAACCGTCAATTCCGGCGTCGTCTCCATGATCGAATCAAACCCAAGCAGAGAAGGCTGCTTCTCTCCGACCACCATCTGCAGCGACACATTCATCAGCTTCTTGCGCCACCAGTCCGGAATCCGGCACAGAATCCCGCACTTCTCAATCTCCTCCACCTGCTGTAGAAACGCAAACGCCTCTTCTGCTGTAAACCGCAGCGGATGAAACAGTTCCCCGCTCTCCATCATCGACTTCACCGCCGGCGAAACCTCAGAAGCCCGATTCAGACAAGACAGTAATGCAATCAGTTTCTTCCGATCATTCCCATATTGCGTCAACGCATACTTCAGGGGATAGTGATGAACCTTTCCATCCTCTCCTGCTGACGCATAGGTTGCCATAAACGCAAACGGATACGTCCCTTCCTCATCCTTATTTTCCACCAGATGAAAGAAGATCCGCTCCGGCACATGCAGATTCTGATTCTTCTCCGCAAGGTACATCTGTACCGTGCCATCATAAGACCTGATCTCTTTCCGATAGATCTTCAGCAGTTGCTTGAAAATTTCTCTGATCCAGGCAGCAGTCACATTCTCAGCCCCGATCGTGAACGGCACTGAATTCAGCAGTGCATCCATCCTGGTCTCGCTGATCTTCACCTTGGCCTTTTCCCGTTCCAGCTCCAGCTGCGGCGAATCTGTCAGACATTGGAAAAACGACGAAGAAACCTGATACAGAAACGCAGCCGAAGCCGAAAGATTCTCCGGCTTTCTGCCTGCTCCGAATGCATACAATGCAGGAATCCCGCCTTCTTCAAACCATTTCCTGTTTACTTCACTGTACCCTGAGGCATCCGGATGAAATCCCTCCGGGGTAAACACAAATCGCAATGATTCTGTCTCTTCCATTTTCATCACCTTTACAGCAAGTATATCATCTCAAAGAAAAGAATCAGTCCCTTGCCGGAACTGACTCCTCTCCCTGCCGATCATCTTCGGTCTCGGCTTCTATTTCCTTGATGATGCACTCATTGCCAGTCAGAAGATAGGTTTCCTCGCTCTGGCAGTACGGACATGTCCTGCCGTACTTCACGGTTTCGTACGTCTTTCCGCAATGCTCGCAGATCGTCACCGCCGGCAATGTCTCCAGCTTCAGCTCGGAATCCTTCAGTACCGGATGTCTCACCTTGAAGTAATTCCAGCAGTCCACGAAATAATCCGTCATGATGCCGGACACCTCTCCGACCTGCAGCGTCACCGAACCGATCCTGATGATGTGCTTTTCTTCTGCCAGTTCATCCAGCGTCTTCGCCAGATGAGTGACAATGCCCATTTCATGCATCTTTCTTCTTGCCGAACAGAATCTTCATCTCGCGCTTTGCCGCATACGGCGCAATCGCCTTGAACTTGTCTTCTGCTTTGTACATCTTCGACGCATCCGGCAGATCTCTGCTCAGATGAATCGCATCGAACTCACATCTCGTCGTGCAGAGACCGCATCCGATGCAGCGATTCAGATCCACGGTCGTAGCGCCGCAGCCAAGGCATCTCTTCGCCTCTGCCTGCACCTGCTCTTCCGTGAACGGCAGACGCTCGTCATGGAACGTTCCTTCCAGTTCCTTCACCTTGCCCGGAACCTGACGCTTCGCATTGTCGTAGGATTCGATGACGATGTCTTCCTTGTTCAGTTCGATGAACTTTCTCAGATCTCTTGCGATCGTCTGAGACTGACCCGGATGGACATGACGGTGCATGGACTCGCATGCCATCTTTCCAGCCGCAATCGCATCAATTGCGAACTTCGGACCGCTGTATACGTCGCCGCCGGTAAAGATATCCGGATCTGCGGTCTGATACGTAACCGGATCCGCGATGATGCCGCCGTTTCTTCTCGTCTCTACCTTCGTTCCCTTCAGCAGATCTCCGAGCACCACCGACTGGCCGATGCTCATTAAGACATTGCTGCAGGAAATCGTGATCGTCTCGTTCTCGTCGTACTGCGGATTGAACCTGCCGGTCTCATCCTTGACGCGCGTGCACTTCTTGAACACGATGCCGGTCACCTTGCCGTTCTCAGTGAGAACTTCCTTAGGTCCCCAGCCATTGCGGATCTCAATGCCTTCGCCCTTGGCTTCCGCAACCTCATCCGGTGCAGCCGGCATCTCCAGCGCACCTTCCAGGCATACCATCGTTACTTTGCCATCCGTGACACGTACTGCAGTACGGGCGACGTCGACGGCGACGTTGCCTCCGCCTACGACCACGACGTCACCGCTAAGGCGGCTGCCCTGACCCTGATTCTCTTTTCTGAGGAATTCGACACCGGTCTGAACGCCTTCTGCGTCTTCACCCGGAACACCGGCCTTTCTGCCGCCCTGGCAGCCGATGGCAAGATAGAATGCCTTGTAGCCTTCTGCCTTCAATTCCGGAATCGTCGTATCTTTTCCGACTTCGACGCCCGTACGGAATTCAACGCCCATCTTCTTCAGCACGTCGATTTCCGCAGCGATGACGTCCTTCTCCAGACGGAAGCTCGGAATGCCGTTCATCAGCATTCCTCCGAGATTCTGCTCCTTCTCGAAGACGGTCACGTCATAGCCTCTCGTGCGCAGATAATATGCACAGGACAGACCTGCAGGACCAGCACCGATGACCGCCATCTTGTAGTCAGGACCCCACATGCCGCCATCATCCTTCTCGCAGATCGGGATGTAGCGATTCTCTTCCTTGAGTTCCTGAGCAGCGATGAACTTCTTGATCTCATCGATTGCGATGGGCTGATCGATCGTTCCGCGGGTGCATTCGTCTTCGCAGCGGCGGTTGCAGATCGCACCGCATACTGCCGGGAACGGATTGTCCTGCTTGATGAGCTTCAGGGCATCCAGATATCTTCCCTCGCCTGCCATATGCACGTAGCCCTGGACCGCAAGGTGTGCAGGACATGCCGTCTTGCACGGTGCAGTACCGGTCTCGTAGCAATTGATCTTCGCATCTTCGCGGTAATGCGGATTCCAGTTATCTGCCGTCCACTTTGTCTCATCCGGAAGCTTGGTTGTCGGATACGTCATCTCTCCGTGCTTCGTGCAGAGCTTCTGGCCAAGCTTGGCAGCCCCGACCGGGCATACCTCGACGCACTTGCCGCAGGCTACGCACTTATCTTTCTGAACATGGGCACGATAAGCGGAACGGCTCATATTCGGCGTGTTGTACAGCTGCGACGTACGGATGGCGTTGCAGACGCCAGGAGCGCAGTTGCAGATGCCGACGATCTTATCTTCGCCGTCGATATTCGTAATCTGATGCACGAAGCCATGCCGTTCAGAACGCTTGAAGATCTCCATCGCTTCGTCGTAAGTGATGTAGCGTCCGGTGCCGCGGTCCACGCAGTATTCTGCCAGATCGCCGACGCCGACGCAGAACTCGCCGTTGATCTCACCGGAACCTTCACCGCGCATCGCCTGCTGTTTGCGGCATGTGCACTGACCGACGGAATACTTGTCATACTTATTCAGCCAGTGGCTCAGATGTTCTACCGAGACACTCTCGCTGCAGGATTCAATCGCCTTCTCTACCGGCAGCACATGCATGCCGATGCCGGCGCCGCCCATCGGTACCATCGGCGTGACGCCTTCCAGCGGCATCTGGGTCATCAGGTTGAAGAACGTCGCCAGATTCGGATGCTGTTCGGTCAGCGGATCCTGCATCATCATGAACTCTGCAGATCCCGGAACGAATACCGGCACATCATACTGCAGATGCTTATCCGCATTCTCACGGTTCTGCTCGAGCACGCCGATCCAGATCAGATGATCGATCATCTTCTGAGTCTCTTCCACAGACATATGATTCATCTGGGCAAGCTGTTCGACATCGTAGTTCACCCTGGTCTTCTTGAAACTCAGCAGGAACTTCGCTTCTTCCTTGGTCAGCACTTCATCCAGAGCCCAGTATTCCGGATCGTCGGTGCTCATCGTATGCGTCAGCTTCACCGCATAGCGATCCGTAATCATCTCGCCGAGTCTCTTGATAACCTTTTCTTTCTCCTTGTCCGGCGCTACATAGTTCGGATCCTGCTTGTAGTCCCGTTCATTCGTCAGACGATTCTTCTGTTCCTTCATTTCCCGTTCTCCTTCTCCTGCCTGATTTCTTTCTCTGCTTCCCGCAGCCAGTTCTCCCAGTCCTTCATGCCTTCTCCGGTCTTCGCACTGACCGGGAAGATCTGAATCTCCGGATTCAGATGCTTCACCCTCTCGGCACACTTCTCCAGCGAGAAGGTGAAGAATCCCATCGTATCGATCTTCGTCACCACAAGCACATCGCTCTTCTGAAACATCAGAGGATACTTCAGCGGCTTGTCGTCTCCTTCCGGAACTGACAGAATCATGACATTCTTCTGCGCTCCGGTATCAAACTCAGCCGGGCAGATCAGATTGCCGACATTCTCCAGGAATGCCAGATCCACATCTTCCAGGCCCATCTCATCCAGGCCTCTCTTCGTCATGCCGGCATCCATATGGCACATGCCGTCGGTATGAACCTGAATCGACTTCGCACCAGCCGCTTCCATCCGTTCCGCATCGACTGCAGAATCAATATCTGCTTCCAGCACTGCGATTCTCTGATCCTTCATATCCGCCACCGTTCTCTTTAACAGCGTCGTCTTTCCCGAACCCGGCGAAGACATCAGATTGATCAGCAGCACTCCTTTTCCATTCAGTTCTTCCCGGAGCGCATCCGCATCTCTGTCATTGGAAGCCGTGACGCTTTCCTTTAACTCAATGATCTTCATGTCCAGCCTCCTCAATTCTGCTTCTCAGCCATTCGATCCATGCCCCGAAGCCTGTTCCGGTCAGCGAAGAAACCGGCAGAATCGCAATGTCCGGATTCAGCTTCTTCGCGCGCTCTTCCAGCGCTTCCATGTCGAAGTCGAATACTTCCATGGCATCGATCTTATTCACTAAGAGACAATCGCTGACCGTGAACATCAGCGGATACTTCAGCGGCTTGTCATCTCCCTCCGGTACCGACAGGATCATCACTCTCACATCCGCACCGACATCAAACTCCGCCGGACATACCAGATTCCCGACATTCTCCAGGAAAACGAGATCAAGTCCGTCCAGACCCATCTCCTCTAATCCCCGTTCTGTCATATCCGCATCCATATGGCAGCTGCCGCCGGTATGAAGCTGAATCACCTTCACGCCTTCTGCAGCGATCGTTCTCGCATCCACATCCGAGTCCACATCCGCTTCCATGACACCGATCTTATAATCGTTCTTCAGTTCCCGGATCGTCCGTACCAGGGTGGTCGTTTTTCCAGCTCCCGGCGAAGACATCAGATTCACCAGGAATACATGATGCTGCTTCAGCGACTCCCGTACTTTCGCTGCTTCCTTCGCGTTATCTGCCTGAACCCGTTCTTTTGTCTCAAAGACCTCAAAAGCCCGCTCTGTCATATACCCCCCTCCGATTGTGCAGCAAATTCACAAGACAGGATTATCATACACGAGAAACCACTGTGGAAACCACACATTTTTTAATAGTTTCCGAACAATCTTCCGTTTTCTGGTTAAACCACATGAAAATAATGACTGATTTTCTGAAAAGAAGGCAGAGAAAAACGTCTGCCTATCCAGCAGACGTCCTCATGCCTGTGCTTCGTTCTTCGAAGCCTTGATGACTTTCATACGGGAGAATTCTTCCCGCTCTTTCTCTTCGAGCTGATCCGAGATCTCGCGGATCTGCGATTCATATCTCGGAATGACGATATTCTTCAGCGCATTTGCCCGTTTCTGCGTCTTCGAGATGGCATCGGCCAGACGGTAGACGCTGCTGTCTACTTCTGCCAGCACCATCGTCAGCTCCTTGACCTTCTGAAACTGAAGATAGGCTTCATCAATCCGGGAGTTCGTGGATTCCAGTCCATACGGAATCTTCACTTCTTCCGGCTTCTGCCAGATGACATGCGGCACTTCAACACCCATGACCGAGCGATACGTCATCTGAATGCTGTCTTCTACCGGAATCTCATCCAGCACGCTGCCCAGCTGGCCGGTATACAGGTTTGCCTGCTCCAGCAGGTAATAGGCAAGCTTGTAAGCCTCTGAGATCTGATCGCGGACGAGTCTGACCTGATCGGCCTGCTTCATCATCTCGCTGATCAGAATATTCCGTTTGCGGTCCATCAGCTCATAGCCGCTCTGCGACAGCTTCAGCGCTCTCTTCAGGCGGATCAGGTTTCCTTTGGTAGCCGCAATCTGCGTGCTCATTTCTGCTCTCCCTGCAAGACAAGCTTAATCGTCTCCTCTGCATGTTCCGGATGATAGTTCTCCTTGATCAACTGCGGATCCAGACGATCCAGAGCAGCCTCCGGAAGCGTGGAAAGAAGAGCCCAGCCCAGATTCAGGGTCTCCTGCATCGAGCGATTCGTATGGAAACCCTGGCCGATGAAGATCTGCTCAAATCTGCGGCCGAACTTCATATACTGCTGGTCCATCTCGGACAGTTCATCTTCGCCGATGACGGAAGCCAGCGAACGCGCATCCTGCACCTTTGCATAGCATGCAAACAGCTGGTTAGCAACATCCTGGTGATCTTTTCTCGTATAGCCTTCGCCGATGCCGTCTTTCATCAGACGGGACAGAGAAGACAGCACGCCGATCGGCGGCATGATGCCGTTCATGAACAGATCACGGTCCAGAACAATCTGACCTTCGGTGATATAGCCGGTTAAGTCAGGTACCGGATGGGTAATGTCATCATTCGGCATCGTCAGAATCGGCAGCTGGGTCACGGAACCCTTGCCGCCCTTGACGATTCCGGCTCTTTCATACAGAGAAGCAAGATCCGAATACAGATAGCCAGGATATCCTTTTCTGGAAGGAATCTCTCCGTTGGAAGAAGAAAATTCACGCACCGCCTCGCAGTACGCCGTCATATCGGTCAGAATGACAAGCACATTCATGCCGCATTCATAGGCCAGATATTCAGCAGCCGTCAATGCACAGCGCGGGGTCAGAATACGCTCGATGATCGGGTCATCCGAAAGGTTGACATACATCGCAACCTTCTCCATGACACCCGTCTCTTCAAACGAACGGCGGAACATGTCCGCAACATCATTCTTGACACCCATCGTGCCGAACACGATGCAGAAGTTGCCGGCATCTTCGCCCGTCAGCTTTGCCTGACGAACGATCTGCACAGCCAGCTGATCATGCGGCAGACCAGAGCCCGAGAAGATCGGAAGCTTCTGGCCGCGGATCAGCGTATTCAGACCATCGATAGCAGAAATGCCAGTCTGGATATAGTTGCGCGGATATTCTCTGGAAACCGGATTCAGCGGTCTGCCGTTGACATCTGCAAACTTGCTTGCATACACCGGTCCCATGCCGTCAATCGGCTCGCCGATGCCATTGAATGTACGGCCGAGGATTTCTTTCGACAGCCCGAGTTCCATCGGATGTCCGAGCAGTCTGGTCTTGGTATTCGTCAGCGAGAGGCCATCCGTGCCCTGGAACACCTGGATCACGGCTCTCTCTCCTTCAATCATCGTGACTCTTCCGGTTCTGACAGATCCATCTTCCAGGGTCAGTTCCACCATCTCTTCATTGGAAACCCCGCTCACATGATCCAGGGCAACCAGTGAGCCCTCGATCCGATCGAGTCCGAGATATTTCAAGCTCATTTCAGGTCCTCCCTTTCTACAGAATCGAATTCAGTGCCTCATCGATCTTCGCATCATAGGAATCGAGAAGCGCAATGTTGCTGTTGGGTACATCATATTTCATCTTGATGACGGTTTCGAAGATGCCGGTCTTCGCAATCAGAGAGACCGGGATCTTCTTCGCAACCTTATCCTGGCAGGCTCTTCTGAGATACGAAATCACTTTCAGCATCTTGTACTGCTTGGCAAGCGGGACCGACGCATCATCCGGGTGGAACGCATTCTGCTGCAGATAGCCGACTCGCACGACTCTGGCAATTTCGAGCGTCAGTTTCTGATCTTCCGGGAGCACATCCGAGCCGATCAGCTTGACGACTTCCATCAGCGTATCTTCCTGATGCAGGATTTCCCGCATCTCTGCTCTTAAGCTCATGAAGTCACGAGCCACATTCTGACCATAGTAATGGGCCAGATCATCTGCATAATCCGAAGAACTCTCATTCCAGTTCACAGCCGGATAATGGCGCGCATAGGCCAATGACTTATCGAGTGCCCAGAAGCATCTCACGAACCGTCTTGTATTCTGCGTGACCGGCTCCGAGAAATCACCGCCCTGCGGCGATACGGCACCGATCAGAGTGACGCTTCCTTTCGCTCCGGACAGCGTATCCGCATAACCAGCCCGCTCATAGAACTGCGCGATTCTCGAAGGCAGATAAGCCGGAAATCCTTCTTCTGCAGGCATCTCTTCCAGACGTCCTGAGATCTCTCTCAGCGCTTCTGCCCAGCGGGACGTGGAGTCTGCCATCAGTGCCACATGGTATCCCATATCACGATAGTATTCGGCAATCGTGACACCGGTATAGATGGACGCCTCACGAGCAGCCACCGGCATGTTCGACGTATTTGCAATGAGTACCGTACGATCCAGCAGGGAATTGCCGGTCTTCGGATCTTTCAGTTCGCTGAATTCCTCGAGGACCTGGGTCATCTCGTTACCGCGCTCTCCGCAGCCGACGTAGATGATGATATCGGCATCGCAGAACTTCGCGATCGAGTGCTGCAGCATCGTCTTGCCAGCACCGAATCCGCCCGGAATCGCAGCCGATCCGCCCTTGGCAATCGGGAACATCGTATCGAGTACTCGCTGACCTGTGATCAGCGGAATCGTGAGCGGTTCTCTGGCCTTGATCGGACGCGGCACACGCACCGGCCACTTCTGAGCCAGGGTGACCGGAATCTCTTCGCCAGTCTCTTCGTTCTTCACTTTCAGCAGAACATCATTCACCGTATATGAACCATCTGGTACTGCTTCAGTGATCGTTCCGCTCACATGAACCGGAATCATCGAGCGATGCTCAATGACAGGCGTTTCCTGGCAGGTCGCAAAGATCTCGCCGCCATTGACCGTATCGCCCTGCTTCAGGACCATATGAACGTCCCATTTCTTCTCTTCATCAAGAGATGGAACACTCTTTCCTTCGGAAATGAATGCACCCTGCTGCTCATGAATCTTCTCGAGCGGCCGTTCGATGCCATCATAGATATTTCTCAGCATGCCAGGGCCGAGCAGTGCATTCAGCAGCGAACCGGTACCCTTGACTTCCTCGCCCGGCATCAGGCCGGTCGTGGATTCATAAACCTGGATCGTCGTCACCTCGTCATTGATCCGGATGACTTCGCCAAGCAGCTGCTTTGTTCCGACGTAGACCATTTCCCGCATGGAGAAGGAATTGGTATTGCGGACCGTGACAACTGGTCCGTTGATGGAATAGATGACATCGCTCATGCCTGTTCCTCGCTTTCATCCAGATTGAATCCGGAATGTTCACGGAACCACTGCTCGGCATCCTGAAGTCTGTCCTTCAGCATGCAGGTGTATTCCATGCGTGCATCCGCATCCACATACTGGAAGCCGCCGATCGGCATATAGACAGCCTTCAGCGGATTGGCAAGGCCTTCTTCTTCCAGAATCTTCTTCATCAGCGCTTCATCCTGCACGCGGACCACGAAATATCCGGACGGCGTCGTCTTCAGCTGTTTCACATTCTTCCGGAGATATTCTTCGTAAGCAGGCGTCTTCGTGAATGCTTTCAGATCGCTGCGCACTTCATCAAACAGCTCCGAAACCAGCTGCTGACGCAGCTCAAGAAGCTGTTTTCTGGTATTCATTCTGTCGGTCGAGCTCTTGGTAGCCGCATACTGCCTCAGATCCTGCAGCTCCCCTTCCAGATACGTCTCGTTCTCTTTTTCAAGACCCTTCCGGAAGAACTCGATCTGATCTTCCTGCATCGCCTTCGTCTCCGCATTGACACGCTCTTCGACCAGATCTGCATTGGCCGACACGTCTGCCTTGATGGCCTCCAGGATTTTCTTCTCTTCTTCTTCCATGAACTACCTCTTCTTACAACTTGATGCCAATGGCCTCGCTGATGCTGCGGTTGATCGACTCGCCGATCTCACCGCTGCCATCGCGGTCCGGAATCTCGACAATCAGCGGCTTTGCGAGATTCATCTTGTAATCCGATACCACATCGCTGCATAAGGAGATCACTCCAGTCGTCATCAGAATCATCGCGATGTCTGGTTCCTGAATCAGCTCTTTCAGCCGTTTCAGCACTGCATCGCGGCTGGAAATGACTTCTCCCTCAAAACCGGCAAGCCGCATGCCGGTCACGGTATCCGTACTGTCACTGATGACGTAAGCCTTCATAGCTCAGAGATTGTTCAGGATCAGAATGGAAATCAGCAGTCCGTAAATTGCAATACCTTCACCAAGCGCAACGAAGATGATTGCTTTACCGAAGTTATCAGGATTCTCGGAAATAGCACCGAGAGCAGCCGGAGCAGCCTTCGCAACTGCCCATGCAGCACCAAGCGAAGAAGCAGCGACAGCTAATGCAGCAGACAGGAAGCCCATTGACTTCGACGGATCCACAGCAGCACCATCTTCAGCGAGAACCGTGAACTGATGCATCTGGAAAATCATCATGACAGCGAATACCCCAGCAAAGATCGAGATCTGAGCAAGCATCTTCGTCTTGGCATTCTTCGCGGAAATCTTTCCGCTGAAGATCAGCGCAATCGGTCCGACAATCAGTACAACGGCAATGAGAGGCAGAATCATTTCTTTCAGTGTAAGCATAAGTTTTCTCCTTTATTTTTCCGGATATTCCGGTCTATCTTTCTTAATTGTTCAGTCAGCCTGAAGAGCCTTGAAGCGGACACCGCCGCCGGTATAGTACCGGCTGAACATCTCATAATATTCCAGACGCAGTGTCTGAATGCCGACGATCAGGCCCTCAAGAATCATGACAAACGCGTTGCCGATGATCAGCACCACCGGACCTGCATTTCCTGTCATCTTCACCAGGGTCATGACAACCAGCATCATGCCGGCATGCGACAGCACGAAACCGCCGACACGCAGATAAGACATCGAGTTCGTGACAAAGGACAAGAGAATCTCGATCATCTCGAAGATCGACTGCGTCACATAGCCGCCCCAGCCCTCTTTCGGCTTCATCGCTTTATGTTCCACCGCATTCGTGAACGGTTCCTTCATGACGAAGCAGATGACCGGAAGCACGAAGCAGATGATGATATACAGCGGATTCTTCGCAATATTCACGCCATTGAGCTGGCTGTATACAATCGCAAACATGATCGAGCCATAGAACACAAGACCCGCTACGCCATTCTGCGAGAACAGCACTTCGCCGTATTTCTTCTTCTTGGCATTATTTGCAATATTGATCATCTGCGTGATCATGATCAGCACCGCACCGATCGCAATCGCCGAGATCAGCAGGAACATCGTATTCGAGTTCGCCATGACATCAAACAGCTTCTCCCGAACATGGAACAGCTTCTGATGAATCGGATTCAGCGCATCTTCATATCCGAACAGCGAACCGAACAGGAATCCGAAGATCGTTGAAGTGATGCCCACTCTGCCGATGACTCCGAACAGCTTGCCCTTCTTCTCGAACGCAAAGCCGATCACCATCAGCGCCAGGCCCTGACCCATATCTCCGAACATGATGCCGAACAGAAGACAGTATGTCAGCGCCATGAAGAAGGTCGGATCGAAGTCTCCGTACTGCGGCAGGGAATACATCTCAACGAACAGTTCGAATGGTCTTGCAAACCAGTTATTCCTGAGTACCGTAGGGCATTTGCACTGCGGCATTTCCGAAGGCTCCTTGAACCGGAAGTCCACCGGCATTCCGGTAAACACATTCTGGAATTTCTGCTGCTGATCCGCCTGGATGAAGCCGGAGACAATCATCTTGGAATCGAGCACCGCGACATCCGGATACATCGAGCAGACTCCATCTTCCTGTTCGCAGTATGCATACACATCATTGATCCGCTCGCGGTATTCCTCCATCAGCCGATGGACATCAACGGCTGGAATNTCAATCGGCTCGAAGTACAGATCCTGGAAGATCTTCCTGACTTTCTGCGCATAGGAATCAGAAGTCACGTATACCATCCAGATGTACTGATCCGTGGCATGGCAGCGATGATGCACGAAGTTCTCCTGCCCGTACATGGACAGCTTCGGGAAGCTGTCAGCCGGCAGTCTTCCGAATCCGAAGTTCAGATATCTGCATGCATGAATCCGCTCGAACCCGCACTTGCTCAGTTCCTTCAGCGCCGCTTCATCATCCGGAGTCAGCAGCACCTCGCTCGAATCTGAATTGATTCCGAACTTGTCTGTGATCTCTGCGATGAACGCCTCAATCTCTTCTTTTGTATATGCCTTGGACGGGGCGGCATTCTCCTTGATCTCGCAGCCGATGCTGTGGGCAAGATTGCGGATCGTCTGCCGGTAGCCGGAATAAGGATTGTCCTCATTGAGCAGCTGGCCGCCGTTGTCTTCCGTCACGATCTCTGATGCACTGACCGGATGCAGAAGACCGCAGGTTCTTGTCTTCATCAGCATCTCATCGAGATGTTCCCGATCCGTGCAGGCACTGACGAATTTCATTGGTACAATTGCCATTGTGCCGAACTCCTTTCCTAATACACCAGCATCGGTTTCATGTGATCAATGCCGATGCCATATGATACGCCTTCGATGATATTCACCACATTCTGGATCTCGATGCGCGACAGCAGCAGATAGCTCAGAAGAACCAGCTTAGGCTCCGTGCTCAGCTCCATGAAGTGATAATTCATGTGATAGCGAATCATCCCGGTATAATGCTCAATGCTCGTGAACTTCACATTCTTCACATACCGGTGATACTTCTTCTGCAGTTTCTCAATGACCTGCTCAGCCGTGCTCGAACTGATCAGATCTTCCATCTCCCGGTCATTGAACAGATTCGTCGTATGCGTGACTAGCGGCCGGATCTGATCAGGCGGGGCATGGAAATATTTCTTCAGACGGTAGATCAGCGCGATATTATCCAGTTCGATCCGCGCCTTCACAATCTCCATCATGTCATTTCCAGCCCGCCCGTAGCCGGAAACAACCTCCATGACAGTCTCGTAGTAGTTCAGCCTCAGCTCATGCTCAAGACCGATGTAATTGATCTGGGCCATGTCTTTCGTCTCGTACTTCCGCACGATCCGCTCATATCTGGTTCCTTTCAGAACCTTGATCAGATCGCTGAAGTTCGTGACTTCAGGAAGCTTCTTCACATCGAAGGAGAGGTAATGGCCGATATAGATCGGCATGTCCGCAATCATCGAGCTGCGGGCTTCGCTGTCCTTCTGCGTGAACCAGCGGATACTGCTGAGAATCAGATCGATCTCTTCCGTCTCCACGGCGGCATAGATGAATCTGCCGTAATCACCTTCGCTGTATCTCAGAAGCTTCTGCAGTCTCCGGTACACATCCATCCGCACCAATGTTTCCAGCTGTCCGGCATGGACTGCTTTCTCATTGACCCCTGCAAGTGCTTCCGAAAATACCGATCCCCGCTTCAGCGCCCCGGCAATCTCTGCCACGCTCTTCTTCTGCATCAGCGCGAGATAATCCGGTTCCTTCATGCGCTCCCCGAACATTGCCCTGGCCTTTGCGGCCATTGCCATATCAGAGCTCATTCACCCTCCCCGGACAGGATCCGTTCTACCAGTTCTTTTCTCCATCGTTCTTTATTCCCGGCAAAGGACGAACGGAGCTTTTCCGATTCCCGGTCGAAGTAAGCCTTGCTGGCTTCTTCATCCTTCCGGATCTTCTCATCCAGTTCCTTCCTGGTCGCCTCTACCTGGGCATTGACTGCCGCCCTGGATTCCTCGGTCAGCCGTTTCTTCTCAGCCTCGATTTCCTGCTTCATGCGGAACCGCTTTTCGTGAAGGTCAGCAATGCGTTTCCTTGTCTCTTCATCATCGCTGATCAGATCCTGAATCGCTTCAATTTCCATAAGTTCTTCCCTGCTTCTTTTCTTAAGCGTTCAAATTATATTCCTTTTTCTGCCAAACTCAATTCTTCGGATGCGTGATATCCCTGCACAATCCATGAATTTTCATGATTTCTTCTGAAGGAAGCGTTTCCAGAAGAACTGAGTACTGCTTTTTCAGCCTCCATAGCGGAATCGATATCGATGCCCGAATGCCATCCTAGATCTCAGCCTGCTTCCGATCAGCATTCTTCTGCAAAAGAAAAAGCTGCAGCGGCAAGGGGCAGTTCTATCACTTCCCCTCGTCCGCAGCAGCCCTGATCATCTGTTCTTCCTGTTCAGGCAGCAGTCACGCCAGTGACCTTGTAATCCTTGTCTTCGACTGCCTTCTTCAGAACCGCGTCATCTACATCCTTGCTCAGTTCTACCACTGCTGTCTTCGCATTATGATCTGCCTTGGCAGAAACCACTCCATCAACGCTTTCCAGTGCCTTCTGAACCGTTGCCTCGCAATGCTGACACATCATGCCTTCTACATTCAGAATCTTCTTCATCGTTCTATTCTCCTCCTTGTTTTCTTCCAGACGAATGAATTGATAGTCCTGTTCTTCTACTGCTTTCTTTACTTCTGCTTCCGAAACCGGTTCTGAAACCTGCATCACTGCCGTTCCCTTCACATGGTCAGCCTTGACGGAAATGACCCCGGGAAGGCTTCCGAGCGCCTTCTGAATCCGGTTCTCGCAATGCTCGCACATCATGCCGCTGATCACTGCAGTCTCAGTACTGACTGCTGCAGGTTCTGCTGCTTCAGGTGAAGCTTCTTCCGTTTCCGCAAGGGCACGATGTTTCAGAGGCCGATCCTTTGAAGCATCATGCATACGGAACAGATTCAGTCTCAGCGCGTTCATGCATACGGTGAAGCTCGATAAGGACATTGCTGCTGCTCCGATCATCGGATTCATCTTCCAGCTGAATAATCCAGCCGCCAGCGGAATGCAGATCGCGTTATAAAAGAATGCCCAGAACAGATTCTCATGAATATTGCGCAAGGTTGCCCGGCTCAGGCGGACCGCCGCAGCCACATCGCTCAGCCGGCTGTTCATCAGCACGATATCTGCCGAATCGATGGCGACATCCGTTCCTGCTCCGATGGCGATTCCGGTATCAGCAGCGGTGAGAGCAGGCGCGTCATTGATGCCATCGCCGACCATCGCTACCTTGCCGCGCTTCTGAAGCTTGCGGATCACCGCCTCCTTGCCATCCGGCAATACTCCGGCAATGACCCGATCCACCCCGGCCTGTTTTCCGATTGCCTGGGCAGTGCGGGCATTATCGCCCGTTAGCATGACGACCTCAATGCCCATATTCTGCAATTGCCTTACCGCGTCTGCGGAGTCTTCCTTGATGGTATCTGCAACCGCAATGATGCCAGCCAGCCTGCCATCCTCTTCAAAGAAGAGCGGCGTTTTTCCTTCATTCGCCAGTTCATCAGACTTCTGAAGCAGCTCTTCAGGAACCTCCACCAGAGAACTGATGAACTTCCTGCTGCCGCCATGAATGACCTTGCCATTCCATACCGCACTGAGCCCATTGCCAGGCAGAGCCTTGAAGTCTGTGACCTCTTCTGCCTTCATGGAACGCTTCTCAGCTTCTTCAACAATTGCTTTCGCAAGCGGATGCTCAGACTTCTGTTCCAGAGAATCTGCCAGCTTCAGCAGCTCTTCCTCACTTCTTCCATATGGCAATAGATCCGTGACAACCGGCTGACCGCTCGTGATCGTGCCCGTCTTATCCAGGGCAGCAATCTGCACCTTGCCAGCCTCTTCAAGCGACTCGGAGGTCTTGAACAGAACCCCGTTCTTCGCTCCTAAGCCATTGCCTACCATGATCGCAACCGGGGTTGCAAGTCCTAATGCACAAGGGCAGGAAATCACAAGCACGGAAATTCCTCTTGCCAAGGCAAACGCAAGCGACTGACCTGCAATCAGCCATCCGACCGTCGTGATAGCCGCAATGACGATGACGGCCGGAACAAACACTCCGGATACCCGATCGGCAATCTTCGCAATCGGCGCCTTGGTGGCTGCCGCATCGCTCACCATCCGGATGATCTGAGAAAGCGTCGTATCCTCGCCGACTCTGGTCGCCCGGCAGCGGATGAAGCCGCTCT
The DNA here is from genome assembly GCF_009696165.1 of Stecheria intestinalis. Taxonomy (GTDB): domain Bacteria; phylum Bacillota_I; class Bacilli_A; order Erysipelotrichales; family Erysipelotrichaceae; genus Bulleidia; species Bulleidia intestinalis. The sequence goes on along the minus strand of NZ_VUMN01000004.1, from coordinate 90,333 downwards.
GATTGATCGTAGCAGCAGAGACCGCATCTCCTTCTGATTTATCTACGGGAATGCTTTCGCCCGTCAGAGCAGATTCATTCACTGCACTGGTTCCCTCTTCAATCACGCCATCTACCGGAATGCTTTCGCCAGGACGGACCACGAAGATATCCCCTGTCCGCACCTCATCAATTCCGACGGTTTCTTCTCTGCCATTCCGGATCACATTCGCGGTCTTCGGAGCCAGCTTCATCAGGCTCTTCAGTGCATCCGTCGTTCTGCCCTTGGACATTGCCTCAAGCATCTTGCCGACCGTGATCAGTGCTGGAATCATCGCAGCACTCTCGAAATAGAGCTCATTGTGATACATGGACATCAGATCCATGTTCGAAACTCCATTCGTCACCGCCGCCGTCATCTGATAGAGCACCACCAGAGACCAGCCGAAGCTCACGGAAGAACCAAGCGCCACCAGCGTGTCCATATTCGGTGCACCCTCAATCAGCGAACGGAACCCGCTCGTGAAGAACTTCCGGTTGATCATCATCACCACTAACGCCAGCAGCATCTGCGTAAGCGCCAGTCCGAGATGGTTATGCACGAGGAACGAAGGCAGCGGCCAGTTCCACATGTTATGCCCCATCGTGATATACATCAGCAGCACCAGGAAGATCACGGAATACTTCAGCCGCTTCTTCAGCTTCGGCGTCTCCCGGTCTTTCAGCGCATCTTCTTCTGCCGCAAGCCGGCTGCTTGCACTCTTCTTCGCAGCAGCTTCTTCTCCTTTCAGAGCAGCACCGTATCCGGCATGCTCAACTGCCTGGATAATCGCTTTTTCATCTGCAGTTCCTTCTACTCCCATCGAATTGGTCAGAAGGGATACCGAGCATGAAGTCACCCCCGGCACCTTTGAGACTGCTTTCTCTACCCGAGCCTGGCACGCTGCACAGCTCATGCCTGTCACAACAAACTGTTCCATATTGCTGAACCTTGCCTCTTTTCCAATTGCTGATCACTTCATCAGCTTCTGCACTACTTTCACGAATTCATCAATGGACTCCGTCTTGCCTTCCTTCAGGTCTTCCGCCACGCAGCCCCTGATGTGCTCTGCCATGAGCACCTTGTTGAAACTGTTCAGAGCACTCGTCACCGCTGATACCTGAATCAGGATATCCGGACAGTAGAGATCATCCTCGACCATCTTCTCAATGCCGCGGATCTGTCCTTCTGCCCGCTTCAGCCGTACCATCAGATCCTTCTTCGTTTCTTCAGATCTCATCGTATGCCTTGCACAGGCAGGACATGTTTCCTTTTCTTCTTCCATTGTTTCCTCCGCATACCCCATTGGGGTATTGCACTTTTGTTATATACCGGGGCAGGGTATCTGTCAACCCTTCTGCAGCTCTTTTTTTCTCGACATCGCCAGGGAAATAGATTAGATAACTCTAACCAAAAATTCCGCATGTTTTTCGCATTTTCTTATTGCAAAGCAAAAAATACATGGTATGATATCACCAGTTAGTTAAATCTAACCTTCAGAAACAGACAACCAGATCTCAGTATTCACTCCTTCACCTGATTGTTCTCCTGTACTGAGATCTCACCCCTTCCATTTGTCTGGATTCTCTGATGACAGGCATCTCGCACAATGCCTGGAGTGTATGAAAAGAATCGCAGTTCTTCCCGTCTGCGATTCTTTTTCTTTTCTGATTGCGCGTATATAATGCTTGAGCAAGTCGGAGGGAAAGCGCATATGTATCTGCTTTATGCATTCGGAATCGGAGCACTGGTTGCCTTTCAGGTTCTGTTCAACGGAAGTCTCGGAAATGCAATCGGCGTCTATAATGAGGCAATGATCGTCCATGCGGTAGGAGTGTTCTTCGCATGGCTTTTCCTGAAAGCGTCTCATAAGAAGCTGGTGCTGGACCGTTCGCTTCCCTTCTGGGCTTATCTTGGCGGATGCATCGGCGTTCTGACGGTAATCTTCCAGGCTCTGGCCTTCGGAAGGATTTCGATGATCAGCATCTCTTCCCTTACCCTGCTCGGCGGAACTCTGGCTTCTCTGTTTCTGGATAGTTTCGGTCTCATGGGCATGGAGAAAAGGCCCTTCAACCGTTCCACACTGATCGGCTTTGCCTTTTCCATCGCAGGCATTCTGGTCATGATGGATTTCAATGAGAAATCCTCAGTCATTCCGGTAATCCTGTCCCTGACCGCCGGAGTCGTCATTGTCGTTTCCAGAACGATCAATGCCGTCCTGAGCAATTCAATCGGTGCGCTGCAGGGATCTTTCATCAATCATCTGGCAGGTCTGCCGATCACGATCGTACTTGCTTTTCTGCTTGACGGGCTGAACCTGCAGCAGGCAAGTCTTCTGTTTTCCGCTCCGGTGTGGACTTACTTCGGCGGTGCCATCGGTGTTGTCGCCATTGCCTGCAATAATGTCGTCGTTCCGAAGATCAGCGCCTTTCACTTCACATTGCTTTCTTTCCTAGGCCAGATGGCAACTTCCATTCTGATTGATCTTGCCTTCGGAACTGCAGCCAACATACGTTCCGTATACGGCGGTCTGCTGATTGCAGCCGGCATGATCCTGAATATGCTGCTGAGCAGGAAGAAAGAAGCTCAGGCCTGAATCTGATTCAGAATTTTCGGAAACAGGCGCATGCAGATGCACGTGCAGACAATTGCAGCACTCGCATCCGCAAATGACTCGGCTAGATACACGCCATTATAAGCAGGCGTGATGAAGTGAGGGAGGATATATGCCAGCGGAACCAGCAGGAATACCTTTCTCAGAAACGCAATAAACAGCGAAGTCTTCGGCTGATTCAGCGCCACCAGCAGATTCTGGCAGGCTCTCTGCAGGCCGAAGATGCAGAAGCCGCTCATGAATAACGGCATTGCCTTCTTCACCGCAGCGATCAGGGCCGGATCATTCGTGAACATGCCTGCTTCCATCTCGGGGAAGAACACCATCCACAGCACCATTGCCAGATTGAACAGGAAGGAAACTGCAAGAAGAATCCGGAACCCTTCTTTCACACGATCTGTCTTTCCATTTCCGTAGTTGTAGCTCAATACCGGAATGCACCCCTGGCCGAATCCCTGCAGAGGAATGCTGATGAACTGCATGCCCGACTGCATGATCGTCAGCGCACTGACAAAGATATCTCCGCCATAGCGGGAAAGTTGTCCATTCAGCACAAACCCGATGAGCGCCTCCGTGCTGCCCATGACAAATGGAGAAATTCCAAGGGCAGTCATTTTCCTGATGACTCCCGTATCCAGCCGAAAATGCTTCAGGCTCAGCCGGATGGCGGCCTCTTTCTTCGTCAGAAACTTCAGCACGATCCATGCACTGACTGCCTGCGACGCAACCGTTGCAGCTGCCGCTCCAGCGATTCCCATTTCAAGAGAAAACATCAGAATCGGATCCAGCACGATATTGATCACTGCCCCGATAATGACAGAAAGCATCGCAACCCGCGGATATCCCTGGCTGCTGATGAACGGATTCAGACCGACAGAAACCATCACAAAGAACGTGCCAAGCAGATAGATGCTGAGGTACTGGTGCGCATAAGGAAGCGTTCCTTCGCTTGCCCCGCAGGCTTTCAGAAACGGGTCCATGGTCCCGTAGAACAGAACCATCAGCACCGCCGAAAACACAATCAATAGAAACATGCCATGATTCAGAATCGCTTCCGCTTCCTCTTTCCTGCCTTTTCCGAGGGCAATCGAGCAGAGTGGAGCACCTCCTCCGCCAGGAATATTGGCAAACGAAGAAATCAGAATGATGATCGTATTGCAGAGACCGACTCCGGCAAGGGCTGCCGTGCCGACCTCAGGCAGATGGCCGATATAGATCCGATCCACAATGCTGTACAGCAGATTCACGAGCTGTGCTGCCACCATCGGCATTGCCATCCTAAACAGCAGCCTGGCCATCTTCTCGGATCCGAATTCTTCATACCGCTCCTGCCTGCTCATGAAACAAGTCCTCCATATCCGGCGATGATTCCGATCACAGCACCGATCAGAATCACCGGAATCGGACTCACTTTCTTCTTCCGGATCAGATAAACGCTTAATCCGAAGATCCCCGCAGACAGCAGAAACGAATCCAGCTTCAGCGAAGAATCCGGAAAGAACACCGTCTTTCCGACTGAGATCAGCGCAGCTCCGATCAGCCCGACCACCGCCGGCCTCAGCCCTGCCATCACGCCCTGCACTGCAGTGCTTTTCCGGAATGCTTCATAGGACTTCGCAACGATCAGAATAATCAGAAACGAAGGCGTGACCACCCCAAGCGTCGCACAGACAGCACCGGCAATACCACCCGTCACCGTTCCGATATACGTGGAGACATTGACTGCAAAAGAACCAGGCGTCGATTCACTGACCGCGATGAAATTGACCAGTTCATCCAAGCTCATCCACTGATGTGCCATGACCTCCTGCTCCACCATCGGCAGCATTGCATAGCCGCCTCCGAAGGTGAATGCACCGATCCGGAAAAACGTCAGAAACAGATCCAGATAAAGATTCATGCCTGCTCCTTTCTCCGGACAAGATGCGTATAAGCAAGCCCGATACATGCAGCACATACAATCACAATCAGCACATTCCCGTCAAATACCGCAACCGCCAGAAACGCAGCCGCCATCACGAGGTATTCCATCTTTCCTTTCGGACACGCACGATACATCGAAAGAAGCGCCTGAAGAATCAGCGCAAGCACTGCCGCACGGATTCCGAAGAACGCATACCTGACTGCCAGAAGCTGCTCAAACTGCTTCAGCACAAATGAAATCACATAGATAATGACAAAAGAAGGAAGCACCACCCCGGCCGTAGCCGCCAGACTTCCTCTGATTCCCGCAACCTTATATCCGATAAACGTCGCACTGTTAATCGCAATCGGTCCTGGTGTAGATTCTGCAATCGCCACAACATCCAGAATATCTTCCTCGCTGATCCAATGATGCTCGAAGACGGTCTCCTGCTTGATCAGTTCGATCATGGCATAACCGCCCCCGAACGTGAACGCACCGATCTTGAAGAAGGTTCTGAATAGCTCCAGTGTCTGATCTCTATTTTCCCGTTTCTGCATACCCGACCATTGTATCACCCGGTCTGCCAGACAAAACGGATGATTCCATTCCTCTGGTCTTCGTCTGATCTGCAATTCCTTCTGTGAAAGTACAAGAATCTGCACCAAAGCTCCAGAGGTAAAAAAAGACTTGCATAGAATCTCTCTGCAGATCGAAGTTCAATGCTCAGCATTCTGCTTGCCGATCTCCTGAACCATAAGGCATTTCAGATCCTTCATCGCGGATGAGTTCATGAAGTCTGAAGCTGCCCTCTTTTCCTGCACCTTCAATGATGAAGAAATGCCGATTCATCAGCATTGATCAGGATTGGGATGCCTGAGACCACCTCTCTGCCAGTTCCTCTGCAGCAGCGTTCAGGTCTTCCTTCCCATACCGGTATTTTGCACATATATCCCGGAAAGACTTGATGACAGCTTCATTCTCCAGCACAGGATTCATGAACTGAAGGCTGTTCAGATTCTCAATGATCTCATTGCCTGCCTGAGCAGAATAGCCATCGTGAAGCTCGGACTCAGAAAGTGCAGCCCGGGCATCCGCAGAAACCGGAACCCCTCTTTCCATGCCCGTCAGCCGGGCCATATCCGGATCATTCAGCAGAAAATCGAGCAGTTCTGCTGCCTCTTCGGGATGAGCCGTATCTGCCTTGATTGCAAACATCGTCGCAGGCTTCACATACCAGCCGGAATGATCTGCATCATCCAATCTGAGCGGACTGCCCATCGTTACGCGATAGCCATTCTTCTCCAGCCCGCCGCAATAGCGATCTGCATCGCTTGCCCAGAATGCCGCACCAGCAGTCTTTCCATTCTGGAAGTCATCGGAATCATTCTCTTCCATCGGTTTGATCACATGCCGATCAACCAGTTCTTCATAAAAGGAAAGAAAGGCCTCTGCGCAATTCGTCCCTCCGATATAGGTTCCGTCCTCCGCAAATGCATGTGCTCTATTTTTCTGCTCGTAATATGCATTGATCGTCAGAAAGAGATGCTTCTCGTTGATATACAGAGGATAGATTCCATCCGGATACATCACTTCAGCAGCCTTCTCCAGATCCTCCCAGGTCTTCGGCACCTCAAGCCCGTAATGATCCAGAATATCCTGGTTATAATAGAAAACCACCGCATTGTACGCAGTCGGCAAGGCATTCAGATGCCCATTCACCATGCCGCTCTTCTTCTCTTCTTCCGTGAAGGCAGAAAGATCAATCCAGCTGCTGAGATCATTGAGATCATAATATCCCGTTCCATCCGGAGAATACTCCTGCAGCCAGTTGTAATTCACCAGCATCACATCCGGCTCGGTCCCCGACATCATATAGATCCGATACCGTCTTTCATAGCCAGACCACACACTGTACTGACTGGAAACAGAAATATCAGGATGCTTCTGCTCAAACAGATCGACTCCCTGCAGCGTATACACATGACGCTCATCATTGCCCCACCAGCCAAGAGAGATCTTCGTGCTGTCATCATACTGGCTGACAATCTTTCTGGAAGACTGACTCAGGTCCGAATCATAAACCTGCAGAATTGTCATTGCGGCAATCACTGAAACAATCAGAATATCGACCCATTTATTCTGCTTCTTCATCTGCCGCCTCCGATTCATCTCTGCCCCGGCCGTTCCGCTTGCCATGGTAAAGCAGCGCATCCGCCCTTCTGTTCAGCTTCTGAAAAGAAGTATCCTGCTCTTCCGCAATCACAGTACCGCTCGAAAATGATACTTTCATATCTCCGGACCGGAACTTCGTTTCTGACAGCTCCTCATGCATTGCCTGAAGCTTCTCTGTGATAATCCTGCGGACTTCTTCTCTGCCTGAATTCGTCTCTGCAAAAATACCGAACTCATCGCCTCCGAGCCTCCCGGCAATATACTGTCCCTCTGGAAAGTACTTCCGGATGATTCCTGCAAATGCAATCAGCACCTCATCACCAGCACTGTGCCCATAGGTATCATTGATCTCTTTGAACCGGTCCAGATCGATAATCGTATAAGAATACACAGATCCTTTCTTCTGATGCGCCAGTTTCCCGCCAGCATCCTGTTCGAATTCCGTCTTGTTGTAAAGACCTGTCATGAGATCGTGTTCTGCTCTCTCCTGAAGCGTTTCCACAATTCCGGCAGCCGAAAGGTTCATCGCCCTTGCCTGCCGCAGCTCCAGCCACAGCAGCAATCCAATCATTGCCAGCACATAGACAAGAGAATCCCGGCTTGCCGCTTCATTTTCGCGATTGATGAAGTCATACGACATGGTGCACACAATCCGCCATCCATTTGCGCACATATTGCTGGTCACCAGCATATCTTTTGTGGAAGCCGAGCCATTTGAGACCTCTCCGAGAGTCTTGATGATTTCTTCCGGCAGCTGTTCCCCGATCCTGCTCTCGTCATTGGCATAGAGAATATGGTTCTCTTCATCCACGAGCGTGACATTCATTCCATTCAGCTCTTCCGGAATCACAAAATACTGCTTCAGTTCCAGCGAAAAGAATGAAATCATGATGATCGCCTGTTCGTTGTATCGCTTCAGATAATACAGATGATCTGTATTTCCATTCAGGCCGAACACCCAGGCATAATCCCCATTTCCGGCATTCAGAATCGAATCGAAGTCTGCATACATCTGCTTGTCGGAATACATTGCCCTCGTTACCTTGGAAAGCCAGCCGATCCGGTCATCGTTGCGATAGACGACGCTGAAGTCCGTATAATTATCCAGGATGCCGAGATCATTGATCCGGTCCGTCATATCCGAGGTGATTTCCTGCTTCTCATACGGATCCATGTTCTCATCACCAGGATCGAATGTGTAATACCCCTCTTCCGAATAAAGCAGCGAAGCAGCCTTCTCAACCTTGCTCAGATAGGAATTCAGATTCATCTCCATCTGCTGATTATGTGCCGCAATCAGCTGAGAAGCTGTCTTCTTCACGAGAACATCAGACTGCCAGTTCAGAATCACCGTAAGAAAAAAGGAGAGAAACAGAAAAAATACTGTCGACAGCAGCAAAGTCCTAACCTGTATTTTCCGGAATTTCTCCTCCATGATTTCCTGTTACCCCTGAATCAGATGGTTTCCTGAGACTTCATCTGAAATGATCCTTACTGAATCGCCGTGATTGACGTTCCGCTCATGCAGTCAACCGACTCAAAGGAACGCCCATTCCAGAGCGAACTGACATCCTTGCTGTAACAGCCGCTGATCGGATCATAAACTGTGGTTCTGCCATTATTGTAGCCAGTCGCAACCACCGCATGCGTGCTGCTTCCGTAATAGATATGGCAGGCAACACTCGCACCTCCCTGAAGAGCCGACACGAAGGAATCATAGTCATAGATCCCCCATGCCCCGAGGCCCGCATAAGCAGCGATATCATACCAGCAAAGATCAGTTCCGCCATGACCATAGTAATTATTGAAGTTTCCGGTTCCATACAGATACCAGCCAAGATCTGTCGGAGAGATATAAATCCCGTAACCGGAAAGCAGAATGGACCCAGCCGTAGGCACGCAGCCATTGCCCTTCATCGTTCCGACCCCGATCTGCACATCCGGATTGCTGTACTGCCCATACCAGGTCATGCTGCGAGGCTCTGTCACATAAGAATAGCTATCTTCCGCAGAAGGATACGTATCAGCCGGAGAGCCATTGACATAATAGCTGCAATAACCCCCATCCGGATGATTCCAGTCCACAACCCATCCGCAGTCATCACCCTCTGCTTTTACGGTGATCACTCCGGAAATTCTGCCCATGAACAGCCAGTCTGCCAGGACCGCCATCGCTGCCACCAGGAAAACGCGCAATAACCAGCCATGATATCTCTTCATCTCTACCCCCGCGAAAGCTTCCAACAACTTTCCCGAATATCATACCTCGTATGCGCTTCCAAGGGAACCAGATATCTGACCGGATTTCCAGGATTTTTACGTGGGAGAAATCAGGAACGGAGGTGACGGACATGCCATACAAACCGAAGGTTCCGTGCAGGCATCCCTGCTGTCCGAACCTCGTGCCCGCCGGACAGAAGTACTGTGAGGAACACAAAGCTTTGCATCCGGAAGAGAGCCGTTCGGCTGCGACGAAAGGATACGGTGCGAGATGGAGACTGGAGAGTAAGAAGTTCCTGGCACTTCATCCACTCTGCGAGGAGTGCCTGAAGGAAGGAAAAGCAACACCGGCGACGGTTGTGGACCATATCGTTCCACACCAAGGAGACCCGAAGCTCTTCTGGGATCGTTCGAACTGGCAGGCACTGTATAAGAGATGCCACGATAAGAAGACCAGACGGGATGACTCCCATCCGGTATACCATTATTAAGCGATCAATCGCTGAGCAGTTTATCCAGATCTCTCTTGGAATACAGAACGCGGCGTACCTCCATGGTGTCATCGATGACAACATAGAATACAGAAAAGTTTCTGACCCTGATTCTGTAATAGGGGTGTGGTCGTTTTTTTGACGAAGGATACGGAGCAAACGACAACGGCGCTTCCAGGCGCTTGTATATTGCAGATTCGATATCGTCAACCAGATGATCTGCGGCGCTGGGGTTCTGAAGATCAGTTGAGATGTAGTCCACGATCTCATTCAGATCCTCTTCAAAAAGGAGAAGAAATGACAGCTTATACTTTTTCACGGATGCGGCTCCTTACTCTGGTGAAGACTTCATCTGCGGAGTATCGTTCGTCCGATTTCGCTGCTGCTGCATCGGCTTCATCGAGCTTGCGTTCTGTGTCGTCAGTGAGTGCGGAGTACTGTTCGATACTTAAAAGAACCATGGTGCCATAGCCGTTCTTTGTGAGAAAGACAGGTTCATTTGATTCAATGACAGTTTTTTCAAGCTCCGGGAACTTGTTTCTGAGGTCGGAGACAGGGCGAATGTTGATCATAGTGGTTCCTCCTTTACTATCATATTATTATCATAATTATATCATGTTCACGAAAAGCAAGAGGGGAGGTCAAAATACTGAAAGACGTTTCTGCAGAAGACCGGCGCTCCCTCTTGCGTTGATTTCCACGAAATTGATACCCCGGGGTCGGAGGCCTTTGGGCGGCATCCCCGGAAACGTACATATCGTGTGAAAAAGCCTCGTAGAATACGGATTTATTTGAAAAACTGATAGCTTTTACAGGCAGTGCTGGAGCAAGAGCCGCCACTGCTTTTTTCATGCCCGGAAGTCCTTTGTTTCTAAGGCCTCGGGAATTTCTGCGGACAGGAGAACAGTATGGAAGACATCGAAAGAAAGCAGGATCTTTCCTTGCTCCCCGAATCCTGTGCGAAGCGGTTCTGTCCGGAGTGTGGGAAGTGCCGCTCAAAGGGAATCGGCGAGGCAGCCCAGGGTGTTTCTGCAGTAACCGCTGCCGCTGGGCATTCTCGGATGCAGGCTTCTACCTTTCCGGCTGCTGCATCTGGAAAAGGAACGCTCTGGTTCTGGGACGCTCTCCCTACCAGTGGCAGCATGAACCGTGCCTGTTTGGCTGGAAGAAGGATGGAAGGCATGAGTGGTACTCGGACCGGAAGCAGACCACCATCTGGGAGTACGATCGTCCAAAAGCATCCAAGGATCATCCAACGATGAAGCCGGTGCAGCTGATGACGTATCCAATCCTGAACTCTTCAATGGCAAATGGAATCGTTCTGGATCCCTTCCTCGGATCCGGCTCTACCATGATTGCCTGTGAGCAGACCGACCGGATCTGTCGAGACATTGAGCTGGACCCGAAGTATGTTGACGTCCTCGTGAAAAGATATATCGAACGCGAAGATGAAAAAACGCAAGATGTGTATGTGGTGCGTGATGGTCAGAAGCTCACATTTGAAGAGGCTGCTGTGGATGCCGGACAGGGCGAATCCTGATGAAGACCAAAGATTGCCTGCTGGATTCGTCTGTTTTCTTCAATTCTGAGACCTGATTTTTGTTAAGATTTATGCAGAAATCTATTCAGGATTACTCTTGCGGATCCTTAATTGCGCCGACTATTTCATGAGGCTGATACAGCTCTTCGAGATACTTGATATCCTCCTTTGTCAGTTCAAGATCAATTGCCTTCACTGCCTCTGCGAAATGCTTCGGGTTCGTTGCCCCGACAATCGGAGAAGCCGCTTCTTTTGCATACAGCCAAGCAAGCGAGATCTCCGACATCGATACTCCGTATTTCTCGGAAAGATCATGAACCCGCTGAATAATCTGCAGATCATTCTCCTTTGCCTGGTCATACTTGTGATGCAGCACCTGATCAGTCTGGCTCCGTTTCGAACCCGATTCCCACCCCAGATGCGACAGATGTCCGCCCGCAAGAGGAGAATACGGCGTGAGAGAAACACCGTACTGCCTGGCAACCGGGATCAGTTCACGCTCGTCTTCCCGATAAAGCAGATTGTAATGATTCTGCATCGAAGAGAACATCGTCCAGCCATTCTGCTGTGCAAGGTTCTGGAGATTATGAAACTGATATCCATACATTGCCGACGCGCCAAGAGCCCGGACTTTGCCAGCTTTAACAAGGCCATCTAATGCCTGCAGGGTTTCTTCCATCGGGGTTGTGTAATCAAAACGATGAATGATATAGAGATCCAGGTAATCCGTTCCAAGTCTCGATAAAGTTCCTTCAATCTCCCGATTGATCGCTTCTGCAGACAGATGCCCCGGATTGAAGTAGACCTTTGAAGCAAGCACAACTTTATCTCTTGAAATTCCGAGATTTCTGAGCGATTTGCCCAGATATTCTTCGCTGGTTCCATGGGCATACTGATTTGCCGTATCGAAGAAATTGACTCCGAGATCATATGCATATCCGATCATCTTTTCTGCTTCCGGCTGTTCCAGGGTCCAGAGATGAAAGTCTTCGGAAGGCTTTCCATAAGACATGCAGCCGACACAGATCCTGGAGATCTGGATATCCGTTTTCCCAAGCTTCGTATATTTCATGATGGTTCACTCCTCGTTGCTATGCAGTTATCATAGTATGATTTTCTTCTTCAGGAAAGCTTCCCTATCATGGGAACGCAGCTTAGAAAAGCTAGCAATTCATCAGAGTCTGATTCACCACCGTACGTGCCCTTCAACATGCGCCAGGTGCAGCCATGCAGTATCGGATTTCTGTCTGTGCATCGGCTCTCTCCTTGCTTGACTGCCCCCAGAAGCACTCCTATTCATCAGGACGTAGTTCTGACCATGCAATAAAAAACTATTCCGATTCAGGCGGAATAGTTTCGTTCCTCATTCTGCAGTTCTGGTTTCCCGGGTCTCCTGAGATAAGGTATTTTCATCAAGCTGACGATAAATCGTCCGGATCATCCAGACAGCAATCGCAAAGGTGACAATATCTGCTGCAGGCATCGAAAACAGAATTCCTTCCAGGCCGAACCACTTCGGCAATAGAATCGGCAGCGTAACTCCAAGCACTACTTCTCTTACCAGAGACAGAGAAGAAGACAGGAATGCTTTGCCAAGTGCCTGAAGATAGATGAATGTTCCCTTATTCAGCGTTGCCAGCGGCAGCAGACACAGATAAATCCGGAACGCTTTCAATGCAAACTCACGGTAGTATTCTGATTCATTTGCAGCTCCGAACAGATTCATGATCTGTCCCGGAAATAGCTCAGCAATCGCAAGGAAGATCAGACCCGCAATTAGTTCCGTCTTCAGCATAAGACTGAACAGTTTTCTGACCCGTTCATTCTTTCCGGCTCCGGTATTATACGCCGCAATCGGTGCACAGCCCGCTGCTGTTCCGACTGCCACGGAAATCACCACTTGGAAATACTTCATGACAATGCCGATGACTGCCATCGGAATCTGCGTATAGCCAGGCTGTCCGAAGACCGGATCAAGCAGACTGTATTTCTGAATCGTGGAATTCACTGCTGCCATTGCTGCAACTAAGGCAATCTGCGACAGGAAACTGGTAATACCGAGTGCAAGCATCCGATTATCCATCTTGCGATTCAGAACAAAGCATTCTTTCGTGATCTTCATTGCATTCATATTCCGCAGATACCATACAGATGCAATTACGGTGAGAACCTGACCGGCAACCGTTGCAACCGCCGCTCCCGTCATTCCCATGTGGAATCCATAGATCAGCAGCGGATCCAGAATAATATTTGCAATGCAGCCAAGCAGGGTTGCAAACATTGCAAACCGCGGATTTCCATCTGCCCGGATGACAGGGTTCATTGCCTGTCCGAAAACATAGAACGGAATTCCAGCAGAAATCCAGAAGAAATACTCTTCTGCAAATGCAAATGTCTGGTCATTCACCCTTCCCCCGAACATCGTGATCAGCGCATCATCAAACCGGAAATAAACCACCATCAGAACGATACCGATAATAATGGAGAGAATCACGGCATTGCCGACATTCTGTCCTGCTTCTTTTCCTTCCTTGCGGCCGAGCGCCATGGATACCATCGTGCAGCAGCCATCTCCGACCATGACTGCCAGAGCCAGCGCAATGACTGTCAGCGGGAAGACAACCGTATTTGCTGCATTTCCATAAGAGCCAAGCTCAGGTGCATTTGCGATGAAGATCTGGTCTACAATATTGTAAAGCGCACCAACCAGAAGGGAAATCACGCAGGGGACTGCATATTTTTTCATCAGTTTTCCAAGCGGCTGCGTTTCCAGATAAATATTCTCGTTTTCCATAAAAAAAACTCCTGGAGTGTTCTGCCAAAGGAGTGTTCTGCCAAAGCGCCCGGTTCAGCGCATGACGTATTATCGCACTGCAGATCGAAAAATTTCAAGCAGAAATTCTGTAAACTTGCTGTGCTGAAACAGCCAGATTCATGCATATTTTTTCAAGTCAGTTCAGCTTCATCCTATATAATAGGATCAATCAGAAAAGAGGTTCATATGTCTCGTATTGTCGTCAAAGTCGGAACCAGCACCCTGACCTATGCCAATGGCAGTCTGAATATCAGGCATATCGAGAAACTCGTCAAAGTGCTGAGCGATCTGAAGAATGCCAGAAATGAAATCGTTCTGGTAAGCTCTGGTGCCATCGCCATGGGAATCGGCAAACTCGGACTTGCTCAGCGTCCGAAAGACATGGCTAGCAAGCAGGCTGCTGCCGCTGTCGGGCAGTGTGAACTCATGTATACCTATGATCGCCTGTTTGAAGCATACAATCATATCGTAGCCCAGGTCCTTCTGACTGGCGAAGATCTCAATGAAGCATCCAGACGGAAGAACTTCGAGAATACGATGAACCGCCTTTTGCAGATGTCGGCTATGCCGATTCTGAATGAAAATGACACGATGGCAACCGATGAGATTTCCAGCATCGGCGACAATGATTCGCTGGCTGCACTTGTATCCATTGCCATTCATGCAGATCTCCTGATTCTGATGTCTGATATTGACGGTCTTTATGACAGCAATCCCCGGGTCAACCCGGATGCGAAGCTGATCCCAGTCGTTTTGGAGATCACGGATGAAATCCGCAGCATCGCCGGCGGAGCCGGTACTCCCAACGGAACCGGAGGCATGCTGACAAAACTCCATGCTGCCGAACTGTGCATGGATCATGGCATTGATATGGTCATCCTGAACGGGGCATTCCCTGATCTTCTGTATGATGCCATTGAACACAGAACTACAGGCACTAGATTTCCAGGAAGGAAGGACCTATGACAACGGAACAAATCCTTCAGAATGCCCTGATCGAAAAGCAGAAACCAGTCCCCTCTGAAAACCAGCTGGACCAGGCACTTCTGCGGATGGCAGATTGCCTGATTGAAGACCAGAGAGAGATTCTGAAGGCAAATGAAGAAGACATCGCTGCTTATGGAGAAAGGCTAGGTCCAATAAAGACCGATCGTCTGAGGCTGAACCCGGAACGGATTTCCGATATGGCAGAGGGACTGCGTCATGTTGCCGGGCTCCCATGCCCGTTCGGCGAAATCCTGGAAGAAAGAACCCTGGAAAATGGCCTTCATCTGAAGAAAGTGCGCGTCCCGATAGGAGTTGTCGCAGTCATCTATGAATCCCGCCCGAATGTGACAAGTGATTCTGCCGGGCTGCTGCTGAAGAGCGGAAATGTGGCAGTGCTTCGTTCCGGGAAGGAATCCTGGCATACCTCTGATATCATCATCCATTCCATGCAGAAGGCGCTGAAGGAAACAGGCATTCCTGAAAACCGGATCCAGCTGATTCAGGACTGCACGCATGAAAGCGCAAGAGAGCTGATGAAGGCAGAGGGGAAGATCGATCTCTTGATACCAAGAGGCGGAAAGAATCTGATTCAGACCTGTATCAGAGAGTCCACAGTACCGGTTATTGAAACAGGAACCGGAATCTGCCATATCTTCGTTGACGAAGATGCCGATCAAGAGCAGGCACTGAACATCATCGAGAATGCAAAATGCAGCAGGCCTTCTGTCTGCAATGCAGAGGAAGTCCTGCTGGTTCACGAATCAATTGCATCAGAATTTCTGCCGAAGCTGAAAGAACGTCTGGTCGATCAGCGCATGGCACGCAATGAAGTCCCGGTAGAACTCCGGCTGGATGAAACAGCAGCAGGAATCATTCCTGGAACCCCTGCCGGCCCGGATGATTTTGATACAGAATTCCTGGATTATATTCTTGCGGTCCATGTTGTGAAAAATATCGAAGAAGCAATTGCCCATATCTGCAGACATTCAACCCACCATAGTGAATCGATTCTGACAGAAAATCAGGAACACATTCAGAAGTTCCTGGATCAGGTTGACAGTGCCTGCGTCTATGCTAACGCAAGCACCCGATTCACTGACGGAGGCATCTTCGGACTCGGATGCGAAATCGGAATCTCAACGCAGAAACTGCATGCAAGAGGTCCGATGGGTTTGAAAGAATTATGTACCTGGAAATATGAACTGATCGGAAAGGGACAGATCCGTGATTAAGGATTCTGTCTCTTTTTCTCCGCTTCTTTCATCATGAAGATCACGGTCCAGATAATACTCATGCCAAGCGCAATCGCCACGGCAAACTCTGCCATGAAATAGAACTGCTGCAAAGCAAGGGCTGAATCCCCCTGCACTGCCGCAAGCATCCCATAGTACAGATAAGAACCCGGAACCAGCGGAACTGCCGCCGGAATCACAAACAGGGTTGCCGGCACATGCCGGATCCGGGCAAGAATTTCTGCATAGGCAGCTGCAAATGCTGAAGCAGCAAGACATGGCATGAAGATTCCGTTCCTTTTGAGCAGAAGATAAATCGCCCAGGTCATAAGACCGCCGAGGGCTGCTTCAAAAAGCAGTTCCTTTCTCAGATGAAACATTCCCGCAAAGCCAAGCGACCCGAAGAAGGCCACAGTCAGCTGAATAACAATCAGATTCATCTGCTCACCTCCCTGCCGCCATGATTGCCAGCATGAAGCCCGCTGCAATCGCAGCAGCCCGGACAAGGCTCTCCGTCAGTCTCAGGGTGCCGCTGATCGTATCTCCGACCAGCACATCGCGGATCGAATTGGTCATCGGAATTCCCGGAATCAGCAGCATGATGTCCCCGATCATAATCAGATCGGCATTCAGTACCGGATTGATCCTCGACAGAATGCTGACGCATAATCCGGTCAGGAAGCTTGCCAGAAGATTGAATGTGACCGCATTGGGACAATGCGGTTCCAGATGGTCTGAAAGACTCTGAACAAAGAGACCCATGACTCCAGCAGTCAAGCCATCCAGCATACTGCCCCCGAAGAAAACCGCAAATCCACCCGCCCCCAGGAAACTTCCGGCATAGCTCCAGCTGTGCTTTTTCGGTTCCGATACGATTTTCATGATCTTATTCTGCAGTTCTCTGCTGGAACAAGGTTTTCTGCAGAAATCCCTGCTCAGCTGATTCATCTCTTCCAGTCTCTGGAAATCATTCGTCCCGCTGACCAGAACTCTTCTGGTCTCGGTGTATTCTTTTTCTTCCGGGTCTTCCATCGTCACGACGATACTGCTCGTGATGACAAACACATTCATTTTCACTGCTCCCGAAGCTATTCCCATGCGGGTAATCGTATCTTCCACTCGCTTGACTTCGGCCCCGCTCGTCAGCATCATCTCGCCAAGATCCAGAACTGCATGCAGCAGTTCCTTCCGCTCTGCTTCATTCTCTTTCATGTTCTACCCCGCAAGCGATTCCTCTGCTCTGCGATCCGTTTCTCTAAGCATCTCAAGAAGGTCTCCGCCCAGTTCATGCCCATCTGCCTTCATAGCCAGAAGGACACCCCCTCCTGCAGGGCCCATGAAGGGAGCCATCAGCCTAAATCTCTCCGGAAGCGATTCCTTCAGAGGATCCAGCAGATACCCTCCGCTATGAAATACTCCTCCAGACCAGGAAACCGGAATCGAACTTCCGAAATTTCCCTTTCCTGCCACCGCTTCAGCAATTTCAGCCAGCTCACCGGCAGCTTCCCTGTAAATAGACCGGCAGACCGGATCTTCAGCCTCAGCTCCCTCCAGAACTATTCTGGAAAGCGAAGCAATCCGATCCCTGCTGCCATTCCACTCTTCGATCACTCTGCTCAGCATTTCTTCGGGTTTCTTCAGGCTCAGCCTCTGCATGACGAGATCATACAGCCGCGTCTTTTCTTCTCTGCCATCTGCCTGCTTGGTGAAATGTTCCAGCAATCGGCAGGCAATCCAGTAGCCGCTGCCCTCATCCCCGCCGAAGAGATGATGCCATCCGCCTGCCCGATACTGGTTCCCATCCAGATCAATCCCGATTCCGATGGAACCGGTACCGGCAATCAGGTGAATTCCGGACTGCCCGATCAATGAACCTGCAATCGCATTCTCAGTGTCATTGCCGACCATCAGCGTATCTGCCGGAATCATTGCTTTCATCACCTGATCTACCTGTGATTCTTCTTCCGGAATATCTCCATACCCGGCAAGTGCCAGAAAGCAGATGCACCTTCCTTCTCCATGCATCTCTTCTTTTCTGATCCCCGCAACCATCTGCTTCAGCATCTCCGCCGTTTCAGACAAGCCATTAACCAGGTAGTTCGCAGGCGGGCCTTTATGAACCGAAACCATTTTTCCTGCTTCATCTGTCAGCAGGAATGAAGTCTTTGTCCCGCCGCAGTCAATGCCAAGGTAATATTTCTTTTCCATATTCTCTTAGCATTATACCCTGCAGAAGCAGATTCGCTTCCGCAAGCTTGTGAAGGCTGCCAATCATTCCGGAGAAAAAATCTTCATCCGTTCAGCAACCTGATATCGCAGCCCGAACTGCCCTGAGAAACCGAAGATGATACCTAGCTGCGATACGCCACCAGATATGCAGGCGTCGTTCTTATGCATGCAGGGAAAATTCATGCATGATTCATTATTTCAATAAATCTGGATAAAATACCCATTTCTTACCCTTTTTCCTTTAATCCAGGGGAAGCTTTTGCAGTAGTATAAAGTAAAGCATGTTCCGGGCAGCAGAATACTCGCAGAAACTGCTGATTTTCCTGATGAACACAGAAACAAAGCTGGAACTGAGGGGGCAGCTTATGAATAGTCCGTATTATGTAGTCCTGTATCTTGCCTGTGAAGCACTCTGCCTGACTTTTGTGCTGGTGATGGCAGGCAAGATGAATACCGATATCGGATCAGCAGGCGAAGTGCAGCTATTCCGCCGTCTTTCCCTGTGCTCGGTGCTGGAAGCCGCATCTGAATCATTCTGGATGCTGTCAAAATCTCTGATTCCCGGCATGTCTCATGCTCTTCTATCTGCCTCGTGCCTGGGAGATCTTCTGTCTACCGGATATATCGTCAGTTCATGGTACCTGTTTCTGGATTACAAGATCACTCCGCGAGATCATCTTCTGAAGAGATCCAGATGGATGTCTTTCGGGCGCGTGCTGCCGATTCTGGTTCTGAGTGTCGTCGATTGTTCTTCGCTGATTACTCACCAGGTCTTCTACGTGACAGAAAGCGGAGCTTATGTGCGCGGGGAATGGTATCCTGTACATGCATTTCTCTGCTTTTTCTATTTTGCCCTGGTAGTAAAGCTGCTTTCAGAAGGTATGAAATACAGCACGATCAACCGTCAGGAATGGCGTCTCTATCTGCAGTTCTCCCTTCTGCTTGTTGCCGGAGGAATTCTCCAGATCCTGGCCGGATATGTTCCATTTACCTTGCTGTTCTTCACCTTCGGCATGTTCATGATCTTCTCGAGTCTACAGAGCAGGCAGATCGATACCGATGCGCTGACAAAGCTGAACAATCATACGAGAGGCTTTGCATGGATTCACGATCATATCCCTGATGCAGATCAGAAACCATTCTATCTGTTCATGGCGGATATTGACGGATTCAAGAAAATCAATGACAGCTATGGGCACATTCAGGGCGATGAAGCAATCATTCTCACTGCCGAGACACTGAAAAAGCTGTCTGAATCATATCCTTCTCTTTTTCTTTCCAGATTCGGCGGTGATGAATTTCTTTTCGGTGTCATGTGCGAAGAAGCCCAGCCTCATGTTCTGATTCAGAAGTTCTCTTCCTTGCTGTCGCAGGCACTTGATCATTCTTGCCTACCGTTTAGATTCAGCATGAGTGTCGGCTATACCAGGGCGGATCAGACTGATGCCACAGAGCGGGAACTGATTGCAGAAGCAGACAGAGCGCTTTATCTGCAGAAGAGCAGAATCTACCATGGTTCTGATCCTCTGCAGAATACCGTCTCCGCTAAGAGCATTCCTGTTCCTCCGATTCCAGAACCAAGCGCTGTGATCAGCAGTGAGGATCTGGAACAATATATTCTTTCCCATCTCGACGAAGCGCTTGAAAAGAACTGGATCATTCCCTATTTCCAGCCGCTTGTGCGCACCATCACTGAGCATTATTCCGGGGCAGAAGCACTTGCCCGCTGGATCGATCCGGTATACGGGAATATCATGCCGGGAATCTTTGTCCCGATTCTCGAAAAAGCCGGCATGATCTATAAGATTGACTGCAGCATGATCGAATCAGTACTGAAAGCTCAGAGAATGCGCCTCGATGCCGGGCTGCCGGTTTCAACAGTCTCCATCAACCTTTCCCGCCAGGACTTTGAAAAACAGGATATGATTTCCTTCCTCAGAGAGCAGACCAGCAGATATCGCATTTCGAAAGACCTGATTGCTCTGGAGCTGACCGAAAGCCTCCTGGTTCAGAGCAAAGAGAAAATGACTTCGATCGTGAAAGAGCTGCATGACGATGGCTTTCAGATCTGGATGGATGACTTCGGCAGCGGCTATTCTTCCCTGATATTTCTGAATGACTATCAGCTGGATCTGATCAAGTTCGATATGGGATTTCTCAGATCATTTTCTCGTACTTCCCGGGAAATCATGCGCAGCACGGTCAACATGGCAAAAAATCTCGGCATCCGCACGCTGGCAGAAGGTGCAGAAACAGAAGAACAGGTTTCCTTTCTGAAAGAAATCGGGTGTGATCTGATCCAGGGGTACTATTATGCCAAGCCGCTTCCTACCCAGCAGCTTCAGAACTACCTGGAACATAGCGGCAGGCCCTTTGAATCAATTGAATGGAAGCAGTTCTACGATGAAGCAGATACCTGCGTGATCAACAGCGACACTCCCCGTGCAGTCATGGAATATGACATTCCTGACGACCATATTCATTACCTGTTCATCAATCAGAAACAAAAAGAAGAACTCCAGACCCTCGGCCGTTCCCAGATCAGTGAATCAGAATTCGTCCTGAATAACAGAAACACACCGATGCATGCAAAAATGATGGAATTTTACCGCCAGGCAATCGAAACAAGCGAACAAGTCACCTCCTATGTCTCTGACAACTCCTGCTTCTTACGCCTGAATGGCAGAATCGTTGCCAGAAAAGGGGATCGCTGCATTATTCTGCTCTCCATGGTGAATGTCACAAGAGACCGTCTGAACAATACTGGCGAAGTGCTGAATAAGTCTCTTTCTGATTTTTCGCTTCTGTTCGATGATGTCCACGTGCTCAATCCAGCGAGGAATACCGCAGATTATCTGATCAACAATATGAATATCGGCCGCGGCTACAACAATCATGATGACCTCAGGCAGGGCTTGAATTTCTTCGGAAAGAACCTGGTCCACCCGGAAGATCAGAAACGCTACGAGGCATTTGCTGATCCGGATACAATGGTGAAACGGATTCAGCAGGCAGAAGGAGGAATTCTTCGCGATTTCTTCCGGGTTCTGCTTCCGGACAATCACGGACAGAACAAATACATGTGGAAAGAGTTTGATCTCCTGCTGATCCCCGGTTCTGAAGATGAGAAAGTTCTCTCCTGCATCAAAAGCATTGACCCTACTGCCGGCGGCCTGGTTCTTCAGGAAAACTACGAACCCGAGAAACAGCCAGCCTGATTCATGAATCACTGATATCCGAAAAGATCCCGGATGCCATCCAGCACCCGGGATCTTCTATATGATGATTCAATCTTACTGATTAACTTCGGAATACTTTCTGCGTTCCGGAGAAAGATTATCGCAGTAATACCGTACTGTCAGATCTGCAGAATCCGAATCATTCAGATACTGATCTCCCTCCAGCATGGCATCACGCACTGCATTGACAGCAGTCTGGATATTATCCGCACAAGGTTCTGCTTCATTCAGAAGATCCCCTGCATTGATCTCAATGTACAGCCAGCCTTTTCCGTTTGCTTCCCATTTCTTTCCATTAATCAGACCCAGATACTCTTCTTCCCTCTTATAAACAGGCTTCTTAGGCTCCGGTTCTTCTTCTGCGACTGCCACTTCAGAAACCACGGGTTCAGCTTCCTTCAGTTCTTCTTCGGCAAGCTCTTCTGCTGCTTCTTCAGTTTCAACTACTGCCTCTTCTTCAAGCAGCTCTCTATGTCTGACGTTCCTTACTTCGGTACGGTAATTCTTTCTCCAGGCGTTTGTTCTCATGTCTTTCCTCACTGATTACGCGACTATTATACCTTGCCTGACTGCTGATTTCTATGCCGGGAGGACTCATGCCTCAGAAGATATATGCATGCATGATACAGAAAAAGACCTGTGCTTTTACGCACAGATCCTGAAGAGAATTCAGTTCTGCGAAGCAGAATCCGTTTCCGGTTTCTCCGCCGGCTTCTTCATCAGCAGTGACAGAATCACACCCGTGACAAGAGCCCCGGCGATAATTGCCAGAGAATACATCCCCTTTCCAGTCACGACTGGAAGAACAATGAATCCGCCATGAGGAACCGGGCACTCGACTTTGCCAGCTAATGCGATCAATGCACCGACGATGCTGCCGCAGATCGAAGCAGGATAGACCGCCTTCGGATGAGCAATGGCAAACGGAATCGTTCCTTCGGTGATACCCATGACACCCATGATTCCAGCTGCTTTTGCGTTATCTTTCTCTTCCTGAGAGAACTTATGCTTTGCAAATACAGTTCCCAGGAATACGCCGATAGGAGGAATCGAAACAAGCACACGGAAGATGCCATTCGGCCAGTAGACACCATCATTGATCAATGCCAGGGTGAACATGGACACTGCCTTGGTAACAGGACCGCCGAAGTCAATTTCTGCAAAGACACCCATGAACATTGCCAGACCGATTGCACTCGTGGTGCTCAGGTTGTTCATATAGCTGAGCAGCGCATTAACCAGAGCAGAAATCGGATAGCCAAGTACGAAGTAATACAGTGTGCCGACTGCAAGAACGGTGAGAACCGGAATGATGATGATCGGCATGACTGCCTTGATTGCCTTCGGAACATTCCAGCCTTTCATCCATTTCACGATATAGCCAGCAATCAGTGCAAGCACCAGAGCCCCGAGGAATCCGGACTTCACATCGACCCCATTGATGCTGATGGTATTATTTGCCAGATAGCCCAGAACGAATCCAGGTGTCAGACCCGGCTTGCCTGCCATGGAATAGCAGATATATGCCGCAAAGACTGGAATCATCATAGCAAGACCATCTTTGCCTAATACATTCAGGAACTGCATGAATGCATTTGCCGGGACAAGTCCTTTTTCAGTCTGCTCTGCACCAAGCAGAGATACTGCCAGAATCACGCCGCCTGCAACCACGACAGGCATCATGTACGAAACGCCGCTTAACAGATACTTCTGAATATCTTTAAAAAACTTTTTCATAGCTCCCCCTTACTGCTACTTTCCTTCTGCCAGGCTGACTGCTCTGTCGATCAGTCCTGCTGTATTGGAAATTGCTTCATTCACATCGGTATTGATAACTTTCTTTCCTTCAAAGCGATCTTCGCCTTCAATGGTGATGCTGACTGCCAGAATGACCACATCAGCGCTTTCAACATCTTCCTCCGTCAGCTCATTCTCAATTCCGAGCCCGCCCTGAGTCTCGATCTTGTAATCAATCCCTCTCTTCTTGCATTCCTTTTCCAGGCATTCCTGCGCCATATAGGTATGCGCAATCCCGGTCGGGCATGCCGTAACACCGATAATCTTCATTATTCTTCTCCTTCGATCGACTGATCAATTTCATTCAGGAGTTCGAATGCCTGCTCCTGATCTGCTTTTCTCAATGCTTCCCGGAAATCGTCATGAATCAGATTCCGGCTGATCTGAGACAGAATTCTCAGGTGCAGATTGCCTGCTTCTTTCGATTCCGGAACCCCGATCATGAAGATCATGTCCGGCAGATCTTTCTGCCGCTCATCCCAGACGATTCCATGCTTCAATCTCACAAATACGATGAACGCTTCGCTGACTGCCGCACATCTTCCATGAGGAATTGCAACACCGAACCCGACTGCAGTAGGCATCGTCTCTTCCCGTTTTCTGATCTCTTCGGCAAATGCCTCTCTGTCATTGATCAGATTCAGTTTTTCCAGCTGATCAAAGCACAGGTTCAGAACTTCGTCCTTCGATTTCAGATCGCAGTCTGTAAATATCAAGTCTTTTCTAATCATGTAAGCTTCCCTTATATATTTCCCGAACCACTTCGTCCAGAGAATCAGCCGCAGCAAGCTTCTGAACATTGCTCTTGTTCATGACAAGCTCAGAGACTGCATTGATAATCTGCCTGGAACGTTTGATATCTTTCTCGGAGAGCGCAAGGAACACAACCACATTGACTCTGTAATTCGTCCATCTGATTGCTTTCCTGCTGACCCATACCGCAAGCGCCGTCTGGTTCACATACTTGACTGCACCATGCGGAATCGCACCGCCATAAGGCGTATCCGTACCGCCATTTGCTTCGCGCGCAAGCAAGGCAGAACGAAACTCCTTCTCTGTATAGCCACGTGATTCAAGGTCCGTGCACACCCGGTCAATCACCTCTTCCCTGGTGCACTCTTCTCTGCTGAAATAGATGTTATCCACCGGGAGAAATTCTCTGAACAGATTCCCGTTCTTCTCTGACTCTCCCTCCGTATTCTTCACACTCTCATAAATCCGCTGAATTTTCCTGAGATCCTCTTCTGAAACCAGCATCGAGACTTTGACTACCGGAATGCTCAGCTGCGGGATATCAACCGTTGTGACTACAAATGAGAATTCCGACAGATCATACTGTTTTGCCTTGTCAATGGAGGAAACCTCAATAATATCAAGCTTCGGAAGCACTCCTTCTATCCGGTTGGCAATAATGTTCGAAGCAACCACCCCATTCGGGCAGACAATCAGAATTCTTCTGCTGATCCGCTTTTCCTCGACTGCATTCTGGAAATACAGCATCAGGAAACCGACTTCATCATCACTGATCTTCCGGAATCTGGCATCCGCAATGTTCTCAACCGCAAGCCAGGTCAGATTAAACATATTTCTGAACTCGCTCTTGATATCCTCCATCATGGGATTCACAATCCGGATTCCATGTTCCAGCCTGAACAGCAGCGGTCCGATATGATTCAGCAGGCTTTCTCTCAGCTCCTCGTCATCCGATAAGCTGATCGAGAGAATTTTCTCCATGCTCTGAATCAGCTGATCTGCAATTTCAAAGACATCCTTATTCACAACGGTTGTAGACTTGGAGAATCTGACCTTATTTGCGCTCAGAATAATTGAAAGAGTAATCACATCATCTGTGCTGTACTGGAACGTTTTCCCGAAACGGTCTCTTTCCATGCGCAGAAGATCGCTCGCCACGAAGTAATTCGTCATTTCCATGACCTTTGATGCATTGAATTCCTTCTGCCCGAGCAGCACATGATGACCTTTCTCAATTCTCCATGTCAGCGCCAGGATTGAAGCAAACAGGTTTTCTTTGTAATAGTAAGCCTCCTCTGCCAGCCGGTATTTATGAAACGAATCGATCAGGTTCCTGCATACCAGCAAAGTCTTCTCATCATAGAAGTCAGCCAGAAATTTCGATTCCGCAAGCGCTTCAAATCCGATGTTCTCTCTTCCGATCAGATACCTGTTAAACTCTGACAGAGATTTGAACCACTGTTCATTCGTCCCGGCAAATCTCGTCCCGACATCACTGCTTTCAATGGCGATCATGTCCGGCCCTCGGAACATCTCCCGGATCACTTTCACATCATTGACCACCGACGAAACAGAGACATAATACCGATCTGCAATTTCCTGATAGGTTATCTTCTTTTCGTCGATCAGCAGAATCCTGATCAGATCCAGTCTTCGTCTTTCAGCAGTAATCTGTTCTTCTTCAGAATCATTTTCCGAAAAATCATCTCTGACCAGTTTTACTCCGACACCAGACTTCTTGCTGAGAATCAGACCATTCTTCTCCAGTTCATCCAGGTCATTATGAACGGTTCTCACAGAGTAATTGACCTTTGCTGCAATCTCGCTCACGGTCAGATATCCATCTGCATTCTCAAGAATCTTTCTGATTTGTTTCCGCCGTTCATCAACCTTCATAAATGACCAGATTTCTAATCAAGCTGCTCTTCGAATTCTTTCAAGGACTTTCTCATGCTGTCCAGATTTCCGGCTTTGATGTCTTCCTTCCGGAAAATTCCGCCAGCGCTTCCTACATACTGATATCCGGACTCAAATGCTTCTCTTACGTTGTTCTTATTGATACCGCCGACTGCCATCAGCTTCAGGTTTCCCATCGGCTCACACAGTTTCTTAGCATAGCTTAAGCTCAGCTCATTTGCAGGGAAGATCTTCACGATATCAGCGCCATTGTCAAACAATTCGCCAACTTCTGAAGGGGTGAACCCTGCCGGTACAGACACCATGTTATGCTCTTTGCAGAAATCGAGCATTTCTTTGCTCATCATCCTCGGAGATAATGCAAACACAGCACCTGCAGCCTGAACCTGCTTCAGTTCATCCAGATACTGCACCGTTCCAGCTCCTACATTCAGGCGATCGCCATACTCTGCAGCAATCTTACGGATGGTTTCCACTGCTCCTTCTGTATTCATGGTAATTTCCATGTTGCGTACATACTTCGCATTCAGAAGAACTTCTGCAACTCCTCTGACCTGCTCATAAGTATATCCGCGGAGAATCATTGTTACTTTGCTTAATTCCACCATCTGGTTTACCTCCCATGTACAATCTACTTTGCAGCAAGAAAGGAAACCATCCTAAAAAATTGCAACAATACCCGTTGCAACAATTGCAGGAATTCAAAAAATATGACCTGGATATCATTCGTGCAGTTCTGAACCGGTGAATAAAACAAGATGTCTATGAGGATCAAGTCCATGTATTTTAGTCACAATTTCAGATTCTTTAAGTCCGGTCAGTCATTGATGATTCCTATATCAGGAAATTTCAGAAATAGCAGCAGAGATCTCCCAGAATGCATGATTTCAATCTATCATGCATGCAGATGCGTGATCAGTGAGTTCATTTCCATCGATTCAGTCTCTCAAAGCTATCAGCAGAAATGCATGCAGACAAAAGGGCTGGCAGATTGCCAGCCCGACGATAATTGTCTCAATGAATCAGTTCTGCATGAATTGCTATACGGAAGCACTGATTCTGTTTTCTCAGCGGAATACCACAAATGTATTAGCTACCGACATCACTGTAATCAGAATTCCGTTCAGGAATGCCGCAGTCCAGACATTGCCTGTCTTCTTATAGAGTGCTCTTGAGATCACAGCAGCAACTGCCAGTGTAGGAACCATAGCGATAATCATGATTCCGGATAATGCAGCATCCGGATAGAAAGCAGTTCCGGTCGCAAATAGCGTCCCATACTGAATAGCCACCCATAATGCAGGTCCGCCAGCATTCATCAGCACAGCGGTCACATAGCCTTTCCATCCTTGAAGATTCTCTTTATTCGTATTCACGGTAATGCTGATGGTAGACATCAGATAGTACAGCAGGAAGGTTGGAATATACCGGATCATTGCCGGCAGATACGATGCATCAAATGTCTTGAACGCAAATGTCCAGATTCGGAAGTCGGTCTTGAAGACTGCATCTACCAGGAACAGTACTGCATAGCCTGCAGCCACCGCCAGCAATCCAGCACACAATCCAGCAAGAATGGTCTTCGGTTTCCATACGATACCATAGTCTTTCCATGTATAACCCTGCTTTGCCAGCATGAACGTATATACCAGGCTCAGAACCACTGCACAGATCAGTCCGCTTGCCACAGTCCAGTAGACAATGGAATTCAGACCGACCGCTGTCCAGAACTGATTATTGCTGTACATCGTAGTTCTGCATACGACTGCAAGCAGGCAGCTGAATAGAACTGCGCATCCTGCCCCGATTCTGGTATTCTTTTCCTTATTCCGGAATAATGCAATCACTCCAGCAGCAGCCGACGCAATGGCCAGCCAGAAGAGCACCAGCACACTTCCAGTACCAGGCTGCCCGTTCACAAGGCCATAGAAGAAGATGGACGGAAGCAGTGATGCAATGATCAGAACGATGACTGACGCCGCTCTGGAACTCCCTTTCTCAGCAGGGGACACTGCAAGTTCGCCAGTAGAAGCTGCTGAGAATACCGGAACCTCCGTAAACAGTTCTCCGAAAGCGATCAGCAGAATCACAAACCCGATCAGTGCGATGCACTCACATGCTTCTTTCCACTGCCAGATCTGACTGTCAGCTGAAACATCCTTCAGCTGGCTGCTGTAGTCTGCAAATGCAGTCATVAAGAAGCTGATCGCATCTGCTGTTGTTGTCTTGGAAAAGTGGTTCCATGGATGCGTCTGTGCAGGTTCATAAACTATCCGATTCCCGCCATCTGCCGTTTCATACCAGGTTCCCGGAGTTCCAGGCTCTGTAAGCTCCAGGAATGTCTCACCATCAGAAGTTGAAACGAAGTCTTTCTTTCTGACCGTTCCTTCCTCTTCCCCTGCATTGAAGAAGAACTCATCATACTGCGCAGCAACCTTTCCCATATATCTGCCGCCGCCCAGTGCGTCTGCAGTCGCCGCATCAATATTCAGAATCGAACTGTAGCTGAAGTCAGAGCCTTCTGTAAGGCCTGCAAAAACTTTTCGAACTCCTGTCTCTGCATACTGACTTTCATCCATTGCAAGCGCCATCGTCGTAGAGAAACCGCCCATGGAATGACCTTCAATTCCGATGATTCCATTTCCATCGGAATCTTTCAGCACATACGGCTGCTCATACATATACTGCACTGCGTCATTCATGGAATTCAGCCAGAAAGGCAGCCATACTCCGAAGAACGAGGCATCGCTGTAATTCTCTTCTGACAGATTTGAATGACCATGATCATACTGGTCCAGCGCCAGGACAACAAAGCCTCTTCTGGAAAGTTCAATTGCATTGGCATCCTGCATTTCACAGGAATTCAGATAGCCATGCGTTACAATGATCGTAGGTGCCGGATTGTCTTCAGATACATCCTTCGGCATGTACAGAAGTCCGCTCAGTTCTCCATGTCCGCCATCAAAGCGGATCCGGCTCACCTTTACGGAGCCCATTCCGGAGTTGAACAGACTTGCAAAAATACTTCCGGCCAGCGTTAAAACAATTCCGATGCAGAAAAGCTTCTTCAGGTGCTGTTTGATTTTCATGAATTTTCCCCTTCTAGCAATTATTAGAAACCTGCAAGCATGAATCTCTGACCTCATTATAGTCTAATCTTGTATACATGGAACAGGAAATGGACTAGTTTTTTTCTTCACAACATTCTCTCTTTTAAGAGACCCTCAGAAATCATCAGGCCGGAAGGTATCATCGCATGATGAAATCGATATTTAACAAGAAACCAGGAAATGAATAGAATAGACGTTATCGTCTGAAAGGGGAATCTCATGAAGAAGGCAATGACAGAAGGAAACATCTGGAAACAGCTGTTGGCATTCACGCTTCCGCTGTTATTAGGAAACCTATTCCAGCAGACTTACAACCTGGCAGATTCAGCTATTGTCGGTCAGACATTAGGGGCCAATGCTTTGGCAGCAGTAGGGTCTTCCTCTTCGGTTCAGTTCATGGTTCTCGGCTTCTGCCAGGGTTGTGCTGCCGGCTTTGCGATACCGGTCGCATCGTCCTTCGGAGCTGGCAATGAAAAGAAAATGCGCCAGTATGTATTTCTTGGCGCAATTCTGACTGCTGTCATTGCTCTGATTCTGACTCTGACTACCTGTCTTCTGAATACGGAGATTGTTCATCTGCTGCAGACACCTGCAGAGATTGCTGAAGATGCAGAAACCTATCTCTTCATCATCTTCCTCGGAATTCCCTGCACACTTCTCTACAACTATCTTTCTGCAATCCTGAGAGCGATCGGCGACAGCCGTACCCCATTCTATTTCCTGGCATTTTCTTCGATTCTGAATATCGGGCTCGACTTCTACTGCATTCTCAGCTTGCACTGGGGTGTCGCCGGAGCAGCGATCGCCACAATTTTCTCCCAGGGAGTCAGCGGAATCCTCTGCCTTCTTCTGATCAGAAAGAAGTTCAGAATCCTGGTTCCTTCGAAAGAAGAAAAAGCATTTGATCAAGCGATGACCAGAGGACTGCTGAATCAGGGACTGCCTATGGGCTTGCAGTTTTCGATTACTGCCATCGGATCCATGGTGATGCAGACGGCGAACAACGGTCTTGGAACCATTTATGTTTCCGGCTTCGCTGCCGGCGTCAAAATCAAGCAGTTCACGCTCTGCCCGTTTGATGCGCTTGGCGCTGCCATCTCCACCTTCATCTCGCAGAATCGCGGAGCCTGCAAGCCAGACCGCATCCGGCAGGGTGAACATGCCGCAATCACAATCGGGGTCACTTATGGAATCCTTGCCGGTCTGATTCTGATCTTCTTCGGCAGAGATCTATGCATGCTGTTTGTATCTGCAGAGAATGCGGAAGTCCTTGATGCCGGAGGCAGATATCTGAGTTCGCTCGGAAAGTTCTACTGGGTGCTTGGTTTCCTGATCACGAAGCGCATGAGTGTTCAGGGCCTAGGCTGGAGCAGACAGGCCATGATCGGCGGAATCATAGAGATGATTGCACGCTGTGCAGTTTCTTCAATCTTTGTTCCGCTGTACGGTTATACAGCAATCTGCTTCACCGATCAGTCTGCCTGGATCTCTGCATCTATCTACCTGTTCTTCATCTGGAAGAATGCACTGCATCATGCAGAGATGGAAATGAAACAGGAACTGGCAATTCAGAAACACTGATCAATCAGTCCTAGCTTGCGGAATGCATTTGCAATTCCATCTTCATCGATATCATCAGTCACAAAATTGGCTGCTTCTTTGGCAATCACAGCACCGTTGCCCATGGCAACACTGATTCCTGCAGCTTTAAGCATCTCTTTATCATTTGCAGAATCTCCGAAGGCAATCGTATCTGCCATCGGTACATGATAATATTCTGAAATCATGCGGATGCTCGTAGCTTTGCTGATACCGGCACTGGCAATCTCTCCGCCCATGCCGGAATTGTCGGACTCTGACAGCATGCCCATCCAGTTGAACCGGTCTTTGACGCCATTGATGAACTGTTCCCGATCGGTGTCTTCACGGAAGAATGCATCTGCTTTATAGATTGCCTGCCCATGATAATATTCCCGGAACAGCAAAGGCTCTGCCGGAAATGTCTTCGGATCTCTGCCGCGCTTCATATTTTCATTAAAGCGCACGTGGTAATCTGCAATGCCTGCTTCATCCGAGAAGTATTCCGATACGCCCCGGATCGTCACGCATGCCCTTGTTCTCTCAGCAAGATCCATGAGGTAGACGGCATCGCCCTCTTCCATCGGATGTTCAAAGATGATTTTTCCTTCTGCTTCTGCATAAGCACCATCCTGGCATATCTGACCGCTGATAAAATCCATCTCCCGGAATACTTTCGTGAGAACCGGTGAACGGCCAGAGCTCAGAAACAGCAGATGCCCATTTTCTTTTGCTTCGCGGCACGCTTCTATTGCCGAAGCAGGCACTGAGAAAGTCTTATGAGAAAACAAAGTTCCGTCAATATCAAGAAATATCAGTTTCTTCATGGTCTGCTCCTATCTGACATACCCGGAAAGCATATCATGGTTCTCTAAAAACCATCACCTTTTCGTTCAGCTGATCAGTGCAGACCATCCGAGATCATGCAGACAAGCCATGATCAGAAAGCAAAGATGATCAAAACCGTATCAAACGTAACCCGAATCAACACTGTTGTCATCATCAGAGATTCGGCACCTGAAGATCCGAAATGGCAGGTCAGGAGATATACTCATGCTGCTTCTTCAGATACCTTGATCTGTAATAGCTCATTGCCCGGTACTCAATGATATCGTGAAACTGAGCAATAAACACAGGATCATCAATAAACGGTCTCAGAGAGTCATTCAGAGCCAGCGCATATCCTTCTTTCTCAGTGAAGTATCCGTTACCGGACTTCAGCAGAAATTTAATCGGCATCTGATGGATTCTCGTAAGATTCTGATGATCTGTCATCGCAAGAAATGCTTCTCTTCCGGAACCGGGATTCAGGTCTTTCCAGTTCGTTCCGGTTGTGAAGAATTCCTTCCACGTCTTCAGAACCTGTTCATCCGTAATCTCCATCAATGGCTTTCCATGATTCCAGAAAGTCATCAGCACCGGCATCTTATAGACCTTGGACATGGAAGTAGTTTCCAGAAGATTTAGAAATCCTTCTGCGGTTTCATTCTGATAAATCTTCTCTTCTTCCGGTGTCAGACAGTGATTCTCATGCAGATAAGCCAGGTAATTGCAAAACGGATTTTCTTTTGCATGTCCATAGCAGTACTCATACAGATCATCCTGCATGCAGGTGAACAAATCCATTCTGGTCGGGACATGACCAACTTCTTCTTTCACTCTGACAATCTCATTTCTGATTCTCTCCCGGATTGACAGGGAACGTTCTTCCATCTTCCCTGCCCCGTAATTCCTGGCAATCACGACACCAGCACCCGTAGAAAACCCGTTGAAGAAGAAGACAGCAATATTGACAATCATCGTCGTAGCACCGATCGCCGCCAGTGCTTCCGTGCTCACGAAATTTCCTACTACAATACTGTCAACGCTGTTATAGAGCATCTGAAACAGATTGCCGATCATCAGCGGAACTGCAAACAGCAGAATCTGCCTGGAAATCGGCCCTTCTGTCATCTTGCAAGCTGTAGTTTTCTCTGCCATTCCTGTCTCCCCTTTCCGATTCTTCTGAAAAATATGGTTTCTATTTTAATTCGCATTTAACATCCGGAATCACTGAGTCAAAAAAGATAGCCTCTCAGCTATCTCCCGTATTCAGGATCTCAGAGAATATTCAATTCTCTGAAGAATTGAGTGATCCCTTCTTCCTTCACCGAAGGACACACATATGACGCAGCATTCCTGACCTCGTCCGTGCTGTTTCCCATCGCCACTCCCATTCCGACGCTCTTCAGCATCGGAATATCATTTCCCCCATCGCCGAAGGCAATTGCCTGATCTCTGCTCAGATGGAAGAAAGACAGAATCTTCTCCACTCCGATATTCTTTCCTGATCCCTTCGGAATGATATCCACTGCTCTGGGCCACCAGGCAGTAATCTCAGCACCCTTCACACCCTTGAGCACTGAATCATATTCCTCTCTGACGCAGCCGCACATGATCTGATAAACTTCTTCTTTTTCCAGGAATGAATCAAAGTCATCGCTCTTCTTCAGAGTCTGTTTTGAAATTGCAAAATAATCAATCAGATTCTGATCTGCCCCGTTGCACACCAGACGATCTCTTCCTGCTGCCACACAAGGATGATGAATCCTTGCAGCATTCCTAACAATCTTCTCTGCATCCGCAGAAGGAATCGCATGCGAATGAATCAGAATCCCTCTGCTGTCATAGCAATAAGACCCGTTGAAGGTCATATATGCATCAAATGACACTCCTTCAAACACCGGCACCCGGAACGGCGGCCTTCCCGTCGCAATCACCAGAAGAATTCCCTTCTCGTGCAAAGTAATTAACGTCTGCCGCATAGTCTCAGTCATCTTCTTCCAGTCCATATCGACCAGAGTTCCATCAATATCAAAGAAAGCAATCTGAATCTCTCTCATGGCGTTAGCAAGTTTGTCTCCCGGATCCATTATATCGATGAAACAGCGATCTGCAGAACACCATCTCTGCGACTCTCAGATTGTACTAAGATGAATAAAGGAACAGGAGGGATCTGCTTTGGAAATCACAGATGAACAATTGAGATCAAACTTGAAATCAGTTCAGCATCGAATCTCTGATGCCTGCCTGAGAGCAGGCAGAGACCCTTCTGAAGTAAAGCTGATTGCAGTCTCCAAGACCAAACCGGTTCATGATATTGAAGTGCTGGAAGAAGCAGGACAGCTCTCCTTCGGAGAGAACTACGTCCAGGAACTGCATGCCAAGCAGGCAGAGCTCAGCAGAAAAACAGAGTGGCATATGATCGGCCATCTTCAGCGTAACAAAGTCAGGTACCTCATCGGCACTGTCGCATTGATTCATTCTGTTGACTCCATTGTGCTTGCCGAACAGATCGAGAAAGAAGCCGCAAAGAAAAACAGGATGATGAACATCCTGATGGAAATCAATATTGCCGAAGAAGAAACCAAATGGGGCTTCCGGAAAGAAGAAGCAGAAGCAGTTGCAGAACAGATTGCTGCGTTTCCTCACCTCAGACTGAAAGGGCTCATGACCTCTGCGCCGAAAACAGATTGTCCTGAAACAAACCGAATTTATTTCCGGAATATGAAAAGCCTGGCAGATCAGATTGCCAGGCAGAAGATTCCCGGAGTATCCATGGGCATTCTTTCCATGGGAATGACCCAGGACTTTGAAATTGCCATCGAAGAAGGATCAACCATGGTCCGGATCGGAACCGGGCTCTTCGGTGAAAGAACCTATTCACGATGATCCAGAGCTATTTCTCTGCAGAATGTAATTGTTCTGCTTCCTGGCAGTTCTTTTCGATCAGACAGCCAAGATCCTCCATATCCTGAAGAACAACATAGTAAATCTCGCCGAAATGCTCATCCGGCACCAGTCTGCCCATATCCAGAACATGCTTGATCTTCCCGGTTTTCGTGATGATCCGATAAGAAATATAATCCTCGAATCCCGTATCTTTCTGCGGATTCCGTTTCCGGTCATTCCGGATCTGATCCAGAATGTCTTTTTCAACACGCTCGACATCGTCCGGATGAATCATTCTGCGGAAACTGCCGCCGGTATACTGCAGAAAATCTTCATAGCTGCTGCATTCATACAGTCGGATCAGATGATTGTTTCCGAACAGAATCTTCTCGGTTTCATCTGCCTGATAAATCAGGAACGCACCCGGCATGCCGGAAGCCATCTTCTCGACATTGAATCCAAGCCGGTCTCTGCGGGCAGTCGAAATCTCAGGATGATAGCCGATCGTCGTATTCTTCCCATGAAGCTTTGCCTCATAGAGCGCATTATCCATGACCCGCATCAGATCTTCCCGGTTGCTCGCCTGGGAAGGATAATGGGCATAGCCCGCAGATACCGTAAACGTATGAATTTCTCCATCCGAAGTAAACTCAATTTTCTGCTTCAGTGCACTCATAATCTGCTTCGCAGAAAGACCCGGACTCTGATTTCTCAGAATCACGCAGAACTCATCTCCGCCCGTTCTTCCGATCAAAGCATTCGGAAACGAAACACGCAGATACGCCGCAATGCGGCAAAGTGCAGCATCGCCTGCAAGATGTCCATATAGATCATTGATCAGCTTGAAATCATCCAGATCCAGGAATACTCCAGTCATTTGCTTTGTCTCTGGATCCGCAATCCACTGATCCAGATGAAGAATCAGTCCGCCCCGATTTGCGATTCCTGTAAGGGAATCCTGATAAGCAATCTGCTCAAGTTCCCGGTTCTTATTCGTCAATTCCTCCCGGTATTGAGAAAAATAATGTGCCATGGTCAGGATCGTAGTCCCCGCCATGATAATGGAGCCGATCAGAACAATCCGAAACAGCACCGGGACCAGCTCTGACCGCTGCTGATTCTCATAGGAGGTGATCGTATCCAGCTCCTCCCCCTTGCAGATTACCCAGTCATAATCCGGGTACAGCCTCAGGTAAGTGATTTTTTCAATGCTCTTTCCGGTGGAATTGTCTGGAAAGAAATATCTCTGAAACCCGCTCCCGTAAGTCTTTGCAATCTCGAGTTCTTCTTTATAAGGAGTATTCCCCCTGGCATCCTTGGTTTCCGTAGAAAGATACTCTCCCTCAGTTTCCGGAAAGCCAGGATGGATCAGCCGAATCGCATACCTGTCACCGCCATCATAATTCAGGATCTGATTCACCCACATATACTGGCCGGCACTGAAACGATCAGAATAGATCTTCTCATGGAATTCTTTCTGAACTTGTGCATGGACTTCTTCTTCCGTCATCCCCGCTGCCTTCAGAACTTCCCGGCGCCGATCCAGGTCCTTGATTGCATTATCTACCGAAGACTTCAGATCATCTTCTTCATTTTCAAGAATACTATTGAAGACAAGCTCTGAATTCTTCCTGATCAGGACCATCGAACCTGCCAGCATGATTCCGTTCAGCTCCAGGAGAATCACCAGCAGAAACAGTAATCCCCGAACTTTTTCCTTCTGACCGAAGCCGACCTTATTCAGGAATCTGCGGAAAGATCTGTATGTGTTCTCGGATGATAAATTCTTATTCCCGTCATTTTTCATGACAGACTCTCCTTCAAAGTCAGAACGAAACTGACTAGATTCTCCCGVCAATTCCAGGCAATCAAGATCTTTCTTCTTTGCCTGTCACAGCATAGCAAAAGTATATTCCAGCATGCCCTTCACAAGCAAGCATTCCACCAGCAAAACCGGCAGAAGCTGCCCCGGTATTCCATAACTCAGGACCAGGAACTGAAGTCCTGGAAAAGAAATATCTCAGCCTTTTCTCTTAACGAGAGAAAGATGGCACAGCAGATATTCTTTCTTCATGCATCCTTTGCCAAGGACGATGAAAACTTCAGGCGCTGCTGCAGAAAGATCTGTTATGCTCTGATTCATGCAGAAACACGATTTCTATCTAATTCACTTTCTCCCGCTCGAAACAGGAATTCTTTATTTTTATTCGTTCTGCAGTGAACCGATCTTCCCTCTGAAACGTATTATAGGTGAAGGATCCTTCAGAGAAAGCAGAACCAGAAGATGAGATGCACAGCAGAATATCTAGCAGAAACCTATCAGCAGAACCTGTTCCGGGCAGCCCTGTCCATCACGCACAACGTGCAGGATGCGGAAGATGCAGTCCAGAATACCTATCTGAAATACCTGAAAACCAATACAGAGTTTGAAAGCGAAAGAACACATTCGGGCATGGCTCTTTCGAACTGTATCCAATCAGGCAAAAGACACCCTCAGAACCTTCTGGCACAGGAATCGCACTTCCCTGGAAGACTGGATGAATGACCTTGAATTCGAAACCCCGGAAGACAGATCACTTGCCGAAGCAGTCCTCAATCTTCCATGGAAATACAGCAGCGTCATCCACCTGTATTACTACGAAGACTATTCCGTGAAACAAATTGCCAGTATTCTGTCTGTCTCAGAAAGCGCCGTCAAGCACCGCCTTCAGAAAGGCAGAGCAGCCCTGAAAACAGAACTTGAAAAAGAAAACACGGAGGAATTGATCCATGAATGAAGACGAATTCAGAGAAAGATATCAGCGCGCATTCTCATCAATCCATGCAGACAAAGATTTCAGAATCAACCTGGAGGAGAATCCCATGAAAGCAGAACACATCAGATGGAACAAAGGACTCGCTGCGGCATGCACCGCTGCAGCTATTGCATTAGGCGGAGCAACTGTCTATGCGCAGAATATCGGCGGAATCCAGAGAAAGATGCAGATCTGGGTAGACGGAGAGCTGACTACGGCAACCGTAGACCTCAATGAGGAAGGCAGCTATACCATCTATGATGGGAAAGGAAATGAAGTCGGAGGCGGCGGAGGCGTTGCATATGACGGACTGCTGAATCAGGAACGCCCTTTAACCGCTGAAGAAATGGCGAAAGAAATTGCAGATCAGATCACGCTGGATGAAAGTGACGGACACTATTATCTATGCTGGCATAACAAGAAGATCGACATCACCGATGACTTCGGAGAAGACCACTATGCGTATCTGACTCTTGTGGATGGATCTGAAACCCTCTATGTCACCATCAATCAGGACGGTTCCTATTCCACCAGCCCGGATCGCTATATGATCCCCGGAAAAGACTTCAGCACCAGATGACAAAGCATGGCCCATCAGGGCCATGCTTTATTCTTCTCTCTCTAATTCTTTTCTGCAGCCCGTTTCAGAGTCACTAACAGCAGAAGCAATCCGATGCTCAGCAGAATATGTCCGATTCCGGCAATTCCCGAAATTGCCGCATCTGCACCTGCAGAAAGTGCAGTTTCCTTCACCTGAATGATGCCGCGTACCAGCATCATCAGGACCGTCAGCGGCAGTCCGATATTATAAATCAGGAAGAACCTGCGGAAGCTCTTTTCCTTCTCCAGATCCATCTGCCTGGAAAACAATGCAACCAGCAGGAACACCATCATGCCAAGCATAAACAGATGTGCATGAACCTTTGACAGCATCGTGATCCCGGAGAAATGATTCAGCTTCGTAAACTCCCGATAGAACACTCCTCCAGCCATTGCCGCAATCGCATACCCCATTGCAAGGTTCAGATACTTCTTCATTTCATTTCTCCCTTCATAGCCTGATAGCCAATCCATACGGTCCAGATATAAGCACATGTTTTCGGAATCATCAGCATTCCCACTGCCGGATACTGCTGTGCAAACAGCACCACCGGAATATAGAAGCCGAAACTCAGCACGATCGTCAGCCACATCCAGCGAAATGGAGCATCCTCATGCGACCGCTGATAGAACAGAACAATGATCACCAATCCCAGCAGCGCAAACGGAATATTGCGGAAAATGCCCCAGGCAAGCGGCGGATTCACGCTGGTCCACGCATTCTGCTTCAGAAGACACAGGACTGTCCGGACTGCCGCCAGCAGCCATATGGTCACACTCAGCCCCCTTCTTCCCTGGATCTGATACCGCTCACGCCAGACATAATACAGCAGCACATAGAATACCGTCATCGTGATCGAAGTTATCTGTTTTCCGATTCCAAGTGCCACTGCATGTGCCTCAAACCCATCCGTGCAGAGAGCAATCATGCGCGGAATCAGATGAAACGCATCCCCTGCGCCAAGCACCACCGCCATGATTCCGAACAAGGTATACTGCTTTCTTCCATCCGCCTTTCTCAGCATCAGAATCCCCAGCGTCGCAACCAGAACCAGATAAACCACATCAAATGCAGATTCAAATACCGCTCTCATCTCTATTTCCCTCTTTCCATCTTCTTTTCAGGCTCATACAGCGTCCTGCTGATCATCTCTATCAGCACATCGCAGTCATCATGTCCCCGTAAAAGAAGCTCAATCATGCTTTCCAGAACATAATTCAGAAAACCATCTTTCGTAAATGACTCATCAAACGCATCTGGACGAACCAGCGGATCATGAATCAGAACAGTCCGGAAGGAAGACAGAATCCGATCCAGATAGCGCATCATCGTCTCTCTCGCTTCGCTGCGCCCATCTTCCGAAACACTCACCGAATGAATCGTGAAGAAATTCGGATATGTCTGAATCCCCTGATGCAGACGTCTAAAGCATCTGTGCACATATTCAGGGAATGAAGATTCCTCAAGCTGAGAATCCTCCAGACGGAACAGATCTGACCATACGCTCTCAATCGTCGCAATGACCAATGCGTTCTTCGACGGAAAATAATAGTAAAGTGAACCTAGTCCCATTCCGCACGCTTCAGCAACCGTCCGCATATTCAGCGCAGACAGCCCTTTATGCTGAACAATTTCGCGGCAATGCTTCAGGATTTCTTCTCTGGACGCAAAATGTACAGGCATTTCTCCTCCTTTTCGAACATTGTTCGAAAAGAGTTTAGCACCCGCAGTTTCATTGTCAAGAAAGATGCCAGTTCAGAACCCTAGTTCTTCCCGAAAGGACCCTGATAGGAGCAAGATGATCTGCCCCGGTTTCCGCAAAAGAATCTTGCAGCTGAAGCCCTGCCGATCGCCATCCCTCTGTCATAGCGGGTCCTGATCGTCCGCTGATGCCTCATTCTGTTTAAAGCAGAACAGGAGAAACCAGGCAAGAACACAAAATGCACTTCCTTTCAGATTGGTTCCGAAAAGGAAGTGCATTGAGACTGTCTTCAGTGATGCCGAAGAATCAATACTGCTTCGCACCCGCCGGGATGTGGTTATCGACCATCAGAAGATGCAATTCTTCTTCTCCATTGCGATCAGAGTCTTGCCGACCAGCTCTTCCGGATCATAATACGCGTGAATACCGCTTTAAATCACGCGATCCGTGCCCGTACCGTCATCCAGAACGAACTTTAAGAGCTTCTTGGACTTAGGAACTGCTGAGCATTCTTTTACCTTCACTGCCCGGAAATCAGACTTGCTGAATGTATCGAAATCCACCTGATCTGCAAACAGCGGTTCAATCTTCACCCCGGAAAAATCAATCTTGTCATTCGGGGCAAAGAAGCCATGATCCTGAGGCTTCTCTGTCTCAGTCTTTTCTTCAGATGGTCTGCTGTCTCCTTCTCTTGGCTTCATCGTCGGGAATCCATTTCCGATATTGTTTTGATGATCTGTTCCCGCCTGTTATCATGGTTTTCGTCCCGGTGCTGCCTGAAATCGACTGCCTGTCACCATGGTTTATTGTTGATCTCCTGCCATGCGCCCGTTGTCAATTTGTTGTACATCGAATCCATTGTTACAGAGTGTTGTACTTCCCAGTTCTGCCTCATGCCAGAATCAATCACCACATCTGCAGGCAAATCATCTGGCGGAATCGTCCAGGCGCGGCGTTCTGCCAAAGACACATTCCTATTCCATATTGTGCCTTGTGACGACTTGCTCTCCTTCATTTCTGATTATAAGAGGCCGGACGGAAAATGCCGAATACTTTCGTGTCAGAATTCCTGACATTCAGTTTTTCATAGATCATCGATGCTTCAGGTTATTTCTACGGAAACGTAATTTTATTTTAATATATCTTCATTCAAAAGGAACTGTTCTATTCCAAGATAGACGATCCCATTTTCATCCTGCCATGGTTTAAGATAATCCCTCACAACCACAATTTTACTGAAAGAATCAGGTATACGCTTCAAAGATGCGATTTCCTGCTCCTTCTTCTCCGGGTCAGCAATCGATAAGGCCGACTGTATATAGAATCGTTTTTCGCCCTTATTAACAACAAAATCCACTTCAAGCTGTTTACGGATTTTCTTTCCAGCAGAATCTTTCGTGTTGTATTCTACCACCCCGATATCAACATCCATGCCCCTTCGGATCAGATCATTGTACAGCACATTTTCCATAATATGTGTTTCCTCTAATTGTCTGAATCCTAATCTGGCATTTCTAAGTCCCAGATCCGTATAATAATACTTTGCCGGTGTTCCGATATATTTTCTGCCTTTAATATCATAACGAACAGCCTTTTCAATCAGGAATGCTTCCTCAAAATAACCGATATATTTTTCAATCGTTTCAGACCCAATAGCAATCTGTCTCTCACTCTTAAAAGTGTTGGAAAGCTTGGTCGGATTGGTAAGCGAGCCAATTCCAGACGCCAGAATGTCCAGAAGAATCGACAACACGGCGGCATCATTCTTTATCTCGTGGCGTTCCAAGACATCTTTAATATAAGTCCTGTCGAACAGGTCTTTCAAATACCGGCTCTTTTCTTCATGTGTTTCAAGCGATGTAACAAAAGGCATACCGCCATAAGTATAGTAATCCTGCCAGGCACCGCGTTTATCGCCTTTGTACTCACGATAAAATTCTGCAAAAGAAAGAGGATACACCCGTATCTCATCGCCCCTGTCTCTAAACTGCGTCAGGATATCGGAAGACAGCATTCTTGAATTGCTTCCGGTCACGTACACATCTGCATTTTTCATTTGCATAAAACCGAGGACAACATCGATAAAGGATATCCTGGCATCGGGGTTATCAACATAAGGGTTTTGTATTTCAGCAACAAACTGAATCTCATCGATAAAAATATAATATTTTTCCCCATCTGCAATCATCCGATCCCTTACATATTTATCAAGTTCGATTGGATTACGATACTTTGCATTTTCCAACACATCCAATGCCAAAGCTATGATATGATCCGCATGAATTCCTTCTCTTATAAGCCAGTCACGGTATAGCTGAAAAAGCAGGACAGATTTGCCGCTTCGGCGAATCCCTGTTATGATCTTTATCCGCCCATTGTCCTTTTTCGATATGATCTCGTTCAGATACTGCTCTCTCTGATACATGCGCTGTTACCTCATTATATTTTTGCGGATATCCGCATTTTTTTCACGTATATTATATCGCTTATCCTATCGCGCATCAATATCATTCATGATATTTTTGCGGATATCCGCATTTTATTAATATGTCTCTCAAGAAGATCCGAGCAAGCCCTTCCTCTGAAAATGTCTGTACGCGAAAAAGGCACTCCCTTTCAGATTGATTCTGAAAAAAAGTGCCTTGAGGTTTTAGAAATTTGAGATTAATACAGCTTCTCGCCGGTCGGGAAATGCCGAATACTTTCGTGTCAGAATTTCTGTCATTCGTTTTTCTCCGGAATGCCATTCTTTTTATCAATGAATCAGGCTTTCCGGATCAAGCATAAAATCCATAATGCCGATTACAAA
Source organism: Stecheria intestinalis (assembly GCF_009696165.1). Lineage (GTDB taxonomy): Bacteria > Bacillota_I > Bacilli_A > Erysipelotrichales > Erysipelotrichaceae > Bulleidia > Bulleidia intestinalis. Next base: position 48,097 of record NZ_VUMN01000004.1, on the reverse strand, counting down.
TATCCCATCTTCTGTCCGCCAAGGTTTGATATGATCCTTTACCACAATGATTTTTTTGAAATTATCCCTAATGTGATTCAGAGATTTGCTCTCCTGCAGCGTCTTCTCCTGCGTATCCAGATGAAGCGCAGACTGTATATAATACCGATTACTGCCTTCATTGCATACGAAGTCCACTTCTGTGCTTTTTCGCCTGCCTTGTTCGCGGATTTCGACAACTCCCACGTCGACATGATATCCGCGGAACAACAGTTCATTATACAGTGCATTTTCCATTAAATGGGTTTCTTCCTGCTGCCTGAAATTCAATCTGGCATTTCTTAAGCCCAGATCCGTAAAGTAATACTTCTGAGGGGTACTGATATATTTTCGTCCTTTGATATCATAGCGTTCCGCCCTGCTCACAATAAATGCGTCTTCCAAATAAGAAAGATAAGAGCTTATCGTATTCAATGAGAGTGCTTTCTCGCCATTACTTCTAAATGTGTCATATATTTTCTGCGGATTTGTCAGGGAACCGACCGAAGAAGCGAGAACATTTACCAGGGAGTCCAATATGTCCTTTCTTCTTATATCATATCGCTCGAGTATATCTCTAAAATATACCTGTTCAAACAGATTTTTCAGATATGCAGCCTTGTCTTGTTCCTCCTGTATAGAGATAACAAAAGGCATCCCGCCATATGTCATATACTCATTCCAGGCATCATACTTGTCTTCTATACCACATGCGGGGAGATACTCGGAAAAAGAGAGCGGCTGCACCCGGATCTGATCTCCCCTCCCGCGGAATTCTGTAATGATGTCGGATGACAAAAATCTGGAATTGCTACCTGTTACGTAAACGTCAAGGTTTTTTTCATAAAGCAAGCCGTTTAAGATATATTCAAAATCATCAACCAGCTGTATTTCATCCAGAATGATGTAGTACATCTGTTCATCTTTGACAAAGGAACGAATATATTGATCAAACGCATGGGGATCGTGATAATACCTGCGATTTGATTCTCTGTCCAGTTCGATCTTTATAATATGATCTTCCCGGATTCCTTCCGACAACAGGTAATTTCGAAAGATCGGATCCAGAAGGTAAGATTTACCGCTTCTCCGGATTCCGGTAATCACTTTGATAAGCCCGTTTTCACGGCGTCTGATCAATCTGTTCAGATAGATGTCGCGCTTGATTTCTTTCATATTTCCACCTTTAAATGAAGATTTTTGACATTTGCTGCATTTTTCTTCAATAGCAGTATATCGCTCCTGCATCATTTCCACCAGCATCTGATGAAGTTTTTTGTCCATTTAGATGTTTTTCTTCATTAATTTTGCGGACGGGAAAGAACCTTTCAGTCATTCTTGTGCTGAAGTGGCATTTCTCCTAGCAGCGTCTCCAGGTTCCAGCAAAAAAATGGAAGCACAATCTGCACTAGAAACTGTGCCTGGCAAATTCCAGATCCTCATCGTCCAGCCGATCCGAGAACATCCAGATTTTCCCGCTCAATTCTTTTCCTCCTTCCGCTTTCGCTCCGCCTTGCTCAACCCGCGTTTTCCGATTCCCTTGGTCTTCTCATGAAAATTATCCAGATAGGCATCGAAGATATCGCGGTTGATCAGAACCGTTCCTTCCATCCGGTACAGCGCTCCTTCCCGATCGGCAAGCTCGATGAGCTTGCGGTGTGAAATGCTGTACACGACCTCCGCTTCCTGGTAGCGGAGAAACTTTTTCCAGAGCTTCTTCATCTCCTCCTGGACTTCTCTTGGTCTTGTGATGTCCTGATACTCCTGTTCCATACGTTTCCTCCTTGTGGATTTGCGGGCAGATGCCCGGATGATAAACATCTGCGTCATCGGGCTGCTATTCAAACAGAGATGTAAGGCATCCTGACCTCTTTTCCTGCTGTCTGCACGCAAAAAGGCACCCCTTCGCAGATTGATTCTGAAAAGGAGTGCCTTGAAGTTTTTTGGAACTGGGATTATGTGTCAGACTTAATACGGTCAACTGTTANGATGTACCGTTATTTGACTTTCAGCTGCACAAATGCTGTAAATCCGGTGTCACTGCAGCAAATCAGCTTGGATTTGCTGTCAGAATCTGCAGGTTTCCGCCTGTGATTTTCTCCGGATTAATACAGTTTTGCACCGGCAGGAATGTGGTTGTCCACGATCAGGAGATGAAGTTCTTCTTCTCCATTCCTGTCATTTACTGCACTTAGCAGCATGCCGCAGGAATCGATGCCCATCATGGACCTCGGCGGCAGGTTCACAATTGCGATCAGGGTCTTGCCAACCAGCTCTTCCGGCTCATAGTATGCATGAATGCCAGAGAGAATGATGCGGTCCGTGCCCGTCCCGTCATCCAGGACGAACTTTAAGAGCTTCTTGGATTTCGGAACCGCAGAGCATTCCTTGACTTTCACTGCCCGGAAATCAGACTTGCTGAACGTATCAAAATCAACCTGATCTGCAAACAGCGGTTCAATCTTCACGCCGGTAAAATCAATCTTATCATTCGGAGCAAAGAAACCCTGATCTTCGGATTTCTCCGGCTCAGTCTTTTCTTCCGCTGTTCTGCTGTCTCCTTCTCTTGGCTTCATCGTCGGGAACAGGAGAACGTCTCTGATCGAATCGCACCCGGTCAGCAGCATCACGAATCGATCAATGCCGAAGCCGATGCCGCCAGTCGGAGGCAGACCATATTCCAGTGCTTCGACATAGTCTTCATCCATCTCAGAAGCTTCTTCATCTCCAAGCTTCTTCGCTTCGAGCTGTGCTTCGAACCGCTTCTTCTGGTCAATCGGATCATTGAGCTCTGTGAAGGCATTATCCATTTCAATGCCGCAAATCTCCAGTTCAAAGCGCTGGGTAAAGCGAGGATCATCCGGATTCTTCTTGGCCAGCGGAGAAATCTCAATCGGATGCCCCCAGATGAAGGTCGGCTGAACGATCTTGTCTTCGCAGAACTGATCAAAGAACAGACTGATGATATTGCCGACCGTGCGCTGATGAGGCTCGACTTCAACGTTATGCTCTTTCGCCAGCTTCAGTGCATCTTCCACACTCATCGGCTGCCAGAAGTCGACACCGGTCACTTCCTTGACAGCATCTACCATGTTCCATCTCTTGAACGGAGCCTTCAGAGAAATCTGCTGACCCATGAATTCAAAGTCTGTCTTTCCGAACACTTCCATGGCGACAGATTCATAGAGATTCTCATTGAGTTCCATCATTCCGGAAAGATCAGAATAAGCACAATACGCTTCCATCGTCGTGAATTCCGGATTATGCTTCAGATCCATGCCCTCATTCCGGAATACCCGGCCGATTTCATAGACCTTCTCGAGATCGCCGACAATCAGACGCTTCAATGGGAGCTCCGTGGCAATGCGCAGATAGAAATCCTTGTCCAGCGCATTATGATGCGTGATGAACGGCTTTGCATTTGCTCCCCCGAGAATCGGCTGCAGAATCGGGGTTTCAACCTCAATATATCCCTGGCTGTCCATATAGTGACGGATCGCCGAAATGATCCGCGGGCGCAGAATCGCGATCCTGCGGCTGTCATCATTCATGATCAGATCCAGATATCTTCTGCGATAGCGCTCTTCCTTGTCAGTCAGTCCATGATACTTCTCCGGCAGCGGGCGCAATGCCTTGCTGAGATGGGTATACTCATGCACCTCGATGGAAAGCTCGCCGGTCTGCGTTTTGATGACTCTGCCCTTGACGCCGATGATATCGCCGAGATCAGCCATCTTGAACAGATTGTAGATATCTTCTCCGACAATGCGTTCATTCACGACTGCCTGAATCCTGCCATCGCGGTCCAGCAGATGCATGAATCCGAGCTTGCCCATGCGGCGCTTGGACATGATGCGCCCGGCAATGGATACTTCGGCATTCTTCTCATTCAGCTCTTCGGCAGTCATGCCGCCATACTGAGCAAAGATTTCAGAAGACTCATGCGTACGCTTGTAAGCATGTCCGAAAGGATCAATGCCCATCTTCCGCAGTTCTTCCATCTTCTCTCTTCTGGAAGCCTCCTGGTCGGTCAGCGAAAGCTCTTCAGCATTCTCCGCCAGCTTTGCAATCTTATCTTTGACTTTATTCTTCTTTTCTTCTGCCTCCTTGCGTTTTGCAGCAAGTTCCGGATGGGCAGCTTCAAATGCCTTGCGGCGCTCTTCCTTGAGTCTGGCCTTTTCTTCTTTTGTCATTTCTTCAGACATATCCAATCCCTCCATGTATAAAAGACTCTCATCGTCAGGGACGAGAGTCATTCGTGGTACCACCCTGCTTCGCATCATGCGGATCATGATGCCTCATTGTGCCATAACGCCGGTCTGCGGTATGCTCCGGAGTTCTTTCCCTGATCTCTGTCCTGTCTTCCTTTCACCAGACGGAAGCTCTCTGCTTCAGAACCAATTGAAATCAGGCCTTCTCCTTCATTGCGCCGGATTCATTCTAACATGGTTTCCTTCCATTTCAACGGAAAGAAAAAAGACTGCGACAGTGCACAGTCTTCTTTCAATAGGAGGAAATAATGCTATTCCTTGACACCGCCGGCAGCCACGCCGCCGACAATGTTCTTGGACAGAAACAGATAAACAAGGATAACCGGGAAGATCGAGAACGAGATCATCATGTACACCTGGCCCATATCGAACTTCAGGAAGTCTGCAGAGCGCAGCTGAGCAATCAGAATCGGCAGGGTCTTCATCGTATCCTTATGCAGGATCAGTGCCGGCGTGAAGTAGTTGTTCCAGGAAGAAACAAACGTGAAGATTGCCTGGACTGCAATTGCCGGCTTCATCAGCGGAAGCACAATCTGGTTGAACGTCATAAACTCACTTGCCCCGTCAATTCTCGCCGCCTCAATCAGAGAAATCGACAGGTTCGAATCCATGTACTGCTTCAGGTAGAAGAAGACAGCCGGAGCCGCAATGCTCGGAATGATCAGCGGAACGAAGTTATCCATCAGGCCCATCTTATTGACAAGATTGATGAATCCCAATGCCGTGACCTGTGTCGGAATCGTCATGATCGCGAGGATGAACGTGAAGATCGCTTTCTTGCCTTTGAAGTTATAGGCATGAATCGCATACGCAGTCATCGTCGAGAAATAAGTACACAGCAATGCACTGCATCCTGCGATGATCACGGAATTGCGCATACCGGACCATACCGGCTGAGTGCTGTGCATCAGGTTGTACCAGTTCTCGAACAGATGGGAACTCGGCACTGCCGAGAAGCCGCGGCTTAATTCAGAGTTGCTGCGGGTTGCGTTGATGAACAGGATATAGAACCAGACCAGGCAGAGAAACGACAGCAGGATCAGCACGATATATGCAACGGTTCTTCTGCCATGAACGGAATTCTTTTCAGGCTTGCTATTGTCAGTCATATTCATGCCTCCTTATCTGGCCTTCTTCACATTGTCTGCATACGAAATCTTATAGACAATGAGACTCAGAATACCGGTAATGATGAACAGGATCACCGACAGCGCGCCAGCCATGCCATAGTTCTTGCTGTAAAGATGCTTGTTCAGATACATGATCAGCGTCATCGATGTTCTTGCCGGATCGCCGCTGCCATTGGTCAGGATCTGCGGCACATCGAACATCTGCAGGCCGCCGATCAATGAAGTGATCAGCACATAGACCAGAATCGGTCTCAGAATCGGAAGCGTGATCTTCCAGAAGATCTGATTGGCCGTTGCACCATCGATCTCAGCCGCCTCAAACAGCGACTGATCAATGCCCATCATGCCCGCCATCAGCAGAATCGTCGTATTGCCGAACCACATGACGAAGTTCATGAAGGCAACCAGCGTTCGGACTGCACCAACACTGTTCATAAACGAGAAGGGCTCGCTCAGAATTCCAGCCTGGACCAGAAGACTGTTGATCGGTCCGGTATCTGCAAACAGCGTGAAGAACAGCATGGAGAATGCGGATGCCATGATCAGATTCGGCAGGTAGATAACCGTCTTGAAGAATCTCTGTGCCTTGAGCTTCAAAGACGGATCCGTGAACCACGCTGCTAATAACAGCGAGAAGAAGATCTGCGGAATGAAGCCGCCGATCCACATGATCATCGTATTGCCCGAATACTTCAGCAGATCCTGATTGGCAAACAGAGTCTGATAGTTAGCAAATCCGATGAAATTCGGACCGATCTGCTTCAGACCAGACCGATAGTTCTCAAAGAAACTGTTATAGATGGTAGTGACTAACGGAATCAGCTGAAATACCACATAAGTCGCCGCAAACGGAATCAGGAAGATGTATCCCCAGCGATTGACATCCTTCTTCTTTTTCGCAATGGTCTTTTCCATAGTCTTATTCCCCTCACTTCGAATGCTTCTTAAAGTCAGATCGAATCAGAGATTCAGTCTGGCTTTAAGAAATCAGAGCCCGTCCGCCAGGGCAGGCTCTGATTCATGATTCGTCAATTACTTCAGATTGTCCGTCTTGAGATCCGGATACTTCTCGCTGATTGCAGTAGCGAATGCTGCAAGTGCATCTTCATAGGTCTTATAGTTGCCATCGAAGTAGCCCTTCATAGCCGTCTGGAACTCTTCGTTGCAGCCCTGATCATAATCGGAGATGTTGCTCATATCGACCTTTTCAGCGCCTTCTTCAAGCATCTGATACGGATTCTGTCCGCCGAGCAGTGCGAGGTTGCCTTCATCCGAACCAGCAAGTTCCGTCAGAACAGACTTGGAGTTGACACAGTCAGAATCCTTCTTAGCGATTTCCTTCAGAACATCCTTGTCGGTGGTCATCGTCAGAATGATATCCTTGACGAGCGTCGGGTTATCGGTTCCAGCTGCTGCTGCGATCCATGTGCCGCCCCAGTAGAAGGACTGCGGACCAACGACATAGCCCCAGCCGCCCTTGGCAGCGATGGACTCTGCATCATCCTGAGCCAGGCTGAAGTTGAAGAACCATGCCGGTCCGAAGTAGCAGAAGATCTTGCCGGAAGCATACTTGCCTTTTGCCCAGTCATCGCCCCAGAGCTCGTAGGTATTCTCTTCTCCCGCATCAGCCAGTTCCTTGGAATCATCAACCCAGGCCTTGATGTTGTCATCGACCTGAACCTGATTATCATCGCTGACCCACTTCTCGGATACATTGTTGGAATATACACGGTACGTATCGTTAACGGAGCACATTACATAGCCAGCGTCCTTAGCCTTGGCAGCAGTTTCCTTGTATGCATCCCAGCTGCTGACAGCTTTCTGGACTTCTTCCGGATCATCTGTTCCGAGGATTTCCTTAGCTGCTTCACGGTTATAAATCAGACCAGCAGAGCAAGCCTGCCAGGAAGCACCCTTCAGAGCACCCGTGGAATCCGTGACGATATCCTTGGTGTACTGGAACTGATCAGAGAGATCGGAATCACTGATTCCCAGATCGCTCAGCGGCATCGTGACATCGCTGTTGACATACTTCAGCGCATAGTCAGCTTCCATCAGGAAGATATCAACCTTGTCATCTGCGGAAGCATCTGCGTTACCAGGAAGGATCGAGTCCAGATTATTCTGATAAGCATTGTCATCAGACGGAGTGATGATGAAGTTTACGGTCACATCACCGATCTTGCCGCCCTTGGTCACATCATCCTTGTCATTTGCGACGAAGCCAGGATAATGATCTGCGAGTCTGGAAGCGAATTCTGTATTCCAGCACTGAATGTTGAGAACCTTGCCCTCATCGGACGCTGCCGCTGCGGTTTCAGCCGCTGCTGCAGAAGTTGCTGCTGCAGCTGCGGATGTTGCTGCAGCTGCTGCTCCGTCAGACGATCCGCCGCAAGCTGCGAGACTTGCTGCCATCGTTGCGGAGAGTAAAACACTGACTACCTTTTTCATTCTTGGTTCTTCCTCCCTTTATAGCCTTGTGTTTATATCAGGCGGTGCCAGTACCGCCATGATAACCCTCACGAATCACTCCTTGCTCTGCAATAGTGTTGAAATTTCAGCATTTCGAGTTTCCAATTGCTTTATTTTTCAACGCTTTTTGTTTCGACACTGTCAATGTAACCCCTATCATTCTGATTTGCAATGATTTTTTCCAACTTTTTTAAAAAATTCTATTGACATCAAATATTTTTTCGATTATCGTAAACGTTTCAATTCGCATCATATCGCGCGTTTTCATTGTTTTCATAAAAATTACGTTAAATTTCGCCATCTTGTTTTCTGAATTATTCTCTCTACAATCATTGATGTATTATCTGCTTTGTGTCCTGTTCTGCAGGGAATTCCCTGATGTTTCGACAAACGCCAGGAAAACGGAGGACACGCATATCAAATACGGTTATTTTGATGATGAGAACCGGGAGTATGTGATCACGACTCCGAAGACCCCGCTGCCCTGGATCAATTACCTTGGCAATAAGGACTTCTTCAGTCTGATCTCCAATACCTGCGGCGGCTACTCATTCTATAAAGATGCGAAACTGCTTCGCATCACTCGCTATCGCTACAATAATGTTCCCTATGACAATAACGGTCATTACCTGTATATCCGCGATGGCAGCACGATCTGGAATCCCGGATGGCAGCCGATGCGGACCGATCTGGATTTCTATGAATGCCGGCATGGCCTCGGATACAGCCGGTTCACCGGAAGTCTGAATCAAGTCAAGGCGTCCGTTCTCAGCTTCGTTCCGATGAACGATGCCTGCGAGATCCAGCACGTCACCATCACCAATGAAGCTAACGAGGATAAGCACCTGCAGCTGTATTCCTATGTGGAATGGTGCCTCTGGAATGCAGATGATGACGAACGGAACTTCCAGCGCAATCTCAGCACAGGCGAAGTCGAAGTCGTCGATTCGACGATCTTCCACAAAACCGAATACCGCGAACGCCGCAATCACTTTGCCTTCTATACCGTCAACACGAACGTCGACGGCTTCGACACAGCCAGGGATCAGTTCCTCGGCTTCTATAACGGAGCCGATCAGCCTCAGGCAGTCCTCGAAGGAAAGTGCCATAACAGCATCGCATCAGGCTGGTCGCCGATTGCTGCCCATCAGATCAATCTGGACCTGAAACCGGGAGAAACCAGAACCTTCGTCTTCGTGCTCGGCTATATTGAGAATCCGGAAGACGAAAAATGGGAATCCAAAGGAGTCATCAACAAGACACGCGCCTGGGCAATGATTGATCGTTACAAGAGCGATGAACAGGTTCAGAAAGCTTTCGCAGAACTGAAAGACTACTGGACGGATCTTCTTTCGGTCTACCATGCCGAAACCAGCAACGACAAAGTCAATCGCATGGTCAATATCTGGAATCAGTACCAGTGCATGGTCACCTTCAATATGTCACGCTCGGCTTCTTACTATGAATCCGGCATCGGCAGAGGCATGGGCTTCCGTGATTCCAACCAGGACCTGCTCGGCTTCGTGCATCTGATTCCGGATCGGGCAAGACAGCGGATCATCGATATCGCCTCCACGCAGTTCGAAAACGGATCTGCCTATCATCAGTATCAGCCCCTGACCAAGAAGGGCAACTCTGATATCGGCAGCGGATTCAATGATGATCCGCTCTGGCTCATTGCCGGAACAAGCGCTTATGTCAGGGAAACCGGAGATACTTCAATTCTGAAAGAACTTGTTCCATTCGATAATGACGATTCGAAGGCGCAGCCGCTCATGGAACACCTGAAGCGCTCCTTTGATTTCACCGTAACGCACAAAGGTCCGCACGGTCTGCCCCAGATCGGCCGCGCAGACTGGAATGACTGTCTGAATCTCAACTGCTTCAGCAAGCATCCGGGTGAATCCTTCCAGACCTTTGGTCCTTCCGAAGGACCGGTAGCGGAATCTGTCTTCATTGCCGGCATGTTCGTCAAATACGGAAAAGAATATGCAGACCTTGCACGTCTCTTAGGGGATTCTGCTGAAGCCCAGCGGGCTGAGAAAGAAGTATCCATCATGTACCAGGCAATCCTGGATTATGGCTGGGATGGCGAATGGTTCTTAAGAGCCTATGATGCTGAGGGCAATAAAGTCGGTTCTCATGAATGCGAAGAAGGACAGATCTTCATTVAACCGCAGGGATTCTGCGTGCTGGCAGGCGTCGGCATCAAAGAAGGCCTTGCCGCGAAAGCCCTGAAGTCGGTTCAGGAAAAGCTTGATACCAAGTACGGCATCATGATCCTGCAGCCTGCCTATACGATCTATCACCTCGAACTTGGCGAAATCAGCTCCTACCCGCCTGGATACAAAGAGAATGGCGGCATCTTCTGCCATAACAACCCATGGGTTTCGATTGCAGAAACCGCAATCGGAGACGGCAACCGGGCCTTCGAGATCTACCGCAGAACATGTCCTGCCTATACCGAGGAAATCTCTGAAATCCACGCAGCAGAACCATATGTCTACTGCCAGATGGTAGCAGGGAAAGACGCAAAGTTCTTCGGCCAGGGAAAGAACTCCTGGCTCACAGGAACCGCCGCATGGACCTTTGCTGATATCTCCCAGTATATTCTCGGTGTCTATCCGACCTTGTACGGTCTGTCCATCAATCCTTGCGTGCCGGAAGGATTCGGCGACTTCACTGTAACGAGAAAATACCGCGGAACCACTTATCATATCCATGTTGCAAATCCGGACAATGTCCAGAAAGGCATTGCCTCAATCACCATGGACGGAAAAGAGATCGAAGGCCATGTGCTTCCGATCAGCACAGCGAAAGAAGCTGAAGTAGAAGTGGTCATGGGATAATCCATGCATGCAGGAAGACAGAATCGGATTTCATCTGTATGCTGATTCCTGCAAGGAGCATTCTATGGAACAGATCTATTCATACATTTCTGATCAGCTGATTCACCTCACTTCCATTGCCAGTCCTACCGGCTATACGCATCAGGTCACTGACTATCTTCTCTCACACCTTTCAGAGCTTGGGTATCAGCCCGAGCGATCCCGCAAGGGGAACGTTTCCGTCACGCTTGGCGGTGACGGAAATCCCCTGGTATTGGCAGCTCATGTGGATACGCTCGGCGCGATGGTACGGTCCATCAAGACGAACGGCAGACTGCGGCCGACGACCCTCGGCGGCCATCAGTGGAGAACCGCGGATGGAGAAAACTGCACCGTCTTCACGAGAGATGGCAGAAGCTATTCGGGCATGGTTCTGAATACCGAGCCATCTGCGCATGTAGCAGATATGCCTGTTGAGATCAAGGAAGAGAACATGGAGATTCTTCTGGATGAAAATGTCCATGACAAGGCTGGTGCAGAAGCACTAGGCATCCAGACTGGCGATATCATTGCCATGGATCCCAAGACCGTCATTACGCCTTCCGGTCTGATCAAGAGCAGGTTTCTGGATGACAAGCTTTCTTCCGCGATCCTGCTGGGTCTTGCAGAAGAAATAGCGGAGAAGAAGATTATCCTGAAGCGGAAGGTCACGCTGCTGTTTACGGTCTATGAAGAAGTCGGACATGGCGGCTGCGTGGTTCCGGAAGATACGGAAGACATGATTTCTGTCGATATGGGCTGCGTCGGCGCAGACCTCAACTGCACAGAGAGGATGGTATCAATCTGTGTGAAGGACAGCGGCGGTCCATACAACTATGAGCTGACGAGCGAATTAGCTCTGCTTGCTAAGAAACATCATCTGCAGTATGCCCTGGATATCTACCCTCATTACGGGTCAGATGTCGAAGCAACATTGAGGGCAGGCTATGATGTCCGTCATGCGCTGATCGGTCCTGGCGTATATGCGTCGCACAATTATGAGCGTTCTCATATCGATGCAGTAAAGAATACGTTCGGTCTTCTGAATGCATATCTAGGCATTCAGGAATAATCTCATCAAGGGAGTCTAGCTGGATGATGTCCAGCCTGGACTTCCTTTTTTTCATAGCAATGATTGCAGGCGTATTTCCAAGGCGGCATATGTGCCACTTCAGCTGCTGGCTCATAATCTTTCAGGCAGACTGCTTTCTTGTTTCCGGAATTCAGAATTGGTTCATAATGAACGTATGAAGAATGTGCGCAGAGGCTTCAGTCCGGAAGATGAGAAGCTGTTTTCAGAAGAAGAACTCAGAAAGATCTCTCTTTGTGCTTACGAGACTGCTTTTCTTCTGGAGCGAGGTTATCCGCTGAAATCGGCAGTCACTTATACTTCCAATCATCGGCTGCTGGCAGAACGTCAGCGCAATGCGCTTGCCCGCATGACCGCATGCCCCTGTCGGCTGAAGCTCAGACAGCAGAAGCAGATGGACCATCTCGATCCTGGCTGCACGGTAAACATCGATGCGTTCAATGCAGTCGTGATCATGGAAACTGCCCTTTCCCACAGCATTCTCCTTCGCTGCATGGATGGATGTATCCGCGACCTTTCCGGCCTTTCCGGAACCTATTCCATCATTTCTGCAACAGATGAAGCAATTGCCCGGATCCTGAATAAGCTGAAGAAAGAGCAGGCCGCTTCTGCAGTGTTCTGGATTGATGAACCCGTTTCTAACAGCGGCAGACTCAGGGAGCACCTTGCGGCAGGTGCAGAAGCACTCTCTTTTCCGGCTGAATTCCGGATGGTCCATGACGCAGATTATGCTCTGAAGAAACTGGATCATGTGATCTCTGGAGATTCCCAGGTTATCGAAGAATGCATCAGCTGGTACAATCTGTACCAGGATCTCATCGCAGACATGCCTGATCCATGGATCGCTGAATTGTCCCCGCGCTAGTTCTGCCGCTCGCCCGCGGCTTCTTACCTCCTAGGATAATGGAAGGGCTCATCTCAGCAGGAGAACGTTTCTGATAATTCCCGTTCGGATCTTTGATGCAGGCAGCTCCAAAGGCCTGCAGGGATTCTGCGGAAAACCCGAAGAAAAAGTCCCCGCAATAGGACTAGCACCTCATCATGCTGTCCTTTCTGCAGGGACCAATGGAATATGAATGAAATCAGGCAGCCTTCTTCTCTCTGGAAGCACGCAGCTTCGCAGCGGAGCGAATGCTCATGATGACTAATCCGATCAGAACGCTCAGATACGGAATCGTATTGATCAGTTCTGATGGCAGGTTTTCCAGGAGGAGCAGATTGACCAGACCGCTGGCAACCGAGAACAGCAGCGTCGCCCACATGACTTTCGGCAGATCTCTGCCTCCGACTGCAGCAGCCGCAACACCGATCCAGCCTCTGGAAGCAGTCATGTTGCTGGAGTAGATCGAGAGATAGCCCATGGAAAGATAAGCGCCTCCCATTGCCGCAAGAATTCCGGAAATGATCACTGCGATCATACGGACCTTCGGAACCTTGATGCCGACAGATTCTGCTGCATTCGCATCCAGACCACATGCCTGCATGCGAAGTCCGAAAGACGTCTTGTATACCAGAATATAGAGCAGAATCATCATGGCGATGCAGATATACGTCAGGAAGTAATGTCCGCTGATGATTTCTCCAAGAATCGGAATATTCTCGATGAACGGGATATTCACGGACGGAAGTGTCTTTGAAGGCAATGATGCAGTCGTTCCCTTGGACCCTGTCCATAGCAGCAGCAGGAAGATCGCAAAGTCAGCCGAGAACAGGTTCAAGGCAATACCAATCATGATCGGATCTGCCTTCATCTTCATCGTGAAGAAGCCCATCAATAGTCCGCATCCGATCCCGATCGCAATTGCACCGAGCAGACCGAGCCATGCACTGCCGGTGATCGCTGAGAAGTAGACCCCGAACAATGCACCGAAGTTCATGATTCCTTCAATCGCGATATTCGGGATACCGGCAAGCGAAGCAATATAGGAAGATAGAGATGCATACATCAGCGGTGTTCCGACCCGGATGATGATGAAGAGGAAACTTGCGCTGAATAACTGAGACCAGATGCTAGTCTGCATGTTTCTCTGCCTCCTTTTCCTGTTTCAGAAGCTGTCTAGACCGCCATCTCTGCAGGAAGAACTGGCTGGAGATGAGCAGCGTCAGAATGACTTCGACAATCGAGATCATCTTGATATCGATATAAGGCGTGCTGTTGGCAAGCAGCTGAGCACTTGCCCTGAGATAGCTGATGCCGAAGGATGCGACCAGAACTCCGATCGGATCATTCTTGCCAAGCATCGTGATCATTGCACCAGAGAAGCCAAGACCAGGAAGCGTGCTCCACGTGAATGCCTTGTACATGCCAAGCAGTTCTACCGCAGAGCCTACCCCGCCGATAGCACCGGCAATGAAATGCACCAGCATGAACGTGCCGAAGGCACCCATGCCGGAATACATGGCAAACTTCGGATTGATGCCCGAAATCCGGATCGAATAGCCAAGCTTCGTTTTATATAGCAGCACCCAGACGAACACGACCATGGCAAGGGCGATGATGAGACCGCTGTGGACCTGGGTCTTCGGAATGATGGTTTCCAGTCTTGCCGAAGACGTGAATGGAGCAGAACTTGTACCAGTCGTTCCGGAGATTGCCAGGAACGTTTTGACGATCCAGAAGCCCACGCCATACAGGATGTTATTCAGCATGAGTGAGATTACCATCTCATCGGTCTTGAACTTCGCATTGAGATATCCGGGCAGCAGCGACAGCAGTCCGCCGGCAATGCCCGCCATCACAATCGGAACAAGCGAATCGATGAATCCATTCCCGGTCGTGAATGCCGCATTCGTTGCAAAATAGGTTGCCACGACCCCGGAGAAGTAGAAGACACCTTCCGTGCCGAGATTGAAGAGCCCCATGCGGAAATACAGCAATGTCGCAAGTCCAGCAAATGTCAGCGGAATCACCTTGACGAGCACATAGCCGAAGTAATTCGCCTTCGTCAGCGGCAGAATCAATAGCTGAATGAAATCATGCAGCGGCTGATCGGAAACGAAGCAGAGAACGATAAACGTCACGATCAGTGCTACGGTAATGGAAGCCAGGATGCGCAGTGCCTCAAAAGGCTTTTCATCCGTCAGATGCCAGGAATTTTTCTTCTTTGTCTCTGTCATTCTGCTGCCCTCCGTATTTCTTCTTCGCTCTGCTTTCTGGTACCGAGCATATAGAGTCCGAGCTCATTCTCGCTGATGCCATGCAGATCAGGGAAATAGGCAACGATTTCTCCTTCGAATAAGATAATCAGAGAATCGCTGACCGACATGACTTCATTGAGGTCTGCACTGACCAGCAGCACTGCTGCGCCTTCATTGCGCATCTCGATCAGCTGATGATGAATATAATCTGCTGATCCGATATCGATTCCTCTGGTCGGCTGTTCCGCAATCATGCACCGGGGAGCGGTCTTCCATTCTCTTGCCACGACGACTTTCTGAATATTGCCGCCGGACATCTGGCTGACCTTTTCCTTCTCATTCTTAGCCTTGATCGCGAACTGCTTCATCAGTTCCTGAGCAGTTGCCCGGATTGCATTCTCATGCAGGAACACCTTCCCGGAATACTCCGGTTTCTCATAATACGTCGAGATCAGATTGTCCTGGATGCTTGCACTAGCCGCAACCCCGTCAGACATGCGGTCTTCCGGAATATAGGAGAGACCAGCAAGGCGCTTATCATGAATGCTCAGATCATCAATCGGCTTTCCGCAGAGATCAATCGTACCGCCTTCCTTGACGCCCATGCCGGTGATCGCATCAATCAGCTCTTCCTGTCCATTGCCTTCAACTCCGGCAACCCCGAGAATCTGGCCTGCATGCACGCAGAAGCTGATGTCATTGACCTTGGTTACCCCATTCTCCACGCAGGAGACATGCTGCACATCGAGGATGCGGTCATGGGTTCCGGCATCCTTGCGCAGATGATCATAGGAGCTTTCCAGCTTTCTGCCGATAATGAGCTGAGTCAGCTTATCAATCGTGATGCTGTCATCATTGACGAAAGTTCCCTTGGTCTCGCCATTGCGGATGACCGTGATGCGGTCGGAGATATCCTTGACCTCATTGAGCTTATGAGAAATGAAGATGATCGTGTGCCCATGTTCGCGGAAGCTTCTCAGCTGATCAAACAGCTGAACCGTTTCCTGCGGCGTCAGCACTGCCGTCGGCTCATCAAGAATGATGACCTCTGCTTTGCGGTACAGCGTCTTCAGGATTTCGACTTTCTGACGTGCACTGACCGTCAGATCAGCAACCAGATCAGTCGCCTTGATCTCATCGAAATGATATTCATGCGCAAGTGCCTCCGTCTCTTCATTGGCCTTCTGCATGTCGATGAAACCCTTGGACTTTTCCGGTTCTGCCCCGAGAACGATGTTCTGTGCAACCGTGAAGCTCGGAATCAGCATGAAGTGCTGATGCACCATGCCGATGCCATTTTCGATTGCTTCCATGGAAGACTGAAAATGCACTTCTTTTCCTTTGTAAAAGATGCGGCCATCTGACGGCTTCTCAATCGCGAAGATGATCTTCATGAGCGTCGACTTCCCCGCTCCATTCTCTCCGACAATGGAATGAATTTCCCCCCTGTGGAAAGAAACATTGATATTCCGGTTGGCAACCGTGCCGTTCGGGTAGATCTTGGAAATATTCTCAAGCCTCAGGATCTCTTTTTCACTCATATCCTGTCCCTTTCTTTATTGAAAAAGATGCTCCGGAACAGGTATTTCGGAGCATCTTCATGAAACCTGAAGGAAAACGATCAGTTCAGAGCTGTCTTTTCAAGCCAGGTATCGTAGGAAGTATTATCTTTCAGCTGGTCATTGACCGTGACTTCGCCGCTTACAACCTTGTCGATCTGAGCCTGGATCGCAGCCCGCTGTTCCTCTGTCGTATTCGCCTCGTAATTCTCATTCTCAGCAAGGCCGATGCCGCCATCCTTGATGCCGAGCGTCTTCTGGGTACCATATGCGGCAGTCCCATCGATCATCTCGCTGACAGCAGAAAGAATACCCTGATCGCACTTCTTCTCGGAAGAAGTCAGAATATGAGCAGCCAGTTCAGGCTGGTTGTCTTTGAATGCCATGTACTGATCAGAGTCAACTCCGATTGCCCAGAAATCTTCTTCAGCCGCAGCCTCAAACAGACCATTTCCTGCACCGCCAGCCGCATGATAGATGACATCTGCGCCCTGGCTGTGCATATTGCTCGCAATTTCCTTCGCCTTTGCAGTATCGGAGAAATCGCCGACAAAGCTGCTGATCACCTTGATATCCGGATTCACATCATATGCGCCCTGCATATAACCTGCCAGGAACTGCTTGATGCCATCCACTTCCGTGCCGCCGATGCAGCCGATGATGCCAGACTCAGAAACCGTTGCTGCAACGACACCTGCCGCATAACCCGCTTCATTTGCTGCATAGGTAATTGCATAGACATTATCGAGAGAATTGAGTGCTGCATCCGAGTAGTCGAAGTTCAGGAACTTGATATCCGGATATTCTTTTGCGACTTCAAGCATATACGGCTCATACTCGAAGTTGCCGGAGATGATGATGTCATAGTCGGAATCTGCAGCCTGACGGTAAGCAGTATCCCAGCCGCCGGCATCCGTGCCCATCTCGATCAGGTTGGTTTCGACAGCACTGCCGTACTTATCAGTCAGAAGAGAAAGTCCGTTGTAAGCAGTATCGAAATAAGACTGATCACCAATATACGGAAGAACCAATGCAATACGTGTGACATCACCAGATGCAGCGCCTTCTGCGGACGCAGAAGCTGCAGAATCAGATGATGCAGCTGCGGATGCTGCAGCAGTACTTGCGGATGCGCTGCTGTTTCCGCAGCCTGCCAGTGACATAGCCATTGCTGCACTCAGGAACAAAGCGAACTTCTTCATATTTTCCTCCCTTTGTAAATGTGAAAGACGTTCTTTAAAACAGAGACATTGTAAAACAAAAGCTGTTCCGTTCAAGTCTTTTTTCAGCAATCATGATGATTTTCATCAATTGCGACACAAACTGATCATACAGTCACTTAGCGAAAGAACGCAGCCACCTGTTCAGAAGAGAAAAACCAGGAATCTGCATGCTCCTTTCCAGCTTCCAGATGCAACGATACTTTTCCGGCATTTCCTGTTTCTGCTGCCCGCTCAAAGAACTGAACTGACTGCAGATACGGAAGAAGCGAATCCGAAAGGCCATGCACAAGAACCACCTGCGGCATCTTTTCGGAAATCCAGAAAACCGGAGAAGCAGCTTTTCGTTCTTTCTVGTCATGATAATGAGGCCCCATCATGATCGAGATCAGAGAATTCTCTCCTGCACAGCTCTGATTATTCAAGCCAAAAAGCCTCGATTGAGCCTCGACTGTATCAAGATCAGTCAGCGGATAATAAGCAATCACCTTATGCACAGTCGTATCTCCATTGATTCCGAAATACGCATTCTCTGCCATTCCGGTCAATAATGCCAGATGTCCTCCGGCAGATTCTCCCCACAAAGTAATATCATCCGGTTCCAGCCGATATTCCTCAGCATGTCTCTTCAGAAACAGGATGCATCGCTTCAGGTCGATCACCTGTCTTGGCCAGATATCATCAAGAGCCAGCGTATAGTCCGGAATTGCCACTGCATAGCCAAACTTCAGCGGCTCCAGCATCAGCTCTGCATACTTGTCTTCCTTGAATCCAGAAACCCAGCCTCCTCCGAAAATCGAAATCACCAGCGGATACTTCTCTCTCTTTTCTTCCGGGTAATATAAGTCCAGCTTCAGTCCTTCCGTATACTCAATATCCGGTTTTCTGGTCGGATAGTTCGAAACCTCCATATGCCCGAGATCATAATCCAGAAAATCTTTCAGCATCGGAGTCATCACAATATCCGTGCGCTTCATCATCTCATCTCCTGGTCCAGCTTCCGTATGCATGAACAGATTTCCTTGCGGAATGCAATCGGATCAGTGTGTTCCAGCACCTTCACTCGGTTTCCTTCCCGGAAGATCGTCTGTCCCCGCGTCTCTTCTCCCTGAGTCACCACTTCCATTGCATGCATGAAGCTGCTGAATCGCTCCGGATGCAGCAGATAATAAGGAACACCGAGATCGAATACCGTATATGCATGCATACCGTGATGGCGGCCATACTCCGCAAAGAAGTCCATCAGGGCGCCAGCCATCTGCGCTGTCTTTCCGGAATCCTTCTTCCAGCCGCTGATCTCCTGTTCCGTGATCGTGCAGTCCGCGCAGGCTTCTAAGGGAAGAATGGTGAGCGGGATCGTGCTCTCTGCCACTTCTTTCAGCGCATGCGGATCCGCATACACATTGAACTCTGCATGCTTCAGAATATTGCCGCCGGAAACCGCTCCGCCCATCATCACGATCGCTTCGATCTTATCTGCATCTTCCGGCCATTTTCTCAGCAGCAGGGCAAGATTGGTCAATGGTGCAAGCGCCAGGATCGTCACCGGTTCTGCAGATTTCTGCAACTGCTCATGAATCCATTCCGGAGCATTCAGCGATACGGGTTCCGTAACCGGATCAGGAAAATCATATCCTTCCAGTCCATTGTATCCATGTGCTGCCTGGGGTTCTGGATCATAGACCAGCGGCTTCAAGGATCCTCTTGCCACTGGGATATCTGTTCTCCCGATCCATTCCAGCACGTGCAGCGCATTCTCTGTCACGCGCTCACAGAGATTGTTTCCGCAGACGGTGCTGATGCCCAGCAGCTCAAATGTTTCCGGGTGAGCCAGAGTTTCCAGGATTGCCATCACATCATCATGGCCCGGATCACAGTCAATGATTACTTTGCGCATAAGCTTCCTCCTCATTCATGCCGCATGACTTCACATTCAGAAAACCGGACATATTCTCGATTCCAAGCGGACCATATTTTCCCTGAAAAGACCATTTTCTCCGGAAGGCGGTTCCTTCTGATACCAGAGCGATGTCATTTTCTGAAATTCTCAGATACCCGGAATGAATCTCTGCTGTCATCAGTTCCTGTTCTTCCAGGAAGTCATCCTTCTGAACAAAGCGCGACACTCCCTTCTCCGTGACATGGATGCCTTCTTTTCTCAGCATTCCCCTCCAGTTCCAGGAGAACCGGAAATCCGGATGCTCTGCTTCCCATTTCAGGGTCAGCGTATGCGCTGAGGAAGAATCATTGCTGAAGTTCACTTCACTGCCTGCCTCCATGCAGAGTCCATCTTCATAGAAGGCTGTACCTCTGGTCAGCACCAGGTTCTCAAGCGTGATCCATCTTCCGCCTGAAAACTGCGGACCTCGGTCTTCATTCTGAAGCAGCGTGAAGTCAAGCAGATAAGAAGGACGTTTCGCAATGCTGATCCGGTTGACATAGAAACACGCTCCGCGTACAGGCTTGCATGCCCTGACCATCAGTCCGGTTTCAAGAATCGGAGCACAGGCTGACGAAGTCTGCAGAGAAGAGAAGATTCTGCCATTTTGGTCTCTGATATAAGGAACGATCTGAACCGGCAGCTGATTGCGATCAAGCTCATAATGAACCTGATCGCCTGGCTCCAGAATCGCAGTAAACTGCGGCTGATAGCGGCAGTCATACACATCCTCAGGTCTCATATAAGTCTTCGTGCGGACCATGACCGTTGAATTCTCCGGAAGATCCGTAAGCGTGATGCGCAGTCTTCCATGATCCGTGCTGCAAAGCACGGCAGGATTCTCACACGAATATCCGAGTGTTCCATACGGAAGCGAGAAGTTCTCTGCGTGTTCTGGTTGTTTCCCATGCAGAGATAATGCCAGATCGGCAAGCCTGGATGCTTCGACAGAAAGATGGCTCAGATTATGACTTCCCAGAGAACTGCTGCAGAGAATCATATCCTCAAATGGCGTGATCCAGCATGGATCCATGCCATCCAGCCCAAGCATCATTCCGAGAATCGATCCCGCATTGCCAAGATTGCAGTCCGTATCACAGCCTGCTTCTGCAATCAGCCGCATCGTCCCATTGAAGTCTCCATCTCCGTATAACAGCCCATACAGCAGAATTGCCGTATTCGGCAGAATATGGCAGCTTCCGGGATAGTGATCATATCCTTTCGTCTCTTCAATCCACTTCAGGCAGTCTTCCGGATTCTGATGAGCCTGATGAAACTCCGAAACTTCCCGGACCATTGCCGCATAGCCACTGCCCGGATCCAGCATCGAATAAGCTTTTTCAATCACTTCTCTGATCGAGCTGCTGTTCCATGCAGCAGCCACTGCAGAAGCCACGAAGATTCCGCCCTGAATCCCATCGCCATCATGCGTCACACTGCTCATCTTCCTGGCCAGTTCCGCAGCTTCCTCAATATTTCCGAGACTCATCCACCCCCAGCAGTCGCTGAAGATCTGGCCCCCGATCTGCTCAGCCAGGACATTGCCATTGGTTTCCCGACTTCCGGAGGCAGGTGCCTTGATTCCTTTCTTCAGATTGGTATAAGCGCGATGCTCGGTCGCAATGTCTTCTCCTCCCCACCAGAAGAAACCTGTCCCATCAGAGATGATATTCCGCATCCAGTCACCCATTTCTTCTGCTGTCACTTCTGCAATCGGGTGATCCTTCAGAACCCATGGAAAAAAGAGAGGGCCGTTGATATCATCATCAGCCGCAAACTGACCATAATCGAGCAGGTAGCTTCTGACTGGTGCATATCCCTTTCTGACCAATGGTCCGCTCATTCCTTCAATCGGAGCACCAAGCCGTACCCCGATGCATTTGCCTAAGAGAGAGGCATAGATTTTCTCTGTTACTGTATGATTTCTGTTCATGCTGTGACTATAGCATAGGCTGACTGTCCTGGTGCAATCTCTTCTTTTTTTCTGCAGTCAGATTTCTGGGGCGCTGAGTTATACTATGATATAGTTTCCCTGGAAAAATGGAGGAGATAGACATGACCGAACAGGCAAGCCCGATTGTTCAGATCCTTGCGGATCCTACTCTGACATACAATCAGCAGCTTATTGCGCTGGCAAGATATGCCGAGAATACAGACCATACCATTCCTTTAAGCAAGGAATACCTCAAAGCAAAAGAAGAACGGATTCTCTGCGACCTCGGAGAAGGCGCAGCCCCATACCGTCCTCGCTACATCTGCCCGGATTATTCGATCCTGATGAACAAAGGATCTGAATTCCTGCAGCTGGATGCTCCGAAGACCCTCGGAGAAGCACTGAACTCTCTGCTGATCATGTATCACTACGTTCCATCCGTCACCACGTTCCCGGTATACCTGGGCGACTGGGACGATCTGCTGGAACCATTCGTTCAGGCAGCTGGCTATGAACAGGCAAAGAAAGAGCTGAAACTGTTCCTTCTGAACATCGACCGTACTCTGAATGACTCTTTCGTTCACGCTGACCTCGGACCGCAGGACTCCATGACCGGAAGAATCGTTCTGGAACTCACCCAGGAAATGCAGCTGGCCGTTCCGAATCTCACAATCAAATACGACCCGGATGTCACTCCGAAAGAATTCGTAAAGCTTGCCGTTGAGTGCATGATGAAGACTGCAAAGCCTTCTTTTGCCAATGATCGCATGTTCCGCAAGGAATGGGGTGACAACTATGCCATCGCTTCCTGCTACAACGGCCTGAAGGTAGGCGGCGGAGGATTCACATTACCGCGTCTGCGCATGTACGAGTGCTCTCTGAAAGCAGAGAATACCGAAGACTTCCTGAACCGCGTACTTCCGTACTATGCAGGACTGATGCTGCAGAACATGGACGACCGCATTGACTTCCTGGTAAACCAGACGAACTTCTTCAAGTCCAATTTCCTTGTGAAGGAAGGCTTTGTCTCCCTGGACAACTTCACCGGCATGTTCGGTGTCGTCGGTCTCGCTGAAGCAGTCAATCACCTGCTCGGCATCACAGATCCGAAGAAAGGCTTCGGCAATAATCCGGAAGCCGATGAACTCGGCATCCGAATCATGGACCGTCTCACGGAAATCGTGAATGGACATGAAACCAAGTATGCAGCAGCCTTCGGGCACCGGTATCGTCTCCATGCCCAGGTCGGCATCGATTCTGATGGCCGCGAAGATTCTCCGGGTGCTCGTATTCCGATCGGCGCAGAACCAGTCATGCCGAAGCAGATCATCGAGAATACGAAGTTCCAGAAATACTTCCCGACTGGTGCAGGCGATATCTTCAAGTTCGAAGAAACCTGGGCAAATACTCCAGATGCCCTCGTGGAAATCGTGGAAGGCAGTATCCGCGGCGGCCTGAGATATTTCTCCGGCTACCTCGAGAACAATGATGTTGTCAGAGTCACCGGCTATCTGGTCAAGAAGAGCGAGCTTGCAAAGCTGGACCGCGGTGAACAGTCCATGAACAACTGCTCTGTATTCGGTCAGGGAGCACGCAATACTGCAGACGCTCTGGATCGCAGGATCGTACATGAAGAGGACTGCACCCGTTAACCGGATCATCGAGTTCTCCAATGTGGACGGCCCGGGAAACCGGACCTCCATTTTTGTTCAGAGCTGTCCGTTCCGCTGTCTTTACTGTCATAATCCGGAAACCATCACCATGTGCATCAGCTGCGGAGAATGCGTCACCACCTGCCCTCCGACTCCGAAAGCACTGTCCATGCAGGACCATAAAGTCGTATGGAACCAGGATGCCTGTGTCATGTGCGACACCTGCATCCATACCTGCAGACATCTCTCTTCTCCGAAGATCACCTGGATGACACCGGATGATGTTGCAGAAAGACTTCAGCTGACCCTCCCGTTCATCGAAGGCATCACGGTATCCGGAGGAGAATGCACTACCTATCCTGAATTCCTGACGGAACTCTTCAAGAAGGTTCACGCCATGAATAAAACCTGTTTCCTGGATTCCAATGGTGCCTGGCTCTATTCTGAGATGCCGGAGCTCATGGAACAGACGGATGCAGTCATGCTTGATGTCAAAGCATGGAATCCGGAATGGCATATGGAACTATGTTCCTACCCCAATGACAACGTCATTGCCAACCTGGCCTGGCTTCAGGAACACCATAAGCTCTATGAAGTCCGGACCGTATGTCTCCCGGAAGAACCGGAGCATAACGAAGATACGGTCCGCAATGTTGCAGAACACCTTGATCCCTCGATTCGCTACAAGCTGATCAAGTACCGCCCCTTCGGAGTCCGTGAAGAAGGCCTGAAACGCCTTGGCCATTCCATCACCAGCGAGGAAGAAATCCAGCGTCTGAAGAAGATTGCAGAAGACGCCGGAGCCCGAAATATCATTGTCGTATAAACAAAGAGCAGAGGGAATGCTGGAAACCCTATACAGTATAGGTTCTTCAGCATTCCCTCTTTTCTTATCGCTTTTCTGTCTGATTCCGGATTCCGAAATACTATTCTTCTTCAATCATTTATACCGGTCCCTTCCAGAACAGCAGGACGATTGCTGCATAACTTAAACCAAATGAGACCGCAACCGCTTCTCTTCCATCATCCTAGAAAGATCAGAAAACCATTGCAGGGATCAGAGAAATCATACCGCCCAGAAACGCAAGTGAATGCGGTGCATTTCTGTTTTTGCGGTATGTTTTTTCACATTCCAGTCAACAGATGGGCATTCACCTTTCCTGCAAGGAGTGATTTTTCCGAACCATGAGGACTTAGATCATGATTCTCGTCCAATCCCCTTTTCTGAATCTGCTCATCAGCAGCCAGGTCAAAGCGGTTCGTATAATCGTCACACTGAGCAGAGAAACCCTCAGACAGTACTTCATATCTCCAGCTCCCCCTCAGACACCCTCCATAGATCACCTAGGAGATCTGGAAGATCACAATCACCATTGTGAATCTCGCAATCAGCACTCCCATATCCAGAAGCTCAGGTCCCTTGAAGAACAGCTTGGAAACAAGTGTTTTATCAGACGGAAAAATCTGGCAGTTTCTAGAGATTAGCTATCTGCATGAGATGAAGCAGTAAGATTCAGTATTCCAAATACAGTACAGCATGCAAGAATCACATAGTTAACGATCATTACATCAGTACTGAAATGGCTATAAATGCCATTCAAAACAACTAATATTCCAACGGCGAAGAAAATGAGCCCTCTAAGCATCAGTTTCTTTTTTGTAAAACCTTTCGCCATTCTGTTGAGAATGCTTTCCTGATCTTTCGGAGTAAATTTCTTTACCGGCGTCAGTGTCTTCAGAAAATTCATATACATAAACTGCAGGAGGACGAGAACTGCAATTGAACATATACCAGCATAAAGAACACTGATGCCGAAAACTGTAAGAACAACAAATAGCGCTGCCACAAGCAGAATTCTGTACTGATAGAAACTTAGCTTTGCTTCATCATTTTTCTGAATCAGATAGGCTTGCTTTGTTTTTCTCCTGTAAAGAATCAGTCTGTTCAAATGGTCTCGATAAATATTACCTGCGAACAGAAATGAAGTTTCTGATCTTTTATCTGTCATATACAACTCCTTTTTCAGGCTGGAAAGACTGTTCAACCCTTTGTCTTTCTTTCCCATATTGTTGATCCCTGTATAGTTTCAGTCAGAAACCGTCAACTCATTCATTTATTGAGAAGTAAGTCTTATCCTGGTAAGGATCTGTCTGAAAGTAATTTGCAATTCCTTTAGATTCAATATACTTTAAGCTTTCCTGATCTTCAGGAGTGAAATATTTCTTGATACTCGCTTTGCTCATGAAACGAGAAGGATAAAGGTGCTGAACTTCTGGAACAAAAAAACCTTTTTCAATTGCTTCGCATAGAGTAGCTATATCCTTGAAAATAACAAAGGCTGTGACCTTCTCTTCCAGATCTCTGTTAATGTAAGGAATGAAGGAATCGACCTCCATAATGGAGACTTTCTGATCTGGAATTGTCAGCTGCATGATCTGTTCCACAAAAGGATCTTTTACATACAGACGATCAACCACAATAAACTCATCTACAGATATGAATCTGTTCCAATTCAGAGCAACGGTTGCATGCAATGTTCGCTTGTCAACTCTTGCGATTTTTATTTTCTCTTTCATACTCACAGCCCCAGACGTTTTCTCTTTCTTTCATCAGCCAGTTCATTAGCAATTAATGTAAAGACAACTCTTCCCTTTGTGCTTCCGGTAATATCAATACCCAATGCATCTTCATATTTCTTCAGCTTATAGATCAGAGTATTTTTATGGATGAACATTTCCTGAGCGGTCTTATTTACAGAGAAATCGGCTTCGACCATGTGATTAGCAATGTCAATAAACTCATCAATGTCGACATTCTTCTTCTCGAGAATGCTGCTGTCAATTGTCTGTGCAATAAACTGCGGCTTTACTCCGGAAAGAAAATATTCGTAAAGATGTTCTGACATGAAGACAAGACTATCTTTTATACTTGCCTGAGAGCTCAGCCAATTGCAGGTTTCGAAGCTTAAATGGTACTCATGAATTTTGCGAATCGGCATGCTGACAAAAACGCGATCTGCAATAATACCAATCCTGCGAAGAGAATCCAGATATGTTTTAACTGTATTCTCCAGAAATTCCTTATCCATGTTCTCCTCTGAGATCGACTTGAACATCACCAATTCTCGCGGATCAATCAGTGCACAGATAGGAATATCATCAGGGAGAAGATTTACATTTGCTGCAGCTTTACTATCAAACCCTTTGCTTGAAGTCATTGTGATACAGACACGAAAGCAGTCTGTGCGAACATTCATCTTTTCGCAGAGCCGGATTACTTTTTCAGAATCAAACTCAAAGGGATTGATCAGCATCTGGACCAATAATTCGCCATTGCTTAGCTGATTGTCTATCCGCATTTTCTGAAGTTCAAATCGAACTCTTGTAACCAGGGAATCGCGGATCAGCGGAGCAATTACGCTCATATTCTCTCCCTGAATCATCAGAATCCCGTAGAATGTTCCATCCACATTTAACTGATAGAAAACTTTGTCTGGTGTGTTCGTATGATCTATGATTCGCTTCCCAGCAGCGTTTTCCATCGTTGTCTGGACAATAATGCCATCGGGATTCAGTAAGCTGATTTCATATTTTCGATTTTCACCGACAACTCGTGCAAATTCCTTAAATACTTCCTCAATAACCATGCAATCTCCCAAAAAATCCGCTGACACGGGCGGATTTTTTATGTATAGCAATTATACCATTCTGTTTCAGGAAGCCAGCAGATGTTCTGTAACAATTTCAGACGACATCTTGCAGGTTCTGATATCTGCTTCGTTCGTACGAGCTGCAGTATGCGGTGTTAATTCAAAGTTGTCAAGAGTCAACAGTTTGAAGTCCGCTGCATTGAAAGACTTGCTCTGCGGTTCTTCAGTGAAGACATCGAAATATGCTGAACGAATATCTTTATTTACGAGAGCGTCATAAAGCTCATCTTCGTTTACGATACCACCTCTTGCACAATTAATCAGGCAAGCGGAATTCTTCATTTCTTTGAACTGCACAGTGCCGAACATATTGCGCGTGGAATCCAGAAGAGGAACATGAATCGTGATATAATCAGCCGTCTTGATAATGGTATCGAGATCTGTTACCGTCACATGATGCGCTTCAGCAGCCTCAGGAGCGATCGGGAAAGCGTCATAGGCAAGCACATGCATTCCGCATCCATTCGCGTAATCAGCAATAATCTTTCCAATTGCTCCGAATCCGACAATTCCTAATGTCTTTTCATAGATCTCAATGGACTGTTTCTTATCCCAGACTCCGGACTTCACGCTTCTGAATTCATAAGCAAGATTCTTTGCATCAGCAAACATGAATGCTACAACCTGTTCAGCAACACTCCGAGAATTGGAACCAACTGTACGACCGACATAAATGTTGTGCTCTTTGCAGTAATCAAGATCGATATTATCTGTTCCAACGCCGAACTTGCAGATTACTTTCAGATCCGGAAGCTGTTCAAGAACAGGAGCATCCATCTTATCCACACCAACGATAATGCCCTGACATCCTTTAGCGAGAGTGAGGAATTGCTCCGGCGTGTAAGGAAGTCCCGTATTGTTGTAATGAACTTCAATACCAGCAGCCTCCATCTTCCGGATATATTCCATGCCATTTTTAGCAAATCCTCTTGGTGTAATCAGAACTTTTGTCATAGATTTACCCTCACTTATTGAATGCAGCAAGAATATCCGCAAAACTCAGCTTAGAATAATCCGGAGTCGTCTGGAAATAAACCTCAACCCCATTATCATTCATTTCTTTAAGCTGACTGACTTCTTCACTGTTAAGCGAAACCTGAGGAGCTACAACTTTCCTGCCAGGTCCGCCACCAATCGTTCCGATATTTACCGAGGACATTTTGAATCCTTTTTTATAGGCATCGTAGAGGTTATCAATATGCTGAAATACTACCATCGCGCTGTTCAGACCACTGTATTTTTCCTGATTCTTTACAGCATCGTCCACACTGCAGATAACTCCGGAAACTTTCCGCTGGGCAATAGCCATCTTGATCACTTCCGACATGAAGTCATCAGTAGATGTCTTGTTATCGACAAACACAATATTCTTAGTATTGAATTTCGGTACCCACTGGGTCATTACCTGGCCATGGACGCCTCTTGAATCTACACGAATCATATCAATCATATTGAACACCAATCCTTTTCCTAATCTTAAACTTAGAGAATGCCGAAGAACGTGAGAACAATGGAGACAATGAAGGTGATAATGATCAGGCGGATGTACTTTGCTCCATTTTTCTGAATGTACTGATACATTCCCATTGTAACAAGGAACGGCAGCAGCTTCGGAAGAATACCATTAAGCAGATCCTGTACGTTTTTGACTTCTGATCCAGAGCTGAACGTCAGAGGAGTCGATACCTTTACATAAGATGCAGCAAGAGCACCGATCATGAAGGTACCAACAATAGATGCAATGCGAATAATGGATTGCAACTTCCCAGATTTGAGGACCGTGAAAACAGACTTACGTCCTAATTCATAGCCACGATTGATCAGCGTCCAGGATACTGTAAATGCATACGCTTCAAAGATAATGAATGGCATGAATGCTGCCCAGACATTTCCTTCCAGAGCAAGCGGTGTGAAGATAGCAAGGGTCAGTGTAACCATGATGCCCTGGTCGAAGGTATCACCAATACCAGCCAGAGGACCCATCAATCCAAGTTTGATTGAGCGGATAGCTTCATCATCAATCTCATCATTGCCGAGCGCTTTCTGCTCCTCCATTGAAATGACAATACCATGGATAATTGAGCCCCAGTCACAGTTCGTGTTGAACATGGAATTGTGACGGATATAAGCTTCTTTCTTTCCTTCAGGATTATCTTTATAGAGCTTATCGATAATCGGATCCATTGCATAGCCGAAGGACAACGCCTGCATACGATCGAAGCATACCGGCACTTCAACTGCAAGAATCCATCTCCACCAGACTTTTCTCAAATCGGATTTTGTAATGATTCTCTTTTCCGATGTTTCAACTGCTTTTTCTGCTGCCTCAGACATCAGTTCATACCTCCTTCACTCTGAGCATTGTTTGATACGCTTTCAACAATCATGCCAAGAGCAAGAGCAATAATTGCACCAGTCAGCATGGAGAAACCAGTAATTGCATAAATGAAGAAACCAAGCAGGAAGTAAGGCATATACTGCTTGCCCATAACAACCAGAGTCAGAGCGAATCCCAGTGCAGGGAGCATATTTCCGGCATTAGCAATGCCATTCTGCAGCCATGTCGGGATTGCTTCAATGACAGCCTGAATAATAGAAGGTCCAACCAGATTGATCAGGAAAACCGGAACGGCATACAGCACACCATTAATCAACCAAGGAATAATGAACTGATATTTATGTGCCTTCTTGAAATCGCCATCTTCAATGCACTTATCAACCTTAGTCGCCAGGAACATCGTATTAATCGTTCTGCGCAGGTTATTAACCATTACACCCATGACACCAAACGGAACTGCAATTGCAATTGCTGCGCCACTGTCCAGTCCGCCCAGAATAGCGGCAGGAATTGCAATCGAAGCAGCGAGAGCAGGGTCATTAGGAATGTTTCCTCCAGCAGCAACTACGCCGATGTACATCAGCTGGATATTTGCGCCATACATCAAGCCTGCTTGTACATCCCCATATAATGCACCATAGATAACGCCAAGCAGCAATGGCTGTCTAGCCATCAATGAGAAGAAATAATTAGCACGTCCCATGGCCAGCCAGTAAATTAAACCAACCAGCAATGCTCTAATAACATTCATTTGTTTATTCCCTTTCTGATTTCAAATCCTGTTATTTCGATGCCAAGCAGGCGACCAGCTGTATTCGCTTGCTTTTCATCTCCATATCCGCATTTTATTGTTAAGCGCTTTCACCCGATACGTTCACCTGAATGAATCTTGGCGCTGATTTTCGTACTTTTGGACAGAGCTCATGCTCCCTTCCAATTCTGAATCCGTTTCAGATCATCTTGCGCTTTCTTTGTATACTTCTCTTCGTTTTTGAAGTCTCCGAGCTGATGATAAATCTTTGAAATCAGCCCCTCCATTCCTACTTTTTCAATCCCATCTGCATTTTCTGCTTGTTTAATCAAGTCAGAAAGATGATCAGTATTGCCCTCAATGACTACGTCCTCTATCAGGGAAACCACTCTCTTTGTATCGTCAAATCCATTCAATTTCTGAATCTGGGCAGCGCACTCTTTTGCCTTTTCGTTTTCACCGACGGGAACATAGTAATTAAACGCTTCAAGATAATACTCTTTTTTCATCTGTTCATTCAGCTTCAGTTTTCCCATCTGGCCAACAATTCTATTTACATCTTCTGTATCTTTTTTAAGAATTGCTTTCTGCAGAAGAACCTGCTGAATGGAAAATGGGCTAAGCAGCAATCTCGATGAAGTATCTGTCGCTAGCTTCTCAACTTCGCTGTATCTGCCTTCCTTCAGCATCGCCAGCATCTTATATAAGCGCGAATTTCCCAATGCCTTTCTTGAATAAGCCAGGCCGAAGAACAGCACCAGTACAGCGATCAGGATCCATAGAGTTTTTGTCATACTAAAGCAGATTCATTTCTTTATTGATGCATTTAATTCCATCGCGTCCTGCATTCATCAGATGATCGAGATCAATATCTTCAATCTTTTCACATGCCATACGCTGCGCCAGAAATTCCATTGACATTCCGAGATTCATTCCAGTAATCACTCTGGTGTTCTTACGGACATTTTCATCGCGCAAACATAGAGTTGACTGATTACCTGGAGTTCCGCCAAGCAGATCAACAAATACCATTACTCCGCTTCCATCATCCAGCTCATGAATTGTATTCTCTATCTGTTTACCGAATTCAACCGGATCATCTTCCCCATGGAAGCATAAAGCAGACACCTTCTCTAAATCTCCGAAGAACAATTTCAGGGAATCAAGCATTCCATTTGCCATTTCGCCATGGCTGGCAAGAATAAATCCAATCATTTTCTATACCTGCTTTCTTATGCCGTAATTCTAGCAAGTTCAGCCTGGCAAAAACGATAGACAAAGCAACAGAAACGGAAACGCTTTCTCATACAATTGTCCAAACGATCAACCAGGAGATTTTGCAATGCTCAGATGAGTTCTGAATTCGGGCCTCGCAAGAAAGTATTCTTCTTTTAATTGCTGAGAAGCTTATTATCTGTGTCAGCATGGATCAAAGAAATCATGTAACGGGCTGATTGCGGAGAAGACAGCTGCTCGCCCCAGTTTGGTCAAACGTTCAAAACCATCTATCAATTCTTGGACAGATATCACTTAAAACAGAAGCATGATAAATGCTATAAATAGCATAGGAGGATAATTACATGGCAGCATTAAAGAAAGCTAGAATTACTCAGAAGATGTACGATATCTGCGCATTTGCGGTAGTCCGTGCGGACGTCAAGCGCACCCTTGAAATTGCCGACGGCCTGGTAAAAGGCGGACTTCCCTGCATGGAAATCAGCTTCACCAACAATGACGCCGCTGACTGCATCAAGGCAGTCAAGGAAAAATACGGTGATCAGATGGTTGTCGGTGCCGGCACCGTGCTCGATCCGGAAACCGCCCGCATCGCCATCCTGGCCGGAGCAGACTTCATCATCTCCTGCAATGCAGATGAAGAAGTCGCACGGATGTGCAATCGCTACCAGATTCCTTACGGCCCTGGCTGCACAACCGTAACCGAAGCAATCAATGGTCTGACCTGGGGCGCTGCCTTCATCAAGGCATTCCCGATTTCGAACTTCTACGGACCGAAGCTCGTGAAGATCTTCAAGACGCCTACACCGTTCATGCCGATCATGGCTTCCGGCGGAATCAGCCTGGACAACATCAATGAGTGGCTGGAGAACGGAGTTGATTTCATGGGCA
The DNA here is from genome assembly GCF_009696165.1 of Stecheria intestinalis. Lineage (GTDB taxonomy): Bacteria > Bacillota_I > Bacilli_A > Erysipelotrichales > Erysipelotrichaceae > Bulleidia > Bulleidia intestinalis. The sequence goes on along the minus strand of NZ_VUMN01000004.1, from coordinate 15,882 downwards.
TGGGAAGCCTTCTGACCAAGGGATCTTCCGATGAAATTGCAGCAAATGCTGCAAAGGTCAGAGAAAAGATTGAAGCTTTCAGAGCTGGAAAGTAATTGATCCGGAAAATTTTTCTCTGCTAAAGCGCACATTCATTCGCAGAAAAAAGCCGGGCGTTTTCGCATCAGTAAAGCGCCTGGTTTACCTTGTTAAGGAATAAATTCAAATTCATGAAAAACTCAGATAGACAGCAAACAGAAGAATTTCTCAGTATTATTAATGACCAGCTGAAGGCTTTTGAACAAACTCTGGACTATGAAAGCCTCACTAAGGCAAAAGAGCTGATTCTGAAAGCTGAGAAAGAGGGTGGCCGAGTCCATGTGACCGGCATCGGCAAACCTGGCCATGTTTCAGGATATGCCGCTTCCCTTCTCAGCTCAACTGGAACACCAGCCTACGAGCTTCATGGCACAGAAGCAGTTCATGGATCCTCTGGCCAGGTCGTTCCGGGAGATGTTGTCATCGCTATTTCCAACAGCGGTGAAACAGCTGAATTAAAAGCAACCGTTACCTGCCTGAAAAAGAATAAAGCACATATCATTGCTGTCACAGGGAACAGACAGTCCTGGTTAGCAAAAGAAGCAGAGGCTTGTCTGCTTGCTCATGTCGATCAGGAAGGTGATGCAATGAATAAACCCCCGCGTGCTTCCATTCTGGCTGAACTTATTATTCTGCAGTGTCTTTCAATTCTCCTTCAGAATGAAAAAGGTCTTACTCCGCAGCAGTATGTGAAATGGCATCCAGGAGGAGCACTCGGCGCAAGTATCCGCAAAGAAGAACAAATTAAGGAGAGTAAATAATATGGCAATGTTTGAAGGCGTAGTAACCCCGATCGTCACCCCGTTCCATCGCGATGCAGAGCAGTCCATCAATTACGAAGCAATGGAAAAGCTCGTCAATCATCTGATTGATCATGGCGTCGATGGCATCTTCCCGCTTGGCTCCAATGGCGAATTCCATGTATGCGAGCATGAAGAGAAAGTCGAATTCGTCAAGGCAGTCGTCAAGGTCGTGAATCACCGTGTCCCTGTCTATGCCGGGGCTGGTGCATGCTCTACCAGGGAAACCATTTCCCTGGCAAAGGATATGGAAGCAGCCGGTGCAGACGTGCTGTCTGTCATCACGCCGTACTTCATCAAGCCGACCGATGATGAACTGTTCGATCACTACAAGGCTGTTGCTGAATCCGTGAAGATTCCGGTCATGCTGTACAACATTCCGAAGTCTACCGGCTGCAACATCCCAGCTTCCGTCGTTGCACGCCTTGCAAAGGAATGCCCGAACATTCTCGGCATCAAGGATTCGTCTGGCGATATGGAGAATCTTCAGGGCTATCTCGATGCCGCAAAGGGTACCGAGATGAAAGTCCTGGTTGGTTCTGATTCCAAGATTTCCAAAGCATACGCCCTCGGTGCAGCCGGATGCGTTGCAGGCACTTCCAATGTCATCGTCGATACGATCGTGAATCTCTGGAAGGATCTGAAAGCAGGCAATACTGCAGAAGCAGAACAGCTGCAGAAAGACATTGATGTACTGCGCGGCATTCTGAAGCTCGGCACGGTTCCGTCCATGATGAAGCGTTCGGTCGAACTGGCAGGCATCGCAGAAGTCGGACCGGCAAGGAAACCGGTACATGACTCCACTCCGGACCAGGATGCTAAGATTTTGGAAATGCTTGCTTTTTATGGACTTAAAAAATAGAACTGATTTAGTCTTATCCATTCAATCTTCAGATCATTAACTGTCGGAAAGACTGATCATTTCACATTGAAAAAGGACTATAGTGCTTCAGAACTGAAGCTGCTATAGTCCTTTTCCTTCTTAGCAGAATGGCATAATATTAGTGTCTGTTTCCATTATCATATCCATGCAACATCAGCATTTTCCTGGATCAGATCATGATTCTGGTCCAATCCCCTTTTCTGAATCTGCTCATCAGCAGCAAATATCTGGAAAGCTGATCAGAAAGCACACCGAACCAGATTCCTGCTAAGCCCAGCGGAATGATGCTCGTCAGCAGCCAGGTCACAGCGGTTCGTATAATCGTCACACTGAGCAGAGAAACCCTCAGGCAGTACTTCACATCTCCCGCTCCTCTCAGACACCCTCCATAGATCACCTGGGAGATCTGGAAGATCACTATCACCATGGTGAATCTCGCAATCAGCACTCCCATATCCAGAAGCTCAGGTCCCTGGAAGAACAGCTGGAACAGTTCCTTTCCGAAGAAGAACAGAAGCGCAGCCAGCACAATGGAAATACATAACCCTACTTTCTGACAGATTCCTCCGAAGATCTTTGCTTTCTCCGGCTGTTTCTCACCCAGAGATCTTCCGATCAGAGCTACAGCAGCAACCTGCATGCCATCTCCGAATGAGAACCCCAGACTCAGATAATTCATGCCGACCTGATGCACTGCAAATGCATCTGTGCCAAGTCTTGCTGCAATGACAGCAGTTGCCATGAACCCGACTCTCATCGCAAAATTCTCAATCAGAAGATTGGAAGCCAAGGCCCAGATCGATTTCATGGATGCTCCTGATGGCTTCAGTTTCTCTTTCAGAAGATAAGGAATTGATACATAGCTGTTCTTCCTGAATAAGGAACGAAGAGCCAGAAAAAAGGAAGCGACTGTGCCAAGCACCGTAGCCACTGCAGCTCCGAACAAGCCCCATGCCGGGAACCCGAAGTTGCCTCCGATCAGCAGATAATTAAAACAGATATTGACCAGAGAAGAAACGACGTTCGTCGTCATGGCAATCCTCGTGTTTCCTGCGCCTCTCTGGGCGGCATTGATCACCATCGTCAGCACATTGAAGATCATTCCTCCCTGGATTACCTGGAAATAAGTAATTGCAGGTTCATGAGTATCTGCTGAAGACCCGCATAGACGGATGATGGGATCTGCTGCTGCCACTGAAATCACAGACAGTGCAATTGCCGCAAGAATCGTGAATGCCAAGGCTGTCAGCAGTACCTCATTGGCATTCTTGCGATCCTGCTGTCCCCTTCTTCTAGCTACTAATGCGCTTACCGCAACATTCGTAGAATAGAACACAGCAAGGGTGATGAACTTCGGCTGAATGGTCAGGCCTACTGCCGCAACTGCGTAGGTCCCAAGCGATGAAACCATCATGGTATCTATCATTCCGGCGAGTGCCACAAAAAACGACTCCAGAACCGCCGGCCAGGCAATTCGGATCGTCTCCTGAAGCATTGCCTTCCTGTCGCAATTCATACCATACCGCCTCTCTTTCTCAGATGAAGATCCATTGATGAAACAGTTTTAATATTGCTTTGTATTCTAGCACACTCACTGCATCAGAAGGCAGTGCGATCAGGCAATGCTGAAAGGAAATGGCATCATGACCCTTGCTGAACCAGGGATTGCTCTTCTGGAAGATCCAGAAATCAGATATGCAGTACATTCTGATCCTGAAGCCTTCAGAAGCTGGCCTCTGCTTTTCTGACCCAGCACCATTCCTGCAAGGCAAGGCAAGGCTATGCCGGACTTCTGATCGAGGAAATAATTTTCCAGGTTTCTGAAGAACATCAAAATAGAAGATTTGTGGCCTGCAAGAAAGAGACAATTTCTCTCTATTCCTCGTCTGATGTTCAGAATCAATGAGTCTGTGCCTTTGTACATGAAAAACCAGATGGTACCGGATACGTCTCTCCTTCTGGAACATTTCTATGCCGAGATCCCTAAAGTAAGGTAAACTAGTTCCGGGAGAAATATCAGAGACAATGGCAAAACTGTACTTCTATTATGGTGCAATGGGCAGTTCCAAGACCGCCAACGCACTGATGGTCGCATTTAATTATGAAGAGCGTGGTCAGAAAGTGCTGATCGCAAAAAGCGGAGTAGATACCAGAGATGGTGAACGCATCATCCGTTCCAGAATGGGCCTCAGCCGCCCCTGTGTCCTCCTGGAAGATATCTGCAGAATGCCCGAGGAAGAGCTGCATACCTATGATGTCGTGATTGTAGACGAAGCCCAGTTCGCCACCCCGGAACAGATTGATTTCCTGGCTCACATCGTAGACGACCTGAACGTTCCGGTCATGTGCTATGGTCTGCGCGCAGATTTCCAGAACAAGTTGTTCCCGGGCAGTGAAAGACTGCTCACGATCTGCGACGAGATTCATGAAGTAAAAACCATGTGCTGGTGCGGCCGCAAAGCAATCTGCAACGCCCGCTACAACAAGCATGGCATTGTCAGAGAAGGTGCCCAGGTCATGCTTGGCGCCAATGACGAATATATCGCTCTTTGCCGCAAGCATTTCAATGAAGGCAAGCTCTCCGCAGATGATCCAGGAGATCACCCGGCGAAATCATAGTGCCTGCCAGGCAGAGGGAAAGCCTCTGCCTTTTATCTATGTGATCCAAGTTATCATATGATCATGTGATATTGTGCAAATAAATAGATCAATATTTATATTTTATTGTGATAATTTCTGATATCATGCAAGCAGAGGAAGGAATTATATCATATGAAATTAGTATATGCTTCCCGTACCGGGAATGTTGAAAAACTTGTTAACAGACTCAATGCCGATAACGTACTGAAGATCACAACCGGAGAAGAAACCGTTGACGAACCGGTTCTCCTGATCACCTATACCGACGGGGTCGGACAGCTGCCTGCTATTGTTGCAGCATTTGTTGAAAAGAATCGTCCGTATGTCAAAGCGGCTGCAGTCTCTGGAAACAAGGAGCGTCATCCGAATACCTTCGGATTTGCCGCAAATGTTCTGAAGGATACCTATCAGGTTCCGGTTCTCACGATCTTCAATAAAGATGGAGACGAAGAAACGGATGCTGTCATCCGCAATGCACTGAATGCATAAAGTTCAAAAAGGTTCTCAATCATCCCGGAGAACCTTTTTTATGCGCTGCAAGTTTCAGATCCTTTTGAATTAGCGGCGGCAAAAGCCTTCGTTAACGCGCTTTCTATATTCCTGGTTATCGTTCTCCCAGCTTCTTCTATGTTTCAGATATGGCTCTCAGGAAGCAGCTGTCGGACCAGAAGAGCTCTTTCCATTAATCCTTTTCCAATGCGAGGAAAACTACTTTTCTCGTCAGGATGAAATCGTGCTCTGTTTTCTGTGCCAATAATTGTTCGATTCCGTTGCTGCAGGGAATGCTTGAATGCATAGTTCATTCTGCTGATGATGCTCTTCATCCGACCCCTTCGATCAGAAGTTTCCTAAGTTCCCGTCTTTTTATCGGAGAGCCGCTATTATAGCCACGGGCTGTTAAGGAAGATTAACAGAGTTTTGTATCCGCTGCTTCCTATGGCAGTCTGACGAGCCTGGCGTAAGTCTGAAGAACGTTAATACTGATGAGAGCATAAGTTCCGGCTTGTGAGCTGTGCTGTTACCGTATCGTTTAGCAGACGGAAGTCCGAGGGCATACAAGCACTTGGAAGCCTCATGCATAGCTTAGCCTAGGCGGGGAGGTTCACTTGTCAGGATGATCTTGTATTTCATATATCAAATACAGACTTCCGTGACAACATCAGAGTCAGGTTGTCCTGATCATCACGGACGAAGAAAGCAGCGGGCAGACATATTATTGGCATGGCAAAGCCAATTAATCCATTTTAACGTTAGCGTTTTTGATATTTTTTCAATATCGCTAACGTTAAACTTGAATGATGGCAGTGATTTTGTTATATTCCTGTTTGATAATAGCTTTTCCGAGGTATGGGTGTATGAATTGGTATCCAAGAGAAAACTATCTGAAAAGAATACGTGATTATTATTCCGCGACAGACATTATCAAGGTAATCACCGGAGTCAGAAGATGTGGCAAGTCCTGTCTCATGGAGACTATTTCCCAGGAGCTAAGGGAATCCGGGACTCCCGCAGAAAACATTCATTTCTTTGACCTCGACAGCAAAGAATACAACAAGATCCAAAAAGCCGAACAATTAGAGCAGCTTATAAACAGTATTCCCGATACATCAGGAACTAAATATCTCTTTATTGATGAAGTCCAGAATGTGGATGGTTTTGAAACAGTACTGAATGGATTCCGCGGAACAGGCGAATGGTCAATCTTCATCACCGGTTCCAATTCATATCTGCTCAGCGGAGAGCTTATGACAAAGCTCACAGGCAGATATATTGAGTTCGAGATGTTTCCTCTTTCCTTTGAAGAATATGAGGGCATTAAAAAATACTATGGGAAAGAGATTGCGGCTGATCGTCAGGAAGAGCTTCAGAATTATATACTTGAGGGAGGTTTTCCCAGAACCATTCAACTTGATAACATGGCGGCCAAACGCAGATACGTTGAGAGCACAATCAATGAGATTTTTGAGAAAGACATCAGAAGAAGGCTGAAAATACGGAATAAGAGCACCTTTGAAACAGTACAGAAATATATCATCAACAATTTTGGTGCAACAACAAGCTTGAAGAGCTTAAAGAAAGCAATCGAGCATACGGGGACATCTATCAGCGAAGCAACCATTGCACGATATGTTCATGCTCTGCTAGATGCCAAGATATTATATGAATGCCCCCGCTTTGACATGAAATCAAAAAAATCTCTAAGTGGTGAAAAAAAGTATTACCTTGCCGATACGAGTTTTTACTTTGCACAGAACACTGATAACCGGATCAATTATGGTCCCGTACTTGAAAATATCATTTATGTATACGCAAGATCTCATGACTACTCTGTGAGTGTAGGTCGTATAGGCAAGCTTGAATGCGACTTCATATTAAGAGATAGCGATATGCATTATTCCTATGTGCAAGTAGCATATACAATAGCTCTGTCTAAGGATACGGAAGACCGCGAATACAGACCTCTGGAGTCAATAAGGGATAATTATCCCAAATATGTAGTAACAGCAGACTCTCTTCTCCAGCAGCGCAATGGCATTGAACACATTAACCTGGTAGACTTCATGCGTAGCGGAAAAAACTTCTGAGACATTTCACATGCGCGTTTTATTATTCATAATAAATTCCCCATGCGCCATTTTTGGTGAGCATTAAGCCGACAGTGTCCAGATCCGTCCTCTGATTCTGAACAGTCTGCTGGAGAAATAAGACGGAGACGACGAACGGATGCTGTCATCCGCGATGTGCTGAATGCTTAAAGTTCTATGAGGTTCCAGACATGATTTCCGGAACCTTCTTCCCAGAAACGGAGAAAGCTTCAATGGCTTCCTCCGTTTTTGGTTTATTCCTGATTGTCTTCTTCCGAAGCAGTCACATCGCTGAGTATCCGATGCAGATGAATCGCCAGATACATCTGTTCTTGGCTTGAAAGCCTCTGATGAAACTTCTCATCTACATAGACTCTGATCCGGTCCACGCACATGAACTCTTTCTGACAGGTCTGCTTCAGTTGTTCATACAGCATGGTATCCGGTTCTTCCGGAAGAAGCGTTCCGGTTACCAGTCTTTCTGCAAACAGCTGCACATGCGTCAGATACCTGGACCATGCTATGGTGTCTTTGCGGTACGTGATCCCGAACGTATACCTGACAATATTCAGAATATCTTCGGTAGTTGCCGCAATTGCCACACGATTGATGCTGTCATGACTCCCGGTTTCTGCATTGATGAAATGCCAGGCAATGTTTCCTGCCTCAGCTGATGGAATCTCCATGCCGAGCTCTTTGCTCATGCGCTGAACCGCATATTCTCCGACCGAATATTCTTCCGGATTGAATTCCTTCATCTCCGGAGTATAGAAATTCTGAAAAGTGATGCCTTCCTTTGCTCGTTTGGCAGTAAAGGCAAGATGATCGGTCAGGGAGAGATAGATATGATCCATCAGCTCCATATGATAGCGGCTCTTCGCATAACCGATGATCTCTTTGGCAAGGTCAAAATACACTGCACTTGTTTCAGCTGCCAGCTGCAGAATCCGGCGGGATACCTCCTGATTCTCAAGTACGAATACCTTCTCGATTTCTTCGTCACCGAATTCGTACCCGATCGCTTTATGGTAGCCGATCCCTTTTCCCATCAGAATTTTCTCGGTTCCATCGTCATCAATTGCGAGAACCAGAGAATTGTTGAGCACCTTGACAGCTCTCATAAACTCATGACAGATCGGAGCCGCCGGAGGCGATCACCTTCTGATACCAGAAATAACTGTCTTTCGGAATTCTTCTCAGATCCTTCAGATCAAAATCATCCCGATTGACATAGACAAATCCGTAACGCTTGCGGAACCCCTGATGAGAAGACAGCAGGTCCATGAAACTCCACGGACAGTAGCCCAGCATCTGCACGCCATCTCTCATGGCATCTCCCATAGCCCGAATATGAGAACGCAGATAATCAATCCGATAGGAGTCATGAATCTTTCCATCAGAGGTCAGCTCGTCATGCATTCCGAGCCCATTCTCTGTGATGATCATCGGCAGGCGATACTTCTGCCAGTAGCGATTCAGAATCATGCGGAGACCCATCGGATCTATCTGTGCGCCATATTCGCTTGCTTCAAGATTCTCATTCCGTTCATTGCGGAAATACCCATACTGATCAAAATCCACTTCCGTATTCCGGAAAGCACGCGTTCCCAGGGGATGTTCTGCATCCGCAGCAAGTGCACTGACACACAGCGTACGATAATAATTCAGAGCAATATAATCGATCTTCGCAGACTTCAGAATATTCTCGTCTTCCGGTTCTGTACTGAGCGTGATATTCCGCTCTTTCAGGTAATTTCTGAAGTAACCCGGATATTCGCCGTATACATGCATGTCCAGGCAGTATTCAGTCTTGAACCAGTCATTCCGGACTGCTGCCCATACATCTTCCGGACGGCTTGTTTTCGGATAAGTGCAGGTAGAAGAAACCGCAGGTCCGATCTTAGCATCAGGATCGATTTCATGACACAGCTTCACCGCAAGTGCATGCGCGAGGAACATATGGTAATCCATCTGGGCACGCATCTCATCTGCCTGCTGTGCACTTTCCGGATGATAGATATTCATGCGCTCATCCACACGGATCATCAGGTTCTGTTCATTGATGACCTGCCACCACTTCACCTTCCCGCGGAATCTCTCAAAGCAGATTCTGGCATAGCGTTCGAATGCATAGACACATTTTCTGCTCAGCCAGCCATTGTATTTCTCTGCCAATGCAAATGGAAGATCAAAATGATACAGCGTAACCAGAGGCTCGATTCCATTGGCGATCAGTTCATCGATGACCTTCTCGTAGAACTCCAGCCCCTTCTGATTGACATTTCCATCTCCATCGGGAATGATTCTGGACCAGGACAGCGAGAAACGGTAGGCCTTCATTCCAAGTTTCTTCATCAGGGCAATATCTTCATGCCAGTGATGATAGAAGTCACTGGCTATCCTGGAATCAGCCTGCACAGAAGAACGCTGGAATGAGTTGAAATCTGCCACGCTCATTCCCTTTCCATCTTCATCCCAGGCACCCTCAATCTGAAACGCAGAAGAAGAAGCGCCCCAGAGAAAGTTTTCAGGAAAAATAGTTTCTGACATAGGGTGCTTTCCTCCTCATCAGCCCTTGATATCAAGTACTGCGGTATTCGTATCTGCGTGTTCTGATACCACGCCATTGACTTCCTGATACTTGTCCGTGTTTGCGACTACCACACAGACCGTCGTATCAAGACCAGCCTCCCTGATGGTATCAATATCAAAGGAAACCAGCTTCGTTCCTTTTTTGACATGGTCCCCCTGAGCAACATGCTTCGTGAATCCCTTGCCATTGAGGTTGACCGTATCCATGCCCACATGAATCAGCAGCTCCACGCCGCTTGCCAGCTGCAAGCCTACAGCATGACCTGTCGGGAACAATACTGATACCGTGCAGTCTTCCGGAGCAATGACTTCTCCTTTGCTCGGCAGCACTGCAATTCCCTTTCCCATTGCCCCGGAGGAGAATACTTCATCCTGCACATCGGACAGCGGGTAAGCCTTTCCTTCTACCGGAGAATTGATCACGATGTCGGCAGCAGCCTTCTGCTGCGGAACATCTCCCATTCCGAAGTCAACATCAGCAAATGCAGCACTTGCAGAAGNACCTTCATCGAATCCGACAAAATACGTCAGAGCAGCAGCTCCGAAGAACGCAACACAGATACCGATAATATAGGCGATGAACTGAGACAGAGAAGTTCCTTCTCCATAATACGACATGATCGTCAGAATTCCATTATTAGCAAACCCTGTATTCACCGCTCTGCCAATGCCCATGATCGCACCTCCGGCAGCACCGGCTATGATCGCGCAGACCATCGGCTTCTTCAGACGGAGATTGCAGCCGTAGATTGCCGGCTCCGTGATTCCGACCAGCCATGCTGAGAGAGAAGCAGAAGCAGCGACCTGCTTGAGATTCTGATCCTTGGTCTTGAGCATGACACCAAGCGCTGCGCCAGCCTGAGCGAAGTTTGCAGAACCAGCAAAGCACATCAGCGTATTCGTTCCGGTCATTGCCACATCATTGAGACCGATCGGCAGTAAAGCACGGTGAGCGCCGAAGATCACGCACACTCCCCAGAGACCGCCGATGATGATACCGCCGAGAACCGGTGAGAAGTTATAGAGGGCAGTATAGAGCCACTGAATCAGATAGCCGACATAGATTCCGACCGGGCCGACTGCGACGAGCAGCACCGGCACCATGATGATCAGAGACAGGCCTGGAACCAGAATCATCTGAAGGATTTCCGGAATATATTTCTTAAGGAATTTCTCCAGATAATGGAGTACCACCAATGCAAGCAGAATCGGAATGACGGATTCGGTATAGGCAAAGATCTTGGAAGATTCACCGATTGTGAATGCCATCTTGATGACCGGCAATCCGAAGATCGTAGACTTTGTTGCGACATCCTGCATCATCGCATCAATCGTCGGATGGCAGAGGAAACCGCCGAGGATCATGGAAATGACCCGGTTGGTCTTCAGCGCCTTTGATCCGGTATAAGCCAGGAAGACCGGCATGTAATAGAAGATGATGTTGCTGCAGGTATTGAGAATGATATATGTGGAATTCGCCGTGTCGAATCCAGGCATTCTCGCGAATACGGCAAGCAGTCCTTTGATCAGACCAGCGGCTGCGATGGCCGGAACAAGCGGAGTGAAGATCTGCGTGATCTTCTGCAGAATCGTGGTACCAAGTCCCTGCTTCTTCTCACCTTCTGCAGCACTTCCTGCATTCATGCTGGTTCCGATCAGTTCTGTCAGCGCGTCATAGATCTTCTCGACTTTCGCGCCGCAGACAACCTGGAACTGACCGCCAGACTCAACGACGGAAATCACTCCTTCCAGATGCTCTACAACCGCTTTATCAGCTTTAGAAGAATCCTTGAGCACAAACCGGAGCCTGGTAAAGCAATGCGTGACTTCCTTGACGTTTTCTGCGCCTCCGACATTCTTCAGAATGTCTTCCGCAACTTTTCTGTAATCCATATCCTTCCCTTTCTGCTGCGCTCCGATGTTCCTGAATCTCAGAAAAAGATCGAACGCAAATGAAATACGCCTCAGCGCAATTTCATTTCCATCCGATCTTGCCTGCATTACCAGTAACACGTCGATCAGGAACTGACGTCAGCTTTGATGTCTCTTTTTTAGCATTTATGGGCATATATTGCAAGCGCTTACGTCTATATGATCATTTATTGAATCATCTGATCATAAGATTCCGATAGATACAGGGTTTTTTCTTTCGCTCGCCTGGCAGGGTATTTCATTTCACAGATGAACGCTTCACGACTGCCTGGGATATTCAGCCCTTCCGGCTCTGAATTCCGGAATATATGCAAGCGCCCGGGGCTCAATAGCGGCTGGAATCCAGTCTCTACTGAGGATAGAATAATGCCTGTGATAAAGGATTGATTCTGCAGAGAATGAAAGGTCTCTCTGCAGATCTTATTTACGGCAACCCTTGATCACAAGCGCCACTCTGAATTCAGGAAAAATATGCACATCATGGATGCATGGTTCGATGGAACATATAGATAGATAGTATGGTTGACTTAAAAAAGCAGCTTCAGGATTTTAAACAGTCTTTTGCAGAACAAGGTGCAGAAATATCTGAGAATGACCCGCGGCTGATCGCAGATTATTATTCCAGCAATCTGCCATTTCACATCAGTTCCGGAATTCTCCTATGTGTGCTTTCCGGCATCGGTCTGCTTGGCACCATATCACCTTATCCAGATGGCGAAGTGCTTCCTGAAATCAGCGCACGTGCTGTATATCAGCTCATATTCGTTTTCAATTCTGTTTCAGTGATTCTTCTGCTTCTGGAATTAAAACGATTTCATGGAACCGCTGAGAAAAGGACAAAGATTATCAGCAGCTGGTTCATGGGAATCAATATGGCCCTTGCCGGCATTACCTTTTTTGCCGCCCAGGAACATAGCGGTTTCTTCTTTGAGTACATCCTCGTCACAATTACAATCAGCCTTCTTCCCCATCTGAAACATTCAGCTTTTATCCGGAACGCAGTCATCAATGCTGCTTCCGCTTCTGCAGTTCTAATATCAGTTCAGCGCCCGATTGCCTTGCAGGATATTCTGGATTTCGTGATTCTTTTCATCATCTGCGATCTTGTCAACTGGTTACACTGGCAGAGCTTTCTCGGAACTGAAGTGCGTAAGTTTGCCGCAGAGAAAGAAAAGGATGAATTGTATCATGACAGCAGGACGGATGAGCTGACCGGAATTCTGAATCGGACCGCATTGCGGGAGGACCTGTCAGACTATGCAGGGCACACTCTTGGCATTGCACTGATTGATATGGATTCCTTCAAAACAATGAACGATACCTATGGACACGCATACGGAGACCGGATCCTGCAGACAATCGGCAGAAAGATGCGTGAGGTTTTCCATGATCCTGAGGATCGCTGCTATCGCTATGGCGGCGATGAATTTCTGATCATTTCTGACTCGGAGGATGCCGGCAGATTCTATCAGAAGCTGATCCAGTTCAATGAATCCAGCCGGAAACAGGGAGACGGACCCGCAATCTCCTGCGGGATCGGCTACTGCATCGGCAAAGCAGATGCGGAACGCGGAATCCGCTCTCTGATTCAGATCGCAGATTCCTATCTGTATCAGGCAAAGGACAGCGGAACAGGCAGAGTGGAGGGAAACCTCACACCGGTAGATCTGAAGGAATATTTTCAGAAGAAGAGAACTTCTGTTTCCGGCCGTCTGAACACGGTCAACGACGCCGCAGAACAGTTCCATCAGGAACTGATGGAAGATAAGCCATGGAGTCTCGCATATCTGAATATCAGCAGATTTGCAGAAATCAATGAAGAATTCGGCTATCGGGAGGGAAGAATTCTGATCGAGAAGATCGGTTCACTGATCTTCCATCACATTCCGGATGCTGTCCTGGTAAATCGCGAAGTCGACCATTTTGTGTTGTTTTCGTCAATGCAGGAAGAAGCATTCGTTCAGGGAATCCAGGCTGTCCAGGCAGAAGCCGCAAACCTGGAGGAACGGCAGATGATTATCATCCGTGCGGGTATCCTCCATCATGAAGCAAAGGATGCGCCAATGGATTTCGCAACGGGGATGTATCGGGCAAAATACGCTTGTGAAACTGCCATAAGCAGCCCGTATCTTTGTTTCTATGATCAGAAAATGGAACAGGAGAGAGCGAAGGAGATCTTCGTTCATAATGCCTTTTCAGAAGCATTAAGCAATGCATCAATTGTTCCGTACTATCAGCCGATCGTCGGATCTCTGAGCGGAACAACCTGCGGATACGAAGCGCTGAGCCGTTGGATCAATCCCGAAAAAGGAATGATTCCTCCAGCCGATTTCATTCCTTACCTGGAAAATTCAGGAGAGATTTATCGCCTGGATCTGTTTCTTCTGGAGCAGGTATGCAGAGATCTTCAGAATCATAAAGCACAGTTCCCGGAAGGAATCTTCGTGAATATCAATCTGTCTCAGAAAGACTTCCAATATGCCAATCTCCCCGAAGAGATTGATCGCATTGTTTCTGAATATCATGTGTCGAGAGCACAGATTCAGCTGGAGATCACAGAGTCTGCATTTGCTGAAGCAAAGCTGCTCGGAAATGCGATCCGCAAGCTGCAGAATCTCGGATTCAGAATCTGGATGGATGACTTCGGAGTCGGGGAATCTTCTCTTTCTGCTTTCAGAACCTACCAGGTAAAAGGCGTAAAACTGGATCAGTCATTTTTTGCAGATTACCGGAATCAAAGGACTCAGATCATCATCCGCAGCATCATCGACATGAGTCATGAAACATCATGCATGATGATTGCAGAAGGAATCGAAACCTTGGATCAGCTGATCTGTGCCAGACAATGGGGCCTGAACTTCATCCAGGGATTCTTCTTCAGCAAGCCCATGCCGCTCAGTGAGCTGCTTGCCAGCCCATTTGTCAGAAACATGACCGATGAATGCACCGACCGGTATTATCAGGCAGCTGCAGAAGTTCCTCTAGGAGCTCTTTACAAGCCGGATGATGATCTGATTGGCGAAAGCAATGTCATCTTCTCCCAGGCTGTTCTGGAACTCGGTCCGGAAATCCGGGTCTTCCGGGCAGATGACCGCATGGAAGCACTGCTGCATGATCTGGTGGAAACAGATGGTAATGACAGGATGCTGAAACAGCACTGCGAATTAAGTGACGCCCTCTCTGAAGCATCGAAGAAGATATCTGTCAGCCACAGAAAATGCGATTTCCAGGTCAAGCTCGGAACAGACACGCTGCATGGCCAGCTCGCACTCCTTGCCGAGAATCCGGAAAGCGGCAGGAAGGCCTGCATTCTGAATCTGACCAATGCAGTCCTGCATGTATACTGATCTCTTTCTTTCAGCACTCCGGAACGCTCTGACTGTGCAGCTCATTCTCCCTCTTCACGGAAAACGGATGAGCTTTCTGAAGCCCTCCTCATGTCTCGCCCCATACAGATACCCGAACAGCAGAACTAATCAGCTGAAGCATTCCTAACAGAACAATCTCAGTCAGAAAAACGGAGATTCCTCTTAAGCACTAAGCTTTGAGAGAATCTCCGTTATCTTTTCCGATTACAGGTTTTCCCTGATTTCCTTGTATACACCCTCGGCATCCAGGCCGTACTTCTTCATCAGTCCTGCTGCCGGTCCGCTCTCGGCATACCGGTCTTTCACTCCGATCCGATGGATCGGCTTCGGGCACTTCTCTCCGGCAATCTCGGCAATCATTCCTCCAAGTCCGCCGATGATGTTATGTTCCTCTGCCGTGAAGATCTTTTCATGGTTCTTCAGGATCTCCACAATTCCTGCCTCATCTGCCGGCTTGATGGCACACACATCTACGACAGTGAGGTCAACTCCATCTGCTTTCAGCATCTCTGCTGCGCCTAATGCCGACTGCACCATCACTCCGCATGCAAAGACTGCGACTTTCTCTCCCTTGCGGACCACATTCACCTTGCTGAAATCAAACTTCTGATCCGCCGGATACACATTCTCCACTGCTGCTCTGCCAAGTCTTACATAGCACGGCTTATTCGTCGATGCAACATGATCGATCACTGCCTTCGTCTCTGCTTCATCGCATGGCACATATACTTCCATGCCCGGAATCACTCTCATCAACGCAATGTCTTCCGTTGCCTGATGCGATACGCCATCTTCTCCGACCGTGATCCCTGCATGCGTTGCACACACCTTGACATTCAGATGCGGATACGCAACGCTGTTGCGGATCTGTTCCCACGCTCTGCCTGCTGCGAACATCGCAAACGTCGACGCAAACGGAATATATCCGCTCGCCGCCAGTCCT
Source organism: Stecheria intestinalis (assembly GCF_009696165.1). Classification (GTDB taxonomy): domain Bacteria; phylum Bacillota_I; class Bacilli_A; order Erysipelotrichales; family Erysipelotrichaceae; genus Bulleidia; species Bulleidia intestinalis. The sequence continues at coordinate 61 of NZ_VUMN01000004.1, read as the reverse complement.
GCCGCATGTCCGATCATATCTGCTTCGGCAATGCCCATATCGAAGAACCGCTCCGGGCATG
>NZ_VUMN01000039.1 GCF_009696165.1 Stecheria intestinalis | reverse complement strand
TCTATTGGTACTTTCATTATGCAGAACTGTATTATGTTATCCACATCATTGGAGCTACAGCGCAGCCATCTATGCGGAAATTAATAAATCATGGGCATAAGAAAAAGCTGGGCATAAGGCAGCTTATACCTACATTAACATAATTTTCCGAAAGAAGAATGAGATCGGAACGCAGAGAAACTCGAGGCTGGCAATCGCCGTCAGCGTCTGGATAGAAAGCACGAAGTCATAAGTGATCTCGAAGGCATACTCCCAGATATGATCCAGAACCACGGTCGCAATCAGCGTGATCCCGATGTTCCGGAACAGGGCCACCGCCCGATGCTCCAGCATCGGGTCCAGATACATTCTTGTCCAGACATACAGGACGATGGCGACCGAGATCAGATCAGAAAAGATCAGAGGATAGCTCATGATTTCAATCTCCTTTTCTCCGGGAACCCATATCTTTTCCTAGTTCTTTCTTCAGGAATTCTTCATCCGCAGAGGGCTCTGCATTCTTGATGCAGGAAAGAACCTTCCGCTCTTCCGAACCCGGAACCAGCAGCAGATTGAATTCCTTCCAGACATAGTGACCCTTGCCTGGACGCAATACACGGAAATAATCGCGCAGGATCCCATCCGGAGTCTTACGGATCCGTTCAATCATCGTATCCGGGTCCGCATAGGCCTCATAGCGCTTCTGATCCTCTGGGAAAATCATATGCGTGCAGAAACTCTGAAGGCCTCTGCGCAGCGGGTCATGGTCCGCCAGACCGCCTTCGATGCCGAAGTTGTTGATCAGATTATCCGCGGTATCCTGTTCCGGATTCAGAACATGCACATCATCAAACAGCAGCATGATATCGGAAACAGATTTGCTGAGCACTTCCCCGATCTTCTGGGTCCTCTCTTCGGTGACATTGACGATGGACATCAGGAAAATGCATCGGTCTTCCTGCCTGGCGACCTGTTTTCCCTCCAGGCGGACAAAGAAGGAATTGTCCGACACATACAGAACTGCCTGCTCGCCCGTCTGGATCATCTGCTCATAAAACTCCAGCAATCTGTCATGAAGCGGATTATTCCTGACATTCAGGACAAATTCCGAATTTTCGCTGTGAACGCGGCCGATGCTGCGCAGCTGTTCCTGTTCCTGGCGATTCAGATACAGATAGCGGATCTGGTCATCCTTCCTGTCATACTCCATGACTGCCCGCGGCACATCGCTGTCCGTGGCGCAGGCATCTGCACAGTCATAGAACTTCTTCCATTCGATTGCTTCCCAGGAAAGATCCATATGCCGCAGGTATTCCGGCATGTCCTGCTCTGAAAGAGGCTCTGAATAATAATATCCCTGCATCATGTCGCATCCGATTTCTTTCAGAAAGCGCACCTGCTCCGCTGTCTCCACTCCTTCTGAAAGCGTCCGTATGCCAAGATTCTTTGCCAGATGAACGGAACTCTTCATGATCTCCCTGGAGGTATTGGAAAACGACTTCAGAAACCCCATGTCCAGCTTGATCAGATCCAGCGTATAGTCATTCAGAAAACTCAGCGAAGAATACCCGCTTCCGAAATCATCCATCCAGATCGAAAACCCATCCGAGCGAAGCTCTCTGACAATCGAGGTCATCTTCTCCTTGTCTCTGACAAGCATGCTCTCAGTCAGCTCAAGCGGAATCAGGTCATGCCGGATCTGATACTGATCCAGAACACGCTTCGCATAGGCAGCCATATCGATCTGTTCAAAATCCTGCCGGGACAGATTGACTGAAATCAGCCCGACGGGAAGACCATCATCGATCCGGCTGCGCTGCAGTTCTGCTGCTTTCTTCAGGATGAAGCAATCTACTTTATAGATCAGCCCCGTCTCTTCAAGAACCGGAACAAAGGTACCAGGCATCAGGAGCCCGTAATGCGGATCATTCCAGCGAGCAAGGGCCTCGACCCCGGAAAAAGAATTCGTGACCGTACGGACAATCGGCTGAAAATAAGGGCAGATCCATCCCTTTGCCAATGCTTCATCCAGATGCGAGACAATGTACTGATCCATCTCATGCATATCCATAACTGAGTAATCCTCTGCCTGTTTTTCTTCTTGATCCTGATTAATCCTCCCGCCTTCTGCGGAAGCTGTGCCCTTTATTCTGATACATTGCAAAATCTGCCTTGGTCAGCAAGGCATCAAAATCCGATACTTTCCCGCGCGTCCAGGCAAATCCGATGGCCATGCTGATGCCATTGAGTTCTGCACTTTCCTGCATATGCTGGATCAGAAGCCGGATGTCACGCTCCTCCAGATCTTCTGTCACCACGATGAACTCATCTCCGCCAGTCCGGAAGACGCAATCTGCACCGGCACATTCCATCAGAATCCGCGCCGTTTCGCTGATCAGGACGTCTCCGGCATGATGGCCTTCTGAATCATTGGTGTTTTTCAGACCATTCAGATCGATTGAGATCACGCCCAGCACGCCCTCGCCCTGCCATGCCTGAATCCGCTGTTCCAGCGCCCTGCGGTTGCCGGCGCCAGTCAGCTGATCAATCATGCTCTGCTTTTCCAGCTCACGGATGTAGTTCCGGTTGCGGACCATCACCGCAATGAAGTCCGTCAGAGTCGAATACATGACACTTCCGCTCCGGAAGCTTTCTTCCGATGGATTCACGACCAGCGTGAAGCCCTCTGCCTGATTCTGAAGCAGCAGCTGTCCGGAGATAAAGCGCTTCACATTATGGATTCTCAAGGAAAAATCAGGATGCTCCTGCTGGAATGCTTCCATATCGCGGACCATGACCAGATGCTCTGAAACAAATCCGGTATACAGCGCCCGCAATTCGGTCCGCGGAATGCTCTGCAGCTCCTCCTTCAGGGGAACCACCCCTGCTGCAGTCCACTCATAGGTTGCACTGACGGAACTGTCATCCTGCTCCTCGAAGATGAGGAATCGCTCCGGATGCAGATCTTCGGCGATGCTCAGCATGGTCTTCTCAATTGCTTTCTCCGGATCCGCTTCCTTGATTCCACGGGAGATTGCAGCATTTTCACGCACCAGCTGATAATACTGTTCCCGGTCTCCAGCCAGCGTATTGAGGTATTCATTCAGATTGAAGGCAAAGGTAATCTTCAGGGTGCGGTTTTCCCAGGTGGTCAGAAACGAACGGATCACCAGATTCTCTCCGGTCTTATGATTCATACGAGATGCAGCAAGCACGCGATCCATCCGCAGCATCAGATTCGGGCAGTCCCTGCATGGCTCCTCAAACCCTTCCAGGGTCCTGTAGCAGAAGCAGCCCTTCAGGCTGCTCTCTGGCCCGACTCCTGAATCTTTTCGTGCAGCCTTGTTCAGATACACCAGTTCATAGGTTTTCGGATCACTGACGATGACGCGTTCNGGCAGACTGTCAAGCACTTCCCGTCTGACGGAAATGCGATCCCCGGTATATGGCTTTTCTCCGAATGTTTCCTGTTCTGCACTGTTCATTCTCCGGATCAGAAGCTGAAGCATTTCATCCAGACTCCTGACCTCGGACCCATATGCGACAGCATGGGCCAGCACTGGATTTGCCTGAATGCTGAGCTGTCCCCACAATTGCGGAAGAATTCCCGAGACCGCCGCCACCTTTTCCTCCGCTTTGTTCAGAGAGCTGCGCTGGCTGAAGCACAGAAAGCTGCAGAGACCGATCCTTGCAATCGCCCAGCCCGGAGTAAAGGTGCTCCGCAGCGTTTCCGACAGTTTCATCAGAATCGTTTCTGCATCCTCATTTCGATCCCTCATGACTGCTGAAAAAGCAGGAACATCCATCAGCAATCCGATATAATCCTCTCCTTTCAGCCGGTAGCGGTCCGCAAACAGCAAGCCGGCTTCGATCGCTCCGCGGAAACTCAGAAAACCTGTCTCCTGATCCAGCAATCCCAGGCGGGATTCCTCATCTTCTGCTTCTTCACTGATCCCGTTCAGCATGACCAGCGTTCCCGCAACTTCTTTTTCCCGATACCATGGCCTGCGTTCTGCTCTCACGTTCCGGAATCTTCCGCCTGAGAGCACAAGTTCTTCCTGATTCAGGCGCAGCCCATCCGCATCAAAGCGGCAGGCGATCTCTTTTTCCGTTTTACCGATGAACTCTGAGGGATCCTGTATCCCTTCCTCTTCCTGAAGTTTCCTGCTTGCCCCGAGAATCCGGCCATCTCTGTCTTCCCAGCAGAATAAATACGGCGAACAGTTGCAGAGCATCCGGAAAAGGCTGCTTTCCATAGAGGCTTCCGGGCGGATCGTCCCGTTCTCTGATAATCCGAACGACCTGCAGAACTTTGGCAGCAGGGTATCCCTGTCACGCTTTCTCTCCCAGATATCCTCCCGCTCACAGAGCAGGATATCCTTCGTCGTGCTCTTGTAGATGAGCATGGCTTCGAACACTTCCCAGCGATAGGTTCCATCCGCACTTCTGATGCGCAGAAGCTCTGCCGCCGAAGCACCGCCGCTGCGCTTCACCTCTGCCTCTACATTCTCAGGGCTGATGAATGCGAGAAAACGCTGCCGATCATCCGGGTAAACCAGGTTTTCCGAGAAATAGCTGAAAAAATCATGAATGGCATGAGGCACCTTTCCGCCATTCAGTTCCAGATGATCAGACCGCAGGATCGAGACTTCCTTTTTCCCGCGCTCGATCAGATAAAACCCTTTATAGAACTGGAAGATATCCCGCAGCGTGCTGTCCAGCGTCTTTGCCTGGTGCATCGCCTCATTGTTGCTGATGTTGTAGAGATGGGCTTCTCCGACCCAGTATCGCTCGTCTCCTGCAACCCAGCGCACGCTGACCCGCATATACTGGCCATGATCGGAATAGATCAGGGTCTCCTGCGCCCTGGAGCTGAATGCTTTTCCCATCAGCTGCTGGAATCTTCCGCGGAACGGATAAGCCGCGTCCGCAAGATTCGCATTGGCTTCCGACATGCCCTGGGTTCCGGTACTCCTCAGTTCCCTCTTGTAGGCATCATTCTCCAGCAGGAGGGAGATATTCGTTCCATCGAAGGAGAACAGCGCCGTCGGAGTATCAGAGATGACATCAACACTTTCCGCAGCATTCATCAGCTGGGCTTCTTCCGGAGTCTCAAGCTGAAGACCCTTGCGCTGCATGAAGGAAAACGTATCATCATACCGCATCGGTTTTCCATAGTAGTAGCCCTGGATCCGGCCGCATCCGATTTTCTTCAGGAAAGAGACCTGCTCCTTGGTTTCTACTCCTTCTGCCAGGGTCTGGATGCCTAGCATTCTGGCCATCGTCACGACCGAAGTGATGATCTGTCTGCTGCGGACATCGAAATGGCTGAAAAAGCCCATGTCAATCTTGATCACATCAAAGTGATAGCTGTGAAGCAGATTCAATGAGGAGTATTCGCTTCCGAAGTCGTCCATCCAGACCTGATAGCCCGCCTGCTGAAACTGCTGAACGGTCTTTGCCATCGTGGCCGGATTCCGGAACATCACCCGCTCGGTAATCTCGAAATGAAGCAGCGTTCTGGGAATCTGATACTGCTGAACCATTTTTTCAATGGTATCGAGCGGATTTGCAGCATCAAAATCATATGCCGAAAGATTCAGGGAGACCGGAACGAGCGGCAGACCGTTATCCATGCGATCACGGAGCATCCTGCATACCTGTTCCAGAACATAGCGATCCAGGCGATGGATCAGCTGCGCATCTTCAAGTACCGGAATGAATACATCCGGAAAGATCATCCCATGCTTCGGGTCTTCCCAGCGTGCCAGTGCTTCAAAGCCGCTGAGGGTTCCATTCAGGGTCCGGATAACCGGCTGAAAAAACACCTTGATATAATGCTTTTCCAGTGCTTCGCCGAAATTGCGCAGCACATAGTTCTTATTGGCAAGGGTTTCCCCCATTGAGGAGCTATAGAACGCTATGCTGCGGTTTCCATCTTTCTTGATGCTGTCACAGGCAATTTTAGCCGAATCAAAGGCATGCCTCAGCGTCTGAAGCGAATCCTTTTCCCCAGGCAGATAGATTCCCGCCTTCAGCTGAATGCCATCGTCATGGATATAGCTGTTGACTTCCCGGCATACAGATTCCAGCTTTGCTTCCAGATCCTGAGATGGCAGCAGCGCCGCAAAATGATCCGCGGTCAGATGGCCGACCAGTGCTCCCGGAAAACACGCAGTGATGGTTTCCGCAATTTTCTTCAGGCAAAGATCTCCCCGCTGCATGCCATACAGCCGGTTGTATTCCTTAAAGCTGGTCAGATCCAGGCTGACGGGGCAGAATGCCCGTATTTCTTGAAAAGAGTGCCGGTCTTCTGCCTGCCTGAATGCCTCCTCGAAGAATTCATGCATGCCAAGAACACCCGTTTTATCTTTTCCTTCAAGATCGCTGGTGATCTGTTCTGCCGACACGATCAGAAGGACGTAGGTCTTTCCGAAAGAGGTTTCTCTCAGCGTGCCTGCCCCGAGTGCCTTGCGGAAATGACCATATCTGGTCCGATACTGAAACGAAAGCGGGAAATGCTCCGGATGCCCGGCAGAAAGCAGAGAGAGAGGTCTGTAATCCTCTTCCTCCATCAGATTCTGATAGTTCCCGGCGCAGAACTCCAGAAAGGATTCCGCATCCTCGCATTCATAGAGCCAGGCAGCTTTCCGGTTTGCAAAGACCACTCGCTCGCTTCCATCCGCAAGAACGAAGCAGATTCCGCCCTCAATCAGATCAAAGTCCTGCTGATACTGTCCCTTCTCGTGAAACTGCTGTTCTGTTATATCTGCTGTATCCACTTGCTTTACTCCTTACTGCTGATTCATTGCCTGCGAAAACCCCATCCGCAATCAGAGACTGCTGTCCCTCTCTCGAAAAGGAACGGGACCGCTGATCGGACCCCTCCGATGTCCCCCATACATTACAAAAAAAGGAGACAGATGCCTGATGGAACATCAGATCATCATGCCTCTAGCATTTCACTGATCATCAGAAGAATCAAGTTCCGGAATGCCAGATCAGTGCATCCTTCAGTTCCCCTTCCGACTTCGACTTGAACTCAAATTCGATATACCAGTAGCGATATGATAAGGATTCCTTGCCATCATCTCCGCCCTCAAAGCTCTTCGTCACGCTGTTTCCAAGCAGGACAAACGGCAGATTCTCTGCCAGTCCGCTCCAGTTATCTGCTTCACGGCTCTTGATCGTGATGGGCATCACCACTGCAGATACATAGCCCGACCCATCGACATAGATTTTATTTTTTCCATCTGTGTAATATGAAGGGTTCTTTGCTACTGGATAGCCATTATATTCGAGCGCATAGTTCATCGCTTCTGATATTTTCCACGGATACCGCATCCCTGCTCTTCTCCAGCTGCCTGCTGAAAATCGGAATACTGATGGCCACCAGCACTCCGATGATGGCAACCACGATCAGGAGTTCTGCTAATGTAAAACCTTTATTCCGTTTTCTCATCAACCATCCCTCTAACAGCCCTTTGCCTTATTACCGAAAGTCCCGTGCTTATGTCACATTGCCTTCATACTACGCTGATTACCTATAACGATCACTTATGATGATTATTATTTGATATTGTGCTTGTTCATCTTCTCTTTGAAGATATCCGTGATGATCGTTCGAAGCTCTTCACGCTCTTTTTCCGGCAGTTCTCCTGGATTCTTTGCGACTGCATACAGCTCAGGATATTGATTGGCGATCCGCTCGATGGTTTTCGTCGTTGCGTGCTTTCTCACAAAGAAGGGGATCTTCTTGATCCACTCCTGCGGGACGAGAGCAAGGATCTTGTCAACGGCCTCTTTATCACTGATCTCAGCAGTGGAAAGGCCGGCGTTGATTTGTTTCTGTTCTTTATCTGTGAAATCTTCTAAATCCATTGTGTTCTCCGATTCTCGTTCAAAGTAAGCATGTCCGCTTTTTCTTGATATTTCTTATTGCCTGTTGTGCATTCAATGAATCCTCACGATTGATCCGTCAGTCGCGTTTCCGTAATATTTCCATCCTCATCATATGTGAATGTGACTTTTACTTTGCCAGATTTTCCGGGGTCGCCATGAGATTGCGGAAATGTCTTAAAAGTGCTATAAAATGGCAGATTATTCCCTAGGCCAGACCAATTATTGCTTTTCTTGCTCTCTATATCAACATTATAAACAACTATACTAGTAATGGTTGATGACGTCTCCGACTCAAAATTAACAGACATCGTAATATTACCATTACTATCTTTAATCACTAGCCCCTTCCTTTTTTTCAAAGATAGATCTGGGTTTAAATATTCTGCCATCGCCTCAGCATACGCAGATCTCAAATTAGCAACGGATGTTGCATCCCTTGCCTTCTCCAGCTGCTTACTGAAGATCGGGATGGATATTGCAACGAGTACTCCAATTATTGCTACTACGATTAAAAGTTCCGCAAGAGTGAATCCTTTGTTTTCTTCTTTCCTCATGTTGTGTTCACCTCCGATCGCTATCTTGCTATAATCTTGCCCCCTATTTTCATTATAAGCTTTGCTTTCCTGGACTGATGATTGAAATACTGGTGACGACAAGTACTCCGATGATTGCAGTCATGATGAAGAGGTCAAGGAATGTTAGGGCCTTGTAACCTTTCTTCATCTGTGATCATCGCATCTATTTTTGTTCATATTGCGATTCCTTACCGTCTGCTAAAGCTTTCAATACGCTGGTATACTGTGTATCACATGCATATTTCTCACCCCAGGTGCAGCCTTCCTAATAATGCTTTGCCGGATTGCGCAGCGCATAATAAGCCATCACTTTCCCATCTATGACCTGCATCTGCCAGTACTCATAGACATCAGATCCCAGCGTACGATCGGTGATATTCGCGTGGGTCCCTATTTTCCATTCGGAAATATCCGTAATCGGATCATTTGCATACCAGTCTCTGCTGACCGCGCATCCGAAATTGATGGCTCCCATGTTCTCCAGCTTTCCAGTCGAAGTATGATAAGTATAATACCTCACTCCTTGCGGCATTCCCTCGTCAATATACTGGGCAACCCATGCTGCATAAGCAGCTCTTGCATTTGCTTGATTCGTAGCAAGCCTTGCTTTCCTTAGCTGATTATTGAAGATCGGTATGGATATTGCAACAAGCACTCCAATGATGGCAACCACGATGAGGAGCTCTGCAAGGGTGAAGCCTTTATTCTGTTTCCTCTTCATCTGTGAGCACCTCATTTTTATACTTCATGTCCTTGCCCGATTAAATCATTCAGCTTTTTTCAGATCGCGCTCATATGTGCCACTTGCAGTTCCCATTGCTATAACTATTTTGGGGTTTTCGATATATTCTGTATCTGAACTATTTGTTATTCCATACTCGCGTTCCAAATAATACCCATAGTTATCATTCCATAAACTATGTCCATGCATTTGGTTTAACGCTTTTGACGTATAGAGAACAACAAATAGAGTTCTGCTGTTCCCTTCCGGACGGTTTATTCCTAAGGTTTTGATGCCACCGCCAATCGTTTCATCATTTCCTGCAAGTGCAAACTGTCTGTGGACATTTCCGTTATTACCCTGTCCCTGATGAGTCATCTTCACAGGAACATACCACGAGTGATCCGGATCAGATGCAGCAGCTGCCATCACTTCTGCATAGGCGGCACGAAGATTAGCCTTATCAACAGCCTCCTGTGCTTTCAGTTTCTGTTTTGCGAAAACCGGGATGGATATCGCCACCAGTACTCCGATTATGGCAACAACAATGAGGAGTTCCGCTAATGTAAAGCCATTATTCTGTTTTTCCTTCATCCCGCATTCCTCCTCTATAAATTAGTCACGCAAAAACATCCATTCGTAATGGCATTATGCTATGGCTTATAATAAATAACGCTGATACTTCCGTCATTGTTTAATACAAATGTCCATGTTGTCTTAACTTTATTGTAAAAAGAACTGTATTGCTTCTCATCAAAAGCAATATCTTTCCAGCTCTCAATATTTAAGTATTCCGGTTTCCAAATCGCAGGTCCAAATCCATCTGACGGCTTATTTTTCGTATAATCTTCATACGCTGTGACCTTACCTGTTGATACATCATAACTGAACCCCCACTTACTTGCCGGCTGCGGCTCACCCAGGGAGATATATTCCGCGATTGCCGCCGCATAAGCCGCTCTTGCATTTGCTTGATTCGTAGCAAGCCTTGCTTTCCTTAGCTGATTATTGAAAATCGGGATGGATATCGCCACGAGTACTCCAATAATGGCGACCACGATGAGGAGCTCCGCTAATGTAAAGCCGTTCTTATTCTTTTTCATAGAATGCATCACTCCCCTCTCATAATAACGCCCACAGGTTCTTAAAATTGCGGAAAACGACCTCATTATGCGCAAATGTGCACGTTGAAAATTGCAGGTCAGGTGGTCCGTCCCGGTCGTCTCCCTATGGGCTGATGAACCACATTCTTATATTACGCCCGCAGGTTCCGAAATCTGCGGAAAATGGCCTCATTCTGCGCAATAGTCCAGGGTCATTACAAGCGAAGGACAGGCGCGCATAATAGTACAGAGCAGGTCTCGAATACATGCCTCAAGGGTGTGCTGGTGGCGATCTCGATTCCCGATCTTTACATCGCAGCTGGAGAAGGCGAGAGAGGCTACTGATCTGGCTAATATCAGAAGTGCTTACGCAGAGGCATCTGCTGAACTTTTGACAGATGATAAAACTAGTGTCGCAAAGAATACTGCACCGGCTCAGAGTACCAGGAATTTTGACAAAGTAGCAAGTGCACCTTCGTGGTTTACTGATTATTCTACATTCTCAGTGACGAAGGGAAAAGCATTTACAGTTACGGTTACTGATGCAGGTGTCGTAACCGTAACACAAGCGACGAATTAACAGCTTTACAACAAAAAATATTGAATTCACTGCCCTCCGGAGCAATCTGGAGGGTTTCTTTATAATCAAAATCCCTCATCACGAGGATGAGGGACACAATTTCTCTGATTTGTATTTAACAATTGTTATTTTGCTTCAATTGTGACTTTTCCAGATGCCACATCGCCTGTGATAGTCCAAGTTTTACCCTTGGTCTGGGCAGCAACGGTCTGACCGCCAATTTTGCCTTCTTTCAAGCTAGCTGTCTGCCAATCAGGTTCAGTCTGAACAGCAGTTACCGTAGCAGTATACGTCTTATCGGCCGAACTATATGTAATATTATTTGCCGTATCATTTGCCTGAGGATCCAGAAGTACATCTGTTGAAACAGCAGCATATGCGGCACGAATATTTGCGGCATCTGTAGCCTCTCTTGCCTTCTCGAGCTGTCCTGTGAAGATCGGAATCGAGATTGCCACAAGAACACCGATGATAGCTACTACGATGAGAAGTTCTGCGAGTGTGAATCCTTTCTTGTTAGTACGAATCTTTTTCATAAAGTCTACCCTCTTTCATTTGAACAAGTTCAGCCGNCTGTTACCAAGCAGTTCTGACATCAATAACATTATCATGTTTCAATTCCTTTTCAAGGTCCATCAAGCTCGAAAAAGCGACAATTTCGAGCTTCTGAAAACACACATGGGATGAATCTGAAGCACTACATCAGGTTGTACATCGTGAACATCGGGAGATAGATCGAAATGACGATGAAGCCGGCAAAGATTGCCAGGGCAATCAGAAGCGTCGGTTCCAGTTTGTTGATGGCATCGGTCATCGCCGCATTTGCCTCGTTGGTATAGTATTCTCCTGTCGTCTGCAGGGTCTTCTCAAGTTCACCGGTATTCTCTCCGATGGCAGTCATTTCAGTCAGTGTCTGGGGGAATATGTCCGCTTTTCTCATGGCATCTCCGAGTTTCATGCCGGTGGCAACCTTCTCGGAAAGCTCTTCGGTTGCTCTGGATAGCTTGTAGTTATCCAGGACTTTTGCGGTCGTTTTCAGAGAAGAAGTCAGCGGCAGACCCGCCTGAAGGAGAGCTGACATCGTGGTCGCAAAACTTGCGCATCCGGTGTACATATGGATCTTTCCGGTGATGCGGCTATGCAGCTGATGAATAGCCCATTTCATCCTCCCTTTTTCAGAATGCGTCCAGAGCTGGAATAAGATGATCAGAGCAGCGATCACCAGGAGGATCAGGATCCACCACTTCGAGAAGAACTCTGAAATATCAATCATGATTCTGGTCATCAGCGGAAGTTCCCCGCCCAGACTGCTGAATACCTCAGTCATGGTCGGAATGACCTTGATCATGACCACCATCAGCACAACGATTGCCAGTACGACGACAAAGATCGGATAAGAGAGTGCCTGCCGGACTCTCTGCTTCAGCTTGTAGTTCTTTTCGTAATACTTCTGCATGGTCGCAAAGGAATCTTCCAGAGTACCGGACTGTTCCCCTGCCCGGATCGTTTCAATGAACGTGATCGGAAGCTGAGGCAGATTCTTCTGCATCGAAGAAGCGATCGAAGAACCGCCTGCCACATCCTTTGCGGACGATTCCAGCATAGCTCTGAGCCTCTTGTCCTGAGTCTGCTGGGCAATCATCCCCATCGCAGAAGAGATATCAACCCCGGCCTGCAGAATTGTCGAGAATTGCGAGCACATGACAGACAGCGCTTTCTCATCGATCTTCACCGTGCCGATGTCCTTGTTCAGAAAGGACTGTTTCGCGGGCTTTACTTCTGTAATCTTCTCGATGATCGGATAGCTCTGCCTGATTCTCGTGACCGCAGCGTATTCATCCTGAGCTTCCACCACGCCGGTGACTCTGGCTCCTTTGGCAGAGACTGCAGTATATCGGTATGTCTGCATATTCAGATCCTCCTGTACTCAGAAGAACTCCGCATACTGCCGAATGCAGAAGCGATATTCTCCGGCTTTCTGGCCGCTGAAGAGGCAGTATCGAGATCAATGACCCCGTTCTTCACCATCTGAATGAGACAGTGATCCATCGTCAGAGACCCCTCTTTTGCAGAAGTGAGAATCGAAGACTCCATCTGCGGAGTCTTTCCCTCCCGGATCTGATTGCGGATTGCCGGGGTCGCAATCATCACTTCGCAGGCACATGCTCTGCCATGGCCTCCTCTTCTGACTAAGAGCTGCTGGGAAAGCACCGCCATCAGAACTGTACTCAGCTGCATTCTGATTTCCGGCTGACGAGCCGCTGAGAACGCGCCGATGATCCGGTCGATGCTATCGGCAGCGCTGTTGGTATGCAGGGTCGCAAATACCAGATGGCCGGTCTCGGCTGCCGTCAAAGCAGTCTCAATCGTCTCCGCATCCCGCATCTCGCCGATCAGAATGATATCCGGGTCTTCTCTCAGAATCGCCCTTAATCCATCGGCATAGGAATCCGTATCTGTTCCGATCTCACGCTGCGAGATCAGACACCGATCCGGTTCATACACGTATTCAATCGGGTCTTCCAGCGTGATGATGTGCTCATTGCGCGTATGGTTGATTTCATTCAGGATTGCCGCAAGCGTCGTGCTCTTGCCGGAACCCGTCTCGCCAGTCACCAGCACGATGCCCTTCTGATACGAAGGAAACATGCTGACTGCCGGCGGCAGGCCAAGATCAGAGATCTTCGGAATCCGATCTGCAAGAATACGCAGGGCAATGCTGATGGTGCCGCGGGTATGATAGATATTCACACGCACCCGGCGGGCGGAAATCGTCTTTGCAAGATCAAGCTCTCCACGCTTGCGGATCGCATCAAACTCAGCTCCAGCCAGCTCTTCGGCAATCGCCGTGCATTCTTCCGCACTAAGCACCCGCTCCATCGCTGAGCAAAGCTGTCCGTCAATGCGGAAGCGCGGCGCCAAGCCCGAGGCAAGATGAATATCGCTTGCATTCTGCTCAGCCGCCTGAGCAGTGAGTTCTTCCAGAAACGACATAGATTATTCCAGGGTCACAACCGTGCGGACCAGCTCATCCACCGTTGTGACTCCCTCCTCGACAAGCTTTCTGCCATTGGCAATCATCGGCGTGAATCCCTGCTTCATGACCATCTCACGCAGCTTCGTTCCGGTGATGCCAGAGGCGATCACATCTCTTAATGCCGCATTGATCGGCAGAATCTCAAAGACACCGATTCTTCCGCGATAGCCGCTCTCAAAGCAATGATGGCAGCCGCGGCCATGATAGAAATGCATCTGCTGCGGATTCCGGATTCCTGCATACCTGATCAGCTCCGGATCCGGGGCATATTCCTCGCGGCAGTCAGGGCAGATCCGGCGGACCAGGCGCTGCGAGATGATACCCCGCACTGCTCCGCCGATCAGATACGGTTCTACGCCCATATCCTTGAGACGGTCAATGGCGGAGAACGCATCTTCCGTATGGATGGTAGAAAGAACAAGATGGCCAGTCATAGCTGCCCGCATGGCAATCTCAGCCGTTTCCCCGTCACGGATTTCGCCGACGCAGATGATATCAGGATCCTGCCGCAGACATGCACGAAGAGCACTCGCAAAGGTCAGTCCGACCTTCTCGTTGATGGCAACCTGAGTGATGCCGTCAATCTGGAATTCAACCGGATCTTCCAGAGAAATCATGTTCACGGAATCATTCTTCAGATCATTGATCATCGTATAGAGCGTAGACGTCTTGCCGGAACCGGTAGGACCGACAATCAGAATGACCCCGGACGTATTCATCAGAAGACGCTCATACTTCGGGTGATCTTCTTCCGTGATGCCGATGCCCTTCCAGTTCAGAATATTCTGATCTCTGGTAAGCAGACGGATCACGATCTTCTCGCCGTAGATGGTAGGAAGAGAACTCAGACGCAGATCAATATCGCCGCTGCTGCGATGCACGACCGCACGGCCATCCTGCGGAATTCTCCGCTCCGCAATATTCATGCCGCCCATGACCTTGAACCGGGAAATGACTGCAGCCTGCAGCTCCTTCGGAATGGTCAGGATCTCATTCAGACGTCCGTCAACCCGGATCCGCACGACCATCTCATCTTCTCTAGGCTCCACATGAATATCCGAAGCCTTCTCAACGATGCCGCGCTCGATGATGGAATTGACGAGCTTGACGGTCGGAGCAGCATTGATCTCATCGCTGTTCATCACGTCAGCAGCTTCTTCGACCGTGGTTGACACGCCCTGCTCTTCCTTCATCTCTTCCATGGCCTTGGCAGCGCCTTCGTTCTCATAGAAGACCGAGAGCGCCCGGTCCATGGAACTCGAATAGGCAATCATCGGGATGATCCGCTTGTGCGAAGCATTCTTGACGGCTTCAATTGCCATGAAGTTCAGCGGATCTTCCATGGCCAGATACAGGGAATCCTTATCCAGCTTCACCGGAACCACGCGGTACTGCTTTGCCAGATTTCTCGGCACCAGGCTGACCAGCGCAGGATCTATCTTGACTTTATTCAGATCGATGAAATCGATGCCCAACTGCATCTGCAGAATGCGCACCAGCTGATCTTCCGTAATGTAATGATGGCTGACAAGATAAGTGCCAAGTCTTTCTCCGGTTTCCTTCTGTCCAGCAAGTGCCTCCTTCAGCTGATTATCGCTGATGGCTCCTACATCAACCAGCATTTCTCCAAGACGCTTATACTTCATCCGGCACCTCTTTTCTGCTTATTAGTATACCTTTTCCAGCAGGATCCGGAAACCGGAATCATCGGGTCAGAATGCGGAATCAGAAGCTTTGATGCACCAGCGGTTTCTGCCCTTGCGCTTGGCTTCATACAGCATCTGATCCCCAGCCCGGAAGAGGTCATCAAAATTCAGATAGGACCCACCATTGATCACACATCCCGCTGAAATCGTCACAAGACCGGACGGCACGGAAGAAACGGAGATCTTCTGAACTTCCTGTTCCATTGCCGCAAGCTTTTCTTCTGCCCTTGCCCGGCTCCAGATTCCCGGCGCATAGACCACGAACTCATCTCCGCCCGTACGCATCACAATATCCGTGCTGCGGAAGGAATTCCTCAGAACCCCGGAGACCTTTTCCAGAACGAGGTCTCCGGTATCATGCCCGAACTGATCGTTCAGCCCCTTGAAATGATCCACATCGATCTCCAGGAACATCCCTGCTCTTTGATCAGACAGAAATTCCCGGATCCGGTCTGCTCCGCGGCGATTGTAGATGCCAGTCAGCGGGTCATGCTCGCTTTCCTGCCGGAACATCACGGAAGCCTTCA
The DNA here is from genome assembly GCF_009696165.1 of Stecheria intestinalis. Taxonomy (GTDB): domain Bacteria; phylum Bacillota_I; class Bacilli_A; order Erysipelotrichales; family Erysipelotrichaceae; genus Bulleidia; species Bulleidia intestinalis. The sequence continues at coordinate 4,992 of NZ_VUMN01000039.1, read as the reverse complement.
GAAGATCAATCCGGCTGCTCAGCACAAACGCATCCAGAGAAATGGCGAAGACGAGGGAGAGTGCCGCATGCAGCAGATCGGTCATCAGAATCTCCTTCGGCTTGAACATCCAGGCCGAAATCAGAAATACTCCGAACATGCTCCCGACAAATCGGAACAGAGTCTTCGGCCGGTCCAGGATGATCAGAGGAAGTCCGATGATCAGCGGAAAAAACGAGAACGCCGCATCCGACCGCGTCACAGAAGTGCCAACATAAATGGAAAACAGAAGCAGCGGAGCTTCCAGAACATAGACAATCCTGGTAGCCTTCTTTCTCCTGTCCGGCATCATCCAGCAGAATACCGCTGAAGCGGCCGCCAGATACAGAAACGGCAATGCAGAAAGAAAAAGTCTCCAATCCTTCCGCAGAAACGTCTCAATAAAGAAATAAACAACTGAAATGAACCCGCCGAGCGCAAGAAAAATCCTGGCAGAGCGCTCATTCAGATCATTGACCGTGTCCTGATTCTGTTCCCCGATCCAGGGCTCTTCCAGGGATTTCATAAACTGCTTCAGAAATAAGCTTCTTCTGTTTTTCAAAACAAATCCTCCCGCAAAAAAAGAGCTGACAGAAATCTCTTCAGCTCTCTTTTCTGATCTGCTGCAACTGGCTGCCATCTTACAGGCCCTATAGCTTTGCGTCGCCTCGTTTCCGGGGTTTTGCTGATTTACTGTGCGCTGTTATGGTAGCAGATTTCAGAATACTTTCAAGAAGAATGACCAGAAATGCAATTTATTCTCTGTTTCTGTGGTGCAGCACCAGAATCAAGGCCACGCACAGAGCCGCCGATACCGCCAGAACTGCCGCAGTTGCAGAAAGGGAATCCTCGGAATCTTCAGAACTCTTCTGAGACTCCTCTGCCATCGGCTCTTCCGGTGCAGAAGTCTCTTCTTCCATGGTGGCCGCTGCAGTGCTGGTACCGATCTTTTCCGGCATTGGTTCAGCGTAGTCCTCATAGCTGAGCGAAGTCAGCGCGCTGCTGAAATCCGGATTCTCCGAATAAGAAGTCACCGTGATCGTATAGCTGCTGTCCCCCTGCACATAGACGATACCGTCACTTCCGACAATGGAAACAGTCTTTCCATCAGGATCAATGACAGAGCCGGCATTATAGAGATTCGTGACCGTGGAATCCCCAGTCACAATCCATTCGGAAGAACCATCGATATAGACATTCGCATAGCCGCTTCCGCCATTGCCAGCATAAGTCTCATCGTCATAGATCGCACCTCTCAGGCTCGAGCCATTTTCCATGTAGAAATCCAGTTCGGAAATGCTGTCCCAGACCACATCGCCATTCATTTCCTGGCTGTCTGCGGTGAAGTTCGTCTGCGCACCATTGGCACCAGAGGTACCCCAGCCGCGCGAATTTGCATTGCCGGAAACGCGCAGGAAGTATTCCGCGTCTTCACTCTGAGTGATCTCGACGTTCCTGAGATAGAAATCAGACTCCGTATTCGTCGTATAGAAGAGTCCGCCGTTCTTCGAATTCAGGGTTCCGCCGATCATATAGAACGAAGCATTTCCAACCTCCGAATCTCCGGACATCGACTGATACAGAATCACTGACCATGTGCTGTCATTCTGATCCAGGTCCTGCATGTTCGCGGTCAGATTGCTGTCAAACAGACGAAGGGTATTCAGACCCTCGATGCAGACCCCTTCCGATCCGTTTGCGGTAAGATCTGCATCGCTGATCGTGATATCAGCAGTAACATACACGGCTGGCGATCCGGTTCCGTTGGACGTATAGGAACCGCCATCGACTACCATCGTTCCTCCACCCCGGTCCGACCGGATTGCGGCAGAGCTTTCACCCTGGGTAGTCACATCGAGATCATAGGCATAAAGCGTTCCGCCCCCGGCCACGTGAATGCCGCCCGCGGTATTGCCGGAAGTACGGATCGTCGTGCCGGCAAGATAGATCGTGCCTTCGTCATAGGCAAATGCGCCAGCCGCCCCATCCGCATCCGTAGTGATCGTGCCGCCGCTGACATAAGCCGTTCCGCCCGTCGCCAGCAAAGCTGCCCCGACTCCATAGAAACTCGACGGATCACCGCCCTCACTGTCAGAGCTTGTCCGGATGATTGTCGGATTGCTGAAGACCGCATTGCCGCTGCTGACATGAATGGCATTCTCATCCGTTCCGGAAGAATCATACGTTCCATCGGCCTCTTCCGTATCTTCCGAGTATTCCTTTACTGCAGACCATTCCGTTACTGCAGCACTTCCGCCGCTTCCAGGCTGACCTCCTTCCGGTGCTTTGAAGCTCCCGGATTCTGCGGAAGGCGGGGTTCCCTCTGGTGCTGTGCCATTCTGCGGCGGCGTACCGCCATCTCCTTCTGCCAGAACATTTCCTGCCGCAAGCACCAGTGCCAATGTGACAGAACCGATGATCCTTGCCAGATGTTTCATGTCATTCCTCCTGTTTCGAAGCAGATCATAAGACCGCTCTGTGATCAGAGGCTGAACACTGCTGAATTTCTGAATGAAAATCACTGAATCTGAAGATGAACTTCACCAGCCAGGGCATTTTTCAGAATTCGTTCGAAACTGAGTTTCCGCATCATACTGCCAGGAACCCGGGATCCCTTACACATGATTGCCACGAATTATCAGCTCGCAGGAAAAGCACTGCAGAAGCCTATCCTGAGGGCAAAAGAAAAACATGGCCCATGACAGACCATGTTTCAGAAGTGACTGATTGATTACTTAGCCATGGCAGCGACTTCTTCAGCAAAGTTCTCTGCCTTCTTCTCAATGCCTTCACCGACCTTGTACTTCACGAAGGTAACGACTTCAGCATTGTTTTCCTTGAGGTACTCCCCGCACTTCTTCTCCGGATCGAGGAAGAAGATCTGGTCAACCAGGCACATATCCTGCAGGGACTTGGACAGACGTCCTTCGACGATGCCAGCCTTGACCTTCTCCGGCTTGTTAGCCAGGGATTCATCGTTGCTGACGAGCTGCTGCTGAATCTCACGCTCGTGGTTCACGATATCCTGCGGCATATCCTTGCGGGATACATAGCTCGGGGACATAGAAGCGATCTGCATTGCCATGTTCTTGGCAATCTGAGCATCTGCAGTTCCCTTGACTACGCAGACAGCGGAGATGACACCGTTGTTGTGCATATAGGTTCCAAAGATCTCGTCATCCTGCTTCTCAACGATTGCGAACCGTCTCAGAGCGATGTGCTCGCCGATGATTGCAGTAGCGCTGATGATTTCATCCTTGAGGGTTCCCTCGCCGGACTTCAGAGCCAGTGCTTCATCAAGCGTCTTCACATTGCTGTTCATAATTGCATTGACGCAGTCATNCAGCAGTCCGAGGAACTTCTCGTTCTTTGCAACGAAGTCCGTCTCGGAGTTAAGCTCGACGATAACTGCACGGTTGCCGTTCACAACAACCTTGGACAGTCCGTCAGCAGCGGTACGGCCTTCCTTCTTGGCAGCCTTGGAGATGCCCTTTTCACGAAGCCAGTCGATTGCCTTCTTGACGTCACCGTCAGTCGCAACGAGTGCCTTCTTGCAGTCCATCATTCCGGCTCCGGTAATTTCGCGGAGCTCTTTGACCTGACTAGCTGTGATTGCCATTACTTGGTTTCCTCCTTGCCTGTTGCGGCAGCTGCCGGAGCAGAAGAAGCTGCCGGACGCGGAGCACCGTTGGAACGGTTGTCTCTGCGGAAGACACGGCGCTCGCCATTCTGGCCATTGCCGCGGTCGAACCGGCGTCCGCCTGCTGCCTGCATCTTTGCACGGTTCTCTTCATATCTCTGACGCTTGCGCTTCTCATACTCTGCTGCCTGACGGTCAACTTCAACCATGACATCCTTCATGGAGATATCAGCAACCGTCTCATCTTCCTGGTGAGCGAACTCCAGAACGCCGCCCTTAGCTTCGCAGATTGCATCAGCGATGACGCCGACCATCAGCGTGATGGAACGGACAGCATCATCATTTGCCGGGATCGGATAGTCGACCATGTTCGGATCTGCATTCGTATCAATCAGAGCGAAGACCGGGATGTTCAGCTTGCGAGCTTCAGCAACTGCGTTGTGCTCTTCAATCGGGTCAACAACAAACAGTGCATCCGGGAGCTTCTTCATTTCCTTGATACCGCCGAGGAAGTTCTCCAGACGGTCCTTCTTCTTCAGAAGAACAGCCTGTTCCTTCTTCGTATAGACGCTGATTGTTCCGCTGGATTCCATCTCTTCGATGTCAACGAGCTTCTTGATGGACTTCTGAATCGTGCGGAAGTTCGTCAGAGTTCCGCCGAGCCATCTCTGGTTGACATAGAAGCTGCCGGAACGCAGTGCTTCAGCAAGAATCGGAGCCTGAGCCTGCTTCTTCGTTCCTACGAACAGAACCTTGCCGCCATCTTCAGTGATCTTCTTCAGGGCTTCATAAGCCTTGTCGAGCTGCTCTTCGGTCTTCTGCAGATCGATGATGTAGATGCCATTCTTAGCAGTGTAGATGTAAGGGCGGAACTTCGGGTTCCATTTGCGAGTCTGATGTCCGAAATGAACACCATTCTCAAGCATTTTCCTCATGGAGACAACAGTCATAATTTTTTATTTACCTCGCTTTCCGTTGTTTTCCGCCACAGCTTCCGTCACCATCAACATCCATCCTCCCCTTCTGGAAGATACATGCACGGGATGATGAATCCACTGTGTGAGTAGTACATCCCTGCAACATGAAAACCGCATGAAAAGGGATGCCGTGGAATATACTACCATAATACGGAAGCTCTGCAAAGCACTTTTTCGCGATTCTTCCAGGCTACTTCACTTGTAAAAGTTAACGCAACCCTGGTATTGCTTTAAGTATGTCTGAACAAGAAGTTATAAAGGGCTTGCATTAAGTAGATCTGAAACGGTTCTTCCTTTAACATTTAGATATCAGCCAGATTACTGCCATCTAACGATAGAACTGGAGGAACTGTCTAT
>NZ_VUMN01000038.1 GCF_009696165.1 Stecheria intestinalis | reverse complement strand
CACAGATCGTCAAAGTTGACAAGAAGTGCCGGATCGGAAGAACCTATGAAGACTATCTGAAATTCATGGAAGAACACCCGGATTTTTCTGTTCTGCAGGGTGACAGCGTAGAAGGAAAAAAGGGAGGAAAATGCATTCTGACACTTACATGGGCGAACTGGGACTTCCAGATTGCCTTTCTCAGAGACCATAACAATTCGGCATCTGTTACATCAATTGTCAATCATCTGTATGAATCTCTTGGTGCGGAACTATTCCAGAAAGTGATGCCAGCTGTATGGCTTCTGGATAATGGATCAGAATTTTCCAATCCGTCAGAAATTGAGAAGTTCGGTGTCTATGTGTTCTACTGCGATCCTGGTGCTCCATACCAGAAGCCTAACTGTGAGAATACGCATTCCGTCTTCCGCAGAATCATTCCGAAGGGACATTCATTCAATGATCTGGACCAGGATTTCTTCGATCTTGCGTTCAGTCATACAAATTCGCTGCGCAGGAAGAAGCTGAATGACCACACTCCCTATGAAATGTTCTCGTTTGCCTATGGCGATGACATTGCGGAAAAGTGTTTCCGCATTCATCAGATCCAGGGAAAGGATGTAATTCTGGACCCTTCCCTTGTCAGAATTTATCGTGACTCCAGAAGAAAGGAAGGCATCGAGTAATGAAATACACCGTAAGCCTTCCTGAGATCACCAAAGTCATAATGACGAATGCTCCGCAGGAATTGCCTGGAGACGAGAAGGAATCTCCTGTCAGCGTCTACATCCAGGACTGCACCGCTCATATCGACTTTTACATCATGAGCTGGCACAGAGAGAGCGGCTGCTTTTTCGCTCTTGTAGATCCTCTTCCTGATCCGCAGGTTCTCGATCTCGAATACGTCAGCTTCTCATTCCTCAGGGATCATGATCTCTTCTACTCCGTTTATTCAAAGAAGAAACGTCCTCGGTACAAGAAGATTTATAACCGCATTCTGCCGATGAAGTATGAGATTCCCTCATAATCATCTTACCGGCACCACCAAGCACTAAGCATTGAAATCATGGCAGGTTCTGGCTGAACATCCGTCATTATTCCCCGTTGCGCTGACCGTGTCTGAATTTTATCGGCGCAGCAGGGCAGGTTTTAATACGCTTAAATTGTAACGTATTTGAACACTTTTCCTATCATTTCAGGCAGAAAATCCATAGAAAAGAGACCGGAATTACTTCAGAACCGGTCTCTCACTATTCCTTGTCACGCGCAGCTTGCGATAACTTCGTAAAACTTGCGTTAAGTTTTTCAATTCACCAGGAAATTTAGTTTCCTATCCGAATATCCTCTTCCCTAATTTTTAGCTGCATCTGCAAAGCCCTTCATTTTGCATCAAAGACGTAAATCTGTAAAATATCGTTGATACATTAGGAGATAAGATAAATGGGAAAAATACTGATCACCTCAACGGGCTCTGTAGCATGCGAAATTGTAATCAGAAATTTGAAAAAACTGGGATATTATCTGATCGGGTGCAACCTTTATCCAAAGGAATGGGTTATTGAGTCTTGCCAGGTAGACGAATTCTTTCAAGCACCTCCGGTACGTGACGAGGATTCCTACATTGAATTTATTCAAAAGCTATGTTGTTCTGAAGGAATTAATTATATTTTCCCTATGATAGATTATGAGGTTGATGTATTCAATCATCATCGGGATTGGTTTGAAGAACACGGAATCATCTTGTGTATCTCTCCTAAGAAAGCAATTGACTTGATAAGAGATAAGAAAAAACTTCAAGATTTTGCCAAAATTCACTGCCCCGAGGTCAACCCGATTCCAACCTATCAGGCAAATGATTATCCTTATCAAGATAATACTTACCCTATTGTCTGCAAGCCTTATAACGGCAGAAGCAGCCAGGGACTGAAAATAATTAATTCAGCTGAAGAATTTCATTTTTTTCTGGAAAATGAGGATACTTCCGGTTATATAGCAGAGCCTTTTATCAATGGTCCAATTGTCATGGTAGAAACGATACGTCAGGAACAGCCAGAAAAAATCATTACTCTAGTTAGAAGGGAATTAATTTCTACTCCACACGGTTGTTCCATTACAGTTTATGTTTATGAAGATCAGAAGCTTCAGGAATATACAAGAAAGCTTGCCTCTTTGCTAGGTGTCGTAGGAGATGTGAACTTTGAGTATATCCTAGATAGCGAAGGAAAGTATCACCTTGTCGAGTGCAACCCGAGGTTCTCTGCAGGTGTTGAATTTGCCTGTATAAGTGGATATGACTGTGTAATTAACCATATCAGGTGCTTCAAGAATCAGCAGATTGATGATTATCATTTCCGGAACAATATGATAATTTCGCGGAACTATCAGCCTCAGATCACTGCGAAAAATATTGAAGTACCTTACTCCTTAACTAATCATTGAATAAAAATGCTCTACCTGATCGAATGTTGCACCATAATAAAAGACCGAATATTATTTCGGTCTTTTTTAAACAATTATTTGATCTCAAAGATTAATACTCAGGCATCTGCTGTGCAGGAGCCGGCTGCTTCTCCGGGATCTGCGCAACTGCTGCTTCGGTTGTGATGAAGAGACCGGAGATGCTAGCAGCATTGAGCAGAGCAGAACGGGTAACCTTCGTCGGGTCAATCAGTCCGGACTTGAACATATCAACCCATTCGCCAGTCTTGGCATTGAAGCCGATATTGGTCTTCTGTTCCAGCTGCTTCTCATAGATCTCATTGCCGTCATAACCAGCATTCTCAGCAATCTGCATGATCGGTTCCTTCAGTGCATCAAGAACTACGTTCATGCCCTTCTGCACATCGGTGACATCAGACTTCAGAGAATCCTTGACATCGGTATATGCCTGTACCAGAGCCAGTCCGCCGCCGGTGACAACACCTTCAGCAACTGCAGCCTTGGTCGCGTTCAGAGCATCTTCAATACGGAGCTTCTTATCTTTGAGTTCCGTCTCGGTAGTAGCACCGACCTTGATCAGAGCAACGCCATTGGTCATCTTGCCAAGACGTTCCTGGAGCTTCTTCTTGTCATAATCAGACTTCGTGTTCTCAATGGCAGAACGGATTTCTTCGACACGAGCCTCTACATCTGCCTTCTTGCCCTTGCCGCCGATGATCGTGGTCTTGTCCTTGCCGACAACAACCTTCTTCGCAGTGCCGAGGTCAGAGATCTTCATATCTGCAAGGTTCATGTTCAGATCCTTTGCAAAGAACTTTGCACCAGTCATGACAGCGATATCGCCGAGCTGGTTCTTGGAGTTGTCACCGAAGCCAGGAGCCTTGGTCGCAACAACATTGAAGGTACCTCTCAGCTTGTTGATGATGAGGGTGCTCATAACTTCGTTGTCATAGTCATCCGCAATCAGCAGCAGTGCACGGTTTGCCTTGACGACTTCTTCCAGTACCGGCAGAATGTCCTGAATGGTGTTGACCTTCTGGTCTGTAACCATGATCAGCGGGTTGTCCAGAGAGACTTCCATCTTGTCATGATCAGAAACCATGTAAGGAGATACATAGCCCTTGTCATACTGCATGCCTTCAGTCATCTCAAGCGTAGTCTCGAAGGACTTGGACTCATCGACATTGATGACACCATCACGGCCTACCTTGTCCATTGCATCAGCGATGATCTGGCCGATTTCTTCTGATCCGGAAGAAACGGTAGCGATTGACTTGATATCTTCAGACGTCTTGACTTCCTTGGAACGCTTCAGAAGATCTTCTGCAACTGCTTTCGCAGCCTTGTCCATGCCTTCACGCATCAGAACCGGGTTGGAGCCCTTGTCTACTGCCTTCAGGCCATTGGTAATCATGGACTGGGTCAGAAGCGTAGCAGTTGTCGTACCATCACCAGCAGTCTCGTTGGTGTTATTTGCTGCTTCATAAACCAGCTTAGCGCCCATGTTCTCGAACTTGTCTTCGAGTTCGATTTCCTTTGCAATGGTAACGCCATCATTGGTGATGAGCGGTGAACCATAAGACTTTTCCAGAACGACATTGCGTCCCTTCGGGCCGAGGGTGATCTTGACTGCATCAGCCAGCTTATTCACGCCATCCAGCATCTTCTGGCGGGCGTCTTTTCCGTACTTAATATCCTTTGCCATATTCGTTTATCTCTCCTTCAGCTTTCTATTACTTCTCTACTACTGCAAGAATGTCTTCTGCAGAAATCAGCAGATAATCCTTCTTGTCATAGGTAACATCTGTTCCGGAATACTTCTTGTAAATGACTCTCTGTCCCTTCTTCAGATCAATCGGGATCAGCTTTCCATCTTCCGTCTTGCCAGGTCCTACTGCTACTACTTCGCCAAGACTTGGCTCATCCTTTGCTTCCTTGGTTGTCAGAATGATACCGGAAGCAGTCTTGACTTCTTCCTTTACCTTTTCCAGTACTACATAATCATGCAACGGCTTCAACATATTCTCATTTACCTCCAGATGTTAGCACTTCTGTTTGCTGTCTGCTAACCAACACTGATTATCATATTCGCTTTTAGCACCATGTCAAGAGGAGTGCTAAATTTTTCTTGTTAATTTCTTCCTGAGAATTCCTTCAGATTCTGCCTTACCTGCGTAATCCATGGCACCGCACGATCAGAAAACCATTTTTATCAGCGCTTCAGCTCCTATGCTGATTCAATCACCTGTTTCACCATCTTGATTTCATACTCCGGAAACATCTCATCATCCGTTCCGACTTCTTTCAGGATCTGAATCAGGCGGTTTCCTGCATCTTTTCCCATATTGCTAGGATTGCTGTGGTAATAATAGTTCAGCTTCTTGATCAGCTTTTCAAACAGGACATCAAATGCAGAAACATCTTTGCAGGATAAGAATTTCCCGTCATGGTTCTGAGTCATGGCAAACAGCAGGTCATAGAGCTCATCTCCCAGTGTGTCTTCATCGATTCTCACCGGCAGCAATGTCATGTCGCTTTCCACAATCGGTTCCGTGCGGTCGGCAATCTGATAATTGACCGTAAAACCTTCAAAGCTGCTGAAGAGCTTGACAAAGTCATCACTTGAATATTCTTTTCCGTCTACAAGCATGCGGATGCCATGTCCATTTTCTTCTACTTCAAATCTTCCGACCGCTTTCGAAAAATACCCGTATGTCTCATCTGAATAAACACTGCTCGCCCAGTTCCGGTTTTTTTTGCGCTGCAGAGTGAGGTTCTGAAGGCCGACAGCAGTCTTCTCGATCACTTCATGAACCAGATACGGATCATTTTCTGCCGTTCCTATTACGGAGAAGGTGAAATGGGTATCGGGCTGATGGGCTAGGATTTTTCCTGTTTTTCCGCAGCGATAAATCTCTTCCATCTCGTAATGTCTGAAATCGCCGGAATCAAAGCAAGACATGAGAAACATATGAGGAGTATGATACTCATCAATGACTCCGCACATGCGCTCATCAGCTGGCATTAAGGTACTTTCGTCTTTTTTCACATACATAGCTCCTTTTTCAGGAAGAAACAGATAATCGCCGATCGGCTTGCCATGCAGATAGCGGAAAGAGCTGAACTTTATTCCTAAGGCGCTGATATTCTGATCAGATCTTTCTTCCGGTTCATCATAGTAATATCCATGGACAGCTTCAAAAATGGTCATACTCATGGAGCCAAGCGGAAACTCATCATTCTTCTTCAGTTTTTCACGATAAGAGTCCGAAAACCATGGAAAAGAATCAAGACTGACCGTTCCCGCTTTCATCTCTTTCTCTAGTTTCTGTTCAATTTGCAGAATGTTCATTCTTCCGGAATATCCGTGATCTTTCAGCCACTGATTGGTTTTTTTCCTATGTTTTCTGGTTTCTTCTTCGATCGCATCATTGCAGCGATCCAGATACGTTCTGCGATCAATCATCTGTCTTACCTCTTTCTCCTTTTCTTTGATCAGAGCTGTATTTTTCATCTTTTCGCGTTTCCGCTGATTCCGCTTCCTCCGGGCTTCTGCTGAAACATTGGCAAAATCGTATCCATCTGCTGTGAAGTCTGCATTGTAAATACCCGATTCATACGGAAGAAAGGAATTGATGGTACCGATGCTGCAGGAAAGTCTCTTGCTGATTTCTTTAGCAGAAAATCCTTCTGCTTTCAGTTTCTGTACTTCCTGGACCATGTCTTTCCCATCTTTTTCAAAGGAGTAAACGCCAGCGGTCACCAGCAGCTTGCGGATTTTTGTCATCGTAAGTCCGAAGTATTCCTTCATTGCCTTCATAGATGCTTTTCCGTTTTGGTCCGTCTCCATATCTGCTACCGGATGCAGATAAATCCGGGCTGCGGCTTCTGCCATTTCATTTCTAGCCTTAACAGGGTTGTAATCAGGGTTAACCTTCTTTCGTCCTCGCTCTGACATATCTGACCTCCAGGTTCAATATAGCAAAATATGCTCATCAATNAATATTATCCGTGACAATTCAATTAATAAGGCTGAAAAAAAAGGAATAGCACGCAGGCTACTCCTTATGCAGGAAAGAGGATTCCAGGATATCGGCAATCCTCTCGGAGGCGTGTCCGTCTCCATAAGGATTTGCTGCCCTGCTCATCTTCTCATATTCTTCCGTGTCATTCAGCAGCCTGCTGAATTCCCAGTAAATAGTTTCTTCTTCTGTTCCTACCAGTTTCAAAGTGCCAGCTTCAATTCCTTCTGGTCTTTCAGTAGTATCACGCATGACCAGTACCGGCTTGCCCAGGCTTGGTGCTTCTTCCTGAATGCCGCCGGAGTCTGTGAGAATCAGATACGAGTGTTCCATGAAGTTATGGAAGTCCAGGACGTCTAATGGTTCAATCAGATGAAGGCGTTCTTCTCTGCCTCCTTCTGCCTGGTCTCCGAAGACCTCTTCAGCTGCCTGCCTTACTTTCGGATTCAAGTGAATGGGATAGATTGCTTTGACGTCCGGATGTTCATCCATGACTCTTCTGATGGCCCGGAACATGTGATGCATCGGTTCACCGAGGTTTTCTCTGCGATGGGCAGTGATCAGAATCAGTCTGCTGCCTGCTGCCCATTTCAGTTCCGGGTGATCATAGTCTTTCCGGATCGTTGTTTTGAGAGCGTCAATTGCCGTATTCCCGGTAACCCAGATATGAGAAGGGTCTTTCCCTTCACGGATCAGGTTCTGCCTGGAGAGTTCTGTCGGAGCAAAATTATACCGGCTGATAATCGATACCGCCTGGCGATTGAATTCTTCCGGATAAGGGGAATAGATATTGTAGGTTCTGAGGCCAGCCTCTACATGCCCTACCGGAATCTGCATATAATACGCAGCAAGAGCAGTCGTGAATGTTGTAGTCGTGTCTCCATGTACCAGAACGACATCTGGTTTCACTTCTTCCAGAACACTTCTGATGCTGAGAAGAATAGCATCCGTGATGTCAAAAAGAGTCTGATTCTCCTTCATGATGGAAAGATCATAATCCGGCTGCACATGAAAGACCTCAAGAACCTGCTGCAGCATTTCACGATGCTGGCCGCTGACACAAACTACCGTACGAATGCTTTTTCTTTTTTTCAGTTCATTGACGACCGGGCACATCTTGATCGCTTCCGGCCTGGTTCCGAATACCAGAAGTACTGTTTTCATCGGGTGTTTTCCTTTTCCAGATTCACATGAATGTGTTCCTGCATATGATCTATCATTTCACACATTTCTTCTGTATTGCTAAAGCGCAGGACCATGGCTCCGATTCCGAATTTTCCATTCCGGAACGGATAAATCTTATCTCCAGGCTTTGCAGTCACAAAGCATTTCACGATCCGTTTCTGAACTGCTTCATCAAATTCAATGGAACGGAAAATACCTTCTTCCCTGCTGTGCAGAATATAGGAAGAACAGCAGGAAGAAGCAGAAACCCGCTTCAGATCAGAGATATCTTCTCCGACTGCCTGCTTCACCGTATACATAGCCATATCTACCCCGGTAGCAGCATATACAGTATCCGGAATCAGATTGCCTCCGTTTCTCGGGCCGATCTCCAGAATATATACTTCATCATTCTTTCCGATGATGTATTCGACATTATAAGCACCCATAGTCATATGAAGACCGGTAAGAATGGACTGAACGATTTCTTCTGCCCGCCTCTGCACTTTTCTGCTCTGGGTTGAAGGATAGGAAAGACCGGCTGGCACATAAGGAGAGACCGCAATATCATGGTGCTGGTCACAGACGCCCCAGAAAACGATCTTTCCATCTCTTACAAAGATATCGCCATCAATCTGATATCCCTTCTTTTCAATGAATTCTTCAATGATCACATGATGAGAGATGGAATAAGACAGCGCTTCCTCCCAGGCTGCCTTCAACTGATCCAGGTCTGTCACTTTCGTGACTCCTTTGGAGCCGGAAGAATCTACCGGCTTTACCATGATCGGCAGTTTCAGTGTTCTGGCAAATGCTTCGGCTTCTGAATAATCATAGAAGCTGCTTCCTGCCGGCATTGGCAGACCTTGTTTCCGCATAAATGCACGGAACTGGTCTTTATGGGTCATGACCATCACGCTATCATATGGATTTGTCGGCAGCCCCAGCGCCTCTGCTACATAAGCAGCCGTTGGTGCAGAAACATCAGAAGCATAGCTGACGATTCCATCAATCTTGAGTTCTCTTGCCTTTTCCAGCACTTTCTCTTTATCAATGGTGCTGATGTTATAGTATTCGTCCGCATACTGATGGGCTGGGTTATCAGGCAGATAGTCTACATCAATTACATGGTATCCGAGCTTCTTTGCGGCAAGTACCGCAGTTTCCTGGAAGATATTTCCTCCCAGCATCATAATTTTCTTTGTCATCTTATTCAAACAGCTTTCTGAAATATTCAATGTCCTCTGGATAAGTAATCTTGATATTGCGTTCGCATCCCTTAGAAAGATAAACAGGATTTCCTTCAGCCATATAGTATGTAAAAGCCGAAGGATACAGTTCTCCAAGTTCAGGCTTGAAGTCTCTGAACAGATCTCTGAGAATACCAAGCCGGAAGGTCTGCGGTGTCAGAATCCGGTACAGATGGTCTCTGGGAACCATCTCCTCTGAACATGTCAGATCCTCTTTGCTTCTGACCATAGTCTCCACACATGGAATGGCAGAGAGTGCACATCCATGTTCCTTTGCAACCCGGATGGAATCCAGAATAGTCTCTTCATCGACAAACGGTCGGACTGCATCATGGATCATGACCAGATCACTATCTGGATACTCCTCCAGAGAACAGATCCCCTTCCAGGCAGATTCCAGTCCATTTAATCCGGCTTCTGCAAAGAGAGCAAGTTTATCAAGCGAATAAGATTCTTTTGCTTTCAGAAGAAAAGCATTCCACTCTGAAGAACAGACGATACAGATTCGATCAATTGATCTGCAATTCTGGAATTTTTCCAGAGTATAAACGATCATCGGTTTTCCTTTGATCTCTACAAATTGTTTCGGAACAGCAGCCTTTGCCCGAGTGCCCTGTCCACCTGCAAGTATCAATGCAATATTCATTTCATAGGCTCCTGCTTAGTTATCCCTTCACCGCTTTGAGACTGCTATATCAAAAATTCTATGACAAACATGAGCATCACAATCGACTCAGGCGCTTATCCGGAATTCATCGATAACAGCAGTGGCCACAGCGATCATCATGCCAACAACGGCGGTATTGCCCACAGCGGTAGGCTTGGTCAAACTCCATCTTTGGAGCAGGTACCGATCCTGGGCCACGTAGCCATTCTGCTGCAACTTCTTACCCCTGCCTCACACCATCCGACCAATCTCGCAAGTGTTCCAGCTGTTCCAGCGAGCAGGAATATCAGGAATGTCAGCGTGGAAGATGTGGATGATAAGGACATCGCTGCCAGGATCAATGGCTTGCTGGAATTACTTTAATGCTATGGGAGGTATGCAACAGTCAGGACTGATTCACAGTTGAGAAGATTCTTGCCATGTGGATTTTGTGGCCTGCAGGAACGCTAGCTCTCTATCATGAAAAAGGACTTCTCACTGACGGATAGCGGAGGCATCAACTGCGCCATCATATCCACAGCGACACCATGCCCACACTGCCCCCTCTATCCCATTTATCTCTTACTCGACTGTTTCTGGCTTGTCTAGTGGCCCACAGTCTGGATCGGTTTCCGCTTCTATCCTAACAATCTGGTCTGGTAGATTGCTTAGGTCGTGGAGCTGCTGCTTTTGTTCCTCGGATAATGGCTTTGTGGGATCAAGAGTCATGTGGGCATCGGTGGAAGATTTACTTTTTTCCTTATTTATATGTGCGTTGGTTTTATTGTTTTCTTTCATTTTAAATGTCCACCAAATTTTTTCTCTGTTTCGCCTTCACTTACAAGTTGTTCTTCATTTTTTTCAATAGCTTTTTTTGCCAAACAATAAGCCCATTTACCAGTTCGAGGCGCACTGTTATATACGTTCTTAGTGTCAACTAGCAGCCGGTCTCTTTTCTCTTCAATTTCCTTTTTAGATAAGCTGGTTTTTGAATCAACCAACAATGATTCATACGATTGAACTATCGGCCATAATTGATCTACAAATTTGCAGTGACTAGGGATTGTATCTTCAGGTCTAAAGTTTAGTGAAGCAAGTGTTAAGACAAGTGCAATTCCTGAACATATACCGCCCAGTCTGCTATTGTTTTTTACAAAACCGACTGTTGAAGCAGCGGTCAATATAATCTGGCACCATTTTATTATTTTGCTATATAACGATAATAAATAAATCTGCTTCTGATGAGTAACATATGTGTACTGCACTTTTGTATAGGAACTTTTCACCTGCTCTCTAAGAGCGCTAATTTCTTCATTACTTTCTGGCATTTTTATTATTAATCAACAATTTTATGTAGAACTTTTCCCAGTGTTTCCGCGTCATCACCAGCTTTTACAATATCGTTACTTCCTGGAGCTATCAATGTCCAGAAGCGTGATGCGTGAGCATTATAATAGCTTAGTAAAACATTTTCATAAGTACCACTAGGCTGTCCCTTTTCTCCTAATCTTGTATGCCTCCAAGTACCTATAGCATGATAAATAAATGTATCAATCACTATACCCGCCAAATGAGAGCTTGAAAAGTATTGATCACGTATATATCGAAGATGCTTGCAACTATCATAAAATAATCCATTGCTTTCAATATTTTTATTTTTCATTGCTTCTATTTCAGATTTTGGATTAGTGGATTTCCAATTTCCACCCATGTTAGTATCAGGATAGGTGTATTCTTCTAATCCATTTCCAAGCCAATCGGTCTTTTCAAAAGCAGGCAACAATTCAAATTTTATTCCATTTGAAAATTCTATATCTACTACTTGTCCGTCG
Organism: Stecheria intestinalis; assembly: GCF_009696165.1. Taxonomy (GTDB): domain Bacteria; phylum Bacillota_I; class Bacilli_A; order Erysipelotrichales; family Erysipelotrichaceae; genus Bulleidia; species Bulleidia intestinalis. Next base: position 10,526 of record NZ_VUMN01000038.1, on the reverse strand, counting down.
GCATGGATATTACTTTTGGGATAAGACGAAAGAACCGCATTTTTTACTACTTGTAAAAGACGTGACTGTCCATTACCCTTTAATACATCATAATGATTATATTCATCTTGTGGTAATTTAATCAGTATGTCAATATCACTTGTAGATATCGCAGTATGTCTACCATAAGAACCCACATAAAAGCTGTGAGATAAATCTGTGGAACCGTCCCAAAACTCCTTATTAATTGCTTGCGTTACTGTTTCGCATCTTTTCGAAATTATTACTCGTTTATCTGCTGGAATGACATATTCATCTGTCGGTATAAAATATGGCATAGACCCTCCTCTCTAATTATCGCCAACCCGGAGCGATCCCGGTAACTTCCTCTAATCCATAATACTCCGCAATTCTCTGATTAATCCAGGCCTTTGGATCTTCGTCGAGGAGGTATCCAGGAACCGTCAACAATACCGGTTCTTCAGATACCATCTCCAGCTGTACTTTACCAGAGGAATGGCTCAGAATCTGATCCTGCTCATACCTTTCACTGCTGTACTGAGTTCCTTCTCCGCTGAAAATCAGTTTCCATGCACCGATTCCGACAATCGAATCGAGACTTCGGTAGCTAGCAAGAGAAATTGCGGCTGCCGCCAGAAAAGCAGAAATATATTTCTTCCAGTGAGTCAGAAAATCAGCCGCAAGATTTTCAATGTTTTCGTAGTGAAAACCGAATTTTTTCTCATACCACCCGCACCAGTAAATGCAGTTCAGAAGAATCAGCCAGAAATACAGATTGTGGCAGATACTAAGTGCTCTCTGCTCCCCTTCAGTTCCGATCGAATACCAGGATGGAAACCATTGAGCAGCATAGATGCCAAATGAGCACATTGTAAAAAGAACCGGGTAAAGGAAGTGATATTCTGCTCCCCGAACCGAATAAATTGTCAGAAAAACAACTGGGATAAATAATAATACCACTATCAGAGTGCTGTATTCTTCCAGGCTGGTCAGAGCGCTGATGATCGATCTGCCTACTGCAGGAAAAATACCCATTCCGGTATTGACTGAGCGGCGATATCCTACCCCAGGGGAGAGTACATTTGTGCAGAAACCTGCTACCAGACTCAGCTCAATGAGCAGAATCTGATATCTGCTGTCCTTTCTGCGCACAAATACGGAAACAGTATACAGAAACCCTGTCAGGACAGAGGTCAGTATTGTCAGAAGATTCCCGCCCATCAGAAGAAAACTGTAAGCCATACAGATTATCGTATGAAATCTCTGGCGGTTCTTTATCTTTCCTTCTCCTAGCAGCAGCACTCTAGAAGCTAGCATCAGTGCGCAGCCATAAAAACCAGTATAGTAGATTGCAGAAGTCCACCAATAAATGCTCTGAACTGGTGAAACCATCAGGTTCAGTGAAAGAGTAATCAGGATCAGAAATACCAGTTCTGCTCTTCTTCTGCTTTGATGAAGAAGTTTACAATAAACAGTTTCAGCCAGCAGATAAGTTCCAGCAAGAAACAAAATCAGAACAATTACCGGGCAGATCCAGTAGTATTGTTCTCCGAATATCCCTCCATGTAAAGAATTGATGAAAACGTCTGTAAACGATCCAGACCAGTTCAGATAGAAGTCCTTTACGGTTGCAAATGCAGCGCCAAGAACTTCTGTAATAGAATGGCCAGCTTGCCAAGCAGCATGAGTTTTTGCCCCGTACCAATAGTCATCGAGCATTGGGTGCGCATACAGAGAACAGTAAAGAATCGGAACAACAGTAGAAACTGCTATAACTCTGAAAACCCGAACCAGCATTTCCACGATTCCATGCGTCCTAGAATCATCTGCTATCATCGTATCCTCCCTTTAATTGCTAATACGGTTCAAAGCTCATCTCTCTTAAAAAGCAAAAGATTTAGGATCTTTCACTCGGAAGCCAACATGGTATCAATACTCCGAATCTATTCAGCCGGCTTTTTCTTATATAGAAATACCAGATATCCGAAACAAAGCCAGAACCAGGGCGTTTCAATATGCAGATCTTCCCCAATTATACATATGTCCAGCATAGATTGAATAAACACGCACAGGCAAAGGACAATAAGCCATTCCGACTTAGACTTTGCAATATATCTGCCATTCTTGAATATTCGAATAGTACATAAGGTCATTACCAGTACAAAGATACCTGTTCCAATGATTCCGGTCCAGCAGAGAAGATTGATAAAAAGGTTATGATGATTCAGATAGATTCTTGCTACTGAAAAGGTTTCCCCAAGCGTATCACTTTTCATCCAGCCATTTCCAAAAAACGGATGTTTCTGAAAATCCGTCCATCCAGCAGCCCAGTAATCAAGTCGATGGCTCAGAAGTTTATTCCAGAACTGATAATTATCCATTCCTGAAGTTGCAATCTTCTGTTTTAGCACAGGAACATAATAACGTTCAATTGCAAAGAGAGAGAGTGCTGAAAGTCCAAGAGTGATGATGATTCCGATCCACTGAATTTTCGTGATTCTCTTTACGCCAATTGCAATAAGGCAAATAGCAATCAATATGATATCCAGGAATACTACTCTTGCGTCCGACATTCCCAGCATCCATAATGCGAGAACCGCATTGATCACTACGAGCAAGATGCCAATCACTTTAGCCACCCAGTTATGACACAGCTGGTCAAACAGATATAAGCTTAATACTATACTAAGATATTGAGAAAATGAGGCATACCCGACCGAGAGATAGTAACCAGCATATCGATCTTCGATATGCGTCACAAAGCCAGATAGATTATTTCGAGCAGAGAAAAAATCCGAAAATGGTCTCAGCAGATTCCTGAAGATATCTGAAGACGGAGCAGACACATTATACTGAAAGAAAGAAGCGGCATTCATAAAGAAGATCAGAACTACTGTATTTACGCTTAAGAAAACAAGAAAATTACGGAATTTCTTCCTGCTGCAGGAAAGACTTCCTGAAGTAAAGATATAAACCATGACTCCATAAGAAATCAGATATTTTACCTGAATAAGATCATGCGGACCACTTTGAAAGATCATCGAACCTAACGCAGCAGTAAATAGCAATTCGAAAAGAATCTTATATTTGTTATTCAGAATTCTTTTATGAAAAAGGTCATCAAGAACAATTACAGCAGCCCAAAGCGTATATACTCGTTCAAAGACTGAAAAATGGTATTCATAAAAATACGGAGTTAATATCCGAAGCAAGGTGATATCATAAAGAATAGATAAAGTATAAAATGCAATAAATACTCTCTTATTTGTAATTAAATGTGCTAATTTCACCATTAATGTATTTTATATCATTTTTTGAAGCAATTATTTACAAACTCGCTATAGGAAATCAAACTATCTTTTCCAAATACTTTACACAAATAATTTTTAAAAGAGTCATTAACGGGAACAGTTATTAATATTGTCAAATTCTTTTTAGGTCTTGAACAGCAAACGTAAAATAGATTTCTGTTTCTAATATAAGTTTTTAACTCTTTTTCACTTAGTAAAGCCGGATTTAGGTAAAGTTGTTCATCAAATTTATAATCATTCCATCCTCGGCCAATGACGATTAGAACATTATCATACTGCTCACCTTTTACTCCATGATCAGTAGAGAACTCAGCTTCCGGCCCAAAAAAATCTATTGCTTTAATAATCTCTGAATATGCTACATTGTAAAATTCGTTGATCGGTTTTCCATAATACAAGTCTTTCGTATCATGATCTTTAGCCTGAGTCATCCAGAATTCAACTTCAGACGGAATACCAATTAATTCACTATCAGAAACTACTTGTAGTACATCTCCAATCGTTTTCTTTCGAGCCTTACATAATGCATCTTTTAATACTGTCCATTGATGCTTATCACTTTTTGACTCAATAGGTCTTCTCTCAATTTCCAATGCTTCGAAAAGTCTTTTGGTATCTTTCAATTCAAGGGCTTGATACACTGGCTCAACCTTGTTTTGAAAAAACAAGAAATGCTCATCATCTTTATTCTTTAAATGGTCTCCCAATAGATTTAAAACATCTGAATACCCCTGCATTTTTGCAAGGAGCTTATGAGTAAGCATTAGTTTCTTTGTTTTTTCATTCCATTCAACATCTTTTTTTTCTGAGACCTTAGTTATACAATCAAACAACAATGCATCTTCTAATTCGTCTTTATAATAGCCTTTAGAAATTCTATGGCTATAGTCAAATTCGTTTGTTGTAATAACTTCTATCTTCCCATCACAATTATCGGAGGCCGAAATTTGAGGAAGATCCGGTCGTATTTTGTTCAAAGCGTCAACAATAACTTGCTGTGATCTAAAATTCGTTTCTTTATTAATTACAACAAGATTATCATCTTCCACAAGGCCACATGCTCCTTGGGAAGAATATATAGTTTGCCAAGAATCACCAAAAAGTCCAAATTGTGGGCCAATTCCTTTACTGATATAATTTTTTAAAAAACGATCCATTATTATTTTAAAAGAATCTTGGTATTCATCAATCAAAATAATTGGATACTTTTTTGAGAGCATTGCTCTAAATTTTTGGAAATCCAAAAAATGTGCAAAAATCTGTATTACATCATCATGAAAAAGATATAGAACATGATCCTCATAATAACGCACACCCAGAGTGTAAGATACATGATGTATATCTCTTGAATCTATCTTTTTTTCTGCAACACCTTTCTTCTTAGGTAATAGATCCAGTTCAATCACAGATGCAATAAGAGAAGATTGAAACTGTTTTATCAAATTCCATGCAAAAGTATGAATTGTGCTTGGGTGAATAAATGAATTCGTTGGCAGTCTGCTAGCAATAACATCGACAGCTGCATTAGTATATGTTATGCAAGCGACGCTCTGCCCATTTCTTTGAAATTCTTTTCTTTTTTCCTTTCCTAACCAATCTACAACTCTCTCCAGAGAATATGTTTTACCAGCACCAGCACCAGCTTCAATGCGAAAACTTCTTCCTGACTGAACAGTTTCTATTATTCTATTTTCTATCTCTTTCGCACGAGCTTCTGCCGTTTCCTTCGTTGTCATGGCAACTTTTTCATCCTTATTGTCTACCGTTTTCTCTTATGCATTAATAAAGGCTCTTCTCCTTCCGGATATCTTGAAACTTTGCAAAGCCAGATAAGTCCATTTTTAATATAAGAAGGCACAGTATAACTTTCATATTGAGGTTCATAAAGAAGTTTTATTGCAAAACCGGTCTTCTTCTCATTTTCATCTGAAAATATTGGGAGATCGTCTGCTGATTTACCAAATAGTGCACGATTAACATTTATTATAGCCTCTTCTAAACTCCTTGGATGAAAGTTTTCCTCCTCCTCTTGAAAAGCAATTCTCCTGATTCCATTGATAAGTTTTTCCTCATTTGTCTGTAATTTCAAAACTTTATCAATTGGTATAGTATTTGAAATAGCAATTTGATATTTGTCATGACACCACTTGTTAATTGCTGCATTGGATGAGCGCTTAGCCTCACCTTTTTGGCAAGCCTGTCCACGGTTGTCCACAAAATCAATATCTGTGATTATTAATGTAGGTATGCCAAGATAATCGACGAAGTCATAAAAAAGATGTGCATATGCACCACCAATTTCAATAATTGTATAATACTGAGACAATAGCGATCTGCTGCCAAAAAGTCCTTCCTCTTCACATTTTCTGATCATATCTGGAAGCAGTAACCTTTCAGAGGCGCCTTCGACCAATATAGCTTTATCACAGAAATAAAGATCACAGTAACTTAATTTCATATATTTCTGCAAGAAGTCAATATGCTGTTTCTTTTCTTCTTCATTTGCGCCAGTAGCTGGAAATTTCATAAGATTTTTATATTCTACATGCGTACGAAATCGGCGTATATATCTGACATTAGCAAAAGACACAGTATTTGCTACATGTGGAGAGTGTGTAGTAATAATAGTCTGAACAACTTGTTTGCCTATCTCATTCTTAAGAAACTTTTCCAAAAAACCAATAAACGTGGACTGAAGTTGTGGATGCATATGAGCTTCCGGTTCTTCAATAAACAGAATAGGAATCTTTGTTCTATCAGCCCGTACATTTCTTGCAAATCCATGAAGTTCCAAAGAAATCCTGATAAGATTTTTATAGCCTAGTCCATTATGTGATTCCGGGAGAAATTCTTCCCCTTCTTGAGACACATATGCTAATTGTGTAGAATCAATAATACTTTTGTCAATAGCGATTCTTGTATTTGCTTTTAGCTTAAGATCTTCACCATCTGGATACCCGAACGATGCCATTGAAGTAATAATGGAATTCATATGTTTGTTAACACGATTCTGGACGTTAAAATTAACATCTTGGATGATAAGCTGTAATTGTTCCAAAGCTGGTCTTAATGATTCATCTACATCTTCCCTGTCTGCACTAAACAACTTATTCATAATATGCCCAATAGGATTTTGTGCAGCTGAATCAGATTCATCGAGACCTCGCTCAGCTTTTATGGTCTTGAACAAAAAAAGTTTTTGAAGATCACGCTTTGTTCGAAGGTCAAAATCCTCCTCAGCAGAAGGGTTTACCGCTGTTATATTCATTTCGAATAGCTTTGAAAAAGCGTCTTGTACTACTTTTGCTAAGCATAAGCTTTCATCAGGATTATCATGTGTTGCCTTTAGCACATCAAAATCTAACTTGCATTGATCAAGAACTTCATTTGCATTTAGAGAAACATCAAAAGAGACTTTTATAATGGCGATATTCACCGATTCATTTAAATCGATTATAAAATTACTCAATTCACCATATGAATCTTCTTCTGAATAATCTATAGCAAGCACGACAGATGTTATAGGTGCACATTGTCGAAAATCCGAGATAGGATTTAAGCTCTTGCTGTTCCAATAATCTTTTACAGCCTTATATAAAGTATGACGACAATCAAGCGGATAATCATCGAAAGGAAGTGTATTGGCATCAGACAAAAGTAATTCCATTATGTTCATGATGGAAGTTTTTCCCGAGTTATTCTTACCGACAAAAAGAGTTAATGATCGATCAAAATCAATTGTTACGTCTTTAAGAAGGCGATAGTTTTCAATATGCATTTTACTTACATACATTAGCTTTTACCTCCCCTCAGGAAAAATGCTATCATGATTTGTCCATTCTATTCAACAGTACTTTTTGTCTCTATTTAGAAGCCCAAGGAACAGCGAATAACCACTTCTGTAAGTATAATATTAGAAATATACCAATTACACGCAGCCACAAGATCTATTGATCGAAATTGGCTCTTATTTACAACTTTCCCAATTTGTTAGACTATAGCCGGATTTTTTCTTGGTCTGCCTCTCTTTCGCTTAAGCAGCTGAGTGTCTGATGCTGGGACTTTTGGTATTAGTCCTAGTTCTTTCAGAATATCTATTTGAGTTTGCACCATCTTAATCAGCTGCCATCCTTTTCCGGGCATATTGACTTTCTTGGCTCTTTCCAGAATGCTCATTGCTTTTCGAAAGGTCATACTGTTGAGCAGTTTGACCCTATCAAAATTATTGATCAGGCGGAATGTGAGGAGCGAAGCCAGGAAACTGCAAAGTTCACTTCCATGAACGGAATAGTCTGCGTGTTCTCTTGTCTCATCCAATTCGCATGCCTGCTTGTAGTAACGCATGACCAGTTCGATTTCCCATCTGGAGGAATAAGCTTTGTATGCAGTTTCTCCATCGAGATCTACATCACTTTCCAATACAATTGTTCCGAATTCCTCCTGCTTTGTCTTGAACTCTTCATCTGAGTAATCTCCGTTTTTCTGACGTCGGATCAGATAGTCTTTTTCTTCTTTCGCTGCCTTTCTCGAATCACGGAAGGAATACAGATACTTTTCTCCCTTAATGACAGCTTATTTATTAAGCGTTTACGAAATGACGTTGAAAAGCTGAAAGCTTTACGTAATCTTGCTCCGCTTTATGAGCATCATAACATTGCGTTCATAGGCAGCCATGGAATAGGAAATTATGCAAAGCGATGGATAATGCAAAGTAAATGCCGCAATCACAAATACTGAAGCGGATAATTGCGGCAATTACTTTACATTATTTTCTTGTGAGATTTTGAAGCCATCTCATGAGATTGACATCCTCATTCCAATCCTTGGTTTCCTCGTTTGTAATTTCTTCATATGCGTTTTCCAAAGCTTTTCTTTTACTTTGCTGTGAAACCCTGGCGTATATCTCTGTGGTCTTTACACTTGCATGCCCAAGAAAGTCACGAATGTATATTAGCGGAACTCCTGCTTCAAGCATGTGTACTGCTTTGGAATGCCGCAGAACATGCGGATGTGTTTCAATGTTAAAGGTAAGACCTGATTTTTCTTCTGCCATTGCTGCGTATTTATTGAGAATATAAGCGATGCCGGCACGAGTAAACTTATGATTTTGGGCATTCGAGAAAAGAAACTCTCTGGTTGAATATTTCAGTGTATTTAGATTGTTTTCTTCGATATACTTTCGTAGGATTTCTGCAGTATTACCCATTACAGGCACAATGCGTATCTTATTTCCTTTCCCTGTAATTTTGACAGTTTCCGGTTTTTCCAGGCTGTTAGCGTCGGATAGAAAGGGCCATTCTGAGTCGGGAGAAAAAGGCCAATTCCGGTCGGAAAGAAAGGACCAAAACAGCAGAAAACAAATAGAACTCGGAGTATAGCGCATGTTAATCAGCACGCGAAGCTCCGGGTTCTTTGTGTCAGACCGACTTCTTTCTATGGAATATTATCCACAGGCTCATGTACTAGCTGAACTGATTGCTTTGAAGTCGGTCTGCTTATCCTTGATCAGTTCACCTGATGGATATCGTCATCTGCTTCGACTGCGAGGATCTCGCGACGCTGACCACGATAGCTTGTTCCTTTGACTGTAACAATCTTTGCAACGTCGAAGATACGGTCCAGAGCTGCGTTCAGGCTATCTCCTCCGTCAAAGTATTCAGACCATTCATCAGGCTGCCTATTGCTGGTGAAGATCATGCATTTAGGCCCTTCCTTCTCATATCTGCGATCTATCAGGTCGAAGAACATAGCTGTGGATTCTCTGTCGAAATGACGTCTGCCGATCTCATCAATGATCAGACAGGTAGGCTTCAGAAGTCTGTTGATGACGCGAGCTTTCTTAGTTTTGTCATTTCCTGCCTGGATGAACAGATCATCTAGTTCTGATGCCTTAAGGAAGTATGCTTTCATTCCTTCCATACAGCATTTTCTTCCATATGCCTGAGCCAAGTGTGTCTTTCCTACTCCAGCCGGACCGATCAGAGCGACGTTCTTTCCGGCATACAGTTCCGAGAGATTTGAAAGCGCACGGACTGCGTCGCCGTCTTTCCCATGGAGCCGCGTGAAGTCATAATTTTCAAACGTCTTTGGAGCCTTCACAGGCAGTCTGCTTAACTTTAGGAGGGTGTTTACCACTTTCTCATGCTTGCGAGCTTCAAGCTGCTGAAACAGCTCCACGATGGCTTCAATCTGATCCTCGGTATAGTTCTTTTCGGCTGCCATCTGAGCAAGTTCTTCTGGCCCGAAATCAAGCTTCAGTGTTTCCGAGCTCTTTCCGAAGAGGTCGTATAATGACTGTTCCATTACATCTCAACCTCCTTATCAAAATTGAAATTTCCTAACCTTGATTGATTTTTGCCTTCCCGCTGGTGCATCTGTGTGGTAATGGGAGCTGTAGGGAATTCCTCGGGCTGTTCATCCGCATATTGATCTTTGCAGAAACTGTCATATGGAGCCCACGTCACATCATGTTCTGCCAGCTTTCTGCTGAGATCGTCAGATCGGATAATCAGGATATATTCCTGCCTGGAGACTCGTGCAACACGTTCGGTATACCAGTACGGAACGCCAAACCGGCGGCCTTCAAAATTAATGAAGCCATCAAAGGATATCTTTCTCTCCGGCCAGAGGTATATCAAAACATCCTTGGTTATCTGCAGCGGCCTGGCGACTTTCATACACTCTTCGCTGTGTTTTTCATCAGGGACACAGTAAACGCCTTTATGATATTTCTTGTTCTGAACATCGCACCATGACAGGACATCATAATTCAGCTCGGTGATATTACTGAATGGCCGTCCTGCCATGAAGTTGTTCTTAACGAAGCGGACAAGACGTTCTACTTTTCCCTTAGTGAAGGGGTGGCGTGGCTTGCACAGCTTGGTCTGAAAGCCGATTGCCCTCATGAACGCTTCATAGTCTTTGTTCCATATCGGCTTTCCTTCCGAATCTCGGCCTGTAACTACGCTTTTCATGTTATCAGTGAGAATGTACTTCGGAACTCCCATTCTCTGGAACGCATGGATCATGCCTATGAACAGATTCTCCTGCTTGGCGTTGGGGAAGAATTCGACATAGCGCTCTCCGCAATGATGGCATATCATCACAAAACACGCGGCTCTGTACTGTTTTCCGTTTTCAATATCGACATTTACAAAGCCCCAGTCCATCTGATAGTTTTCACCTGGACCTGAATGGTAACGTCTTCCCCGGTTT
>NZ_VUMN01000037.1 GCF_009696165.1 Stecheria intestinalis | reverse complement strand
CTGAACACCAAACTGCCTCCTGTTCAGAAATCAGATCAATCTGAAGCGGTCTAGGACTCATGCCGGTCTCATCGGATTGAGCTTGCTGTTTTTTCGGATTCGGCTTGCTGAAAAACTGGATACGACATAGAAGGGATAATCAGAATAAAGCTTTTCGTCCAGCATAACTACATTATAAAACGTGCAGGAATTTCAGCTCCTGCACAATGTGTTTCTAGTGGTCACCGAAGGGGACCTTTTTTAAAGCGTATTCCCGGATGACACGATTCCCGTTTTCATCGTCAAAGTGTTCTGAGGCAAAGAGACCGTTATTGGATTCCAGGTAGAATTCCAGGTTTCTTGCCTGGAGCCAATCTACAATTTTCCTCTCATCTTCAGCTGAAATATGCTGATCAAGAAGCACTTCGTCTCCATCTTTGACATAGGAGCCATTCCCACCGATCATTCCATCTAGGCCGATTTCCCAGATATAATCATAGACTTCTGCTTCTGATCTTCCAGTGCAGATGTAAACCAGATTTCCTTTTTTCGTGTCTCTCTGATTGCCTGGCTAGCAGAATCCGGCAGGTTGCTTTCATAGTCGAGAAGCGTTCCGTCAACGTCAATGAATATCAATTTCATGTATTTTTCTCCTGAAAGACTGCTTTATGATTCGGGATGATACTTTTNTTTCACTTAATATAAGGCGGAAAAATGGATTCCTGAATTCAAAAATGACCTGAAGAAGCTTCATTCTCCTCCGGCTTCATTTTCTGCGATTTTAATTTACTTTTCGCTGATGACTTTCAGAAAGGTATCAACTTGAGCATTTAGTTCTGCCTTTTGTTCTTTATCCAGGCTGAGAACATCTGTTTTCCAGCCAACAGCACCGACAGCAATACCAGTTCCATCCTTACCAATGACTTCCATGCGCATGAAAGTTAACAAATCAGCGAGATGGCTGCGAACTGAGCCGGTTTTTGCTCTGCCTCCGGCACCGCTGATGGTGACTTTCTTGCCAGCCACGGCGGAAAGTCCTGCCGGATCATTTGGATCAAGCGACCGGGATACCCAGTCCAGAAGATTCTTCAGGACACCCGGAATGGTGCCGTTGTATTCAGGCGAACAGATCCAGATGCCATCTGCCTCCTGCAGAATGGAGCGAACCCTGCTGATCGAAGAAGGCGCCGGAAATTCAATATCCTGATTCATCCACGGAATATCCCCATAGTCCAGGAAGGAAACATCTGCCCGGGAACCAATCATCCCGGCAATTTCATTGGCAAGCTGGCGGTTGAAGGAATTTTTGCGCATCGATCCAGTGATAAATACAATTTTTGTCATATGGTTCTCCTTATATGTTTACATATTTAAGATCTGTTAACAGCATAACTGGTTTTGAGTGGCAATAAAATTCATATGCCCGGAATGTAAAGATCAAAATCACGCCGTCAGATTGTGAAAAACATAATGGAATTTTTTGGAAAGCCTTGCGAAAATCACAATATATTCCAGAAAGAATCATCAGAATCATTTGATTCATTGAATGCGAGCATACGTGATAATATGGTTCTCAGATTTTTACTACGTATGACCCATGAAACTACTAAGAAACGAAAAACTGAGGAATTATTTAACAATGCGATTAGGCGGCAGTGCCTCCTTTGTTGCCGAAATTAATCAAAAAAGCGAAATCGCTGATGTAATGAATTTTGCCAGAGAACATCAGCTTAAAACCTTTGTCCTGGGAGAAGGAAGCAATACGCTGGCAAATGATGATGGCTTTGAAGGCATTATCCTTCATATGAAAATTAAAGGCTTTAAGCTAATCAATGAAGATTATGAAAGCGTAACAATTCAGTTTGGCGCGGGTAATATTCTGGATGAAATTGTTGCTGAAAGCTGTCGTCATAACCTTTCAGGAATTGAAGCCATGTCAATGATTCCTGGAACGATTGGCGCTGCTCCTGTACAGAATGTTGGGGCTTATGGTCAAGATATCTCACAGACGTTTGTTGAACTTGAGGCATATGACACAATTGAAAATTGTTTTGTAACATTAGATAAGAACGACTGTGAGTTTTCTTATCGAATGTCTATTTTCAGAGGAAAGGCATGGCGCCGTTACATTATCTGCAGCGTAACGCTTCGCCTCAGAAAAGGAAATCCCAGACCTCCATTTTATAAACCGGTTGAAGAAGTTCTGAGAGAACGGGGACTTACCCAATATACACCGCAAATGATTCGTGATGCTGTTATGGATATTCGCAAGTGGAAGCTGCCTGATCCAAACCTTATTCCAAATTCAGGTTCCTTTTTTAAAAATGCAATGATCGATCAAAATAAATTAGAAGAATTGCGTTCAAGTTATCCTCATTTAAAAGCATTTTACATGGGAAATGGAAAATACAAAATCTCCACGGGGTGGCTTATCGAGCAAGCAGGCTTAAAAGGCGTTTTAATGCATGGAATGCAAGTCTATGACAGAAACGCACTTGTTTTAACAAATATTTCAGCGTACTCTTATGAATCACTTGCACAAGCAAGAGAAGAAATTATGAAGAAAGTTGAAGATATCTTTGGTATAACAATTGTCCAAGAGGTTCTAGAAATCGAATAATAATTCCTCTGCAAACAAGAAATGATAGATGTTCTCGTCATATGCGGCGACATGGCCGATATGCCGTCGGCTCTTGCGGCTAAGCAATTTCGTTTACTCCCCCGAATTATTTTGGCAGGAGAATTTATGCATATTTCATTCCTCCAATTTGATCGTTGCTGAAGAAATGATCAAATTAAGAAGCGGGTGATCAAGTTGCCAACTTTGCTAGTAAGTTGGTTCAGGCAATTCTTTCGCTTTATGAGCAACAAGAAAGCAATTTTACCATACTTTTCTCTTCCCCAAATTTGAATTTTTTCTATTTTGGGGAATAGAAACAGATACTTGAAACAATCCCGCAAACGTTGCAGATGCAATACTTGCAGGGAGCCAATCGTACTACCGCTATTCGAATTTAATAATCGTAAAAACTTCTGAACCGAACTATATCCCCAATATATTTGTATAGCAACTTTCGTATTGCTCTACAGAATACAATTTCTATCTTCTCTGATCACAATTTTCTAAAATATGTATCAGATAGCTTTGGCGATTTTCCTGCTAATGAACAACTGATGTCTCAGCAATCTACTATGGACTCCCCTATTTCTTGAGAGCAGCTATTAATTCTTTTTCATGCTCCGTCGAAAAACTGCTGAGCGTATACGATCTGATTCGTTCTTTCGCCAGAACAGGTTCTGCAAACCCATTCTTTACCAAGGTGGATAATCTATTGATGATCGTTTTATTTGTTACGCCGAATTCTCTGCTGACCTCAATCGGAGTGAATTCTCTTCTGTAGTGCGTCAGCAGAAACAGGAGAAGCCCTTTTTCTTTCTCTTTCAGATAAGAAAGACTGCTTGTAACTGCTTCATTGCTTGATCCTTCTGAAAGCTCGCAGACCTTATCGGAATATAGCTGAACCATTCTGAGAAAATAGTTGATCCAGATTTCCGGATGAGGCGGATTATCTCTGCCGGAATAGTAAAGTGCCGGCAATCCCATCTGGATAGATTCATAGTATTCATTCACATCATACGCAAAATATTCTTCCAGTGAGCCGATTCCGTTAAATCCATATCCGTTAATATCAAGAATATATCCGGAAAGAAGGCGGGCAGTTCTCCCGTTTCCATCCTCAAACGGATGAATTGTCACCAGCTGATAATGGACGATAGCTGCAACAATCACCGGATGATCATCCGTCGTATTCACATACTGAACGAGCTCATCAAGCAGCTTGGGAACATCAGAATATTCTGGCGGAATGTAATCCGGATTGCCTGTCTGTGAATCATATACAGCAAAAAGCACGCCAGGAGGCATCGGCCCGCGAAGACCGATCTTTTCCTTTGATGCCCCTTTTTCTACCAGTTTCTGTACATCCAGAATCAGTTTCTCAGAGAACTTTTCTTTCTTCTCAGCCTGCTTCTCCAGGTAGTTCAGCGCAAGGAAATAGTTCCTTACCTCCTGCTCAGGTTTCAGAAAATGTTTGTGTTCATCTCTATCGATCACTTCATCAACCTGCTCTTCAGAAAGCGGATTGCCCTCAATTCTGTTTGATGCATACGAACTTTTCTTTTTCGAATTCTTGCGCAGTCTGCTGGCAGCAGATCTGGGCAGATTGATTTCCGAAACTTTATATCTGTTTTTCTCAATCTCCGTAATATATCTCAGCGAATCATTCGTCAGAACTGCTTTAATCATGTGCGTTTACCTCAGACTGATTATCCCAGAGAAGATCAGAAAAGTCCATTAAAAGCCCACTAAAATTACACTAATTTTACACTATAATTTCACTATTACTCATTAGTACACTTAGGATCATGCCTGGGGAATGTAAGAAAATAATCCAAACTATTATTTTTTTATTTTCTCAATGAATCTGAAATGCATGCCAGAGATCCATGCTGCAAAGGACAATGGTGCGGAGAATCGGAAACGGTATGGAAGTCAGAAGCTCAGTCATGCTCACTCAGGGTGAATCCCAGCATCAGCTGGCAAACAGTTTCGGTATCATCCAGATCCAGATGGAAGAGTTCCTGAATCCTTCCGAGTCTGTAAAACAGAGAGTTCCGGTGAATGTCCAGCTGAGAAGCTGTAAGATCCTTGTCCCTAAGGTTGAACAGGTAGGTTTTCAGCGTATGAAGAAAGTCGGTATGGTTTTTCTTATCCCATGCCTGTATTTCTCCAAGAACCGGAGAAATGAAAATGGAATGAGGAATGTCCGGACGGATTGCAAAAGCAAGTGAATCCATCATGTGCTTGCTGAAATACACAGGCTGTTCCCCTTCCACATCTGATGCAAGCTTTGCTTCAATATAATGATCGCGGATTGCGGCAAGACTGGAGAATGGACGGGATACTCCGCATCTTCCTGCCGGGGAAAGAGTCCCTGCGGCTTTTGCGAAGAATGTGATTTCCTGACTGGTGAATCCTCCGGGATCATGAAGAGATCCGAACAGCACGATCAGAGCGTCATCAAAGATCACCCCGATTGCGTCGTAGAACCTGCTTGGGAGTCTGTTCTTCTGCATTGCTGCAAATGCATGCGAGGAAGCACCTTCTCCAAGCGGGAAAACCAGCAGAGCATAAATCGGATGAATGACCGCTTCGATTTTCTCACGGGCGAAATCCTTAACTGAGGTGGAGGAAGTCTCATCGAGCAGATCCAGAAGCAACCGATCATTTTCAAACGGCTTGCGGTCCGCCATCCTTGCCATGACGATCTGAAGTGCCTTCTGAAAGACCACTGCACATGCAAGATCTTCGGCTTCAAGCGGATTCTGGAACATCATGATTGCAAAATGACCGTAGATTCTGTTTCCACCGTATACTTCGCTGAAGATCCGCGGACATTCCGCAACAGCACCGGTGTCGGCATAAAACGGATCATACACACGATCGGAAGCATTCAGGTATTCTTCCTGATACTCCTGGATCAGAGGAGTCGGAAGAACACCGTTCTCGAGCAGTGCATCATAGATATCATTTCCGATTTTCTCCTCTGGATACAGGGAGATCAGCTGATACTCCTCATCCGTGAGCAGCACCGGCATCCCGAAAAACTGAGCTGCGGCTTTGACCAGATGAACTGGCGAACTGTAGATCAGTTCATTGAAGAAAAGCTTATAGGCATCTATTTCACGGACGTGATTTCTGGTTTCTTTCCATTTCGTCATTCTGACGAATTCCTCCTGTGAATTTGGTTATTCCGTCTCTATCAAATCATTTGAAAACCTTTTAATATTTTACCTAGAAGAGGGTGTGATCACAATCACAATCTGAAAATCTGCACAAAATGCAGGTGAAGGAGGAGTTTTTATTATGCGTTTTTCTACTACTTTCAGTCCTTATAGAATCGGCAGTCTGGACGTCAAGAACCGTCTGATCATGCCGGCAATGGATTCCGGTGTCTTTGACCCGCAGGGATTCGTCAATCAGAACACCATTGACTACTACGGCGCACGTGCTGCCGGCGGATTCGGTCTGATCATCATTGAGATTGCGGCAGTCGAAAAACGCGGTGTCGGCATGCCTCACGAACCGGCGGTCTGGACAGATGACTGCATCCCTGGCATGACGAAACTTGCTTCCGCAATCCATCAGCATGGTGCAAAGACGCTCGTTCAGCTGCATCACGCCGGCCGTGAGACCGTTTCGGCGCTGGCCGGAGAGAAGATCGCAGCACCCTCCTCTGTTCCATGCCCTACCAACCGTGAGCAGCCGCATGAATTCACCACGCAGGAAGTGCATGACCTGATTCAGCATTATGTCGATGCTTCCGTCCGGATGAAGAAAGCCGGATTCGACGGCGTTGAGATTCACGCTTCCCATGGCTACATGGGCGGCCAGTTTCTTTCCCCACGTTCCAACAAACGCGTCGATGAATTCGGCGGCGGTCTGGATGGAAGAGCCTACTTCATGAAGCTGGTTGTCGAAGGCATCAAGAAGGCATGCGGTGAAGACTTTGTCGTGACAGCGCGTCTCAGCTCCAAGGAGAACCGGATCGGCGGTCTTGAGATGGAGGAAACCGTTGTGTTTGCTTCCATGCTCGAAGAATACGGCTATGATGCGCTGCACATTTCCGCAGGAACCTATGAAACCTGGGAGACAATCGTCCCGCCTACCGCATGGCAGTCCGGATGGAACCTCTCCAGCTCGCGGAGAATCAAGGAAGCAGTCAGCATCCCGGTGTTCTCAGTCGGTCTGTTCCATGATCCGTTCACCATTGAGACCGCTCTTCGCCGCGGAGACTGCGATGCCGTATCCCTCGGCCGTCAGTCCATTGCGGATCCTGATTTCCCGAACAAAGTCGTCGGAGGAGCAATCGAAGACATCATTCCGTGCATCGGCTGCACGCAGCGCTGCATGGAGTTCAATTATCCGGAGAATCTGATGCCGGGCGACTGGGGTGTCGGCTGCATGTACAATCCGCAGTCCAGCCACCGCGCAGACCGCATGCTCACAAAGACCGACAGTCCGAAGAATGTGGTGGTCGTCGGTGCAGGACCTGCCGGACTTACTGCTGCGTGGATGTCGGCATACCGCGGACATCATGTAACCCTGCTTGAGAAGAACGATGCGCTCAAGGCAGGTGGACAGCTCAGAATCGGTGCGTTCCCGCCATTCAAGCAGCCGCTCACCAGAGAGATCCGCTACATGCTGCATCAGTGCAAGGTCAATGGAGTCGAGATCAGATGGAACACGGAAGTTGATGAGGAAATGATCAAAGAACTGAAGCCTGACGTTCTCATTATGGCAACCGGAGCAAAACCGCTTGTGCCGAATATCCCTGGTCTGAAAGAGACCGGAGTGGTGCTTGCAAACAATGTCCTGCAGGGTGATCCAGTTCTCAAGCAGTCCGTGCTCATCGTCGGAGGCGGGGAAGTCGGCGTTGAGACTGCAGAATTTGCAACAGACTACTGCACCAGAGTGACCATCATTGACATGCTCCCGGCGGTTGCTCCGACTCTGTATCTCACAGTTCGCAATGCACTCATGAAGCGTCTGAAAGATGAGGAAGTGGAAATCAGCACTGAGACAAAGGTCAAGGAATTCATCCCTGGCGGCGTCATTGCGGAAAAGGATGGAAAAGAAGTCCGGCTTGAGGGATACGACACCGTCGTGCTCGCTCTTGGATCGAAGCCGTATGTGCCGTTTGATGCAAATGGACTTGCACCGAAAGTCTGCGTGATCGGTGATGCCGAAGCAGTCAAGGATGCAAAGTGGGCGATTTACAAGGCTTACCGCACTGCAATGGAGATCTGAGCATGGACGTCAGCAAAGTTCTTGAGAATTATGTTGCCGGACTGAATTCCGGCAAAGCTGATCAGGTTGCTTCCCTCTTTGCAGAGGAATGCTCCTTCGTTGACGGCGGCGCACGCTTGCTGAAGTTCCCGGATGTTGTGGCAAGCGGACGGGAAGGCGTGAAGAATGCATTTGAAGGTGTCTTTAAAACTTACTCCGTAGAAGCAAAGATCGTAAAGCTGAATCCGAATTCCATGGAATATGATGTTGAGCTTGCCGGGCTGCACATCCCCTGCATCGGTGCTGCAACCTGCAATAAAGACGGACTCATCACGGAATACATCGTGAGGCCGAGATAAGAGGTTACCCTTTATTTCAGAAGCCGGCAGATCATGCTGACTCTCTGGAATCACTATGTGAGCTACCCAGGGCTGTTATGTAAAAGCCAATGTCAAGTGTTAGTTTCAGATTGATTCAATATTTTTCCTTTGCTGTTGAAGGCATGAGGAAAGAGTCTCGGATTTTCAACAGTTCGCGGTATTTAGCCATTCTGTTATACGTGTATCAGGGACAACTGCTCTCCCACCCCACAGGCCAATGGTTTCGCCGCCAGCTCTGCTGTCTAAAATCGTGGATCACCATGGAAAGGTGCCATCATAGCCCCGCCGCAGATAGCTGAACCATCCAGTTCAAATCCGGGCTGCTCCTTCCTGATGCCTTCAATCTAATTCTTATCCTCCTCTTTGTTTTTAGGTCATTCAATGATTTCCTGATCTGAAGTGCTCAACGCAAGTCTTGACTGCCTGATAATCGATAGAATCATTTTAAGCAAGAACAGTATGAATATTGCCTGTCATCATTCCCCATATAAAGCATGCCAGCTTACGTGCTATGGCTANCGTTGCTTTGTTATGGTTCTTTCGATTGTGAAGCACAAGACGCATGTATCTCTTCCGGAGGCGTTCATTCGCTCTGTCCGCATATGCAATGACTTCAGGAGCGTTGCCTTCCTGCCGCTTCTTCAGTGCTTCACTTTTGCCAGATGATGCCCTTGAGAAAGATTGTGCACATTCGGCAAGTAGTTTTCTCAAAAAGGTGTTTCCCTGTTTTGTTATTCCCGTCTGATTCTGATCATCGCTGCTGCTGAGTTCTCCTGCAACCAGGCCCAGAAATGCCGCAAAGTTCTTTGCTTTAACGAATCTGGTGAAATCTCCGATTTCCACAATCACAGCCAGAGCGGTAAGTACTTTCACTGACTTAAAGCAGATCAGCTTGTGAACTGCTTCCCGGTATTTATCCGTTTCAGCAATTTCTTCAATGCGTTTGTTCATTTGCTCAATTCGATCAGAAACTGTTTCATATGACAGCAGGTAAGAATCCAGTGTTTCCTTATTGATCCCCTCCAGAGGAAGCTCCTTAAGCCATTTCAGATGTTTCTTTGTCCAGTAATTCCTGCCATCCGTAAATTTGTATCCATGCCTGGTGGTAAACGCACAGATCTGCTGTTTGATCACTCTGAGCTGCTTCTTGTGATCCTGCTGCATACGGATGAAATCACGTACTGATTCATCTTCTTCATCGGGGGTATAGACTTCGCTGTATTCATGATTCTTCAGCGATCTGGCAATCGCTTCAGCATCCCGCTTGTCTGTTTTCTTCCTGCGCCGTCTGTTGATTTCTGTTCCGGTAATCGAAGCAGGGGCAAGGATCTTTACGGTAAGACCCTTCTCCTCAAGATCACGCTTCAGTTTAAACCCGAGGCAGCCTGCTTCATATCCGACAATGATCTCTGTATCATTTCCAATCTTTTTCCTGATCCCCTTGCAGTAGTTTACGATGTTGGAAACAGAAGGAGAATAGGCGTTGGTGTTCACAGGTGCTGCTGATCCTTCAAGATAAGTTGAGAGAGTGTAGTTTGTAGTGTGTGCATCAATTCCAACGTATGCTATCATGTAAAGGCCTTCCTTTCTTGGATGAGGCAACTTCCCCCATCTTTTTAATTAAGCCAATAACAAGTATGCGGGATGATCCTCGAACACACAAGTTAATGGAGGGCTTTTACATATTGTCTAAAGCACCTGGGCTTCCTGCTTCTTGGATGAGCGTTTGCTCCAGCAGGCAATAGCTGCTCGCTGTTGCAGGGATGCCAGTCTCCACAGGACTCTTAGTTCTGCGCTCCACAGAAACTTGTACTTCAATCAGCTTTGAAGGGCTCTTCGACGTGCGTAGTCCAAAATAGACTGCGCACTTTTTTGATGGTTCCGGGTGTTTGAATCCATACGCGGTCTGTCATAAAATGGTTATATGTCTTCTTCAGAGAATCATCAGAATCTGAATCTGCAGCAGAAGCTGCAGCAGTTCAAAGACTACTATCTTCTGAAGACAGCAGTGATTGCCGGCTGTATTCTCTTTGCGTTCTATGTGGTCTATTCCGTCCGCCATCCATCGAGGAATGTGTATTCGGCTGCGGTATGCAATGCAGTGCTGACGGAAGAAGAGACGGCAGTTCTGGAACAGGCTCTGCAGGAAGCCCTGCAGACAGATGGGAAGGTATCGGTGACCAGCGGGTATCAGGTGGAAAGCGAGCAGGATCTGCTGGCCCTCAGCACGCTGAGCTCGGCTGGTACGCTGGATATCCTGATTGCGCCGGAAGATGCGTTTGAAGTGCTGGCGGGATACGGGTATTTTCTGGATCTCAGGGATGAAGTGCAGGATGAGCGGGTGAAGACTTACCCTGGTCCTCTTGTTCTGGCGAATGGCGATACGGATCCGGGAAAAGGAGAGAATGTGCCATGCGGGTATTCGCTGAAGGATACTGCATTTGCAGAGGAGAGCGGAATAGAGGATCCGGTGATCGGGTTCTTTGCGGAGACGAAGAAACCGGAAGTAATCCCTGAGGTTCTGGCTCAGCTTGCAGGAGAGGAATATGGAAAAGGACAGTAATCTTCTAACCAATCGGAAAGTCAATGGTGTGCTGGCGAAGATCACGGATCTGATTCTCGTGAATATACTGTTTCTGCTGACGTGTATTCCGGTTGTGACGATTGCGGATGCGACGGCGGCCATGTATCACATGATGTACCATCTTCATGAAGGAAAAGATGATCGGACGATCTCAGAGTATTTTTCGTTCTTCGCAAAGAATTTCGTGAAGAGTCTGCCGGTGGAGATTGCGCTTGCGATTGCGGCAGCGATTCAGGCAGCTGCGTATTCGGCCGTAAAGGATGGATACGGGAATTCGGTACTTTCGGTTCTGTTTCTGATTGATGTGGCAGTGATCAGCGTGTATTCGTGGCTGGTCGTCCTGTTTGCAAGATACGAGAATCCGTTTGCGAAGCATCTGGATAATGCATGGCGGCTGGCGCTGGCAGAGCTGCCGATTACATTGCTTTGCGTGGTGCTGCGGGTGCTGCCGCTGATCCTGGTCGGGGCTGCCGGAGGCAGTCTTTCGGGTTCGACGCTGTTCTGGTTTGTGATCGGGTTTGCATTGATTGCGTATGTGTGCTCGAGCTGGTATCTGAGGATTTTCGCGAAGCGGATTCCTTCGGAACAATAGGGGGTACCCTGTTCTCGGGGGAAAATAGCTTCCTTGGTTCTTATGTTAAAATAGAGACAAGTGCTTCTGTTTTGAATACATGAGCTGGAGGAGTTTGCATGGCAGTGAAAGAGAAAATTGAAATCGGTTCTCTGGAGGAGCTGAAAAAGGAACTGCTCCGCAGGAGTGAGGCAGGAGAAGAGATCGACCAGGGACAGATCCAGGAGAAAGCGCAGAAACTGAAGCTTTCGGAAGAAGATCTGGATGAATTGTTTGACTGGTGCAGCGAACATGATATTCTGGTCGGGCAGATTCCGGAAGAACTGAAGGAAGAAAGCGAAGAGGCAGAAGAAGAGGCTGAGGAAGAAGACGAAGAAGGCGATGAGGACGAAGAAGAAAAGGAAGAGGAGCCGGACAGTCCGGATCCTTATATCGAAACGTCCCGGCGTTCGCATACTTCAGATTCCGTGAAGCTTTATCTGCAGGAGATCGGTTCGATTCCGCTGTTAACGCCAGAGGAAGAAGTAACGGTTGCCAAGCGTGCCAAAGAGGGCGATGAGGAAGCGAGACAGAAGCTGATCTCGAGCAATCTCAGACTTGTGGTATCGATTGCCAAGCGTTATGTGAAGCGCGGTCTTTCGTTCCAGGATCTGATCCAGGAAGGCAATATGGGCTTGATGCGTGCAGTGGACAAGTTTGACTATACGAAGGGATTCCGTTTCAGCACGTATGCGACGTGGTGGATTCAGCAGTCGATGATCCGGGCAATTGCGGATCAGTCCAGAGATATCCGCCTGCCGGTGCATATGGGCGAGCAGATCATGAAAGTCAGAAGGGTCGAGAAGCAGCTGGTGCAGGAGCTTGGCCGGGAGCCTTCTTATGAAGAGATTGCGGCGAAGCTGGAAGACATGACGCCGAAGAAAGTGGAAGAGGTCATGAAGATCTCCCAGGAGCCGGTATCTCTGGAGACACCGGCTGGTGAGGAAGAGAATTCGACGCTTTCAGATTTCATTGAGGACAAGACTTCGATCAATCCGCAGGAGTATGCGAATAATCAGTTCCTGAAGGAGGCGATGGATAAGATCTTATCGACGCTGAGTGATCGGGAACAGAAGATTCTGAGAATGCGGTTCGGTCTGGATGATGGAAGACCTAAGACGCTGGAAGAGGTTGGCAAGGAGTGCGATGTGACGCGGGAGAGAATCCGTCAGATCGAGTCCAAGGCGCTGCGCAAGCTGAACCGGAATTATGCAATGAAGTCAGATTTCCGGGATTGGAGAAACTGATGCGAATTCAAGAGGCATTTCATCGGTAGCGTTTTTCTCTTCTGGGATTGTTTTTTGCGTAAAGGAGAAAAAGGACGATGAATATCGAAGCAGTTCATACAAAATTAGCAGCGATTGAGAAACGCAGCCAGGAGATCAGCGATCTTCTGGTTTCAGAAGAAGTACTCCAGAATCCGAGAGAGATGACGAAGCTCTCCAAGGAACAGGCAAGACTGGAGTCCAGAGTGGAAGCGTGGCATGAACTTCAGGATCTCGATGCGAGAATCGAGCAGGCCGGAGAGATGCAGAAGGAGAGCGACGCAGAGCTGAAAGAGATGGCATCAGAAGAGCTGGAAGAATGTGTTCCCAAGCGGGAAGCCCTGCTCGAACATATCCGGCATCTTCTGATTCCGGAGGATCCGGATGATGATCATGATGTGATTATGGAGATCCGCGGCGGCGCAGGCGGCGATGAGGGCAATATCTTTGCCGGAGACTTGTACCGCATGTATACGAAATATGCGGAATCCAAGGGATGGAAGGTCGAAGTCATGGAGGCTTCGCCGAGTGAAGCCGGGGGCTTCAGCCAGATCATCTTTGAGATCAAGGGCAGCAATGTGTATAAGTTCCTGAAGTATGAGTCTGGTGCACATCGGGTTCAGAGAGTGCCGAAGACCGAGTCCCAGGGCAGAATTCAGACGAGTACTGCTACGGTACTGGCGCAGCCGGAGGCGGAGGATGCAGATATCGAGATTGATCCGAAGGATCTGACGATTGAGACGCATCGTGCTTCCGGGGCTGGCGGTCAGCATATCAACAAGACGGATTCGGCAGTGCGGATTGTGCATGTGCCGACCGGAATCACCGTGAACTGCCAGGAGGGCAGATCGCAGATCGAGAATCGCGAGACGGCGATGCGGCTGATCCGGGCAAGGGTCTATGAAGAGCTGAAAAAAGAAAAAGAAGAAGCAGAAGGAAAGATCCGCCGGGCGAAGATCGGGACTGGCGATCGGTCCGAGAAGATCAGAACGTACAACTATCCGCAGAACCGGGTGACGGATCATCGCATCGGGTTCACGATCACGCAGCTGGATCGGGTCATGGAAGGAAAGCTGGATGACATCATTGCGGCATTGCAGGCGGCAGATGACAAGCAGAAACTGGAGCAGGAAGAAAACGCATGACGACTTTTTCAAAAGCAGTCCGCCATTATGAGAAGCTCTGCGAGCAGAATGATGTTCCTTCGGAAACCGTCATGGCATTTCTCGTGGAGCTGAGCCAGAAAGAGCGCTACAACCTGTATCTGCATTATGAAGAAGAAATGCCGGAAGATCTCGAGAAGGCATTTGATGCAGGCATGGAGCGGATTCTGAAGCAGGAGCCGATGAGTCATGTGCTCGGGTATTCGTGGTTCTATGGCTACAAGATGATTGTCAATGAGGATGTGCTCATTCCTCGTCCGGAGACGGAAGAGCTCTGTGCGCATATCCTGTCGCGGATTGACCGGTATTTTCCGGAAGGAACCGTGGAGTGCGCCGATGTCGGAACGGGCAGCGGGGCCATCGCGATTGCCGTTTCGAAAGAAGAGCCGCGAGTGCATATGCGGGCAACCGATATCTCGGAAGAAGCACTGAAGACGGCAAAGCAGAATGCCGAGCTGAATGAAGCAGCGATCGAGTTCACGGCCGGTGATATGCTGAAGCCGTTGATTGAGCAGGGCGTGAAGCTGGATGTGCTGATTTCGAATCCGCCGTATATTCCTGCTCATGAAAAGATGGAGAAGTCGGTGGTGGACTTTGAGCCGCATGTGGCATTGTTTGGCGGCGAGGATGGCTTGTTCTTCTACCGGGAGATTTTCCGCGACTGTCAGAAAGTGCTGAAACCGCGTTCGTTCATGGCGTTTGAGATGGGCTGGGATCAGCGCGAGCATATGAGTGCATTGCTGAAGGAATATCTGCCGGAGGCCCGCTTCGAGATCCTGAAAGACATGAATGGAAAAGACCGGATGTTAATGGTCTATTTCGGACTTGAGGAGTAACACCATGGCAAAGGGAGAGAAGAAATCCGGAAAGAAGCTGACGAAGGCTGGCAGAAGGTTCTTTCAGATCATTCTGATTGCAGCATTGTGCGTGGCCGGATATTCGGGCTATCAGCTGTTTGCGGGCATCAAGGAATACCGGGACAGCCAGAATGCCTATGCAGAACTGGCCGCTGCGGTAGAGACAGTTCCGGAGGCTTCGGCAGCTGCTGAGGATCCGCTTCCGGATGGGGTGACCAGAGCAGACTTCACGAAGCTTGCCGACATCAATCCGGACGTTTCCGGATGGCTGACGCTGCCGGATTCGGAGATTGACTATCCGATCGTGCAGGGAACGGATAATGAGTATTACCTGGAGCATCTGTTTGATGGAACGGTGAATCATTCCGGCTGCATCTTCATCGACTATACGAATTCGCCTGGATTCACGGATCGCAATACGGTGATGTACGCGCACCATATGCGCAATGGCTCGATGTTTGCGGATGTCGAGAAGTACCGGGAACAGGACTGGTATGACGGCCACAAAGTGCTGTATCTGCAGACCCCGGATGCGATCTACCAGCTGGAGCCGTTTGCAGGCATTCTAACGGATGGGGCGGCTGGCTATGTTCAGATCAGCTTCGAAAGTGATGAAGCATTCAATGCCTATGTGCAGGACAAGATCGATCAGTCCACCTTCACATCGGCTGTGACGGTATCTTCTGAAGATCAGATCGTCACGCTCTCGACATGCCGCTATGATGCGTATAACGGCAGGTATGCATTATTCTGCAAGCTTACGAAGATTGCATGAAGTATTCAGCGGCGGGAGTGATTCCCGTCGCTTTTTCGGAGGGAGATAGACGTTCTGGCGGAAGATGCTAGAATAATACCGCATCTCTGGGAGGACCCCGATGAACAGAAAGAAGAAAGCGATGCGGAACTTCATGCTGGTGATGGTAGTCATTGTCATTTTCAGCATGGTCCTGTCTATGTTCCGCTAGAGGAAAAGCAGAATGAGAAGATTCCGGGAAGAGGAAACAGAAGAATTAGCAGAGATCCTGAATCATGACGGCGTGATTTCCGTCCCTACGGATACGGTGTTCGGTGTCTGCGCACGCATGGATTCCGAGGCGGCTCAGGAACATCTGCGCGATGTGAAGCATCGGCCATTGACCAAGGCATTTCCGATCATGTGCAGCGATGAAGCGCAGATTAAGACGGTTGCTGAGGTGACGCCGCTTGGCGAGAAGATGATCCGGGCATTCATGCCGGGACCGGTGACGCTGATCCTGAAGAAAAAGGCAGAGGTTCCTGCCTATGTCAATGGAAATATGGAGACGCTGGCGGTACGCATGGCGACCAGTGAGCCGGTGAAGAAGCTGATTGAAGCAGTCGGGTGTCCGCTGTTCATGACATCGGCCAATCAGTCGGGCCAACCGGTATGCACGAGTCTGGATGAGATTGAACATGCATGTCCGGATCTCGATGGCATGATGGAAGGAGAGCCTCATTTTGGAGAAGCTTCGACGATCATCGACTGCACGAAAGAAGAACCGGTCATCCTGAGACAGGGACCGGTTACGATGGAACAGATTCAGAGGGTATTGACTGCCTGAAGCAATGGGTTAAGGCCGTTTAGTGCATGCATGGGTTCTGCGGCATCGGCGGCTTTTTCTCTGTAGCGGTCATCGCTGCAGACAATGCGGTACGTTTCATAGAGGGTTCCGATGGCAAGTTCATCTTCCTGCAGCACCTGGGCAAAGCCGTACCGGTGTCCGGCAGCTGCGTTCCAGCTGCGTTCATAGCTGCCGTCGCTGATGATGGCCTGCGGAATGCCGAGGGCCATCGCAGTATTAAACAGGAAAGAAGTGCCGTCGTGAATCAGAACGAAAGAGCCGGCAAGATTCTGCTGGCGCAGTTCGGAAAGCATATGCAGGTTCTCTTCTTTGGAAGGACGGCATCCCGGATACCAGACATAGACTTCATACGGAGCGCCGAGGAATGCTTCGCGGATGATGCGATGGAGCTTATGCGCAGAGGTATGGGTTTCGGTGAAATAGATGCAGAGCTTCTTTGAAAACTGGACGGATTCCTGGGCAGGAAGAACTGCACCGCAGCGGATCAGATTGCTGTNATCGCTGAATGGCTGCATCTGCACGGGACCGAACGCAATCCGTTTGGCGGAGTGGGCATAGAGGTCAGAGAGATGCAGGATCTGATCCAGCTTCAGATCTTTCAGAATGACATTCAGATCATCAAGGCATTCACGCGGAAACGGACGGGTGCGGTAGAGTGAGGAATGCACGGCAGACCAGACCGGGATCTGGTTTTTTTCTGCCAGAATCTGCATAGCAGGTCTTCCGAGGTTCAGCACCAGGTCAGGTTCTGTTTTCTGCAGAGCCTGCTCGAGATATTTCAGGTCTTCGCGCAGGAACCCTTTCCTGAGCATGCCTGCTGCATAGAGGTATTCTTCTGCACTGCGGCCATAGTCCAGGGTAAACAGATGAAATGGTTCTCGGCAGTATGGGGAAGGAAAGAAAGAAGCTTCTTCTGAAAGCGGCATCGGTGCACAGACAGAAACCTGGTGGCCGGCCTGCTTCAATGCCGGGATCAGCTGCCTGGAAAGCAATGCCATGGAGCTGTATTCGTGTGTGAAAACTGCCGGAGCAATCAGAATGTTCATGCCTCAAGTATATAGCATTTTCCTCATTCTCTGACAGGGATCATCGGCAGTCTGAAGTACTGTTCAGAATATGGTTTCCTTCAGAATCCGGGGAAAGGATGCGGATGCAGCGATGGATCTCTGCAATTGGAGGTTGCAGAGATTGCTGGTTTCTTTTATCATGTGAAATTGGAAAAAAGAAGGAGGGCTTCTCAATGCTGGAAGTACTGAATCATCCTCTGATTACCCATAAGCTTACTCAGATGCGTTCCAAGGATACCGGAACCAAGGATTTCCGCGAGAATCTTGATGAAATCGCAGAACTGATGGCGTATGAGGTATGCCGCGATCTGCCGACACAGCCGGTAGATGTGGAAACTCCGATCGGTCCGTGTGTAGGTTATGAACTGAGCAAGGAAGTTGTGATTGTTCCGATTCTGAGAGCAGGAATCGGATTGCTGGATGGCATCCGCAGACTGGTGCCGACAGCGAAGGTCGGCTTCATCGGCATGTACCGGGATGAGAAGACTCTGGAACCGCATGAGTATTTTGCCAAGTTCCCGAAGGATCTTGATAAGTCTGTGGTCATGATCGTTGACCCGATGCTGGCAACCGGCGGCAGTGCGGTTGCGGCAATTGACGCAGTGAAGAAGCGCGGTGCGAATAATATCAAGCTTGTATGCCTGGTCGGTGTTCCGGAAGGTGTCAGGGCAGTTCAGAAGGCTCATCCGGATGTGGATATCTATCTGGCTGCGATGGATGAGAAGCTGAATGAGAATGGCTATATCGTGCCGGGTCTCGGAGATGCGGGCGACCGTATCTTCGGCACGAAGTAATGCATGGCTGAGTTCATTGTCCGGGTTCTGATCTATCTGATCTGCTTCATTCTGAGCTTCACCGGAATGAGTGCAGTGGACTTTGAACGGTTTCTGAAGAAGGGGCATGTCAGAGAAGCGCAGATTCTCTACTGGCTTCTGGTTCTTGCATTAGCCACGCTTGCGGCGCAGTTCGTGATGGCGTTCCTGTATTTCTGAAACAGAAGAGAGGGGCTTCGGGAGGCGATATTCTCCCGGGCTCTTTTTCTCTGGATGTGCATGGTATAATAAACAGGCTGATATTCAATTAGGCGGATCTATGAATCTTGTAAGAGGTGCACTTCCATACTTCATGATTCCGTTCCTGATCTCTCTGGTGCTTGTTCCTGTATGCAAGCGGGTGGGATTCAGGCTCGGAATCTATGCGGTTGAAAATAAACGAACGGTTCATCATGGACGCATTGTCCGGATGGGCGGTGTTGCGATCTATATGGCTTTTCTGCTGTCTCTTTCGATTCTCTGGAAGGCAGATGACAAGCTGAACGGAATCCTGATCGGAGGAGCGATTGTCTTTCTCGGGGGATTCCTGGATGATATCTACGACCTACCACCGAAGATCAAGCTGCTGTTTCAGGTTGCCGGAGCAGTGACGGCACTGGTAGCAGGAAATTTAGGACTTGATAATATTCATATCTTTTCTTTGGAGATTGATAATCCGGTTATCGTGAAGGGAATTTCGTTCCTGTGGCTGATCGGGGTCACGAATGCGATCAATCTGATTGATGGTCTGGATGGACTGTCTTCCGGAATCTGCTCGATTGTGACGGCAACGATCGGATTGCTCGGCTTCTTCATGGGACGGCGTGATATCTGCGTGATCTCACTGTGCCTGGTCGGTTCGATTCTTGGTTTTCTGCCGTATAATTTCCATCCCGCTTCGATCTTTGTCGGGGATTGCGGAGCGCAGTTCATGGGCTTCACGATTGCAGCATTGTCGCTGCTAGGCTTCAAGACGACGGCACTGATCACGCTTGGTCTGCCGATTCTCGTGCTGTTCATTCCGATCAGCGATACGCTGATTGCCATTCTCCGCAGAAAGCTGAAGGGACAGAAGATCATGGAAGCGGACCGCGGCCATCTGCATCATGTGCTGATGTTCAAGATGAAGCTCGGGCATAAGCGGACGGTCATAGTGCTCTATATTGTCACGGCTCTGTTTGCAAGCTCGGCGATCCTGACGTATTTCAATCCGAAGGCGGGCATGATCATGATTCTGATTCTGCTGCTGATTTCGGATATCTTCATCGAATATACGGGCATGATCAATCCGAAGTGGCATCCGATCCTGTCAGTTTGGAATAAGCTGTTCGGATGGCCGAAGATGGCAGAGGGAGAGGATCCGGTGGATACGGTGATTCTTATGGAAGAAGAAAAAGAGAAAGAGAAGAAAGATCGCTCAGCGGAATCAAACTGAGCATCTTTTTTTCTGGTGTTCACGGAATGTTCAGATTCTGCTCCTATGATTACTGCAGATGGAGATGGCGTATGGAGCGTGAGATACATAACGAGGATATCGTATCACAGTGCCTGATTCAGGCAGGAATCTGCTTTCTTCTTTCCAGATGGATGGTGTTCCGCCTTCATGCGGGTTCTGAACTCGTGAATGTGGCTTGGCTGAGTCTTCTGCTGTTTGCGGCAGTGCATCTGATCTTCGGCGTGATGAAGGAAGAACTGTCCGTGAAGGGCAAGGTGATGACCTGCTCGGGATCCGGATTTCTGACGGCTTCCGCGATCTTCAGGATCCTGCTAAGAGGAACGGGTTTTCTGCCGAAAGTTCTGTTTGGAATCGGGTTTGTGCTGCTGATGATGGGGCTTGCGGGCGGAATCAGAAAAAAATTCTGAACCATGCAGGGGAATGAACTTCCTGATGAGTAAGAAGAATCAGACAAGGAGTTCAGAATACAATGCTTAATTATCATGATGTGAGGGACCTTCTCGATGAAGGACGCCCGAACCCGCCGGCCTGGAAGAATTATATTCAGAGCCGCTCAGAAGTCTATGGCACTTATTTTCCTGCCTGCTGCGAGGCAAGCATGATCTCAGAAGCCAACTGGGTGCTGCGCAATCAGTATCAGTCGGGAGAAGAGATCGGGGTGAGGATTGATCCGGGTGATATCTGCTACATGGATTTCGGCCAGGCATATCTCAATGAGATGGGCTATCAGCACTTCGGCTTATGCATGAATATCTGCCGGAGAAAGGCATTCATCATTCCGATGACGAGCAATCCGGTGCATTATGCGGAGGCATATGATGAGGTACGCAATCCGTGCGGAAAGATTCACCTGATGCAGATCGGCAAGCCGGAAGGGCTGAATAAGCCTTCGGTGCTGTACATGAATGATGCAAGATACATCAATACGGCCAGGGTCATCGAAGTGAAGGCACATATTCCGACGGACAGCGAATTGTTCCGGGAGATCCGGATGAGATTCATCCATCTGTTCTTCCAGACTGCCGCGGTAGAGTGATTTACGGATCTGCTGGTTTCGGAGTAGAATTCTGTTCGTGAAGCTGAGACAAGGCAGATGGCTGGCGGCAGTATCGGCAGGGCCTGATTCCATGGCCCTGCTTTTCCTGTGCCTGCAGCAGGGGATTGAAGTGGGCTGTGCGCATGTGAATTATCATCATCGCCCCGAAGCAGATGAAGAAGAGGCGTATCTGAGATCCTTCTGCAAGGATCATGGAATTCCGTTCTATGTGCGGGATGAGCCGTTTGTCTATGAAGGAAACTTTGAGGCAGCTGCCAGAGAATGGCGGTATTCGTTCTTCTGCAGGATCGTGAAGGAATATGGATATCAGGGCGTGCTGATTGCGCATCAGCAGGATGATCTGATCGAGACATATCTGATGCAGGAAGAGCGGAATCTCGTGCCGGAATACTATGGTCTGAAGGCAGAGATGATGTATCAGGGCATGCTGGTGGAGAGGCCGCTGCTTGGCTATACCAAGAAAGAACTGAAGGATTTATGTCAGGCACATGGCATCCGGTATTGCATCGATTCCACGAATGAGTCCGAAGAATATTCCCGCAACCGGATCCGCAAGGAAGTAGGACCGATGGATGCGTTCACCCGGAATATGGTGCTGCAGGAGATCCGCTCGAAGAATGCGGTGCTGCAGGAGAGACGATGCCGGGTCGGGACGCTGATTCAGGATCGTTCGGTTTCTCTGTCTTCCTATCGGAAGATGGAAGAAGAGGATCGGGTTACTCTGCTCCGGATGGCGATTGATCCGGAGAAGAAGCTGAGCCTGGCCAATCTGAAGCAGCTGGATCAGGTTGTTCTGAAGCACGATGACTTCCTGCAGAAGGCAGGCAGCAGACTGCTGGCAGAGAAGGATGGCAGGTTCTTTGCAATGGAGGAACCGGCTCCGTATGCAGAGACTGCCAGGAGTCTGGAAGAACTGAGAAACCTGTCCGGAAAATGGTTCCGGGTTCTTCCCGGAGAGCCCGGGGTGAATGCGGTGAGCGTGAAGGAGAACGATTTTCCGGTGACGATCCGCAATGCTCAGGAAGGCGATGAGATCAGAATGAGATTCGGCACAAAGAAAGTGAATCGGTTCTTCATTGACCGGAAGATTCCGAAATGCGAACGGCTGATCTGGCCGGTGCTGGTAAACCGGGAGGGGAGCGTG
Source organism: Stecheria intestinalis (assembly GCF_009696165.1). Lineage (GTDB taxonomy): Bacteria > Bacillota_I > Bacilli_A > Erysipelotrichales > Erysipelotrichaceae > Bulleidia > Bulleidia intestinalis. Next base: position 194 of record NZ_VUMN01000037.1, on the reverse strand, counting down.
ATCCTGGTGCCCGGGCTTGGCTGCGATGTGCAACACTATACTGCGGAACCGCAGGTGAATGTGATAAAATCTCAAGTTTTATAGCAAAAGTGGACAGAATGCGATTGTTATGCGGTTCTGTCCACTTTGTCTGTTTTCCCAGTTAAAGCTTATCTGAGGAATTTCAGAAATAATTATCGATTTTTTGAAATGGG
>NZ_VUMN01000036.1 GCF_009696165.1 Stecheria intestinalis | reverse complement strand
AAAAACATTACTGGAAAGAAAAAACGTTATGGTCAGATGGCTATTTTGCTGCATCGATAGGACAGGTATCTCAGGAAACCATTGAACACTATATTGAGAATCAGGGCTAAACAACGTAAAACCGCCCTGTAAAGGGGCGTGGCTTCTACCGAATGACATTTTGTGAAGCTTTTTTTCTGACTCATGATTCAGGATCGTTTTTATCTCTTCCCATGGAAGCCGTTTCTGATTATGTTAGAGATAGCAGCCGGATTCATTCCGGCACAAGGAGGAAAAATAATGAAGAAATTATCTGTTTTTATCATCACATCAATGATCCTGTTTCCGCTGAGCGGATGCAGCAGCTCTTCAGCTGCAGCATCTCCTTCGCCATCACCATCTGCTGTTCCTTCTGCAGAACCCGCAGAATCTGCAGAACCATCAGCGAGCTCTGAAATCCAGGTCATGGATGTCCAGGTTGATTCAACGCGCGGCGCGAAGATTCCGGGAACCGTCGTCATGCCTGCAGATGCCTCTGATGTTCCGTTTGTGGTGCTCTGCCATGGCCATGGCGGAAGCCGGCATGAAAACGGAGGCTTCGATGAGATTGCCGAAGCACTTGCAGAACAGGGCATCGCTACAATCCGGGTTGATTATCCAGGCTGTGGCGATTCCACCGAAGACTTCAGCGAAAACAACATGACCAATATGATCAGTGATACGAAGAGTGCCATCTCCTACCTGGAAGACAATTATCCGGTCAGCACTTCTGATTACGGAATCTTCGGTTATTCCATGGGCGGAAGAATCGCCCTGGAAATGCTGGCAGATCCGGACTACTCATTCTCGGCAGCAGTCATGCTCGCACCTGCAGCTGATACAGAAGATCTGAAGAATCTGTTCGGCGGTTCAGACAACTGGGAAACCCTGAAAGCAGATGCGGAAGCATCTCCAGATCAATGGGTCGAATTCACAACGATCTATGGCCAGGTACAGCACCTCGGCGTTCAATTCTTCAAAGACCTCGAGGCAAAGACCTTCAATGACCTCACCGATGCGGCAGCTTCTGCGTACCGCGGACCTTCCATGGTCATCTACGCGGTCGATGATACTGCAGTTTCTCCTTCGGTCAGCCAGGGTGTCGCTGACAAGCTCGGTGCTGAAGTCGTCAAGACTCCGGAAGACGGGCACTCCTATGGATTCTATGGCGGCCCTGCATACGTCAAACGAATCGTTGTAGAAAATACTGCCGACTTCTTTGCAGCAAATCTGAACTAGAAGGCCTCAATTCATACTGATCCTATTCAGCAGCAGAAATGCTGCTGTTTTCTCTGGCCTTGTGTGAACTTCCCGTCTATTGAGCCAGATGCATTCAAAAACCCGATTCTTTCTCAGAATCGGGTATCGGTTTCTCATGGCTGGGGTGGCGAGGTTCGAACTCGCGCATGAGGGAGTCAAAGTCCCTTGCCTTACCTCTTGGCTACACCCCAATGGCCTTGTTTATTTTACAACAAGAGCCCTCCTGATGTCAGCCGTTCAGGCCAAGCTTCATGAATGCATGGGCAAGCCCATCTTCCTCAATATCATCCGTAACCCAGTCAGCAGCCTCCTTGGCAGCTGCGGCACCATTGCCCATCGCAATTCCGACCCCTGCTGTCTTCAGCATCTCTGTATCATTTGCAGAATCCCCGAAGGCAATCGTATCAGCCTGAGAAATGCCATAATACGCTGCAGCTTTCAGCATGCCGGTTCCTTTATGAATTCCCGGTGCAGTAATTTCTCCGCCCATCAGCGAATCCTCTGCCGTCGACAGCATCCCTGCCCAGCTGTATCTTCCTTCAAGTCCCTTCACAAACGAATCCCGATCGCTGTCTTTCCGGAAGAAGACATCGACCATATAGATCGGCTGTCCTTGATACGCCTTCTCATAAAGCTGAGGCAGCTTCGGCAGCTCTCCTTTTCTTCCGAGTTTCTTCCATTGTATGGCAAGTTCGGCAAACCATTCCCGATAGAACGCCAGTCCGCCGGTATTGGTGAAATTCTCATCGAGCCCATGCATCGAAAGATTCGCTCTGCACGCTTCGGCAAGTTCATTCAGATAGGCAGCACTTCCGTCTTCCAGAGGATGACGGAAAATCACTTTTCCTTCCGCCTCGGCATAAGCCCCGTCACAGCATACCTGGCCCTTGATCCAGTCCAGCCTCCGGAACTCTCCGGTCTGCAATGGCGATCTGCCAGAGCAGAGAAAGAGAATATGCCCCTGATCCTTAGCCCGCCGGCATGCTTCGGAAGCAGAATGCGGTATACTCCAGGTCTTATGGGAATACAGCGTGCTGTCGATATCGAGAAAGATCATCTTCCGATTCATAGCCTGCTCCAGAGATCCATGATCGGCGTCATGATGCAATGTGGCACGAACTTCGCAAAGAAACGATCTGCCGTCGTCACGATGCCTGGCGTCCATACCCAGAGATTCATCTTCGCAGCCCTGATCGACTGCTTCACTACTGATGCACTGGTGCTCTTGAGCGGCTGATGCCGGTAGTACTTTGCCTGACTGCATGGATCTGCCGTCTTCATGAACTCCGTGTCCTTGACCCAGTAGGGGCAGATGCACGTCACATGAATCCCGGTTCCGATCAGTTCATAATGCAATGCTTTCGTATAACTCTGCAGAAATGCCTTGGAAGCCCCGTAAACCGCAAACGAAGGCATCGGCTGAAATGCCGCAATGCTGGAAATCTCAACGACATGCGACCCCTTCTTCAGATACGGAAGAGAGATCTTCGTCACATCGACTGCCGCCTGGCAGTTCAGCGAAATCATGAGATCATCATNCCTTCTGGACTGATCGCGGATTCTTCCGATCTTCCCAAGACCGGCAGCCGCAATCATCCACGTAATCACCGGCTGTTCTTCCTTCAGCATCGCTTCAAGCTTTTCCATGGATCCTTCTGCAGTCAGATCCATCGCAATGGCCTTCACCGGCTTCGTGCAATGCTCGGCCAGTTCCTTCAGCAATTCTTCTCTTCTGGCAATCACCCAGAATGTGTCAATGTCTTTTTCTCTGTCCAGCTGCATCACAAACTCTTTTCCGAGACCGCTGGAAGCCCCGGTCACAAGTGCAATCCGTTCTGTCATATCGATTAGAATAGCACCAGAACAGAAAATCGGGCAGTGCCCGATTCTCCGTCAGTTATAGAATCTGAATTCCGGATCATCCTCCAGATCTTCTTCCTCATATCCAAGCTCCCGGTACTTCTTCTCGGCAGCTTTTGCAAGCTTCTTGTTATTCACGGCCAGATAGACTTTCCGGATCGATTTCAGAAGATCGCCCGCCGAAAGATCATCATCTGCAATCGGTCCTTTCATGAACTGATCTGCAGCCCGCTTGGCATCCATCTTCTGATTTCTTCGCATCAGAAGATCCAAAATTGTCCGCTGAACCGTGCAGTTCATGCGCATCTTCTGCCATCCTTCCAGCAGGTGATCTGCTTTCTGGGTCTGGTCCAGCTCATCATTCAGCAGGATCTCATATCTCAGGTACATATCCTGATCATCCGGATCCGTGATCTCTATCGTCTGCTTCAGCTGTTCCAGCAGCTTCAGTGCCTTTTCTTCCTGATTCTGTTCAGACAAGGCATCCAGCAATGCAAAGATCGTCTCACCGAAGCAGATTCCCTTCTCAGTATATGCTTCACATAGCTGTCCATAATCCATCTGTTCTTCCTGGATATACTCAGTCAGCTCCGCAAAGAGCTCTTCTTCATGAGCTTCGTAATAAGAAACTGCTTCTTCGCTCCGGTTCTGCATCAGCAGATGTTCCAGCGTCATGATCCTCTCACTGAGACCGCTGAAACTCATCTCCTCCAGAAGCGCTTTCAGCGCCTCATCATCCAGATCCATCAGGTCATTCATTGCCTGCGGCAGCTCCGCCATCAGGTCGGATCCTTCCACAGGTTCATTGTGATCTGTCTTCTGCTGAGCACGGATCAGAAAGCCCAGGGCGATCAGCAGTCTGCTCTGCTCTTCAGAAAACCCGCGTTCCCGGAAATCCTTCAGTGCTTCTTCCGCTTCCGGAACCGGATTTGTTTCCAGCCCCTCTATCAGCATATCTCTCAGCGCCAGGATGGAATGATTCATCAAGGTCTTGCTGATGAGATCGGAAAGGTCAGAACCCTCCTCAGGATCGAGCTCAGGGACCGATTCCAGGAAATCAAGGATGTGTTCCGGGCAATTCAGTCTCCTGGCAGAATCCAGCAGACTCTCAGCTAACTCAGGCTCATCTTCGATATAATCTGAATAATCTCCGATAACCTTGTCCAGGATTTTTTCCGCCCGTTTCTTTGCCTGGTCTGTCCCGATCTGAACCAGATCATGAATCAGCACAGTCATCAGCTCCACATCATCCTCAACAAAAGGAACTCTGACCAGAATCGTCTCAGCTTCCTTCGGATTTCCGGACCGTAACAGTCCCTCGCCTTCTGAAGTCATGAGATCAGCCCGATCTTCAGGTTCCAGAAGTTCTTTTTCCTCGAATTCATCCAGCACCATGCGTGAAAACTCTGCAAGTTCCTGATTATGACCCGTCAGGACCAGATCATCCCGCAGAAGATCAATCAGATCCCAGGCATGTTCAAGCTCAGAATCATCTTCAGAACCCAGATGAGCCAGCGTCGAAACTGCCTCAAGCCGCTCCTCTTCAGAAAGCGCAAGATACCTTCCCGCCCCTTCATGCGGATTGTCAGGCTGATAATCTTCGCCTAAGTAATACAAGAGAAAACTGTTCAGCAGCTCACCTTCCGCATATGCTTCCCCCGAGGATGCTGCAGAAATCTGCTCCAGCTGCTCCTTCAGATCCTGAGCGGAATAATAACCTTTTGCAATTCTGCGCAGCTCATTCCGGTACAGCTGCAGCGAATTGACCGACTCGTCTTCTACCTCTTCACTAATGGAATTCAGCAGATGCAGCATCAGAATCCGGTGTGCCTCATCAGCAGAAAACCTCATTTGAATCAGCTTCTGAAAAGCCGGAATGACTTCTCTCGGATCATGGTCATTAAGCTGAATTCTGACCGCCGAAAGAAGTTCCAGATACAAGTTATCAGTAATCGGTTTGCTCATAATCATATCTCCTCTCCTCCTGCTTTCAGCCATCAGCAGGAATTCAGCCTTTCTCAAATCTTACCATGACTGAATGTTTTCTGCCTGCTCCTTCGGACACCGGTTTCTGGAGTATAATAATTCCCGGAGGACATTTAGCTCCATGCCCAAATTCAATGAAATGATCCGCCTGCATAACGGCATCGAAATGCCAAGCCTTGCGTTTGATACCTATGGTCTGACTGCCGGTACTGCTCATGATGCCGTTCTGCATCACCTGCAGTGCGGCGGCAGACATATCGATACTTCTGCTGATTTCGGCGTCGAGAAACAGATCGCTGCTGCCATCGCCGACAGCGGAATTCCGCGAAACGAACTATTTCTGACCGATGAGATTCCTGGCGGCGAAGCAAATCACGACGCTGCGGTGCGGGCCGTTGAAGTCAGCCTGAAACGTCTGGCCAGCGATTATGTAGACCTGCTGCTCATGGGATGGTGCGGCGGGACTTCCAAAGATGATCCTGATAACACAAAGGCTGATACTGCCTGGTCGGCGCTGGAAACCGTATATAAGAATGGCAATGCCCATTCCATCGGCATCCTGGACTTCCAGCCATGGCAGATCGAATACCTCCTGCAGCGCACCGAGATTGTTCCGATGGTAAGCCTGGTTCCGATCTATCCAGGCTACCCGAGCACCGCAAGCGTGAAGGCCAATAAGGAACATAACTTCTGCACCGTTGCCTATCTCCCGAAAAAGATTCGTCAAGTCCTGGATTCCACCGAGATTCATATCTTCGCCGAAAAATATCACACCGATCCGCTTGATATCGTGACCCAGTATGTGCGCCAGAAAGCAGATGCTCTGACCATCAGCGTTCCATTCAATGAAGTCAAGGAAGAAAGTTTCCGCTTCAGTGAACCGGAACTCAAGTATCTCGATGTCATGAAAGACTACGGCGTATGAGCCATCCTATAGGATGGCTTTTCTATAAGAAAAAACTGCCCGAAGGCAGTCAGAGTAAATTCCGGTATTCAGAAGGAGACATTCCTTCGCTCTTGCGGAAAACCCTTGAGAACTGGGCAAGGTCTTCAATGCCTACCTGCCGGCTGATATCCGTCAGCAGCAGCGCAGGATCTTTCATCAGCTCTCTGGCATGTTCCATGCGGATCCGGTTGAGCAGATCCGAGAACGTCTCATGAAGCTCGCTGTTCAGCAGCTTGCTCAGATAGCATGGACTGATATAAACCTGTTCTGCCACATCCGCCAGGTGAATATGTTCCATATAGTGTCCCTCCATGTATTTCAGGGCATTGTTCACCAGGAACGACTTTGCCGCAGCAGGCTCCTGCTTCTTCTCTCTCGGATGTTCTTTCAAGGCAGCGGTCATGGCGGTGATTGCTTCATTGATCTCATCCATCTTGCTCGGCTTGAGCAGATATCTTCTCACCCCGAGCTGAATTGCTTTTCTAGCATACTCAAAATCCCGGTACCCGGTCAGAATGGCGATCTCCATGTCGGCATGTTCTGATTTCAGGCCGGCAATCATGGTCAGTCCATCGATGTTCGCCATCCGGATATCCGAGAACAGGATGTCCGGATCTGTCTTCTGAATCAGTTCCATTCCCGAAGAACCGGAATACGCAGTCCCCGCTACTTCGCAATCAAAAGACTTCCAGTCAACCATGCGCCGAAGTCCTTCGACGATCACCGGTTCATCATCGACAATCACTACTTTATACATATGAAATCTCTGTACTTATTCTATCCCTTCAGAGCCCCTGCTGTCATGCCTTTGATAATATACTTCTGCAGACAGATATACACGATGATCACCGGAATGACCACCAGCGTCACTGCACTTGCCATCAGGCCGTAGTTCGTTCCTTCCTGGGACGTCAGCTCATTCAGCAGTCTCGTGATCGCTCTCATCTCCGGCCTTCTGAGGAAGAACATCTGCGTGAACAGATCATTGTAAGACCAGAGAAACGAGAAGATCGCAACTGTCACAAAACTCGGCTTGGAAAGCGGCACGATGATCCGGAAGAAAATCCTCCAGGTACTTGCGCCTTCCAGATACGCCGCCTCTTCCAGCTCTACCGGCAAGCCCTTGATATAGCCCATCAGAACGATAATCGCAAAGCTCAGATTGCCGGCAATCTGCGGCAGGATGATCGACAGCATCGTGAGGCCCCAGCTGCTCGTATTCGTGATTCCCCAGGAAGCCTCCATACGGAAGACCGGAATGATCGTCGCAAATACCGGAAACATCATGCCGGCCACGACCAGGTTGTAAAGGAACTTCTTTCCCTTGAATTCATACCGGGTCAGTGCATACGCAGCTAATCCGGCAATGATCGTGACAGCCACGGCTGTGATTCCGGAAATGAAGATGCTGTTGCGGTAGGCACCGAAGATATCCAGATTCTTGAAAGCTTTGCGGTAATTAGCAAGTGTGAACAGATCGCCGATCGGCATACGGAACGATTCAGAAAGAATCTTGTCCTTTGCCTTGAAGCTGTTCTCCACAACCCAGAAGATCGGATAGATCGTCGTCAATGCCCAAAAGACCAGGGGAATATATACCCATCTCGGGGTATCGTCTCGTCTTGAACGTTTCATGCTAGTCCTCCCTCTGCCGGAACAGCTTTCCTGCGACTTGTGAAAGCACGATGCCAAGCACGACGATCAGCACTGCCAGCGCAGAACCATAGTCCACGTTCTTGGCTTCCATGGTCTGATAGTACATATACGTGCCAGTCAGGAAAGTCGTCTTCAGCGGCATGCCCTTGGGAAACATCGTCCACGGAAGATCGAACACCTTCAAGGCACCAGTCACTGCCAGGATGAGGCATGTGCATAGAACATTGCGGATCATCGGAATGCTGATGTATTTCACGCGCTGCCATCTCGTTGCGCCATCAATCATTGCCGACTCATACAGTTCCTGATCGATGTTATTCAGTCCGGTCTCGAGAATCACGAAGTAGAATCCGACATACTGCCACATCACCGGCAGCATCATCGTGACTAGCGCATGCGATTCATCTTTCCAGTCGACAAGCGCTGTCGCCCCGAGCAGTTCCCGGAACTGGTTGACCATGCCCTTGTCATAGAGGAAGATCAGGTTGAACAGAAGTCCTAAGGCAGTTGCACTGATGACAATCGGGAAGAAATAGACTGTGCGGAAGAACTGCGTGCCGCGGTGGATGTTGTCCACCATCAATGCCAGCACCAGAGCCAGTCCGACCTGGCCGGCAATCGTGACCAGAATCATGATGCCGGTATTCTTCAGTGCAATCCCGACAACGGGATCATGAACCATTTCCGCATAGTTTGCATACCATGGGCTGTTCCAGTTTCCGCCTGCCTCGCCGAGCACCCGGATATTCTGGAAGCTGCTGATGATATTCATGAAGAACGGATAGTAGAGATATACTGCCATGAACAGAAACGCAGGCAGCAGGAAAAACGGAAGTATTTTCTTATTTCGATAGATATTAGACATGATCAGCTCCTTGAGAAAAAGGAAGACCGGCAATTCTTGAAAGAAGCCGGCCAGTTCAGGAGGAAGCTCCCTGTCCTATGAACAGGAAGGACAGGGAGGAATCCGCTTGTTGATGCAGCTTACTGAGCTGCGTAATACGTATCCAGGCCTTCCTGGACTGCTTCTGCAATATCCTTTCTGCCTGTGACGATTTCCGGCATGCCATCAAATGTTGAGACTCTGCAGTCGCCATTGAAGAGATCCTGCACTGCTCCCGTCAGAGAAGTCACGCCGCTCATCATATCCATTGCCTTGACCTGCAGAGACTTGAAGTTCGAAAGATCTGTCTTCGGAGCATTCTTCAGAGCAGTTGCAGTATGCTGTGCAAACACCGGGACCACATCATCGCTGGTCATATATTCCACGAAGCTGACTGCCGCATCCCGCTTTGCCGGATCGTCCCATGCCTTCTTCGTGATGTAGTAGCCCATCGAAAGCCCGCCGATCAGATCCGTTGCCTTGCGGTCGCCATTGCCAGGCACATAAGTGACACTGAACTGATCCAGCTTATCCTGATCCAGAGTCGTCTCATCCTCCGGATCACTCTGGCATGCAGAGATGATGCCACCTACTTTCCAGGAACCATCGAGCAGGAAGGCAGCCTTGCCGTCCGTGAACATCGCGAACGTCTCATCATCGGTTGCACTCAGCGTATTTTCCGGGAAATAGCCTCTCTCATAGGCATCCTTGATATCGCCAAGACCAGCCACCCAGTCCTGGCCGATCTCATCGTCTGCAGACTGCGGGATCTCAAGATGATTCTCCGGAGACTCATGATTGAAGATGCTGTATTCCCACCAATAATGGGGAATGTTGCCAAGCGCTGCTGCAATCGGCGTATAGCCGGCATTCTTGATCTTCTCGCAGTCATCCAGGAATTCCTCCCAGGTCGTATCTGCTCCTGGCACTTCCACGCCAGCATCTTCGAGAATCTTCGTATTCACGAATAACGCTTCCCAATAGCCATTGACCGGAACTGCATACTTCTTGCCATCGGCTGGCGAAGCAGCGATCAGATCATCATTCATGTTCGATGCATAGTCCGGATACTCTGCCCGGATATCATCGATAGAAACCACTTTGCCTGCCTTAACGAAATCATTGCTGTCAGAACCATTGAAGAAGAACAGGACATCCGGCTCTGAGCCAGTCTCGAAGTCCGTGACAACTCTGGTCTTGAACGTCTCATCCGAGGTCGCAGAAGTATCCGTGACCGTATTGCCCGTCTCGCTCTCCCAGGCAGAGACTGCATTTCTGAAGTTCTGGGCATTGCCATCTTCACCGGCAAATGTCGTGCATACCGTAAGCTCCACGCTGCCTGCTGCAGAAGCTGCTGGAGAAGCAGAAGTGCTGCTGCCAGCATCTGCGGTATCTGATCCGCAGCCAGCCAGTCCCGCAATCATCGATGCGGCAAGAATTCCAGTAAGAAACCGTTTCATTATTTATCCCAAGCCTTTCTTTCCTTCTCGTAATTTCAGAACCATACTGTCTCTGATCAGAAGATATCCGGTTCCCTGGAAGCACTGCGCAATACTTCCGATTACTGACTTCAGCTTACTCGAAAGCGCTTTCTTTTAGAATTGCACAGATTGTCATTTTTTGATAAATATTGCAGACCTGGTATTGCCATGTCCATCCGGTCCGATCGTCAATCCGCTCTCTTCGCCATAGATCATCTTCAGTCTCCGGTTCACATTCCTGATACCGATATGGCTTGCATGCGTAAGCTCGGTATCATCATCACTCAGCAGAATCCGGATCTTCTCCATATCTTCCTTGGAAGGCTCACCTTTATTGAGAATCGTGATCAGAAGATCTGCCTGCTCATTCTCGCCGCCTTCAATGGTCAGCGATACTCTTCCTCTTCCGCTTTCATCTCTTCCATGTTCGACCGCATTCTCAATCACCGGCTGAATGATCAGCCGCGGAACAAGATAATTTCCGATTTCCTCCGGAACAGATATCGTGCACGTGAATGCATCTCCGAACCTGCATTGAATGATATACAGATACGCATCCACATATGACATCTCTTCCGACAGCGGAATGAGGGGCTTCCGGTCCCGATCTGCAGTCGCACTCATCATCGTCGAAAGCGCCTCAATCATCTCTGACACCTTGTCATTGCCTGCCATGCGTGCTTCCCAGTTGATGATCTCCAGCGTATTATTCAGGAAATGCGGATTGATCTGGGACTGCAGCGCATGGATATTCGCATCTCTGAGCGCGATCTCTTCCCCGTAGATCCGCTCGAACGCATCCTTGAGCTGCCTGGACATCGCATTAAAATTCTGATCCAGATCCGTGATTTCTCCGTTATTCTCATGGACCTTCACGACAACGCCATACTTTCCGTTCTGGATTTCCTGCGAAGCAGCCGCAAGCTCCTCCACCGGCTCCTGGACCCGCTTCTGAAAGAACCGGAACATGCGGATGATCAGCGGAATCAGAAACAGCAGCAGCATCGCAAAGAGCACCAGCGGCGTCCGGCTCTCTTCAGCAACGGCATTGCGATCAAACTTCACGATATACACAATCGGATGATCAGCGATATCGGAAGAGATATAAACCTCATTCCAGTTCCGGACATGGACCTGTCCATCCTGAATCAGGTCAGAAGGCATTGTCTCTTCTGCCTCCTTGGCTGCAGCAAGGAGCGTATCTTTGCTGTAAACCGCAAAGCTTTCATACTGCCATACTGCTCTCAGCGATTCGAAGATCCGGTCGCGGTTCAGATCCATGAACAGCACGGCATACGGCTGAAAGCTGCGGTCCATGATATTTCTGACCAGATATACATGCATGCCATCTGCCACCAGCACGGTTCTGGTATCGATGGATTCTGCTTCTTCCAGAATGTGCTTCTTCGACACCTTATCATAATAATTTCTCGAAGACCTCAGACTCTGATTGCCAGTGAAATAAACCGTATCCGGATCCTCCGTGAAATAAAGACCAGTCATCAGATAATCCTGGTTGAACTTGTACTTCTCTTCCAGCAGCACGCTGACATCCGCATAGAGGTCAGCGCGATTCCCGGTTTCCTTCCATCTCTGATAGATTTCCCTTAGCTGGCTGTTATAGGAAATCTCCTTGGATTGCGTGATGCAGTCGTTCAGCCGGAGATTGCAGATCTCCGCTGCTTTCTCCATCGTCGTGCTTACGGTCCGATTCATCTGTTCCGAGAGCCTGGCCTCGACAAAAACGCTGATAATCAGCGTGATGACGATAATCGGCAGCAGCCAGCTGGTGATGATCGTGTTCAGCATCGACCATTTCAATGATCTGCGCTTTCGTTTCATGGTCCCTCTCTTCCCTATTATCCTTCCCCTCAGAAATGCAATCAAGCCATGCATGAGTGCTTCATGCATGGCCTAATCTCATTCTTCTTCGGAAAGGTTCAGAAAATCCCGGTAGATCATGCAGATCTGTTCGGCTTCTGATTGTTCCTTCATCTCAGCAAATACTCTGAGCAATGGTTCTGTTCCGCTGAACCTCGCTGATACCCATCCGCCATTGCGGAAATAGAGCTTGCAGCCATCGAGATATGATACATGATCGATCTCCTCCGGCATCTGCGGAATCTCATGGGCCTTCATGATCCTATGCTGGAACTCTGCTTTCTGCTCCGAGCGGAAGCGGTAGCTGTGCTCTGCCATATATGCCGTTCCAGTCAGCTCATCGACTTCTTTCTTGATCTCTGACATCTTCTTTCCAGTCACCGCCAGCATCTCCGTAAGCAGTGTCGCCGCATAGACTCCGTCTTTTCCGCGGATTCTGCCGGTGATCGCCATTCCTCCGGAAGACTCGCCGCCGATGATCGCATGCGTTTCTTCCATCTTAGCGGACACCCACTTGAAGCCCACCGGCACTTCATAGCACTGTTCTCCGAACGATTCAGCCAGCCGGTCCAGCCGATGCGTCGTGCAGAGATTTCTCACACACGGTCCATGCATGCCCCGGTATTTCACGAGATACCAGTACAGCAGCACCAGGATATCATTCGGACTCAGATATGTTCCATGGTCATCCGTGACGCCGATCCGATCCGCATCTCCATCTGTCGCAACGCCGAGATCATAATGATGCTGCGCCACATAAGTCCCGAGCGTCTTCATCGCTTCTGCATTCGGTGCCGGCAGGTGTCCTCCGAAGAGCGGATCGTGTCTGCCATGGATCGTATCCACTTCGCAGCGAGCAGTGATCAGAATGGTTCTGATGCTCGTCTCGCTGACCCCGTACATCGGATCCAGGACAATATGCAGATCTGCCTTCCGGATCGCTTCCGTATTGATATCTGCCAGGATCGAATCGAGGTATTCATTGATCGGCCAGATCACATCTATCAGCTCCTCACGGACTCCTTCTTCATACTCGATGGTCTTCACCGGCAGCTTTACTTTGCTGAGATAGGATTCAATATCAGAGGTGGTTTCCAGATCTGCGTCTCTGCCTCCGGCAGTGAAGATCTTCACGCCATTGTAGATGGCCGGATTATGACTTGCCGTGACCATCATGCCATATGGCAGATTCCAGTTCTGCACGCAATACATCACTAACGGCGTCGGACACGAATGCAGCATCAGCTTGGTATGAATTCCTCTTGCCGCAAAGACCTCTGCCATCCACTGCATCGCTTCCTTTGACAGAAATCTGCGATCATAGCCGATGATCATTCCTGCCCTCTCCTGATGTTCTGCCTTCATCTTGTCTGCCATGCCCGCTGCTAAGATCTGCAGATTCTCTTTGGTGAACCCATCTCCGATGACTGCACGCCAGCCGCCTGTTCCGAAATGAATCATGCTAGTCCCTCCCCATGATCACAATGACCTGATGCACGGAACCAGGTGCTTCTTCTGCTACTGCATCTGTTTCCTGTCCATCTACCAGAATCTTCTTCACACCATGAGAAACATGTTCCGGATTCTTCACGGTGATCCGGTATTCTGCATTTTTCCAGATCCTGCTGACTTCAAATCCATCCCAGCTTTCCGGAATGCACGGATCGATCTTCAGTTCCCGGAAATCCGGACGGATTCCGAGCATGTAATGCGTCGCCGCATAATATGCCCAGCCGCCGCTGCCGGTCATGAACGGATGATGGGCTCTGCCATAGGTGGAATGGGCTTTGCCGGATACAAACTGACAGTAGCTGTATGGCTCTGCCCATCTCACTTCAATCTGATCATTCTGGTAATAAGGCGTTAACGCATGGTAATACTCCATAGCCCGATCGCCATGACCCAGCACACACTCTGCTGCCCATACCCATGGATTGGAATGTGAGAAGATCGAACTGTTCTCTTTCAGACCAGGATAGACCCTGGTGATAAATCCCACTTCATCATCCGGCTTCGTATAAGCAGGCGCATTGAGCAGGATGCCATACGGAGTAGCCAGATACTGATGCACCGACTCCATCGCCTCTTGTGCCCGGTCTTTCTCAGCAGCTCCGGATAATACTGCCCAGGCATTGGACTCCAGATGAATCTTTCCTTCTTCAGACGCTTCCGTTCCGATCGGTCTTCCGTTCTCCGTGAACCCGCGCAGATACCAGTGTCTGTCCCAGAGCACGTCATTGCATGTCTTCTTCAATGAAATCAACAGATCTGTATAGTGTCTGACATCCGCTGCCTGATTCTCATACAAAGCAATTTCAAGAAAGCAGTTCACTGCCTGAACAAGCAGGAACGACACCAGCGCAGACTCTCCTTTCCCGAGATTCAGACAGTCATTCCAGTCGGCCCGCAATCCTCTGCAGATTCCATGTGTGCCGACTTCTTCCGAAGAGAAGTCAATGATCTTCTTCAGATGCTCATAGACCGTGCCGCTGCCGCCGTCTGCGTATCCGTAAATCTCATCCAGGAATCCGAACTCTCCGGTCTCCTTGACATATTCAGCAATGGTGGGAACCAGCCACAGAGCATCATCTGCACACGCATCGTCCAATCCATGGACATGATCTGCTGCCTTGCTTTCAGGAATCACCGTAGGACTCTTGAAGGGCTTCTTCTTCGGCTTTTCCGTTTCCGGCTCAAACCATCTCGGTTCAAAGAGATGAATTCCATATCCCTTCTTCGTCAAAGCTCGTAACAGCTGAACAATCCGTTTCCTGCACCCTTCCGGATCAGCAGCGATCACGGTCATCGCATCCTGAGCCGTATCCCGGTATCCGAGTCCGGTTCTTCCGCCTACTTCAATGAAGGACGCAAACCTGGAGAACATCACATTGATCGATGCCTGATACAGCGTCCACGTATTGAGCATCGTATTCATGCCTTCATCCGGGCACTTTAGTGCAAAGGTATCCTGTCTCTTCTTCCAGAACTGATGCAGTTCTTCATAAGCATGATCCAGAACGGAAGGGTCCTGATACTTCTCCTTGATCGCTTCTGCTTCAGAAAGACCTCCTTCGCCAAGGAAATACAGCAGTCTCACCGTCTGTCCAGGTAACAGAATCAGCTTCTTCTGCAGCGAAGCACAATGATTCCCGCCAAGCTCCATGCTTCCCGAGCATCTTCCCTTCTGCACTGCAATCGGATCTGTCTCGGTATGATAGGTTCCGAGGAACTGATCTCTGACGCAGTCATAGCCAGTCGGCTGGAAGTTGGAAGTGAAGTACTGATATCCCTCTTCTTCATAGAACAAGTCGTAGAGAATTGTTCCATTCTGATAAGAAGAACCAGCACAGTAAAGGCTCATCTGGAAGTTCTGATTGTCGATCGGAATCTGATGAAACGAAAACTCCGCATACGAGAACACGTCGATCACTCTGGTACGAAGATCATGGTTCGTGATCTTCACATCCCAGACCAGGGCTTTTTCTCCGATCGGAATGCTCAGCTTCTCACTGGCTGAGATTGAGTCATAATCACATTCATAGACGGAATAGGAAAGCCCATGCCGGCACCGGTACTTTGCTTTGCGCAGATCCTTGCCGACCGGCTGCCAGGAAATGCTCCAGTAATCTCCGCTCTCTGCATCTCTCAGGTAGATATAGTATCCCGGCCGGTCCATCGGCACTCCATTAGCCCGGAATCGGGTGATCCTATGATATTCCGGCGACTTGTAAAACAGATATCCGCCAGCTGTATGATTGATGACTGCCGCCATCTCCTCTGTGCCCAGATAGTTCGTCCAGGACTCCGGCAGATCGACCCGGTCGATCACATACTCCTGCTTCTGATGATCAAAATGTCCGTATTGCATGATTCCCTCCGAAAGGATTTCTTCAAGCTTATTCTAGGAAAGCCCTTGCAGAGAGGCCATGACTCAGATTGTCAATTTTTGCGGAATCTTATCCATCAGAAAAACCGCATCTCGCGGTTTCTAAATCCGATGAATTCTGGAGGTATCGTATCTGTCCTGCTGAGGATGCCCTTCTGCCGGATACCCGATCGGAATCAGACAGAACGGATCCAGTTCGGAAGGAATATCACAGACCTTGCGGACTGCATCCATGCGCTCTTTGTCCGGAGCAACTGCCATCATGACTGCCCCGAGCCCAAGCTCATCCGCCTCCAGCAGGATGTTCTCCGTGCAGATCGCAAGATCCACTTCGCCAAGCGAAGGAGCCATCAGCCCATTCTTCCGAACACACGGAACCATGACCAGCATAGCTCCCTTTGCGGCACCCGCATAAGGCGTGCTCACAGAAAGCTTCTGAATCGTCTCCTTGTCTGTAACGACATAGAACTCCCAGGGCTGCTGATTGCAGGCACTCGGTGCCTGCATTCCTGCTTTCAGAAGCAGTTCGATCTTTTCTTCCTCAACTGGTTTTTCCTGATACTTCCGGATGCTGACGCGATGGAAAATGCTGTTCATATCATTTCTCCGTTTCTGTTTTTATCTTAGCAGAAACAGAATTTCTTCATAAGCATCATGCCAGCTTCATCTGACTACGGGCACGCTTTTCTTCTTCAATGACCTTCACCGCATTGAGATAAGCCAGCCGGCAGGTCGGAAGAATATAGAGATCTGCTGCAATCCAGGCGGCAGGATCTGCAAAGCATACCGCGGTATAGCCATACTTCGGAACCAGAATCATGCTGACAAGGATCCGGGCAATCATCTCAAATACACCAGAAAGAATTGCCCTTCTCGACCAGCCGAGTCCCTGGGTGCTGTAGCGGAACACATTCAGGAATCCGAGCACCACAAAGAACTTCGAGATCGTCCTGAGATACTGCGCACCTGCCGCAATGACGGCTTCATTATCTGCCGATACGAAGATCGATACGAAATCCGGAGCAAACAGCTCCATCAATATGCCGCTCGCGATTCCCCACACGATGGCAGCTGCGGCGCCGACCACGAACCCTTGACGGATCCGCGTCGCATCGCCATAGCCATAATTCTGCGAGGCAAATGTGCATACCGCAGTTGCCAGCGCATCAAACGGGCACTGCATCATAGTATTGATCTTCGAACCCGCCGCAAACCCGGATACATACACCGTACCAAGACTGTTATTTGCTGTCTGCATCACCATGCAGCCAATGGCGGTAATGGAATACTGCAGACCCATCGGAACGCCCATATTCAGCATCTTCATCGCATGATACTTATCAAACGTCCGCTCTTCTTTCTGAATGTGCAGCACTTCGTATTTCTTCAGGATTACCAGCAGGCAAAGAATGCCAGACAATCCCTGTGAGAAGATCGTTGCAAACGCTGCTCCGCCGACTCCCCACTTCAATACCAGAATGCAGAAGAAATCCAGGAAGATATTCAGTACAGAACTGAAGGCCAGAAACAGGAATGGTGTCCTGGAATCTCCGATTGCCCGAAGAATCGCACTCACGTAGTTATAAAGCAGCGTACATGGAATTCCTAAGAAGATGATGAAGAGATACCGGTAGCTGTCATCAAAGATCTCTGCCGGTGCCTTCAGCATCGTGATGATCGCATTGCAGAGCAATGCACATACCACCGTCAATACAACTGCGAAGATCGCAGTGATCACTGCTCCGTGATATACATACCGGCGCATCTCGCTCTTGCGGTCAGCCCCGTATTCGGTCGCAATCGGAATTGCGAAGCCGCAGGCAATACCGATGCAGAAACCTAGAACCAGAAACTGCACGGAACTCGATACGCCGACTGCAGCCAGCGCATCTGCTCCTAACGTCTGTCCTACAATCGCTGTATCTGCCATGTTGTAAGCCTGCTGGAACAGATTTCCGAACAGCAGCGGCAGCATGAATTTCATAATGAGAGGAAACGGTTTTCCTTCTGTAAGAGTAGTTGTCATTCCGCATTCCCCCTTGCACGCTGAATTATTATAGAAGCATCCCTTTCCTTGTAAAGATCAAAACTCACCATTTCAGACCAAGGACTATTACATTTCAGCCATCTGACAAAGAATTAACTTTCAGCACCGAAAAATTTAACATCCCGCAAAGAAAAGCCAGACACTCTCCCTCTGCATGCATGCCGGAGGAAAGGAGATGAACCCCTCAGGCAGAATGCTGAGAAAGATGTCTGGCCAATTGAAACTGTCAGTTATCAGAATTGTGAAACAGCAATTATCGCTTCAGAGACTTCCATGCCCATCCGGCAATCACCAGGGATCCGATCAGACGCACTGCATTTTCTGCAATCCCTGAATGATCCGCAGTATTCGGAGTATAAGATCTTCCCTGAGCAGTCACGATATAAGAACCAGAAGACGTATTCGGAGTTACCGGCTTCTCGGCAGGAGAAGACGGTACTGGAGTTGTCTTCGGCGTCGGACTAGGGACTGGAGTTGAGGAAGGTGCTGGAGTTACATCAGGAGTAGCGGTTGGTGTGGGTGTGGCGCTTGGTACCGGTGTGACCTCTGGGGTAGCGGTCGGTTCCGGGGTTACACTCGGAACTGGTGTCACCTCTGGAGTAGCAGTTGGTGCTGGGGTTTCAGTAGGTACAGGCGTTACCTCCGGTGTAGCAGTTGGCTCTGGTGTATCGCTCGGTACTGGAGTTACCTCCGGAGTAGCGGTCGGTGCTGGTGTTGCACTAGGTACTGGGGGTACCTCCGGTGTAGCAGTTGGCTCAGGTGTGGCACTAGGAACTGGAGTCACTTCCGGGGTAGCTGTTGGCTCCGGCGTTGCGCTCGGAACTGGTGTCACTTCAGGTGTAGCTGTTGGTGCTGGTGTTGCACTAGGTACTGGGGTTACCTCCGGTGTAGCAGTTGGCTCAGGTGTGGCACTAGGAACTGGAGTCACTTCCGGGGTAGCTGTTGGTTCCGGCGTTGCACTCGGAACTGGGGTTACCTCTGGAGTTGCTGTCGGTGCTGGTGTATCACTCGGAACCGGAGTTACTTCCVGAGTAGCAGTTGGCTCAGGTGTGGAACTTGGAACTGGGGTTACCTCTGGAGTAGATGTTGGCGCTGGTGTTGCACTAGGTACTGGTGTTACTTCTGGAGTTGGTGTAGGCAGAAGCTTCTTTCCGTGATAGGACCACATGTGACCCTCAGAATTGGTTGTGACAGATGCTGCAATAATGCAGCCGTTATAATTTCCTCCGCTAAGACTGACATGCGCGAATGGCGCTACGATATGTCCTGTGATGGCCTGTCCGTATCCTTCATTCGTTACTTCAGAAGCATTCGGAAATGCAAATACGATTCCCGCTCCGGATTTCTGATTCTCAATACTGCCGAATTGATTGCCATCTGAATTGAGCACAAAGGTAGGAAGATAGACAGTGCCTGATGCATCAGATTCGAGGATCAGGTCTTCCGAAGCATTTCCTGATACCTGGATGGAATATCCTTTCAGACTGATTCCTGGTTCGATCCTGTAGGTGTGACCGGTTTCCAGGGTAAGGGTCTGACCATTCTGCAGATCTGCCTGAGTGATCGTCCGATCTGCATCTGTTCCTAAAGATGCTGCCTGTTTCTTCAGATCTTCCATTCTGGAAAAGTCCACATAGCTGTTTGATACTTTCACCTGTTCATTATGGACAGCGCCATCAGCTCCGAGCTTCCAGTGCTTGCTCATATCTACATGGCTTCCCACATAAGTCGTGACATCACTGTAGGTATTGAAGTTGGCACTTGCTGTTTCATTGCCGAACCAGGAAGGAACCTCATGCGGAAAACCATTGACCTGTCCATAAGAAAGACCGCCGAAATAGTTCTTGAAGTTTCCGCCGCAGATCACCGGTCCGACAACATGAGTGCCATCATAGTCACCGGAAACGAAAACATTGTAGTGTTCCAGGATATAGCCGAGATCATATCTCCCGCCATCTCCTTCAAAGGTATACGTGCTTTCTTCTGCCCGGACAGTTCTGTTCATTCCTGCCACGATCAGGAATACAAGCATACTGCAGACTGCTTTTCTGAAATGATTATTCATATTACCCCTCGTTCCAGATTGAGAATAGGATGAATGGTCATTCCTTTCCAGGCTCTTTCCCGATCCGGACAAGAGGAGTCAAATTTTGAAGAAAAACGTCAAAAAAATCTCCCGGGAAATCCAGGAGACTTTGATCAGTAATCAATACTGGCTCTCTGCAGAAGCTCCAGATACTGCCTTCTTAAGAACAGGAGATGGTATGACATCGTCAGTTTTGCATCTACTGCTTTCTGATGCTTGATGCCGCTCAGTACCTGACGGTAGTTGCGGGTTGCATAGAGGAAGTCCTTCTGCTGCAATGTTGAAGCAAAGAAGCGGATTCCCTGGGTAAGCAATGGAGTCATGCGCTCCATAACAATATTATGACTGGAGTCAGCAATCAGCCTGTAGAACTCGCATTCTTCATCGATGCAGGATAATCCCTGATCGACTTTCTGAGCCATCTGATTCAGACAGTCTTCCATGCGTTCAATATCATGCTGATCACGCTTCTCTGCGGCAATTGCCACGATCTCAGGTTCCATGAATGCCAGAACTTCAAGAATATCACCGGTCAGACGATTATGATCCGGATACATATCAAACCCGAACGGATCATCTGCTACGCCATATTTCTCTGAGATATAGG
This sequence comes from Stecheria intestinalis, assembly GCF_009696165.1. Lineage (GTDB taxonomy): Bacteria > Bacillota_I > Bacilli_A > Erysipelotrichales > Erysipelotrichaceae > Bulleidia > Bulleidia intestinalis. The sequence goes on along the minus strand of NZ_VUMN01000036.1, from coordinate 3,697 downwards.
TTCCGGAACCCTGACGGATTGTAACGATATTATGAGACTGAAGAATCCGTTCAGCTTCTCTGAGAGTATTTCTCCCCACATTGAGCATCTCACAAAGCTCTTTTTCAGTCGGCAGCTTCTGTCCAGGCTCATAATGATCCTTCTGGATCATCGCCTTGATGGCTTCCGCAGTCTTCTCCGCCAGCGTCTTCTTAGATGTCATTACAATACCTGCTTTCTGATTAAATGGTAGGACAAATTCAGGTTTCTTTCAATCAGAATTCGAAGATAAAGTTTGAGACGCTTCAGATTGAGCCTATCTTTTAACTGGATTTTTCAGAAGTTTCAATTGCCTTCAGCAATCTTCTCCGATCAGATCAGGTTCTTATTTCATGTTCTTCAATGTGCAATCAGCCGGCTGATTCTTTCTTCTATCAGACTGATCAGCTTGTCCTGCTCTGCAGCTGGAAGAAACGACTCCTGTGCAGCTTTCAAGTAAGCCTCTTTTCTGCTGCAGAGCATGTCGATCATCTTTTCTGCCGCCTTCCGATTCAGACCTGCTCCTTCTGCGCACTTCAGAAAATCATTGCGATGAAGATTCCTCTTTTTTCCATTGACTGTTAAAGCAGATTCTTCCTGGTCCTCCGCAAGAATCAGATTAACCGGGAGAAGATCATATGCAGGGGAAAGAACATAAGTTCTGTTCCCTGGTTCTGTTTCAATCAGAGAATAGTTCTTATTATGCATATCAGAATTGCCGATCATAAAAGACATGATCAGCCGCATGAAGAACTCTGAAAGATCAGTTCCGTAACGAGAAGAATAGCGGCGAATCACTTTACCGCAGCTCTCTGCAGAGCCTTGGTATTTATTTTCTGTCAATCTTCCGGACAGCTGGCAGAAGTCCTCCATCGCAAGTTTCTGATAGGCAGTTCCATCCTCAGAAATGATCCGATCAGCTCTTCTGGTGATATATGCATACGACTGATCTGTGATGATCAGCGCATGATGAACAGTCCGTATTCCAGCAGCCTCGCAGATCCTCATGCCAGCATCCTCATATTCGCAGATATATGGATATTGCTCTGAGCCAGGCTTGAGGATGTATCCCGCAGGTTCTCCGATCAAGGTCAGACGCATGGAATCAGGATCATAGTGAAGAGAGAGCTTCTTCTGTACTCCTGTAACAGTAGTTCCTTTTCCTGTGCTCTTTCTGACCATTTCTTCCAGGTTCTGCTCCGAGATATCAATATTCGGAAGATGTTCCATGCCGAAGAATGCATGCACGCATTGTTTATGCCATTGCGTTTTCTTCTCTTCCTCAGAAGCATCATCATGAATCTCTTTCCCGCAATAGAGACACTTCATTTCTGCACCTCCGGAATAATTGATACATCACCTATACAATCTCTGCATGCACTCAGAAGGATGCCGAACCGATCTCTTCGATCAAGCTTCCAGTTATGGATGATCTGTTCCAGCATCCATCCTTCAGGGATCAGGCCATCAAAGAACGGCATAAGGACTCTGGAACGATATGGTTCAGAGCGAACCGGAAGAGTCAGACTGACTGCCGGTCCGCCAGAGCACAGATAGACATCATCATATGCAAAGATATATTCTCCATCTTCTGTCTCAGTGATGGTTCCTGCCAGCTGATCCTGCACATATACCTTTGCACTCCTTACCATCTTGTCTGTCACTCTTCATCACCCCGATCCATTTTTCCTGGCACCGCCTGCATACTGAACATAGCCAAGGCCTGGTTTACCTTATCCATGCGTACGGTTTCTTTTCCCTGCTCCAGATCTCTTACAAAACTCAGCCCGAGACCGGACCGGATTGCAAATTCTTCCTGTGTCATACCAAGTTTTCTTCTGTTTTCTTTGACATATTTTGCAATAGGATTCAGTTTCTTCATATCAGCCTCATTTATATCCGTTCGAATATATTTTATTGTTATTTTCAAATATTATATCCGTTCTAGTATAGTATTGCTATTATTTATTATTTTATATCCGTTCGAATATAAAATAATAATATTTCTGCTTTCCTTATAAACCCGATAAGGAAAGAATACGAAAAGAAAAACCGATCTGATGACCGGCTCTATTCACTTCAGAGGTAAAGTGAGCTTTGCAGACTGGAATTGGGGTAGGTATTCCAGTCTGCTTCGCTCTTGGACATTGGACCAACCATTCCTCTGATCAGTCCCTTATTTCTAAGAGAGAAGCTTGTGCAGAATCTGTTTTTTCTATTTTCTGCACTTGATCCTCTGGTACAATACCACATTTCACTTACCATTTGTAACATTTCTGAACGAATTCATGCATGTTCTGAGAATACTGAACGATATTCACAGAATGAAACACTTAACCATAAGAAAGTGCAGCGCCAGAGCGGAAAAAAGGTCGGGTCATCTGAACAGAAATATGAATCAGATCAAGGCTCAGGCACTTCATTTACAAAACTGAATCTCCGTACGGTTTTCTGAAAAAGAAATCGGAAAATACCAGTTCTGGTGGTATAAATATTGCATAGAAGAAGGAGAACGATCATGGGTTTATTTGATGCATTCAAGAAGAAAGAGACACTGGCTCCGATCGAGGTTTCTGATGATGCGGTCATCGCACCTGCAGATGGAGAACTGATTGATATCACAACGGTTAAAGACGAAGTATTTGCTCAGAAGATGATGGGCGACGGTGTTGCCTTCCATTACAGCGGAGATAAGGTAACACTCTGCGCACCAGCAAACGGAGTACTCTCAGTACTATTCCCTACTGGTCATGCCTTCGGTGTCACGATGGCGAACGGAACAGAACTTCTGGTTCACTGCGGCATCAATACCGTGGAAGCAAAGGGCGATGGCTTCAAGCTCTGCGCAAAGAAGCAGGGAGACACAGTAAAAGCAGGAGAGCCGATTGTAGAAGTCAATCTGAAGAAGCTCGGTGCTAAGTATGATATGAGCACGATGCTGATCTGCACGAACGGTGCGGATCACCCGATGACGTTCTCCAAGCCGAAGACAGTCAAGCGCGGCGATTCAGTTCTGGGCTAAGACTGCATAGATTGTAGAATTGCTGCTGGAGATCGCTAGATCCCATAAATCATCATCCAGTTCCGTATCGGCGGTGTCGGTGACCTGATAGGTCCAGACATCGCCATTTAAGTCTTCAAACACAATCAGATCATCCGTCTCCACAGACTCCAGGAATCCGAACTGATCAGAGCGTCTGCTGCCATTGATTACCATGTCTTTTCCCTTCGGAGAACCAGCAACGATCACCGGGCAGAGATTGATATCGGTATATGGGCTGCCAACAGCCCATTTCTTTTCATATTCCGGAAACGAAAGCATTCCGACGCAGTCGGTTTCATTAATTTCCTGTACCGGCAGTACTTCTCCGTCTCCATCAGCAATTCCTGGTTCCGTCTGTTCCGGAAGAGCTGCATATACCGCATCCGCAAGCTGTTCTCCTTTTCTGATCCAGTTCTGTCTCTGAAAGCCAAGGTATATAGTCAGTGCCAATGCTGCAAGCACTGCCGCAGCTCCTATGGGAATCAGGATATCTGTACGTTTCTTCATAGTCAATCGAGTAGGAGGATGAGAGCGTGAGCTCTCATCTTTTTTCCTCTCACACCACCGGAGAAGCCGTTCGGCGTCCGGCGGTTCGAAGCACCAACAAATTACATCACTGTTACATGTACCAAGGTA
>NZ_VUMN01000035.1 GCF_009696165.1 Stecheria intestinalis | reverse complement strand
TAGAAGGAACCATGCTTAGTTACACGCAGTGGCCCTTTTCTTCCGACAAATTATGGCCTTTCTCAGCCGACGTTTAATGGCCCATTTTTCCCGACGCTTTCTGGCCCTTATCGCCCGACCCTAACAAGGCGAAGATCATCAACCTTCAGATTGCAGATTTCACTCACCCTTGCACCAGTGTCATACATTACAGTCAATAAAACTTTGTCTCTGCGGCCGCGAACAGTCTCTGTATCTGGTGCGCTGAGGATTGCTTTTACCTCCTCTACTGTCAGATAGGGGACTGTTCTTGAAGAACTCTTCTTAGTTTTGATGGCAAGGATTTTCTGATACTCTGCAAAATGATCAATATCCTCCACCATTGCATATTTCACAAAAGAATGGATGGCAGCTAATCGGATATTGCGAGACGATTTCTTGATTCCTCTGCTTGTCTCCAGCCAGTCGAGAAAATGCAGAATGTTTTCCCTTGTCAGCTCAGACAACTCCACTTTATCTGGGGGAAGATCCATCTCATCTCGAAAGAAAACCAACAAGAGCTTAAACGTATCCCTGTAGGAAGCGATCGTATTGGCTGAAAGATTTCTTTCTCCCGTCAGATATTTAGTGAAGAAACTGGTTACGTAGTAATCAAAGTTTTTATTCTTCATTTCCAGCCCCTTCATAATATCTTTCACACTTTGCAACTATATCTGGATAAAGTTCGGAAGTAAGCCTCGGATAATACTCTGTGCATCGAGTATCAGAGTGCCCCATATAAGCGCAGAGATAAGGCATTAATGCATTGATATCCTGTCCTTCTTTGACCCAGTTCCGGAGACAATGGACACAGAAAGTGTGGCGGAAATCATGAACCCGGGGACCCTTTCTTCTGCCGCCATGATGTATGCCAGCTTTCCAAAGACATCTTCTGAAATGCGTGTATACAGAATTGCTGCTAAGGCTTGTCCCCATATCATTGGTAAAAACATATTCTTCCCCTGAAATGCTTTGCCGATATTTGAAAAGATAATCCTGCAGATAATCTAATGCTATCCGGTGAACGGGTATCATTCGATCTTTATTGTTTTTTGCCTGTCGGATAAAGAATGTCCCAGCTTCAAAATCGATGTCCTTGAATTTAATATGCATTAACTCATTTACACGCATGCCTGTGCTGTAAAGAATTCTGAATATAACGGCGTATCGCTGATTGCATTTGTTTTCGCGTCCTTCTCTGTCCGCTGCCTGAAATATTGCCGCGAGCTCCTGATTAGTAAAAATGTGCGGGACATATTCTCTGGCATAGCTTCCTGCAGGAAGAGGCGGACAGATATATGCTTCATTACCGGTTCTGGTCATATATCTGGCCAATTCCCGAATTGCTCCGATTCTGCCATTGCGCGTTTGCTTTGTTTCATTTGGTCTCTTTTCAGTATAGAGAATTACCATTTCTTTCGTTAATGCCGGCTCCGTGGCACCAGTTCTAAAAAAGAATCCATCCATTTCACGAAACCTCTTCTCTTCACTTTCGTATTTATAACCAATGGCTCGTTTTTCCTGAATCAATCCCTCCATAAAAGGACCCAAGATACTTTTGAATTCGTATTTCATTACTTTAGAACCTCATCCGGGTTAATCATGCATGCCTTTAATCCGTTCATATCAATCTGTAAATATATACTGGTGGATTTGATGCTCTGATGTCCGAGAATCTGACTGATCTGAGGCAATGGAATTTGTTTTTCTAGCAGGACTCTTCCAAGCGTATGACGCAAAGTATGAATTCCGCAGAATCCTTCACGCGGAATCGGAACGCCAGAAAGGTTTAGATACTTTCTGAAAATTGTGTTCAATCCAGAGGATTCTGACAGCCTTTGATATGGGGCATTTACCGTAATAAAAACTGCATTATCAGTTGTGATTGGTCTGCCATGCCGAATATAATCGATAAGAGCCCAGCCAATATCAGTCAGAAGTGGAAGATGAATGGTATTGCTGGTCTTTTGTTGTTTAACAACAATTTCTTTGGCTTCCCAGTTGATATCTTCTAATTCCAGATTCCTGATGTCTACCGACCGCAACCCGTATTTACAAGCAAGCATCAGTATTGCATAGTCTCTTTTTCCAACCGGACTATCTCGGTCAACTGAGCTGAGTATCTTTTTGACATCTTCTGGCTTCCAGCTGATAGGCAGATTTGCCCTATGAGGTGCTGCAACTTTTCTTACAAATCTGCTTTTATCCTCGGATGAATATCCATGACTGAAGCAGTAAAGAAAGAAAAATCTCATTTCTCCGCAGCGTGCTGTTACAGATTTTGGAGCTTCATTAATGAATAAGGCAAGTATTTCCTCAACAGCTGCCTGAGTGATTGAATTGCAGTCATAAATGCCATGTGCGTTAAAGTACTCGATGATGAGTCGGATTGTTAGTTCTCGATGCCTTATGGTAGATTCTCGAATGCCGCGGTCTTTCTGTTCTTGAAGGAAGCCTTGATAAATTGGTTTCCAATAATCATCAGTGACTTGACTGTGATATCTTGCAAATTTCGTGACGAATACCTGACTGGAGCTATATACGCTTAATATTTTCTGGGCACGCAGATGAGATAGTTTTGTACTGTTTAAGGAGGGGTTTACCTCAAATGAATGGAGGCAAATACCGTAGTGCTCAGCTAAAAACTCTAAGCTGACCTGATCGCTGAAATAAATACAGTTATGCTTTCTGCAATACTTCATAAACTGGTTGTAATGATGGGAATAATAGGCAATAGTTTCTTCTCCGAAATTCCTTTGTCGCATGATCTCCAGTATCTGAGATATGCACTGCTCAATTGTCAGTTTGTTCTCCATTTGAGAACTCCTTTCTATGGGGATCTCCCATAGAAGAAGTATTACCGATCTTGGAAAGTAGAAAAATAATGTAAAGTAATTGCCGCAATTATCCGCTTCAGTATTTGTGATTGCGGTATTTACTTTGCATTATCCATCGCTTTGCATAATTTCCTTAATGTAAAGCTTTACATTATGGAAAGACGCACCTGGCCATGGCATTTGGACACAGCTGCTGTGAGCTGGGGATCAAGACATACTTCTTTACGTCTTCAGAACTCAATGAGAAACTGAATCAAGCGAAAAGGTATGGAAGAACCACCAATGTTATTAACGGATTAGTCAAGCCGTCCTACCTCATTATTGATGAGATTGGCTGGTGCTGCTTCGATGCAGAGAATACCCGGATACTCTTTGATATCATCAATCGCAGAACAAATAAAGAAGGACCGCATTGCCTGATACTGACAAGCAACAAAACACCTGATACATGGGGTTCATACTTTGAAGAAAAAGATACAACACTATGCACACTGGATCGTATTTTTGACGATGCAATTGTATACATGATGAAGGGTCCAAGTTATCGCGGGCAGAAACTGCAGACGTTGGCAGTAGAAGCACAGTAATCAATTAGACAACACTCAGGAAGGAGTGGGCCTGGCGTATTGGCCCTTTTCTTTTGACTGAAAATGGACATTTTCACCTGGCCCAAAATGGCTCTTTTCTCCTGGCGCTAACAATGGGCAGCTCACTTACTACTCTCTCAGCAGGACCGTTCGAAATGGGATCAGCTGATCAAGGACACTTTTCAGTAGGTTCCGATTCAGAAGACTGCTGAGAGCCTTGGCATCAGCACTTATACCGTCTGGAGAATGCGCATGAAGCTTCTCCACGCCCTGGAATCCATTGCCAGTGAAACAGTGGTTTCCGATGAAGTAGAGATGGATGAAAAATACCTTGTGAACAGCCATAAAGGCGAAAAACGTGATGAAATCAAGCCACGTCATAGAGGAGAAAAGGCCTCAAATCGTGGCCTTTCCAGTGAACAGATATGTCTGCTTACCGCAGTGCAGAGATAAGGAGATACAGTGCTCAAGGCAACGAACTGTGCCGTTCCGAAATCGGAAGATATCGAAAAAATTCAGAAGAAGCTTTCTGGGAACTGCCTTGTCTGGATAGATGGCAAGACCGCATATCAGAGGATCCTGAATCAGAAGAACTGTGAGTTTCGAGTATTAGGAGACCATAAGACCTATACCTCCGTAGACCATCTGAATCATGTCAATTCTTTCCACTCCAAGATTGACGAATGGAATCGCAAGTACAGAGGAGTGGCAACAAAGTACATCAATCGGTACGCTGCACTGCTGGTAACAGTTCGGAATATGCAGGATTGGCTGCTGATGAAGTTCTGCTGAAGGTTAGAACTATACTCAGCAATGTCTCGGGCTTCTTCAGAATCTGTGATATGAAGACTTCGGACTTGTTTGCTTATTAGTCTAGATCACCAGCCTGCAAATTAAGCCAAATAATTTTTATCGCATTCTCGACAAATAATATGAAATGTTCCTGAACGGTTAATGCCATCTGTGTCTTTAAGTATTTCGAGGCCAAATATAGCATTAGACTGAACAATCTGTCCATTCTTACCGATCTTATTCAAAACCATTTGGGGAACAGAATGTGAATTACAAAAGCTTGTGTGCTTCTGTCCACACAGTATACAGCGATCTGGCTTTGCCCTATCCCTTGCTTTCTTTTGAAGAATATTCATCCTTTTCTTCAGTTCATTAACATCCGTACCAGGTGGTATATCCAGCAAACTCATTTCAACCGCCCCATTGTTCAGATAACATTACCTTAATCTTTATACGCATGGCTAATTACTTATCCTCACTCCTCAACAAATCATATAAACCTTCGATTGTGTAGCTGTGCTTTTTATACTGATCTTTTTCAAGTACATGAAATTGTTTTGACAAATACACCTTATTAGCTTTTCCGCCATCGCAAACATGAAATTTGTCATAATCAACTGTTGCCACTATTATCTGCGGAAGATAATCTATCGTAACAATCTCATTAAGAATTTCTTCGCTACTTCGTTCACTTGATTCCATATTCCTAGGAGAATCCACCACAAATGGAAATCTGATTATCGATCTTTTCAAATCATCCATTGTTTGAAAAAGACCAATAAACTGAGAAAGAATGATCTTCGGCGTTAGAGACCCCTGTCCTTGCAATCCACTAAGAAGTTTTATCTTCTTGTCATATGCCTGATCCCAAACTCCGAAATGAATAATATTCCTTTTTACATGGGAAACATAATCATTCTCAATTTCTTTCTTGTCAGGTGTTTTTTTCAGTTCTTTATCAATCTCCTTAATCTCATCCTGCTTATCAGATTGATCTATATGGTTCTTTGCAAGATCTAATTGATATTTTTTTAATGTATCTCCAAGTCCCTTATAGCGAAGATAAGCATTATAGGCATCCTGTGATTCATCATATGCCTTTTCTTTATTCTTCAGTTCAGCCATTAGGCTTACATAACTATCTTCAGCAGTCTTAAGTTCTTTTTTAATGTTGTCAATAATAAGATTGATTTGGGATTTCAAATACTCTTCGTTTGATTGGCTATAATTACTCCTTACCAGTTCATCTAATTCGTCATCAAACTCATAGCCGCAATTTGGACAAACATGCAAACCTTTTTTGTTTTCCGTTTCATCCTCTATTTGAGGTTTGATCTGCTGATATTGGCTGATAACATCAAGCTGGTATTCGTGCTGTTGCAGTCCAGTTTGAAGCTCCTGTATCTGGTTTCGCACTCTTCCAGCCCTTTGAACGAGATCCTCTATATCCTTTTTGGGCAAACGAAGTTGCTTTTCAAGCTCATCTATATTTTCAGCTGGAATCAAATGATTGACCTCATCAGAAAGAGATTTAATTGTTACCCGAAGTTCATTTTCTTTCTGTTTCAGTTCTTCAATGTCGTCTTTTAATTGATTCTTTTTTGCTTGAAGTTCGATTCTTGCCTTCGTATAAATGCCAAGATGAAAATAAATGGATTTCGACCGTTCTGGCTTTGAAAACTGATCCATCTTTTCAAAGCTATTGTAAAGCGCAGACCACCCCTTATCTTGATCTATATAATATGGCATAAAAGTAAAAACCGGAGGTGCTTGCACTACTTTCCTATTGCCCTCCTTCTCAGCAAGATAAACTGAAAAGTCAAACATTTGCCCAAGCATCGGCGCAAGTTCTTTAGTGACCGAATCTGTCAGCAGCAACAACTCTTCGCCTTTAAAAACAGCAAAGCGTTTTAAAAATCGAGCAATCTGGTACTCAGTACCATCAACATCTATTGTAACGAGATTAATCTTTGTATCCTTAGACCAGCGAGCATCAAAATTCACTTCAGCACCAAGCGTATGATACAAAGATTTGACAATAGAGGACTTTCCAACGTGATTATCAGAGCTAGTAATCACATTGAGTCCCGGCTTAAAATCTACAAAACGGGCGGTCTTCTCCTGCACATCTGCGACTAATATGTTTTTAAAGAACATACCGTTCATAATGTTTCCCACCCTTCCTCATAAATAAAGAGTTATTACTGATTGCTATCTTTTGATAATGATATCTGAGCACGCGATATATTTATCATAAGACAAATAACTAGAACAGAAATGTAATCATCAGTATATGGCACACACAGCATAGGGTCATTCTTTATGACTTCTTGCTCTATTTCATGCGCATATTCCCAGGGACTCCCGATCCCTTTATATGGTTTTATTCTAATCTTCTCAATAGTATTCCTGAAAAGAGCAGAAAAAGATTCATTTCCACGCTTTCCACTATCGCTAATAATACGAGAATAAGCCCATCCAACAGGCATGCTTTCTTTGTCCCTCATGCCTATCCCAATATATTTAAGAACATCTTCAATTTCAGGAATTGAGAACAAAATTGCTCTATCTATTATTCGTTTAAATTCGCCCTTGGAAAAGCCTTTATATTTTTTAACGTCCTCAAAAGAGGCGTTTGCAGGAATTCGCTCATTACTCTGCTGTCTTGTAAGAATTTCAACGACAGATCTATATATTGCTTTAACGGTATCTATCTTAATTTCTGGATATTTATCATAAAGAAAGTTCGTCATCTCATGCTCTACCAGATCACGATGGCGTTCTATGGTAAGCGTTGTGTGAAGATGCGCGAACTTTGATATGTCAATATTCTCTACTGGAATATTACACTTTGCAGAAATATCAGCTTTAATCTTATCCTGCACTGTCTGATAAAGACTTGAAAATTCTGTTTTAGGTGCTGTTAAATCATCGCTTCGATGAATAGTTTTTCCTTTTTCGGTTGGTACATCGAACTTCACAGAAATAGGCATATTCGTAATAAGTCCTATTTCCCGCACAATCCAATCATTTGGCCTTTTTAACTGCTCATAAAGCTTACTAATCCACTCGTTTTTTATCACAGAATCAATTGTGACCGTATGATTGCTTGTTTTCACTTGATAATAGCTAACAGCAAGAGGTTCTGAGTCTAGGTCAAAGATCGTAATGTCATCATAATGATCCATGATAAGAAGGAAATTAACCTCATCATATAGCTGCAACGCCATATGTAGGCTTTGGCTCGTCTGCAATTCGAACCGATTATAGGAGCGACTGCCAGATGCCATATCGACTTTCACAATGTTGTGTTTCCCCATATAGCACGGTCCTCCTTCCTGTTTATCAATTACCGCTTGTGCCGACGTATACGGTTCTTACATATGTTTAGTTCGTTCTTCGTCGCAAACCGTGCAGAATAGATACGCACAGCTGGTATGTTCCCTTCTGAACCATCATCTTCCACAATATATGCGACGTAGAAAGGGACGTCCCGAATGTATCCGATTATCGCTAGTCTGTGTTCTGTATTATCCAGATTGGATGGATCAACACTTGAGTTCCCTTCATCGTAGATCTCAGCGAGATTCTCATCGAAGAATGTGTAGGCCGCGAAATAAAGGTGTATATGGTGAGAATGATAATTGATCGAATCTTTCTCAGAATCCCAGTGGACAATAAGCTTGTCATCGTGGAAAGATAGAGTCTGTTCGTGGGTCATACACAATTATTAATTTGAGAAAAACCTATCTTCCAGCATGAGACATAAGCAATGATATACTGGAAGATGTAATTCCTGAATCATGTATGTCTCAGTCTGTGGAACCTGTATGGTAACATCTGCGATGTCTTTCAGCTTCGAGTCTTTCTGGCCTGTCAAGCCAACCACGTGAAGTCCCTTTGCCTTTGCAACTATTGCCGCATAAAGAACATTCTTGCTATTTCCAGATGTAGAGATACCGAGAAATATATCTCCTTCCTTACCGTAACCGTTAACCTGCTGGGCAAATGTAAGAAGCGGTTCATCATCATTCATATAAGCTGTGGTCAACGCCGGATGACCGTCCAAAGCAATAGCTGGTAATGCGCCCTGAAGTTTATCAGCAAGAACAGTTCCTAATTCCTTATTCTCTGCTTTAAGTTTCTCTTGATACTCATCATCCAGAGTTCGTGCTTTCTTGAATCCTTTCATCAGCTCGCCAACTATGTGCTCCGAGTCTGCTGCAGATCCGCCATTTCCGGCAACAAGTAATTTGCCACCATTAGAATAGGAATCTTCCATAAATTCATAAGCCTTCTGAATGTCATCAGCACACACAGAAAGCTGTGGATATCTGTTCACCAATATTTCTAATTGTTTATTCATTAACTACACTTCCGATCAATTGTTCTGCTCAGTGCAGAAAAGTCCTTGTAAATGATTGAAGAGAATCAACTGTCTCATCCTGTCCGCAATCCTCTGTCCCGATTAAAGCCGTTTTACATCCAGCATTCTTACCCGCCAGTATGTCGTTCTTCCCATCTCCAACCATCCAAGATTCACTTAAGTCGATGTTAAATTCCTTCGCCGCTTTCAGCAGCATACCTGGCTTTGGCTTTCTGCAATCACAATCAATCTTGAGCTCTGGGATCTCACCTTCATACCCCTTATCAGGATGATGCGGGCAGAAATAAATAGCGTCCAAGTATGCACCCTCTTGACCAAGGAGAGTTTCCATCTTGTTATGGATCTCATCTAGCTGCTCGAATGTAACCTCGCCTCTGGCGATAACAGGCTGATTCGTCACTACTATTGCAAGATAACCAGTGTTATTAATTATTTTTATAGCCTCGGCTACTCCCGGTAATAGCTCAAACTCATCAATATTTCGAAGGAATCCGACATATTTGTTTATCGTTCCATCGCGATCTAAGAAGATTGCCTTCTGCTTATTCTTGAGATTCTTAGCTGTGACCACACCAGATTTAAAATCCCGGCATACTGCTTCATAACGCTCGGGAGTCCCCATGTCCTTCACATATTCTGGACTGTCATAGCAGAACATCTGCCCACTACCGCACAGTGGCTTTAGAATCTGCCGATCAAGGTCAATCTTTATTATCTTTCCCGTGGAATCATCGGTTGTACCTATCGCATCGGCCCTATCAACGAATCCATCCAGCACAGATGCATTTATGACATGCAATCCTGCATTGACACGGTTCTTGTACCATTCAGGTCGTTTATCTTCTTTTGTGAGCCACTGCTCCACTCTCTTTTCTTTATCTGCGATAATCAGGCCCGAATCATAAGGATGTGAGTTAGGATGTGTAAAAAGAGTAACTAAGGCTTTTTTCTCTTTGTGGTAATCTACGAATCGATTAAAAGCTATGTCAAATATGCTGTCAGCATTAAGAAGAAGAAAATCACCTTCCAACGTACCATTCGCTCTCATCTTCACAAGAGCGCCGGCATTTCCAAGGGGGGTTTCTTCTTCGAAATAAAAAATATTTACGCCTAGTTTCTGACCATCTTCGAAATAATCAATTATCTGGTCAGCCTTGTAAGAAACAGTGAGAATGATATCCTTAAAGCCCTGATCACGAAGGGAACAAATCTCCCTTTCTAGGACTGGCAAACCATCTATTGGGATTAAGGGCTTCGGTATATCTGGGAACAGTTCTGATATTCTTGTTCCTCGACCACCGGCCATTATTACTGTTTTCATTCTGTTTCTTCCTTTGGTACATAAGATTCAGGGTTGTAATAAATAACTCTGGTCCCACCATCTTCAAAATGGAACGGCACATAAAGAAGCTCCTTCATTGCCTCTTTTACAGCCTGTTGTTTATCTGGTGTCACATAAAAAACAAGGAAACCGCCGCCACCAGCTCCCAGAAGCTTACCGCCAAGAGCACCGGCATCTATACCTCGCTGGTAAAGCGCATCAATAGAATCTGTTGTGATTGCTCCACCAGTTTGCCTTTTCAACTTCCAGGTATGATCAAGTAAGCGACCGAAATCATCCAAAACCCTAGATTTATTCACAAGCACATCTTCTGCTTCATCCACAAGTTCGAGCATTTCAAGGAGTTGCCTCGTTTTATCGTGGTAACCTTTTTCATTCGACTTCTGGACGTCTGAAGAGAATCTGGTAAAGCCAGTGAAAAACATCAAGAGATTATCGTCTAGCTGCTTTTTTCTTTCAGGACTAATAATCACTGGAAGCACATCATAGGTACCATCTTTGTTAAAGTTAATACAGTTAAATCCGCCAAATGAAGCAGCAATTTGATCCTGCCATCCACCCGCTTCTGCGCAAAGATCACGCTCGAGATGAATTGCTTCATCAGCCAGTTTTTTCTTATCAGCGTATTTTCCCTTTAGTGCATAGAAAGCATTAAGCATGCCCACAGCAAAGGAAGAACTGGTGCCCAACCCAGAACGTGCCGGAAGATCTGCCTCATATGTGAGACGAATTTCGTGCATATCCAACATCTTCATGGCATTACGAATTGCTGGATGTTGAATTTCATTGATTTCAGTAACCCGCTCAGTTTTCGCGTATGAAAGTTCTGTAGAATATTCAAAGAACCGCGGAAGATGGCGAACAGTTACATAACAATATTTATCAAATGTTGTTGAAATAACTGCTCCACCATACTTTGTGAAAAAATCCTTTATATCTGTTCCACCGCCAAAAAAAGACATGCGGAAAGGTGTTCTAGTAATTATCATTTAATATTCCTTTTCCTTATAAAATTGAAAATTGAATATACATATTTTTCTTTAAACAACAGTAATAAAAGCAAATATAAAGAGCTAAAGATTACAAAGCTAAATAAGCAAATAAGAAGATTATGGCTTATAAATAAAGAAACAATCCTGCAAACCGCAAAAGCCAAAAAGCCTCCTAATAAAGATTCAATTAGCTGTTTCCAAAACAGAGAAAATTTAAAAAAATTAATAGTATCTCGATGCACAAGAAAACAAATAATAGTAACAATTGCTTCGGCAAGCGCTGTGGTTATTGCAGCTCCATTTTGCTGCATGATTCCTATTGCAATTATGTTTAAAGCAATATTAGCTATTGCAGCTATTGATGTAGCAACAAGATTTGTATTTTCACGTTTTAAAGGAATGTTTATACAATTAGTAACAATTCCTCCAAAGATAGCAAAATCCAAAGCAACGCTCAGAATTTGCAGTGTAGGGATAGCATCAATATAATTTACCCCGGATAATACAATAACAATCGGTTTGGCTAAACATATTAAACCAACAGACATTGGTATAACAATAATTAGCAGACAACTAAAAATTGAATTAATAAGATGCAAGAATTTGTCCATCTGATTCTTTCCTGCATAAGTAGAAAGTCTCGGAATACAAACCGTAAATACTGAAGATATAAGACTTCTAATCATCGAATATACTTTAACAGCAACAGCATATAAACCGACATAATAATCACCAGACATTAAGCCAAGCATTGTTTGATCGGCGCTACAATAGATAGTAACAGCAACATTATTTGCAAACAAAACAAGCATTGGCTTTAAATGTTTCGAAAGATTCAGCCTCTTAGTTAGTCTTATTTTGCAATATCGCCGACAATAAACGAAATTCATAACGGCGGTAATCATTTGCGTAAATACAATTAAAAAAGCGTACTTATAAAAATCCGTCTGTTGATGAATAAAAATAAAAAGTAATATAAGATTAATAATCTGTACAAAAATACTTCTTACTGTAATATAATAAAAATCTTCAAAGATATTGTTAACCCAATCGATGCCAAGAGTAGTCGCAATGATAGTTAATGATAAAATAAGAATAATTAAAGAATAATTATGAAATTGCGGTATAAAGGCAATACAAATAAAAAGAGCGACATATGCAATGCACGAAGTTAAAACATTAATAGAAAAAACCTGGTTAGCAAAGGTGCCTAGTTTATTTTTGTCGTCTCTAATGGAGGAGCCTTCTCGAGTCGCATATGTCGTGATTCCCAATGCAGCAATTAACGAAAAATATGAAACAATTGATTGTGCGTAGTTCACTTTTCCGATGTTATTAACACCTAGAATTCTAGTGACATATGGAAAGGTGATGAGAGGGAAAATAATATTCATCAATGTTTTTATGGTGTTAAGCACAACATTGACTTTTAAAGATTTAACTTTTTTCATAATTAATAAACTTCTGCCAATAATTGCTCAGCGATCACATTCCAATTATATTTTTCATAAATATCGCTATGCAATTTTTTCCCCATATCATTCAATTCCTCTTTACTTGATGTATTGAGAATAGATAATAACTGATTTGCATAGGCTTCATAACTGTTCTCAGTCAAAAAGCTATCATAATCTTTCTCAAGATATTCACCTATACAACCAGTCTGCGTTGTCAGAACTGTTTTTGAAAAAAGAGCCGCATCAAAAATCACTCCACTCATACTCGCATGACGATAAGGTAATAATATAAGATCAGAATGCAAATATAAATAATCATGAGTGTAATTATCTATTTTATGTGGTATAAAGAGAAAATTGTCCTTTTTAGAGACATTTTTTACAAAAGGTTCTATTTTCTCCATATATGCTTTATCACTAGGCATTCCAGCAATTATAAGACAGTCATCTGGGAATTGGCTTGCATATTTATCCCAGAATCTTATAAGCCTATCTATTCCCTTATTCTCAAAAATTACTCCTAAGTACAAAAAATGTCTTCCCTGTTTAGAACTAAGAAAATTTAATACATTATTGTCCACTAGTTTTTCAGGCACATCCTGCGATATTACACGAATGTCAGCTCCATGTCTCTGAATAAAGATCTTATTATGAGGAATCTCTGGAAAGGCATTTAACAAGTCACTTCTAAGAGATTCACCATGCACAATTATTTTATCAACTAAAGAATATATTTTATTTAGCTGCTTGATACTTTTATTCCCGTTGACATGCGGCAAAACATTGTGTGCTGTATAAACAATATTTTGGCAATAATGTTTTAATATTCCTAAATAAAAAATATCAATATCATACACTAAAAGCCACTGGATATGTATAACATCATATTTCTCACTTCGTACAGTTTTAAGGACTCTATTCCAACCTTTAATGTAAGAAAATCCCTTTTTGATTTTATCCCCCTCGGAAAGAATAAATGCCTTTTCGACACTAATCCTAGGGTCATTCCCATTATAATTGTCTCTTGCAATCACTTTTACTTGATTTTTATTAGCAAGGGCAGAAGAAAGGCCATTGCAATAATTTATTGTTCCTGATGGATCAATAATCAAAATATTCATTTAGCATTTCCCAACAGCATTAATATAAACATCTTCCCATTTGTTTTTAATATAATCACAATTAAATTCACCAGAATTTGATTGTTTAAAAGAATTAAGACAAAGACGAGTTAACTCTTCTCTATTATGTTCTACATAATTCAACTTATCAATAAGGAAGCTGACAACATTATCATCAATAAAGCTAGAATATATTGTTTTCTTCCTATGATTCCAAACACTAGGGTTTGGCATTTTATTCTCATTAAAAAATCTGTATCTTATATTATTAACCAAAAAACCGGTTTTATTATCAATGACCATTTCTGGTATTGCATACAAGTCAGAGGATAAAACCATATTGCCATACTTCATTGCTTCTAAAACAACGAGTGAAAATGAATCTTGTCTCGTAGGATTTAGTAAAACATTGCTTTCTAAATAAACATCTGCAAGTTCGTCTTTTGACAAGTTAAATTCCCTTATTGTTACATTTGCGAGCTTATTAATTTTAAATAAATCTTCTTCACGAACCGTCTCTCTTTTTGTTATTATCAATAGTTCAAACTTAGACTCATCTAATTTACCAAATGCTTTTAAAATATCCTCTCCGCCCTTCAGTTCAAATTCAGAAGATATATAAAGGCACTTAAGCCTTTTATTTTGTGATTTCTTTTTAATTATTGATTCATCAATTTTTTTTCTAGTTCTAACAAGTGGATAAATCTGTTCAACATTCACATGATCATCAATATCATAGAAATTAGAAATTGTATTTTTACAAGCCTTAGACAAGCAGACAATAGTTTTTAGATTTTTGTCTGCAAATACCTTTTTTAGTTTTTCTCTACTGAATAATGAATTTGGGCGATTAATACAGTAATGCACAGGTGCTAAGGGATTTTCCAAATAAATAACATAAGGCTTTGTTGATGAAAGAAATCGATTATAGCTAAAAAAAGCATCTACATTATCAGTATCATCCGTTTTTACTACTTGAAAAATACCCAACAAGTCAAATATAGGAGCCTTTATTAAATTTGATATTATGACTTTTCCCTTGCTGTTGGTTTCATAAGCTCGATTTTCATCATATTCAAACTTCAAATTATTGTAATCTTCTTGAAAGAGATCCCGTATAAAACCTCTAACATTCGTCACTGATTTAATTCTAATATTATTCATACAACTACTCCGCATTGCTTCCGATCTGAATAGCATACTTATGTTGACTTAATATTTTTAAATATATGGGCGTTATTATAACTAAGACCCAAAAAACCGTTTCTCTAAGGAAAAACATAAAAAATGATAATGTTATAATAGTGCCAAGAATTGAGCACCTTGCTTCTGATATATCATCCAATTTATATCGGGTACTAATAAATGTGGTCCCTGAAAGTAGACCTAAAAATGCAGTAACAAAAAGAGCAACAAAGTATGTAAAGTCCTGAATAATTTCTCTTATATAAGTAGCAACATTACACTCCATTGGAACATAATATGCCGTTTGATATCTTTCATATGGCAGGTTAAACCCTATTTTATTCAAAATATTGTAAAACATACCAAAAGTATTTATGCCGAATTGGAATGTTTGGTCTTTTAAATACTCGCTCAAAGTAACGAACGGTTCTGTAATATATAAAAAAGTTTTATATATAGCAGGGCTTATTCTAAAAAGTTTTACCATAGTAGGACTCATATATTGATCAGTTGTCATCCAACGGCTTCTAACAGATGACATCTGCCAAAAAACTACTACAAGAACAACTACAGCTATTAAAATCAAGATTATGTTTCTCTTCTTCATCTTCGAGCTTTCATTACTCTTAACTTTTCCAAAGAGTAAAACCGGCATAAGAAACAATAACAGTTCAATAATAACCCCTGATCTTCCTCCACCTGGTAACGTATCCAAAAGTGACATTAAAAGAGGAAAAAGCAACCATTTATTAAAACCAAATTTTCTAAAATAAATTCCCGACAATAATACAGCTACGGAAACCAGTGTCCCTAAATACGGGATCATTTCAAATCCACGATTTCCTGTTAATCTATCTTGATAAACTTGATTCATTTCATCCATAAAGTTAAAAGAATATTTATGAATGAAGTTTACAAAATTGGGGATTATTGCAAAAGACGCTATTACAGTTAAAATAAGTATTCCTTTAAGCAAAGTCTTGTCATCAAGTGTGACGTCATTACTTCTTCCATTTCTTGTAAAGATGCATTTGCTTCCAAAAATACAAGATATAAAAAATATGAACTGGAAAACAATTACAGTGAACCAGCAAAACATTGTAATTTCATTATATCTAACCCAATGTGTTTCATACAATCCAATCATTATATTCCAAATAATAAGATAGATAGATACAGGATTTATTTTCTTTTTAAAAGCATTTAAAGCAAACGCATACTCAATTAATGATAATAATAAATACACAATGTACATTATATTTTCCTAATAGCACTATAAATTCTTATTTCTGCTATTCCAATCTTCATAATAATTTGCATCACTATTTTTTGAAAGAGGCTCATAGTATAGTACTTTTCTAAATATATTTTTCGAGATTGTTCCTTTATTTTTTTTTGCTTAACTAATGATTTTATGCTTTTATTAATAGACGTGGAATGATTATGAATATAGATTTCTTTACAAAGCAATGCACTTTTTCTCTTGTTTTTCTTTATTTTCTGTGCAATACACTCTTCTTCATTGTAAAGAAAAATATTCTCGTCATATTTTCCATATTTGTACATGAACTCCGTGTTTGCAGCAAACAAAGCTCCTTGAACAACGTCTACGTCTAATACAGTATTCTCCTCTATATCAGATTGCTTATACCTTAAATCTAAATGGAAAAGTTTCGATATAAATATACTATTGGTGAAAATTCCGTTCCATACTGATCCCAGTTTCCAGGGGAATGCAATTTCGCCCTGCTGACTTTTTAGCCTTTGAACAGGAGCAGCCAGCACATATTCGCGATTACTATCTAAAAAATCCACAAGCTTAATAATTGTTTGCTCAGTAATCAAAGTATCAGGGTTCATCAAAATGAAGTAGGCAGCATGAAGGACCTCACAAATATATTTAATTCCGTAATTATTACCATAACCGTATCCTCCATTTTTATCTGCTCGCAACAATACAATTTTCTCATTGTGATAGCCAGATAATTTCTTGAAAGAATCATCTGAGGAGCAATTATCAACGACAACTATTTTATATATTGCCTCATAATTCATGAGTATATCTAACAACTGAATAGTTGTGTCAGAATCATTATAGTTAAGAATTAAGCAGCATATTTTTGTCATCTTAAATTTCCACTGTAAAAATTAGGCTTAATTTGCAGGCTGGTGATCTAGACTAATAAGCAAACAAGTCCGAAGTCTTCATATCACAGATTCTGAAGAAGCCCGAGACATTGCTGAGTATAGTTCTAACCTTCAGCAGAACTTCATCAGCAGCCAATCCTGCATATTCCGAACTGTTACCAGCAGTGCAGCGTACCGATTGATGTACTTTGTTGCCACTCCTCTGTACTTGCGATTCCATTCGTCAATCTTGGAGTGGAAAGAATTGACATGATTCAGATGGTCTACGGAGGTATAGGTCTTATGGTCTCCTAATACTCGAAACTCACAGTTCTTCTGATTCAGGATCCTCTGATATGCGGTCTTGCCATCTATCCAGACAAGGCAGTTCCCAGAAAGCTTCTTCTGAATTTTTCGATATCTTCCGATTTCGGAACGGCACAGTTCGTTGCCTTGAGCACTGTATCTCCTTATCTCTGCACTGCGGTAAGCAGACATATCTGTTCACTGGAAAGGCCACGATTTGAGGCCTTTTCTCCTCTATGACGTGGCTTGATTTCATCACGTTTTTCGCCTTTATGGCTGTTCACAAGGTATTTTTCATCCATCTCTACTTCATCGGAAACCACTGTTTCACTGGCAATGGATTCCAGGGCGTGGAGAAGCTTCATGCGCATTCTCCAGACGGTATAAGTGCTGATGCCAAGGCTCTCAGCAGTCTTCTGAATCGGAACCTACTGAAAAGTGTCCTTGATCAGCTGATCCCATTTCGAACGGTCCTGCTGAGAGAGTAGTAAGTGAGCTGCCCATAGTCGATCACGGTCCTATGATTGCATGAATGGCATACAAACATCTTTTTTCCGGTGTTTGCTCTGCCGCCTCTGGTCCAGTTGGGGGTCTCAGAACCGCACTTCGGACAAACCTTGATACAGTAGCTCCGGGAAGCATTGTTCAGGACAGTACAATTCTCCAGATCGGACAGAAGTTTTTCCTTCTGGTATGGATACAAGGTTGAATAAATGCTGGTAATCTTCTCAAGATCTTCGGTATCAGACATGGCTATCTTCCTCTCTACAGGCAGTCTAAGCCAATCATCCCTATGCACTGTACTCCTTTAGGTACAGTGCGGGAGAAAATCACCAACTCGCTGGTATAAGCCAAAAATTAAATATCTTTATACATATTTCCTTTGCATTTTCTCCTTATTCCTTCTAACTTCATAACAGCATTTACATGGTGAACAAATGTGTTATTATCGAATTTCATAAGAATATTTCTAAAGGGGTATAATACATGAACAACTGCATTAAAGCCAGGACGATATATTAAGTGCAGACAGCAAAACGCCTTTCTATAATTAAATGTATCAATCTTGTAATCCATAGAATTTGTCTTGTGATTAATATTCCTAGATCCTGAATTAATATACTTCTTTTCAGCTTTATTAAGGTATTCTTCCAAAATAATATGATTAATTGCGTTACTCGCGCCTAAATTCATAACATCTGGATCATATTTAGCAACATTCGTTTCAACATAATAACTATGAACAGTGCAGACCATATATCCTAGTAAAGAATTATCTTCTACACTTCTTCCTGTCCATAACTCTTTATTTTTTTCATTTGCAAGTCCTTTATAAGTCTTTAAAAATTCATCTTTAGATACATTATTATCAGTATTTTCATACCCAGCTTCAGCTTTTCTATATACGTTATAAAGTTCTTCTAGGCAATCCAAAATACTTTCTCTGTTGACATTAACATGCTTTAGTGCTCTTCGTATATTCTTTTTTCGTTTGGGTTTTAATTCCTCAAATATGTATGGAGATTCCTTTATACAGTACCACCATCCGGTGTCCCTTTTACAATCAAAATTTGAAGTGTATTCTATAAAGAAAGCTTTTCTAAAGTCTCTGATTTTCCAAATATTAAGCATATGTAAGGCCTTAACATCTGNATATTCATCAGGAGCAGTTTTAGGTACAATAGCGTGGTTATAGTATTGCCACCCCCCAGAATTCTGATAATAGCCTTATTATTTTCATCTCTATTCATATAGTTTCAGCTTTCTTAATTCTCATAAAGACTTTAACTTCAGGACTGTAAAAAACTAATATATTCTTTCTTTAATTTGAATGAAACAGTGCTACCATATATTTAACAAACTATATAAACATTTATATTTCTTTATTATGAGATTACGTATCTATTCTTCTTATACAGTCCGCAGACCATATTTTTGCCTGTGTTCCAAAGAGATTGAATAGCATTCTCCCCTTCAGCCTCATGCCAGAGTTTGTAATGCCATCCAATCATAGTCTTTATGCTGTGTGTACTTACACTTCCGCTTCGCCCCCGACGATACTTGGCTAGAAATTCTGGCAAGAAGTAGCAGTCGGCCTTTTTACTGACCTCAAGCCACATAGCATAATCATTGTTTTTCTTAATATCCGGAATCTGAATCAGCCCAACCACACTTGAGTCATACATAACTGTGAGACATCCAGGCCAGCAATAGTCGACCATGCCTCTGTGTGTAATCTTCTTAGGTCCGGAAATTTTGGCACCTGTTTCATGCCCGTTCCCATCTATTTCCTGATATCCTGTGTATGAGAACTTATATCCGTTCTTCTCCATGAAAGCGATCTGTCGTTCCAGCTTCTCTGGCACCCACAGATCATCTGAATCTAAAAAGGCAATCCATTGTCCTTTTGCTTCACGAAGTGCTTTATTACGACTTACAGCTGCACCGGAATTCTTTTCATTATGGAAGTAATGGATTCGAGGATCTGAGAAAGATTCAACGACTTCATCCGTATTATCTGTGGAACAATCATCCACGATAATGAGCTCGAGATTTCGATATGTCTGCCTAAGAACCGATTCTATAGATTTGGCAATATATGGTGCAGTGTTATAAGAAGGCATAATCACAGAGACCAAGCCTGGAACACAATCTTGAACTTTCTCCTTCAAAATTTCTTTAGCCTCAGCCTGTTTCTCATCATAGGTATCCTGATCTACTTTTCCTTCCTTAAGAAGTTCATCACCGAAGTCGAGAGCAGTTGCCTGACCTTCTTCAGTTATGCCCTCCTTAGCAAAGACCTTGCTTATCGTCTCTCCTACTATCTTGGCATCACCAGTAAAGGTGATCTTCTTTATATACTCCAGATCAGTGCTTAACTTACCTTCCCACGATATAGCGTTACGCCCTCTGACCTGTGCTAACCCAGACAACCCTGGTCGTACGCTATGCCGCTGCCGCTGTTCGTCAGTCATAAAAACCATATCGCGTACCAACTGCGGACGTGGCCCAATTACGGCCATATCGCCTTTTATAATGTTGAAGAGTTCTGGTAATTCATCAAGAGATGTAGAACGTAACCATGCTCCAAACTTAGTAAGACGAACTTCATCCGGGAGAAGATTACCATCCTCATCTCTCTCATCTGTCATCGTTCGGAACTTATAGAGTTTAAAGATCTTCTCTTTCCCTGTCGCTGAATCAATTTGACCAGGTCGTTCCTGTGTAAAAAGTACCGGTGATCCAAGTTTCTTCTTCACCGTTAAAGCGGTAATACCGAGAACTGGCGATAAAACCACAGTCGCTCCTGTTGAGAGAACTGCATCAAGAGGACGCTTAACATATTGCTCATAAATGCTTGATGGTTTACGGATTTTCACACCATTGCGTTCAGCAACAGCCTTCGCTCTCCTCTGTTCTCTCTGGTCAGCAATTGCTGCTACAGTAGCCACAGAGGCAATACCAGCCACAATAATCCCGGCTGCAATATTTAATTTCTTCTTTGACATGAATTATTTGTTTCTCCTCTGTGGTCATCTTTAACCCGATTTACCTGTACATCCACTACCCTTATGCCACTGTGGTCATCTGGTAACTATCGAGCGCTCTCCACGCTTACAACTTAATATTGCGTAGACACTTCTCTGCATTACTTCGTTAAAGCATCTATTGACCACACTCTATTCTCACTCAAACGCTCTATGAATAACCTCAATAATCTTTTTCTGTTCCTCTG
Source organism: Stecheria intestinalis (assembly GCF_009696165.1). GTDB lineage: Bacteria > Bacillota_I > Bacilli_A > Erysipelotrichales > Erysipelotrichaceae > Bulleidia > Bulleidia intestinalis. The sequence goes on along the minus strand of NZ_VUMN01000035.1, from coordinate 6,303 downwards.
CCGTCATCTTGTTGTCTGAAGGTAAGCACAGACCACGTCTGAAGATATCCATTCCAACGTCTACGCTCTCTCCTTCGTCTATGTACGCATTGCTCTGTCCACGCCCTGATCCCTTCCTATTAATAAAGTCGTGACTCAGATATATCGGCTGAGCATGCATAGGTTTCCAGATAGGACGTCCCTCCGCATTGATTGCGGCAATCATGTCGAGAATTTCCTGAGGACTACTCTTGCCACTGACTGACTGATACAGGTAGTCCTTGTCACCACGAACACTCGGGGCCATAGCATCTTTATCAATCAACAGGCAGCTCAACCAGAAGTTAGGTTTAGACTTACTCTCGTCATATGGATTCATAGAAACCGGCAGATCCTTAAGTCCTTCTTTATATCTCTCGTAGATAGCCCGTTTCTGCTCAATGTGACTTTCAAGGTACGGAATCTGTCCTCTAACCACACCAGCGATCACATTAGACATCCGGTAGTTATATCCGATCTCTTCGTGCTGATACCAAGGAGCTGCTTCACGACTTTGTGTACTCCACTTCCGAACTTTGTCGGCGTCAGCCTTGGAGTCGGTGAGGAACATACCCCCGCTACTTCCTGTGATGATCTTATTGCCATTAAAACTAATAGCGTTGTAGTCACCAAAGGTTCCAGTTTCGCGCCAACTACTCTTCACTAAGCTTCTAAGCCCTGTAGCCTCATCAGGCTGCTGTGAATATGTAGAGAGGTATTGCGCCCCCAAGCTCTCTGCTGCATCTTCAACCAGCAGCGCACCATGTTCATCACAAATCTTCCGGATTTCATCAATCTTGCCCGGCGTGCCATAAAGGTGTGCTACGACGACAAGTTTTACTTCCGGATAGATCTCGAAAGCCTTCGACAAGCTCTCTGGGTCCATGTTCCAGGTATCATGCTCTGTGTCGATGAACACAGCTTCCCCGCCTTCATAGGCGATAGGATTCACAGTCGCATCGAAAGTCATATCTGACGCAAAAACTTTATGGCCATGGAGACTTCCTTCATTCGCAACATGGATTCCATACAGCTTCTCCCCTGCTAAGCGGGTTGCCAAGTGTAACGCAGCTGTACCAGCACTCAGTGCCACAGCATACTTACATCCAACTTTCTCTGCGATGAGACGTTCCACCTCGTTAATATTCGCACCGACTGTGCTCATCCAGTTGGTCTCGTAAGCCTCAGTGATGTACTTAAGCTCATCTCCGTGCATAGTTGGGGATGAGAGCCAAACCTTTTTTTCAAATGGTTTAATGTCAGAAATGTCTTTCATGATGTTCTTCTTTCTTGCCTTCTTATTCTTCTTTCCTGAAACCCGGTTAATCTCTCTTGATTGGGGATCAGAAACTTATATATTCATCACAAAGAGAGATAGGCTCCCTCTGTGTGGTTGACTAAATTGATATGACTTTCTTCATATAAAAATATGGGAGATTGTGATCATCTCTCCGGTGTGATCAATGTTTGTTCCTGAATGTCCAAGGATTGAGATTTACTCTCAAGTTCTCTGATAACCACAGTGGCACCAGTTCTCATTTACCCTCTGTGATTGCCCGACACGATAACCACACGAGGCAGTCTCTCGCCATTCTCTCTGTGGGCATCTAAAAGATTGTTTGCAATTTCAATGTAGGTTTCAATATTCAATGGTCGATGAAAACCGCTACCATAAATCTTGCAGCCCCATAATTTGAAACTTTCTACATTCGTCAGAACCGTAACTCAGGGGGTTCAAAAATGTTGAAAATAGATATCAACCACCCCCTGTATTTCAGTTTTGAAAAAAATCGCGAAGCCTTGATTTTACAGCCTTCCCGCCTTAGACCACCCCTGCATTTCGCTCCTGCCCTACTGACAAAACCGAAACAGTCTTACAAAAGCAAAACTCAAGGGTGCCTTTCTACTAACAAAACCGTATTCCTTCCGGTCGATGTATTTACCTTCTTGTTGTAGGTTTTGAAATCTACAGTAGGAAGTATTTCTAAAACGCACCTGCAAAACCGTAACTCTTCGTACCTCAGAGAGACTCTAAAAGCCCGCGAAACCGCTTATTTACAACATCTGTGTCCATCAGGGAATTCAGGCTCAGCCTACACTTTTGCAAGTCTTGCAGAACCGTAATCTCGAGACCCCAGGCTGACTGTTCTGTAAAATTTCGTTTATTACAGTTGTAATTTCCCAAACTCAGGGGAGGTTCGACACCACAGTCCTCATTTTTCTGTGTGAATCAGAACAAGGAATCCAGTAAATACAAGGTTTTTCAGCCATTATCTTGTGTGAAATTTTATTACCGGCCTTGAAATACCGGGTGCCTTAATATCCCGTGCGACAACTTACCAGTTAACAGGGTATATTATATCCTTATTAATTGGTAAGAAGTCAGTCATTTTGTTGAAAATGGCCATTATTCATTTCTTGAGACTGTTCTTCTGAACTGCTCTGATATCTGTCTTCCGAGGTTATCTTTGTTTAGTGAATAAAGCTTTGCAATTTCTGAATAACTCCTGTTCTGAACATACAGCATCCAGATCATACCGGAATAGGAAAAAAAAGGAATGTTCCGCAGTACCTGGATCACCTGGTCTACGTGATCTTTCTGTTCATCCAGTTCTGCTTGAAGGCGTTCCTTGCTAGTGAGCAGACGCAGCGGGTTTTTTTCTTTTCGCTGCGGGCTCTGACCAATTCTCATATAAGAAATTGCTGTGACATCCTGGCGAAGATATTCGGTCTGATCAAGATCTCGAATAAGTTCCTGGATTCTTCCGATATAAAAGAAATAGTCCCGGCATTCCTTCTTGAATTCTCCGGCGGTTCCTGCAAAGCCCGCAGGTATTCTCTGAACGGGCGGGTATGAAACCGCAAGAACTTCGCGCAGGCATTTCTCACTGATATATTGAACTTGATTCCTGGTCAGTCCTAATTCCAGAGCAGTGGCTTCCTGGCCTTTGTGATTAATATAAACTTCATAGATGATTTCTCTGGCATCAGGATAGTCCTGCTCAATCATCTGAAAGGTAGCATCTACAAACCGGATATCTTTTCTCAGAAACTGCAGCAGCTCCAGGTCACCTCTCCCAAGGTTTTCACTTAATCCGATTCTGAAACTGTCCGGATCCTCTGGCATCTGCTCTATCAGAGCAGGATTTTCTTTCTGCAGTTTTTCTGAGAGTTCCTTCTCATATTGATATACATGGCAAGAAGAACGGAATGCTCCCAGTCGTTCCAGATAGGTTTCCCGATTCATTGCGCAGCTTCCGCGTGATAAGGATGATAAGTCTTTACCACTTCCTTGACAAATTCTTCTATTTTGTCCGATTCGGAATGGCAGATGGTATTCAGCTGGACAAGCTGTTTTTCGAATAATGCATCATTCATCGCAATCGGATGGCCTATATAAATCAGATCATTCCTGGTCTTGGTCATTCCTTCTTCATCCATCAGGAGTTCTTCATATAGTTTTTCGCCAGGACGTAATCCAGTATAGACAATCTTGATGTCTACATCAGGCGTCAGCCCCGAAAGGCGGATGAGGTTTCTTGCCATATCATCAATCCGGACAGGTTCTCCCATATCCAGAATAAAGATCTCTCCTCCCTTTGCATAATAGCTTGCCTGAAGTACCAGGGAAACAGCCTCCGGGATCGTCATGAAATAGCGAATGATATTCTTATCTGTTACCGTAACAGGTCCACCCGCTTCAATCTGTTTCTTAAACAGAGGAATTACGGAACCGTTAGAGCCAAGAACATTTCCGAACCGTACCGCCATGAAAACCGTTTCGGGATATTTTCTGCTGCTCATCTGGATAATCATCTCGCAGAGACGTTTGGAAGCCCCCATAATATTGGTCGGATTGACAGCCTTGTCCGTAGAAATCAGAAGGAATCTCTTCACATGAGCTCTCGCAGCTTCCTCTGTGAGAATCAGCGTTCCGAATACGTTATTCTTGATTGCTTCATTCGGGGAATCCTCCATGAGCGGAACATGCTTATGCGCTGCAGCATGATAGATCAGGTCCGGATGATACTTCTCCAGAATCGTTCTTACTCTCATGCGATCTGTCATATCGCCAACCAGGGCAACGAGGTTCAGATCCGGATAATGAAACTTCAATTCCTGCTGAATGTCATAAAGCGTATTCTCATAGATATCAAAGAGGATCAGCTGCTTCGGATGATGCTTGGCAATCTGCCGGCAAAGCTCTGAACCGATGGAGCCTCCTCCGCCCGTCACCAGAATGACTTTCCCATAAAGCATCTGGAACACTTCGTCATTATTGACATGTACCTGGTCTCTGCCAAGAAGATCTTCCACGGAAACAGGTCTGATCTTGGAAAGAGAGACTTCTCCATTAACAAGCTGATAAATACCAGGAATTGTCTTCAGTTCACATCTGGTATTTTTACAGATATTCAGGATCTCTGCCCGCTCCTTCGCACCTAAAGAAGGAATTGCAAAGATAATCTGCTTCACGCCATACTTCTTTACTGCATTGGGAATATCATTACGAGTTCCGACAATCGGAACTCCGGAAATCACTTTCCCGTGATTAGACGGAGAATCATCAATTACACAGACTGGAATCAGATCTGTTTTATTACTGCGCAGCATCTCCTGGATCATGATTCTTCCAGACTCACCGGCGCCAATTACCATGACATTGATCCCGTTTTTCTTAGACCGTGCATCACTGATGGAATGATAAATTCTGGACGATACCCGAACTCCGATGATCATCACTTCTATGGTGAGCCAGCCAAAGACATAGTAGCTGATCGGCATCCGGTGACCGATTGCTAACGTGAAAATGATATGAATCAGCCCTGAAAGAAAACCGGCGAGTGCAGTTCTGGCCATCTCCGTGACCCCTGCAAAGCGCCAGATACTGCTGTACATTCGAAAAATCAGCAGCAGACCAATCGTGACAACCAGATTAATCGGCAGATACTGCAAGTACCATACCAGATACTTCGGCTCGATATGAGAATATACCGCGTCATATCTGAGCCAGAGTACAAATAAGTAAGAAAAAACCACCGAAAAAATATCAGTTGCCAGAATTACAACTCTGGCAAGCCAGGCCCCTCTGAAATCTTCGATCTGTTTTTGTCTTTCTCCCCGATTCATGAATTGCTACCCCCATCACTTTACGTCTACCTATAATTGAAACTTCATAAGCTTCCTGACCAGCCAGGACAATTCTTCAGGAAGCGGTGTTCTAAATCAGAAAAACAGACAGGAATCAGCTGTTTCCGCCATAATAATTGCCATAATAGCTTCCATATCCATACTTGCCGGACTCGATATTCTCGACTTTTGTAAGAACCGTACCGATAATATGTGCACCATTCCGCTTCAGATCTTCCATACCTGATCTTGCCGCATACTTATCCGTATCTTTTGCCGAAACCACATAGATGGTTCCATCTGCGATCATGGAAACCGGGATGCAGTCTGAAACAATTCCATATGGCGGGCAATCGATAATGATGATGTCATAGATTTTCCTTGCAGAATCAACCAGTTCATGAAAACGATTGGAACCAAGCACTTCCAGCGGATTCGGAACTCTGGTCCCTGCCGAAAGAAAGGACAGTGTGCGATTATTCTCAAGTCCGAATATCTGAATCTCCGGATACTGGTTCACCGGAATCGAAGGATCATACTTCTTTAGCAGATTGGTAAGCCCGTCTGCATTGGTCGTACCAATCATCTTATGAACGGAAGGATTTCTGAGGTCTGTATCAATCAGGAGAACTTTATCGTACTTCTTGGCAAATGAGATTGCCAAGTTGGTGGATACAGTACTTTTTCCTTCATTTGGGACCGTTGAGACAACATTGATTACCTGAATTGCATTGTCAAGGCCAGAAAACTCAATATTGGATCTGAGTCTTAAAAAAGCTTCATTCAGCGCGAAAGACTGAGCATTCCGACTCTTCGTTTTTGATGCNATATCATTACTTTCCTTTCTTGCCAGAGCCATTATCTAATACTGGAAGCTGGCACAATACCGGAACCCCAAAAAACTCTTCTGCTTCCCGCTTGGATTTAATGCAATGATCAGTGACTGTCTTGAAGAACAGCCACGCAAGCTCTGCCAGAAATGCAAGCACCATCGCAACACCAGTATTCTTGGAGATAGAAGGACCGGATTTTTCTATTATGAAATCAGGAAGAATCCAGTCCTGATTGAGCTGTCATGAGCATATGAATCTACAATGGTAAGGTCAGGATTACCTGGGTGTATTCCTGGCCTTTCCTGCGTATAGGCATATACCG
>NZ_VUMN01000034.1 GCF_009696165.1 Stecheria intestinalis | reverse complement strand
TCCAGAGAAATTATATCATAACTGGGAATAACAGGGAACACAGAATATATAAACTGTTGACAATAAAAAAGGCGATATCATCGCCAAAATCCGAATCCTATTGATTATCTGGTACTAAACTCAGGAGAAGCAGGAAAACAGATTGTCAACGTACCTCACGGAATGGAAAAGGTGTACTATTGTCACCATATAAGGAGGAACTGTGATGCTGTATACCGAAAGCTTCCGGCAGGATAATTTCACTCCGAAGAGATTCGAATCCGATCATGTGATTACCCTGCATGGAACAGAAATTCCATACCATACGGTCTGCGAGGATAATGTCTTCTACAACAAGGAAGGAAAGCCGATTGCCTCGATCTTCTCCTATTCGTATTTCCGCAAGGATGCTGAAAACCAGAAAGAACGTCCGGTTATTTTCTGCTATAACGGCGGCCCGGGCAGCTCCTGTGTCTATGTACATGCCGGGTTCCTTGGCCCGAGGCGCATGGTCTATGGAGAACCAGATCGTCCGACTGCCTTCGGACCATGGAAGGTCATCGACAATCCGGACTGCCCGCTGGACGATGCGGATCTCGTCTTTGTCGATCCGGTCGGAACAGGTTACGGGGTTCTGATTGATGAGTCTGAAAGCAAGACGTTCTATGGTATTGAAGAAGATGCGGAAGCACTGCTGACATTCATAGAAGCATGGACGAAGCGGTATAACCGCGGTCTGTCTCCGAAGTATCTGGTCGGTGAGAGCTATGGGTGCACCAGGAGCGCGACGGCGGCCGGCATTGCCGCAATCGGCGGAAAGGAACGGGAATACGGCATTGCATTTGATGGTATCGTGATGATCGGCAATACGGTGACGGTCGGAAAGTATTTTGCAGAAGGCATTCCGGTAGAACCGAGCGTGCTCGGGTTCCCGACGTATGCCGGGGTCAACTGGTTCCACCATCATCCGACCGATCAGACGGTCGAGGAGTTCGTGAAGGAGGCCAAGGCGTTTGCGGATACGGAGTATGTGCTTGCATTGTATCGGGGAGAATCGCTGAGTGAAGCCGAGAAGGAACATATCATCGAGAGGGTTTCCTACTATACGGGTGTCTCGAGAGAGTATCTGCTGCGCAACGGGCTGAAGATCGATGATGATACGTACCGTCAGGAAGTGCTGAAGAAAGAAGGGAAGGCAGTTTCCCGCTATGATGGCCGTGTGACCAGACCATTGCTTTCTCCGGCTGTCGATGAAGAGAAGAAAGCATTATGGGATGATGCGACTGCGGATCGCTATGATGCCTATTTCTATGCCGCATTGACGGGAGATATTCTGCCTGGTCTGAATATCACTCTGGATCGCGGCTATATCATGTCGACGCTCGGCTGGAAGAACTGGAATAATGTGACCCCGGCAGGCACGACGGCAGAGCAGCTGCGCAATGCGATGACGAGAAGACCTGGCATGCGGACGTTCTTCGCAAATGGATGGTTTGATCTCTGCACGGAGTTCGGGTATGTCTTCCATACGCTGGATCATGCCGGCCTGCCGAAAGACCGTGTCTATGTCAAAGGATATCCGAGCGGGCATATGATCTATCTCGGCGAAGAGAATGTGAAAGCACTTCTCACGGATGTGCATCAGTTCATTCTCGGCAAGGATCCGACGAGATAAGTACTCAGTAAAGCTGGTGCTGCGGTGCCGGCTTTTCTTCTGCAGAAAAGGGAAGAAAGATTCAGAAACCGTCTTGACGGAATATCTAAATGATATTATTTTGATATCACAAAGGAGATGCTGTTATGGAAGAGATTGTTCTGAAAGGAAAGAAAAACGGACTTGCGGTATGCGTGATTCTGATTGTCCTGTATGTGCTGGCGGTTCTTGGATTGACTGCGGAAACCAATGAAATCCTGTCTGTACTTGCCATGGTATGGTTGTGCGTCGGCTGGATCGGATTCATGGGGCTGAAGATTCTGAAGCCGCAGGAGGCACTGGTTCTGACGCTGTTCGGAAAGTATATCGGGAATCTGAAGGGAGAGGGATTCTATTTCGTGAATCCTTTCTGCCAGTCGGTGAATCCAGCTGCGAGAACTTCGCTGAATCAGAGCGGCGATGTGAAGAACGAGCTGTCCTTTGCTAGAGGGAATGGCGCGGAGGGTATTTCCAGAAAGATTTCTCTGAAAGTGATGACGCTGAATAATGCCCGTCAGAAGATCAATGATGTACTTGGCAATCCGGTAGAAATCGGCATTGCCGTGACGTGGCAGGTGAAGGATACTGCCAAGGCGGTATTCCGGGTAGATAACTATAAGGAATTCCTGTCGCTGATGTGCGATACTGCATTGCGTGATATTGTCCGTCTTTATCCGTATGATGTGGCACCGAATATCGATACGACCGGAGATGGTCAGCCAGATGATGGATCTCTGAGGGGATCGAGTACGGTTGTGGCGGAGCGGATCCGCCAGGAGATTCAGAAGCGGGTGAGTGAAGCCGGGATTGAGGTTCTGGATGCACGGATCACCTATCTTGCCTACGCACCTGAGATTGCCGCAGTCATGCTGCAGAGACAGCAGGCAAGTGCGATCATCGATGCACGAAAGATGATCGTGGATGGTGCTGTCGGCATGGTGGAGATGGCGCTGGATCGTCTGGAGAAGAATCAGACGGTAGAACTGGATGACGAGCGCAAAGCCGCAATGGTTTCCAACCTGCTGGTCGTTCTGTGCGGGAATCATGATGCCCAGCCAGTCGTGAATTCCGGAAGTCTGTATTGATGGCTGAGAAGAAACAGGTACCGCTTCGTCTTTCACCGCAGCTGTATGATGCCATTGCGCAGTGGGCAGAAGATGATTTCCGCTCGATCAACGGACAGATCGAATATCTTCTGACAGAATGCGTGAAGCAGAGGAAGAAGAACGGGGCTTATGTGGGGAAAGAGATTGATGTCCCGCCAAAGCTGGATATCAAGTGAAGAAATGAGGGAAATTGCATGAAGGTATCCTCTGCATCCATGTTCATGATGGGCATCGATGCCGCGATGGGAATTCTGATTCCCGTGGTGCTGGTCGTCCTGCTCAGAAAGAAGAAACATTGCGATCTGAAGCCGTTCTTTGCGGGCTGGATTGTTTTCCTGCTGTTTGCCAATGTCCTGGAACAGATAGTTCATTCACTGGTGCTGAGTTCGTCAATCGGAACAGTGATCCGGAGTTCTGCCGGAATGATGGCACTGTACGGAGCGGTGATGGCGGCTTTGTTTGAAGAAACCGGAAGAAGGCTTGCCTTCTCAAAGGTTCTGAAGAAGAATCTGGACCATCCTTGGAATTCCTGGATGTACGGAGCCGGGCATGGCGGTGCTGAAGTATTCACGATTCTGACGATTGGAATGATCACGAATCTCGTATATGCCAAGGCGATCAATTCCGGAACTGAGGCAGAACTGCTTGCCGGGCTCACGAGTGCGCAGACTGCTCAGATGCAGAATCTGTTTGCACAGCTGGCAGAGACGCCTGCATGGATGTATCTGTTCAGTCTGATGGAACGGATTTCAGCAATGATACTGCAGATTTCGCTGTCGGTTCTTGTGGCTGCTTCTGTGCGGCTGGGAAAAAATGGGAACAGATATCTGCTTGCGGCTTATCTGATTCATTTCGGGGCTGACTTCCTTTCTGTGTTCATGGGCAGTGCCGGTCCGGTGTGGCTGGCTGAGATCGGGATCCTGATCATGGCGCTTCTGACCGCCTTCTATGCACAGAAGGTATGGGAAAAGGAATGCTGATGCGGGTCCCGGCACTTGCATGGATCAAAATGTTTCGTATGATAATGGAGTAAGGTTTCAGGAGTCTGATGGCGAAGATTCGTTCTGAGCAGGAAGAGGAAAGCTGAACTTCTCGTTTATGCTGTTTCTGTCCCGTCGGATTCCGGCGGGATTTTTTCGGAGGAGTGATCATGTATCGTTTTGCAATCTATGGCAAAGGTGGCATCGGAAAGTCTACGACAACTGCAGCACTTTCCTGCGCATTTGCTGAAAAAGGCTATCGGGTCATGCAGATCGGGTGCGATCCGAAAGCGGATTCGACGCTGTTTCTGCATGGCGGCAAGCGGATTCCATGTATTCTTGAAACGCTGAGAAACAAGAAGAATCTGGCTGGCCTGGAGGACATGGTCTTTGAAGGGACGGATGGCATTCTGTGTGCGGAGTGCGGCGGTCCTCTGCCAGGGCTCGGCTGTGCCGGCAGAGGCATCGGAGCAGCATTTGAGGCACTGGAAGAACAGGATGCGTTTGAAGTTCTGAAACCGGATATCGTCCTGTTTGATGTGCTCGGCGATGTTGTATGTGGCGGCTTTGCCCTGCCGATCCGGGAGAGCTATGCTGATCAGGTCTATATCGTTACGTCCGGGGAGAATATGGCTCTTTATGCGGCAGATAATATTGCCCAGGCTGTTGAGAATTTCCGGGAACGCGGATATGCAAGACTCGGCGGGGTGATTCTGAACCGGCGGAATGTTCCACAGGAGAAAGAGAAAACCGAAGAATTCTGCCGGAAGCGGAATACAGTGCTGGCTGCAGATCTTCCGAGAGATAATTCCGTGGCGCTTGCCGAAGAAGCCGGAGGACCGGTCATGAAGCTTTACCCGGAGAGTGCGTATGCACAGTCAGTCCGGAAGCTGGCAGATTTCATGCTGGAACATGGAGTAAGCAGATGAAGGCATATCAGGAAATCCGGGATGTTCCGTATACCTTTAATGCAGATCTCGGCATGGTGTATTCCAGTCCGTGCAGAGGAACGTGGAATATCGTGCATTACGGTCTGCTGGTACCGGAGGGGCATGAGATTTATGTGTGTCCGACCTCATGCCTCAGGGGCGTCGTGCTGACTACTGCGGAACTTGGAATCCAGGCAATGAAGAAGCTTTCCACAATCACGGTCGGAGAAGACAATCTTCTCGACGGTGACATGGAAGAAGAACTTTATCATGGGACGAAGGAGATTCTTTCAAAGCTGGATCCGAAGCCCAGGATGGTCATGATCTTCACCTCGTGCGTGCACCACTTCCTGGCAGTCAACTATCAGCGGGTCTATCGCAAGCTGCGCCAGGAATATCCGGATATCGATTTCATCGATTGCTACATGGACCCGGTCATGAGACGGAAGAATCCGCCTGATCCAAGCTTGCGCAGACAAGTGCTCCGGGTTCTGAAACCGGCTGAAAAAGAAGCAGATCATGCGGCCTTTGTCGGAAACTGTTTTCCGATGGAATGGTGCGATCTGATTCCGTTATTGAAACGAAATGGCATACGGATCAGCGATCTGACTATGACAAAGACTTATGATGAATTCCTCGATCAGGCACATGCCAGCGTGAATTTCACATTTCATCGGGCAGCTGCACCGGCAGCCAGAGACCTGAGGATCAGACTCGGACAGGAATGGGTTGAGATGCACGAGACCTATGACTACGAGGCCATTGAAAAAGACCTGGACAGGGCGGCGGAAGCAATGCATATTCCTCCATACTCCCAAGCAGAGTATGCAGAGCTGCGGAAGCAGACGGAAGCAAAGGTGAAAAAAGCAAGAGAAGTTCTTGATGGGATACCGGTTTCCATTGACTATACGCTGATTGATGAGCCGCTGGGACTTGCACTGTATCTCCTGGATCATGGGTTTGAAGTGGAATCCGTGCTGATCGATTCAATCCATGAAGATGAAAGCGTGTTCCGGAAACTGCAGGCGAGGAAACCAGACCTGAGGTTCTATAATTCTCTGAACTGGAATATGCGTGCATGTGACAGAACACATGATGGGAAGATCATCGGCATCGGACAGAAAGCTGCTTACTTCAATAACACGCCATATTTCATCAATGCGGTAGAGAATGCCGGCATGTACGGATATCGGGGCATCATGCGGCTGATGGATCTTCTGATTGAAGCAGCAGAGCAGCCGAAGGATCTGAAACAGCTGGTGCAGGTAAAAGGCTGGGGGTGCAGGTGCAATGGGTGACTGGCATACGCATGTGATCACGACGACCTATGCGGCAGATGTGTCCGGAGTATGCTCGGCGATGTTTGAGCTTGGCGGAATGAGCATCATCCATGACCCGAGCGGCTGTAATTCTACGTACCCGACGCATGATGAGCCCCGCTGGTATGACAGCACTTCGCTGATGTTCGCTTCCGGTCTGGATGAGATGGGCGCGATCATGGGGGATGATTCCGTTGTAATCAAGGATGCAGTGGCAGCGATTCATGATCTGCATCCGAGGTTTGTGACGCTGTGCGGATCATCGATTCCGCATGTGATCGGCTTTGATACGGTCGGTGTCGCAAAGCTGATTGAAGAACAGACCGGCGTGCCTGTACTCGGTGTGCAGACGGATGGTCTCAAGAGCTATGTCTCCGGAGTCGGGAAGGCACTGGATGCCTGGATTTCCAGATTTGCAGATCCGAAAGAAGAAAAGGTTCTGAATTCCGTGAATCTTCTGGGAGTGACGCCGCTGGACTTTTCGACTGCTGAAAATGTCTCCCTGCTGAAGCAGACGTTTGAAGAATATGGCTGGAAAGTGAATGGATGCTTCGCAATGAATGATTCCTTTGAGAATCTTACGCATGCATGCAGGGCTTCGGTGAATGTTGCTGTCTCGTCAGCTGGTCTGATTCCGGCAAAGAAGATGAAAACAAGATACGGAATTCCTTATGTGCTTGGCCTTCCGATGGGAAAGAAGATGAGTGCAAGAGTCATCTCTGCCTGCAGAAAGGCACAGGAGGAAGGAACGAATCAGAGCGCCTATGAGACGTTCCAGGATGGGACCGTTCTCATCATCGGAGAAGAAGTGTTCGCTGCTTCAGCAGCACAGAGTCTCCGGGAGGCAGGGCTGCGCGCATATTCCGTTTCACCGGATCCGGATGAAGGGTTTGATGAAGAAACTCTCGGGACCATGATGAATGCGGCTGAGATCGTGATCGGAGATCCGCTGTTCCGGGTGCTCTGGGAGGAGAAACCCGGGAAGCGGTTCATCGATTTTCCGCATGAAGCATGCTCGGGGAGAATCTTCCGGGATTCGATTCCGCTGTTTGCGGGAAGTTCCTTTGAGCTGGAAAGGCTGATCGGATCATGAATGCTGAGAAGAAGTTCCATCAGGTCATGATCCTTTCCGTGGTGCTTCTGGTGTTCTGTTTTCTTGCGGCTTTATGCATGGGCAGATATTCCATCCCGATTTCGACCGTATTTGCTGAACTGATGGGTAATGGCGATCCTTCGAGCACGGTGCATACCGTGATCTTCAACGTACGGATCCCGAGAATGATCCTGAGCATTCTTGCCGGGGCAGGTCTGTCTGCTGCCGGACTTGCATTTCAGTGTCTGTTTTCCAATCCCCTGGCAACACCGGATACGCTTGGCACGGCCGAAGGTGCTTCGTTCGGCGCAGCTCTTGGAATTCTGCTCGGATTTCAGTCGGCGGGCGTGCAGGCACTTTCTCTGATCATGGGTGCAGCGGCAGTGGCACTGGTCTTTCTGGTGTCAGGAAAAGGGAATGGCCGTTCGCGTTCGATGATCTATGTGATCCTTGCCGGCATGGTGATCTCATCGCTGTTCCGGGCACTGGTATCGCTGACGAAATATGCGGCAGATCCGCAGGATCAGCTGCCGGTGATTACTTTCTGGCTGATGGGAAGCTTCTCGGGGATAACGAAGCGCTCACTCCTGACTTCGGCTCCGCTGATTCTTGCAGGGCTCTTVATTCTGACCCTGCTCAGGTTCCGGCTGAATGTGCTTTCGCTTTCTGAAGAAGAAGCAAAGAGCCTCGGCATGAACCTGAAGCAGATGCGGATTCTCATTGTCGTCTCAGCATCAGCGATCACCGCGGCCGTGGTATCTGCCTGCGGCGTGATCGGCTGGGTAGGCCTGCTGGTGCCGCATATTGCACGGATGCTGCTGGGAAATGACAACCGGTACTGCGAGCCTGCAAGCATGGTACTCGGCGGATTATTTATGCTGGTGACGGATACTGCTGCCCGCTGCATGACTGCTTCGGAGATCCCGGTTTCAATTCTGACCGCTCTGATCGGAGCACCGGTATTCATTCTGCTGTTAAGAAAGACAGGGGGAATCAGGGCATGAAGCTGGAACTGATTGATGGATCATTTGCCTATGAGCATTCCGGTCTGGTTCTGAACCAGGTGAGTTTTTCTGCAGAGGAAGGAGAAACGGTTGCGGTACTTGGTCCGAATGGAATCGGCAAGACAACGCTGTTACGATGCCTGCTTGGCTTTCTGAAGCTGCAGAAAGGTGAGATTCGGATCAACGGCAGACCGCGCTCTGAAATATCGGATCAGGAGTTCTGGCGCATGTGTGCATATGTTCCGCAAGCCCGCAGTCAGACGTTTGCCTATACGGTAGAAGAAACGGTGCTGATGGGCAGAGGTCCATATCTCGGCTTCTTTCAGATGCCGCAGAGAAAAGATGAAGAGATTGCCATTCAGGCAATGAAGGAGGCCGGGGTTTATGAGCTGCGCGATCGCAGCTGCAATGAAATTTCGGGCGGAGAACTGCAGCTGGTGCTGATCGCAAGAGCCCTGGCTGCCAAGCCGCAGATGCTGGTCATGGATGAACCGGAGACGGGACTTGATTTCCGCAATCAGCTCAGGGTCATGGATCTGATTGATGTGCTGTCTCATCAGAAAGGACTGACGGTGATTCTCAATACACATTATCCGGATCACGCCTGCAGCATTGCGGATCGCACACTTCTGCTGTCCGATCATTCGGTGCAGTTCGGGAAGACTTCAGAAGTGCTGACGGAAGCACATATGGAAGAAGCGTTCGGCGTTGAAGTACATATGCATGAAGAAGTGATCGGGGGAAAGAATTATGTCTCGATGATTCCGGTAGCTCTCAAAGACAGTCAGAGATACAATCATCACTCGGAATAAGAAAAGATGCTTTTGCAGCGGATAGAAAAAAACTGATCATGGTTTTCAATCATTGCATGCAGTTCAGCCTATGGATCAGAACGATCCGCTAAACAGCATCTTTTTCTCCCTCAAATCGTTTCCGGTGATTCTTCAGACTGTTTGGCAAAGTTAAAATCTCATGCTTGTGAAAGTCATACCTGCTGAAATTGACGAAGAGACTATTCCGTCCGGCAGCAGAGCATCATAGAACAAAATAATTAGAGCAGAAAACAGATCAGAACAATAATAGGTCTAGCATGCTTGCATATAAGAGGATCCGTCTCTTCAAATTGGAAAAGAAGTATTTCATGCAATCGCAGGCTTGCATTCATGTTTACGCTGCCCGGGAAGATGAGGCTTGGCGCTTTCTGCGGACATGGGAGTTTCATCGTCGGACAGATTGTATCGGAAAATATCTACAGCTATCTGTATACAATGACGATGAAGATGACAATTGCAAGTGTAACTATTACCCACTCACAAATTTCTTTTCTGCTTTTTTTTCTGATTGCTTTTACCAGGTAATAAACGCAAGGAACCAGCAGGAGAATAAATGTATATGTGAAATCCAGAACAATGTTCATATACTCCCAACCTCCAGGCATGAACTGATTATCGAAAATATGAAAGACATCATTAATCAAAATATGCATTTATACCATTCGCATTGTCAAGTCCCTGAACTTAATGAATTCCCGGAATGCAAAGAGGAGTGATATGAATTTGCTTGAAGGCATCAGGAAGGAGCAGACCCTGATTGAACAGGATGGGACTGTTTCCTGGTGATCCACGCTTTCATACAGCATGGCTGCCGGAAAACATTAATCAGCTGGATGCTGATAATGTCAGAAAGTTCACGTGCTGCATCGGCTCCTGAATCGCGAGCACTCATTTTTAACATAGCCGGCAGCTGTTCCATGAATGCATGTGCTCATTGCTGGCCGAAAAAACTCCGGGCATTTTGCTTTGTGATTCAGAAGAGTTCTGGTAGGATGACAGCACAAGGCAGAACCGCAGTGCTGCGGCGCTGAGGAAAGTCAGAGTAATTGAAGTCTGCAGATTGCGGATCGCCTGAGAAAAGGAGATCATTTTATGCTTACTTTCAAACCCGTATACCAGCTTTACGTGAACGGTGAATTTCGTGATGCAGCAGATGGACGTACCATCTCTGTATACAATCCTTCTAACGGCGAGAAGCTGACTGAAATTGCTGCAGCCGGAAAGAAAGATGTTGATGAAGCAGTGAAGGGAGCGTGGAAAGCGTTTGAGTCCTGGAAGAAGACCACGGTAAAAGAACGTGCCCGGATTCTCAGAAGGATTGCAGATGTCATTGATGAGAATGCTGAGTATCTTGCAATGGTGGAAACTCTGGACAATGGCAAGCCGATCCGGGAGACGCGCAATATTGATATTCCGCTTGCTGCAGATCACTTCCGCTACTTCGCAAGTGTCATTGAGGCGGAAGAAGGAAGTGCGACGATACTGGACAATCGTTATCTGTCTCTGATTCTGCGTGAGCCGATCGGTGTGGTCGGACAGATCGTGCCATGGAATTTCCCGTTCACGATGGCTGCCTGGAAGCTTGCACCGGTTCTGGCAGCGGGAGATACCACGGTATTCAAGCCATCAAGCATGACGTCCCTGTCGGTTCTGGAGTTTGCCAGACTGACGAAGGATATCATTCCTGCAGGCGTCTTCCAGGTCATTACCGGCAGCGGCAGAGAAGCCGGACAGGCGGTTCTGGAACATCCGGATCTCCGTAAGCTCGCGTTCACGGGGTCCACGGAGGTGGGTTACACCGTAGCAAAGGCTGCTGCTGAGAAACTGATTCCGGCAACGCTGGAACTTGGCGGAAAGAGTGCAAATATCTTCTTCGATGATATGGACTTCGAGAAAGCGATGGATGGCCTCCAGCTTGGCATTCTGTTCAATCAGGGACAGGTATGCTGCGCCGGGTCCAGAGCATTTGTCCAGGACACGATCTATGATCGCTTCGTCAAGGAAGCAGTTCGCCGCTTCAGTCAGGTAAAAGTCGGATTGCCATGGGAAGAGGATACGCAGATGGGATCTCTCATCAGCAAGGGCCAGAGAGATAAAGTACATGGCTTTGTGGAGATGGCAGTGAAAGAAGGCGCAGAAGTTGCACTTGGCGGAAAGTTCTATGAAGATGAGAAGACAGCAGCTGGCGCATTCTATGAGCCGACGATTCTGGTCAATGTGAAGAACTCCATGCGGATTGCCCAGGAAGAAGTATTCGGCCCGGTTCTTGCCATTATTCCGTTCCACTCTGAAGAAGAGGTGATTGCGATGGCGAATGACAGCGAATATGGTCTTGGCGGAGCAGTGTTCACGAAGGATATCAGCCGTGCATTCCGGGTCGCAAGAGCTGTGGAAACCGGGAGAATGTGGGTGAATACCTACAATCAGCTCCCTGAGAAGGCACCGTTCGGCGGTTACAAGAAGTCCGGAATCGGCCGCGAGACTCATGCGATGATTCTGAATGCGTATACTCAGGTCAAAAATATTATGATTGATCTGGAAGAAACGCCAAGCGGTTTCTATCCAGATAAGGGGTAATGTATGGATGAAAGAGATATTCTGATTGTCGGAGCAGGGACGGCCGGACTGACTGCTGCGATCTATGTGCAGCGGGCTGGCAGACATGCGGTGATCTATGAGAAGAGTGCTCCGGGCGGACAGATTGTCACGGCAAATGAAATTCAGAACTATCCTGGTTTTGTGTCGGTGAATGGTGCTGACTTCGCATACCGTCTGTATGAACAGGCAGCAGGACTCGGAGCAGAATTTATTTCGGAAGAAGTACTTGAGATCATTCCGGAAAAGAATTCTGTTACGGTGCGTACTGCAGGCGGATCCAGAACCGGACGTGCGCTGATCTATGCCGCAGGAGCATCGCATCGGAAACTTGGCCTTCCGGAAGAAGAAAAACTGATCGGGAAGGGAATTTCGTTCTGTGCAAACTGCGATGGAGCATTCTTCAGAAACAAGCGGGTAGCTGTCAATGGCGGCGGCAATACCGCTCTGGATGATGCAATCTATCTTTCGAGAATGGCTTCAGAAGTATATCTCATTCACCGGAGGAAAGAATACCGGGCAGAAGAAGCACTGCAGAAGCAGATTGCTGAGGTCCCGAATATCCATCCGGTTCTTGATACCGTCATCACCGGGCTGAAGGAAACTGATGGTCATCTCAGCGGTCTGCATCTTCAGAACAAGGAGTCCGGAGAAGAAACAGAGCTCTCTGCAGATGGTCTGTTTCTTGCGATCGGCATGAAGCCGGAAACGAACTTGCTGAGAGGCATTGTTGACCTTGATGAGGCGGGATATATCCGGGCGGGTGAAGATACCTGCACGAATGTGCCGAATATCTTTGCGGCAGGCGATGTCAGAGCAAAGAAGATCCGGCAGCTGACCACGGCTGCTGCAGATGGAACTGCAGCAGCAATTCAGGCGGCTGCGCTGTAACTGAAACAATGCTGATCAAGGCTGTCAGAAATGGCAGCCTTTTTCGTGCGATAAGAAGGCACACTGATAGTACGTTGTCAAAGCAATCTAGCAAGGGATAGAACTGGATGGTGAACATGAAAACAAACAAACCCTTGTGGCAGTAAAAGTCCAAGCAGAAAGGATGAGGAAGCAGGAAGTTTTTGCGGCTCCTTTCACTCTTTCATGGGTGCCGGCAGCAATCAGAACACAGAAAATCTCATTTGCTTTCTGACGATCTCCTTTCCCCGCCCGGTTTTTTCTGATATGGTCACCAGGTTTTTCTGCATCATGCGGCTGATGGCGGATTGATGGCTTGTCTGGAGCAGCCAGCCAGCTTCATGATGGTGCTCCGGGTCAGCGGCTCACCTTTGTCATAAAACAGGTAGTATCGGTCAGGCCAACCTTTACTGCGTATTGATGATACAGCGCATTGATCTCACTGCTGATCTGGTTCAGGGACTGTTTGGCAGTCGGATGGGAAGCACTGTGTTTTCCTGCTTTCATGAAATGTCCTTCCCGAAGAAAAATGTCCGATTCCGGAGAACTGAGAAAGAGACTGATCTTTCATAAATCCGGTTTTCGTTCCTCTATTACGGCCGTTGATTCCGGAAAGGTAGAATCATGATTTTCTGATCGTTAGAATGAAGATAATCTGGATTGATTCTGCGGGCTGGATTCAGGAGACACAAATGAAAAAAGAGCTAACGAAGAAAGCAATGGATCTTACCTCTGAGCTTCTGAGGGATTTTCACAGGATGAATCCGAATACAGTCTTTGACTTGTGTGATGAAAATGTAACCTGGATCAGCGCACAGAAAGAGCAGTTCATCATCGGAAAGAAGGCATTCCGGAAAGAACTTGATCAGGTTGTGGCAGATATGTTCATGTGCCACATGGAGAATGAGGAATTTCTCATTACGGAGAATGAAGGGAATACGTGTACGGTGATCGGAAGGTATCTCGTGGTTTCTGATGATGAAGCCCCTGGCATGGTGGCAAGCGAGCAGCGATGCGTTGCGGTCTGGAAACAGACGGATGAGGGACTGAGGCTGCTGCATTTAAGCACGACAAGTCCGATTGCAGAAGTGGCAGTGAATGATGATGAGCATTTCGTACGATCAATCGGAACGACGATGAAAAAGATCTTCTTCCGGAGACTGAATGCAGAGAACAGGAAGTATCTGTTCACGATGCGGGATGGAGATATCGTGACGCTGAGAGAATATTCGATTCTTTATTTCGAAGCTCAGAAGAAACACAGCTATCTGGTCACAAAAGACCGTACGCTGGAGCTTCAGGAGAGTTTCAGCACGGTGAGAAAGAAGACAGAAGCTTCTGAGGCGTTTCTGCAGATCAGCCGGAGCTTTCTGGTCAATGTATGGCATATCGAGAAGATTTCTGGAACTGCAATCACAATGGATAACGGGGAGATCGTTCATTTTCCGGATAAGAAGAAAACACAGATCATTGAAGAGCTGAGAAAGCGCTTCTGGTGAGGAGGACGCATGAAACACTGCAGGAAAGCATTGCCGATCAGGATCGCTGCGGGATTCTTTGCTATGGGAATCAGCCTTCCGGGAGTTCTGGCAGTACAGGCAGAGGAAATTCCGGCATCGTTTGCTGCAGCCCTGATGGTCAGTGAGGAACTGCAGACGGGAGGGCTCAGCGAGCTGACCCTGTGGGGAACGCTGATCTTCGTCGTCTCCGGGATTGTGGCAGGGATTTCGCTGTCTCATAATTTCAGGGATAGAAATTGAGCAGCCTGATATCATGAAAAGGCGCTGAAGTGAAGAGAGTCATCCAGATAGTCGGGGAAAGACTTTCGGTGCCAGCTTAGTCAATCTGTGGAAAATTGAAATTTTCAGTGCAGTCATTCTGCCATGAGGGAAGATCAGTCTGATGGATCTTTCAGATTTAATATTCTCTTCATCCTGCATAGTTTGATAATCCGCTGACATCATTGCAGGAGGAAAAAGAATCATGCATATCAGCAAGCGAATTATCACGGTATTATCGTCAGCAGCGTTGCTGCTGTCTCTTTCTGCCTGCGGGTCTGGCTCTGCGTCATCTGCTGCAGCTGCCAGCAATGCACCTGCGGTTCAGACGGTGACTGGAACGGCAGCTGGCAAGAACGGGGATGTCGCGGTGGAAGTTAGCCTGGAAGGAAACAAGATCACCGGGGTAACGGATTAGCAGGAAACCGAAGAAATTTCGGATGCTGCTCTGGAGAAGGTTCCGCAGCGCATTGTAGAAGCGAATTCTTTCAAAGTGGATGCGGTTGCGGGAGCGACGATTACCATTCAGGGTCTGCACCGGAAGATCTGCCATATATTTTCGATCGGTATTATCAGGGCTCCCTCTCTGACCAGAAGAAGTCTTCCGGGCTAGGCTTTTCAATTGCCAGAGAAATCATCCAGAAAGAAAACGGAACGATCACAGCGGAAAGCCAGCTTGGAAAAGGCACTTCGTTCTGGGTCTGTTTTCCGGCAGCCAGGCATGCCCCAGAAGAAAAATCCGCTGGTTGACAAACAGCGTGATGCTGGTAAACTATCAGATGTTATCAAATACCAGAGACAGTAACGGCGGAAGCTTAATCATGTTACCGAGGTAGAAAGCTGTAAACAGACTTTTTTGCCCTTGCTGTCTGAAACGGCAAGGGTTTATTTTCCAGACGGTAGGCGATAACAGGAAAGGTAGAAGGTGAATCAATGAATCAGGCGGTATTGGAATCGAAGAAGAACGTTGTCTCTGAAATCCAGGACAAGTTCACAAAGTCTTCGTCCACTGTTGTCGCTGAGTACCGTGGTCTGAGCGTTGCAGAAGTCACCGAACTCCGCAGAGCGCTGCGTGCTGAGAATGTTGAAATGAAGGTTTACAAGAACACTCTCGCAAGCAAGGCTGCTGATGCGGCTGGATTCGGGGAACTGAAGTCTTCGCTGACCGGTCCTAACGCGATTGCATTCGGTGAAGACGAAACCGCAGCAGCTCGTGTCATGGCAAAGTTTGCCAAGAAGCACAAGGCGCTGATTCTCAAGGGCGGAATCGTCGAGGGCAAGGTTGTCGACACTGAGACAATCACACAGCTCTCTGAACTTCCGAACCGGGAAGGCATGCTGTCTATGCTGCTGTCTGTACTCACTGCACCTGTCGCTTCCTTCGCAAGAGCAGTCAATGCGGTTGCTGAAGCTAAGCCGGCAGACGGTGCTCCTGCAGCGGAGGGCGCTGCACCGGCGGAGGCTGCTAAGGCAGAAGAAGCCAAGGCTGCTGAGTAAGCAGTCACAAGACCATTTGGAGAAAACTGGAGGAAAATTAAAATGGCTAAGTTAACAAAGGAAGACATTCTTGCTTATCTCGATGAAGCAACGATTCTTGAACTCAATGATCTCGTAAAGGCAATTGAAGAGAAGTACGGCGTTTCTGCTGCTGCTCCGGTTGCTGTTGCTGCTGCTCCGGCAGAAGCTGCTGATGCTGCACCGAAGAACGTTACAGTTGTTCTGACAAGCTTCGGTGATTCCAAAGTCGGTGTCATCAAGGTTGTCCGTGAAATCACCGGCCTGGGCCTGATCGATGCGAAGAAGCTGGTCGATGGTGTACCTGCTGAGCTCAAGAAGGATGTACCTGCAGAAGAAGCTGAAAACATCAAGAAGAAGCTGACGGATGCTGGTGCTACTGTTGAATTCAAGTAATCGCCAGTAAAACAACATCGTGTAAAAAAGCCGAGGCATAGCCTTCGGCTTTTCGCCCCTAAGAAAGGAAGCGGATTTTATGGCAGTGACGCACTATTTTACCGATAACCGCTCGCTTCCGGAGAACCGGAAAGATCATTCCTTCGAGTTCATGGGGCATGCGTATACATTTGCGACAGAGGATGGAGTCTTCAGCAAGACCGGAGTGGATTATGGCTCCGAGGTGCTTCTGAAGGCAGCAGCACGGGAAAGAATTGCTGGAAACGTGCTGGATATGGGATGCGGATACGGAGTTCTCGGCATTGTGCTGAAAACTCTGTTTCCGGATGCCGCTGTCACCTGCTGCGATGTAAACCCGAGAGCTGCTGAGCTTGCGGACGCCAACAGCAAGACCAACAGGGCTCCGGTATCAGTGATTATCTCAGACCGTTTTGAACATGTTCCCGGAATGTTTGATGTGATCGTGACCAATCCGCCGATCAGGGCGGGCAAAGAAGTGGTCTACGGCATCTTTGACGGGGCATATGAACATCTTTCATCAGATGGATTTCTGCTCGCCGTGATCCGGCGCAAGCAGGGGGCTGAAAGCGCAGTCAGAAAACTGAATGAGCGATTCGGCAATTGCGAAATCGTGATGAGAGACAAGGGTTACTGGATCCTGAAAAGCAGGAAGTCAGATTGACAGGGTTGCATAATCGATGATAGCATTTTATGTTGATAAAAAGCCGATAAATCACTAAGGGGGTATTATACCCTTTTCGGCGTTTCCAGCATGCAGGCGAAAGGATGGCGTACATGGAAAAAAAGCAGGCATACCGCGTTGTGCATTACGGTCCCAAATCAGTCCGCCGCGACTACACGAAAGTCAGTGCAGGCCTGGATCTTCCGGATCTGACGGAGATTCAGACGGCCTCCTATGACTGGTTCCTGAAGGAAGGAATCCGTGAAGTCTTCGACGACATCTATCCGATCAGCAACTACAGCGGCAATATCCGTCTGAAGTTTGTTGATTATGAATTCGGGGAACCGAAATACTCGATCAGCGAATGCAAGTACCGGGAAACCAATTACTGCGCTCCTCTGAAGGCCAAGATGGAACTTGAGATGGTGGATCAGGAGACTGGCGAAGTCATGACGAAGTGGGAAGAGGTATTCCTCGGCGATTTCCCGCTGATGACTCCGACCGGAACCTTCATCATCAATGGTGCTGAGCGTGTCATTGTTTCTCAGATTGTCCGTTCTCCGGGTGCTTATTTTGACATTGTCTCAGAAGAGCGCACCGGCAGAGATACTTATACCTGTGAACTGATTCCGAGCCGCGGCACGTGGCTGGAATTCATGTCTGATGATAAGAAGGCCGCACTGGGCCGGATCATGAATGTGTCGATTGACCGGAGAAGAAAGATTCTCTCCACGATTCTGTTCAAGGCAATCGGCATGTCCCTGAATCTGGAAAAGGGTGAGGATGCCTTTGATACGACTGGCATGCAGAAGTTCCTGAAGGCACTGCACTTTGATGTTTATCCGGATGTCATCGTTCCGGAAGAAGAGCGTGAGTTCCTCAATGATTATATGCTGCTGTATACCAGCATCTTCGGAAACTACGAAGAGATCCGCAACACGCTGGCTGCAGATAAGACAAAGACCACGCATGATGCGCTGCTCAGTGTTTATGAGAACCAGAGAGCAGATGAAATTGCGACCATCGATGGTGCTCTCACCACGATGGATCAGAAGTTCTTCGATTACCGCCGGTATGATCTGACCAAGGCAGGACGCTATAAGGTTCTGAAGAAGCTGAACATCCTGGACCGCATGGAGAATCATCGTCTGAGAGATGATCTCATCGGTGCAGACGGCAAGGTTCTCATCAAGAAGAACAAGGTCATCGGCAAGAAGGAAAGAGATGAGCTGAGACCGGAGATCAACAAGGGTATTTCCTGCGTTGCGCTGCCGTTCAACCATCTGTTCTCTCATCCGGTGACAGCAGTCATGAATACTTCCTGGACCAAGGCTCTGGTCGGAAGAATTCTGGCAACGGATCTGGATGGCAAGAAGAGCCATTATGATCAGGGAACGGTTATCACGCCGGAAGATGCCAAGGCACTTGCCAAGGAATTCAGCGAGGTTACCGTTTATGCAGGAATCTTCGCAAATGAAGTGAAGGTTACCAATGACAATATCAGCGCGGTTCTGAACTATGGTCCGCGTATGTATACAGTCGGAAGACTGACGGTCAATGGCAAGGATCTGGCTCATGAAGATGACATGCTGATTGCCGGAAGATATATTCCGGATGAAGACGAGACGAAGCTGACGACGGCAGATAAGGAAGCTGTCATGAGCAGAGTCATGGCTGGAGATCCGGTTACGGTATGGCTGGTCGGTGCATGCGTGCAGCAGGTCTGGATCCTGGATGATGATGGCGATCCGGTCAAGCTCATCGGCATTGATCCGCTGAACACGAAGCATACGATCACGATGCCGGATATGTATGCGCTGTACAACTATGAGCTGACGATGCTGGATGGGGTCGGTTCTGTAGATGATATCGATATGCTCGGAAACCGCCGTATCCGTACGGTCGGTGAGCTGATCCAGAATCAGTTCCGCATCGGTCTGTCCCGTATGGAGCGTACCGTCAAGGAGCGTATGTCGATTGCAGATGCGTCGGGTCTCACGCCGAAGCAGCTGACGAATATCCGTCCGCTGACGGCAGCGATCAAGGAGTTCTTCTCTTCTTCTCAGCTGTCTCAGTTCATGGATGCTGAGAACCCGCTGTCGGAGCTGTCCAACAAGCGCCGTATTTCGGCACTTGGTCCTGGCGGACTGACGCGTGAGCGGGCAGGCTTCGAGGTCCGTGATATTCATAACAGCCACTATGGAAGAATCTGCCCGATCGAGACTCCTGAAGGCCCGAACATCGGTCTGATTTCCTATCTGACTACGTATGCAAGAGTCAATGAATACGGCTTCATCCAGACTCCGTACCGCCGTGTGGTCAATGGCCAGGTCACGGATGAGATCAAGTACATGTCTGCAGATGAAGAGAATGATCATGTCATTGCACAGGCAAATGAGATTCATGACGGCAAGCTGACCAGCGAGAAGGTTGTCGCAAGAATTGCCGGTGAAACGGTCATGGCTGATCGTGACACGGTCGACTATGCCGACGTCTCCCCGAAGCAGATCGTCTCGGTTGCGACTGCCTGCATCCCGTTCCTTGAGAACGATGACTGCACCCGTGCCCTCATGGGCGCAAACATGCAGCGTCAGGCTGTTCCGCTGCTGAACCCGCATACACCGTGGGTAGGAACCGGCATGGAGCGTGCAATTGCACGTTATTCCGGTGCGGCCTGCGTAGCGACTGCTCCTGGCACCGTATCCTATGTGGATGCGACCAAGGTTGTCGTCACGGAAGAAGATGGCAAGGAACATACGTATGAACTGACGAAGTTCCGCCGTTCGAATGCTTCGACCTGCCTCAACCAGAGACCGATTGTCGAAGATGGCGAGCATGTGGAGCGCGGCGATATTCTGGCAGATGGCTTCTCCATGGAGAACGGCGAACTTGCCCTCGGCCAGAACGTGCTGATTGCTTACATGACCTGGCATGGATATAACTACGAGGATGCCATCATCATGTCTGAGCGCATGGTGCGTGAAGACGTGTATACCTCGGTTCATATCGAGGAGTATGACATTGAGTGCCGTGAGACGAAGCTCGGACCGGAAGAGATCACCCGTGATATTCCGAATGTATCCGAGAGTGCATGCCGCAACCTGGATGGCCGCGGAATTGTCATGGTCGGTGCTGATGTCAAGGAAGGCGATATCCTGGTAGGAAAGGTTACTCCGAAGGGACAGTCCGAGATCACGCCGGAAGAGAAGCTGCTGCTGGCAATCTTCGGTGAGAAGTCGCGTGAAGTGCGTGACAATTCCCTGAAAGTTCCGCATGGCGGTGCCGGAACGGTTCATTCCGTCCGTATCTTCCGCCGCAAGGATGATCATGAGCTTCCGCCGGGAGTGAATGAAGTCGTCAAGGTCTACATCGTTCAGAAACGTAAGATTTCCGAAGGTGACAAGATGTCCGGCCGTCATGGCAACAAGGGTGTCATCTCCAGAATCAACCCGATTGAGGATATGCCGTACATGCAGGATGGCACCCCGATCGACATCATGCTCAACCCGTTCGGCGTTCCTTCCCGTATGAACATCGGACAGGTGCTGGAAGTCCATCTCGGCATGGCTGCCCGTTCCCTTGGTGTGAAGTTCGCAACCCCGGTCTTCGATGGTGTTTCGAACCAGGATCTGGAAGACATCATGAAGGAAGCTGGCACGCATCATAAGTATCTGCTGACCGATGGCATGACTGGCGAAGTATTCGATGAGCCGATTGCAGTCGGTGTCATGTATATGATCAAGCTCGCGCACATGGTCGATGATAAGCTCCATGCGCGTGCAACCGGACCTTATTCTCTCGTTACGCAGCAGCCTCTGGGCGGCAAGGCTCAGAATGGCGGCCAGCGTTTCGGTGAAATGGAAGTCTGGGCACTTGAGGCATATGGTGCTGCGCATACCCTGCAGGAAATCCTGACGGTCAAGTCGGATGATATCATGGGCCGCACGAAGACTTATGAAGCAATCGTCAAGGGCAAGGATATGCCGGAGCCGGGTGTTCCGGAATCGTTCCGTGTCCTGATCCATGAGCTCCAGGCTCTGGCAGTGGATGTCCGTCTGCTTGGCGAGAATGGCGAAGAGATGGATCTGAAGCAGCTGGAACAGGAAGAGCTGAAGGAAGAGACCACGATTGATATGACTCACCAGAAGTTCGTGAACGATGCGGAGACGCAGAGCGATCTGACGGTCAAGAATGGAATTGATGAAGTCCAGGAAGCTGCAGTTGTCGGATTCGATGATGCAGATGACTCGGATGACAGCAAGGACTAAGGAGGATGCGGCAGGATGAATATTAATAACTTCACAGCAATAAAAGTCGGACTGGCATCACCTGAACGTATTCGTGAGTGGTCTTATGGCGAAGTCAAGAAACCGGAGACTATCAACTATCGTTCCCAGAAACCGGAACGTGACGGTCTGTTCTGCGAGCGTATCTTCGGTCCGACCAAGGACTGGGAGTGCGCCTGCGGAAAGTACAAGAAGGTCCGCTATCAGGGTGTGATCTGCGATCGCTGCGGTGTTGAAGTCACGAAGTCCAGTGTCCGCCGTGAGCGGATGGGCCACATTGAGCTGGCTGCTCCGGTTGCGCATATCTGGTATCTGCGCGGCATTCCTTCCCGCATGAGCCTGCTTCTGAATGTACCTCCGAAGCAGCTGGAAGAAGTAGTCTACTTCGTTTCCTGGATCGTGACGGATCCGGGTGATACGAAGCTGTCTTACAAGCAGATTCTCTCGGAAAAGGAATTCCGTGAGAATACCGCAATCTACGGACCTGGCAGCTTCTCTGCCGCAACTGGTGCAGAAGCAGTCAAGACTCTTCTGGAACAGGTCGATATCGATAAGGAATACAAAGAAATCCAGGCAGAGCTTGAAAAAGCAAATGGCGATAAGCGCAAGAAGCTGATCAAGCGTCTGGAGACGGTTGAAGCATTCCGCAACAGCGAGAATAAGCCGGAGTGGATGATTCTGACTGTTCTGCCGGTCATTCCGCCTGATCTCAGACCGATGCTGCAGCTGGACGGCGGCCGTTTCGCGACGTCTGATCTGAATGATCTGTATCGCCGTGTCATCACCAGAAACAACCGTCTGAAGAAGCTGCTCGAACTCGGCACGCCGGCAATCATCGTGCAGAACGAAAAGAGAATGCTGCAGGAAGCCGTTGATGCTCTGATTGACAATGGCCGCCGCAGCAAGCCGATTACTGGTGCCGGCGGAAGAGCACTGAAGTCTCTGTCTCATTCCCTCAAGGGCAAGCAAGGACGTTTCCGTCAGAACCTCCTCGGCAAGCGTGTTGACTTCTCAGGCCGTTCCGTTATCGCAATCGGCCCGAGTCTGAAGATGTGGCAGTGCGGTCTGCCGAAGGAAATGGCCATCAACCTTTACAAGCCGTTCGTCATCAATGAACTGGTCAATGAGCAGGTTGCGTCCAATCCGAAGACTGCTGAAAAGCTGATTGAACGTCAGGATGCGCGTGTCTGGGATGCTGTGGAAAAGGTCATTGAGAACCACCCGGTATTCCTGAACCGTGCACCGACTCTGCACCGTCTGGGAATCCAGGCATTCTTCCCGCGTCTGGTTGATGGTCATGCGATCCGTGTCCATCCGCTGGTCTGCCCGGCATTCAATGCTGACTTCGATGGTGACCAGATGGCTGTCCATCTTCCTCTGGGAGAGCTTGCTCGTGCAGAGACAGAAGTCCTGATGCTCGGTGCAAACTCCATTCTCGGTCCGAAGGATGGTAAACCGATCGTTACTCCTGGACAGGACCTTGTGCTTGGTAACTTCTATCTGAACATGGAAGAGACCGCAGAAGAGTTCTACAACAAGGCTGATGCGCTTGAGCGTCTTGGCCAGAGAACCGAAGCAGAGCGCTGGAGACGGTACGGGGACAATGAAGGCCATGTCTTCAAGGATGTGGACGAAGTCCTCATGGCGGAACAGGTCGGCATGGTCCACCTGCACAGCCGGATTGCAATTCCTGCAGACAAGGTCAACAAGACCTGCTTCACGGATTACCAGAACAGCTGCTACCTGCTGACTTCAGTAGGAAAGATTATCTTCAACAGCGTATTCCCACCTGATTTCCCGTATATGAATGAATTTGACGGGGATAAGCTGAAGGTTACTCCGAATGATGATTTCGTTGAGCTTGGAACGGATATCCGCAAGGAAATCCAGAGCCGTCCGGTGACGAAGGAGTTCAAGAAGAAGGACCTCGGAAACCTGATCGCTGCAGTATTCGCAAAGTACAAGAACGGCAATGGCGATGTTGATTCGCCGACGGTCCGTACTTCCACGATTCTGGACTCCCTGAAGGATATGGGCTATCTGTATTCCACGATTGCCGGCATGACGGTTGCACTGTCGGATATTTCCGTAGCGCCGCATAAGCAGGAAATGGTGGATGAGGGCCGCCGCAAGGCAGATATCCTCAACAATCTCCGTGACAGAGGTCTTTTGACCGGTCCGGAGTGGGAAGCACAGTTCTCTGATCTCTGGGCGAAGGTCAAGGATCAGGTCGGTGATACGCTGATGGCTTCGCTGCCGCGTATGAACCCGATCAACATGATGGCTGTTTCCGGTGCCCGCGGCAACAAGAACCACTTCACGCAGCTTGCCGGAATGCGCGGTCTCATGGCTCGTCCTACTCAGTCCAAATCCAAGAAAGAATATCAGCCTTCTATCATTGAAGTCCCGATCTATTCCTGCTTCCGTGAAGGAATGAGCGTGTCCGAGTTCTTCATTTCCACCCATGGTGTACGTAAAGGACTTACCGATACCGCTCTGAAGACGGCAGAGTCCGGATATCTGACAAGACGTCTGGTCGATGTCGCGCAGGAAGTCATCATCAACGAAGAAGACTGCGGAACCGAACGCGGATTCCTGGTCCGTCAGCTGGTCGATGAGAAAGACGGAACGATCATCGAGAAGCTTGAGGAACGTATTGCCGGCCGGTATACACAGCAGGCTGTCACGGATCCGAAGACTGGCGAAGTGATCTGCCCGGAAGATACTTACATCACAGACGAGATGGCAAAGAAGATCGTCGATGCTGGTGTCACAGAGGTATGGATCCGCAACGTATTCACCTGCGAATCTCCGAAGGGCATCTGCCGCAAGTGCTATGGCCGCAATATGGCAACGGGCAATCCGGTTGAAGCCGGTGAAGCAATCGGTGTCATGGCTGCACAGGCAATCGGCGAACCTGGTACTCAGCTGACCATGAGAAACTTCCATACCGGAGGTGTTGCGAATAAGAATGGTGATATCACACAGGGTCTCCCGCGTGTCGAAGAGCTGTTCGAAGCACGTACGCCGAAGCGTGTGGCAGTCATTGCCAAGATTGACGGCGAAGTCACAGATATCCGCGAGCAGGACAACAAGCAGGGCATGATCATCACGGTGACCAATGAGAATGATTCCATTGATCATAAGTGTGATCTGACCCAGACGGTTCTCTCCAATATCACGGTTGGCACCAAGGTTACTGCCGGCCAGCCGATGACGGAAGGAACGATTGCTCCGAAGGAACTGCTCCAGGTTGCCGGTGTCAGAGCTGCAGAAGAATACATCCTAAAGGAAGTCAAGAAGGTTTACTCTTCTCAGTCCATCGATATTTCCGATAAGCATCTGGAAGTCATGATCAAGCAGATGCTGAAGAAGGTCATGGTCACGGAGAGCGGCGATTCCGGTCTGAGTGCAGGCCAGACGCTGAGCCGTGCGCATATGACGGAAATCAACGACGAGCTGCTCGATGAAGGCAAGACGCCTGCTCAGTTCAGCCCGATCATGCTTGGAATTTCCAAGTCAGCTGTCGAGACGGATTCCTTCCTGTCTGCTGCATCATTCCAGGAGACGACACGTGTCCTCACGGATGCTGCAGTCAAGGGCAAGGTCGACCATCTGGAAGGCCTCAAGGAGAATGTCATCATCGGCAAGCTGATTCCTGCTGGAACCGGCCGGCCGGAATACGAGCGTGAAACCACGAAGCGTATTATCGAAAAGGCTGACAAGATGATCGAGGAGCGCAGAGCAAAGGCTGCTGCGCTTGCAGAAGCAACTGCAACCAAGCTCCCGGATGAGGTTCTCGGCAATGAAGAGGAAGACGACTTCACTGCTGCAGATCAGAAGGATGCTGCAGAAGAAAAGCCGGAATCTTCTGAACCGGAAGACAAAGAAGCAGAATAAGTTTCGATTAAGATCTCTGTGCTATGCAGAGATCTTTTTTTGATTTCTTCGATGATTCTGAAGAAGATTGATGAAATCTGAATCATGCACGAATGGTATGAATGCTGAAGTGGTCAGGCGGGCAGCTGCTCTTCTGACTTTAAAAAAAACGCCTGGAGAAATGCCCCGGCGTTTCAATAAGCGTTCAGAATGCGGTGAGCAGCTGTTCCTTGGCATGAATGAGCTGAGTGAGAAGTTCATTGTACGGAGTAGGAATTCCGTACTGTTTTCCTTTTCTGGAGATGGCACCATTCATGTATTCAATCTCGGTGATTCGGTGATTCTGAATCAGGTCCTGATACATGGAAGTGAAGGCAAAGCCGTTGACCGTCGGCCGGCAGTAATCCTGGATGGCTTCGATCATCTCGGTCTGGTTCAGATGGATGCCTTCTTTTTCCGCGACGGCGATATATTCCTTCACGATTTCCAGAATGATGGCATCGAATACCCGAAGACTCCTCAGTTCCATGTTATTGCATTCCAGCAGGGCGGTTAATGCATTGAGGCCGCCGGTAATGCATGCTTTGCGCCAGATGGAAGCGAGCACATTATCGCTGTAGCGGGCATTGAGTCCTGCCTGGTTGAGTACTTCAATGACCTTGTCAGCTGCCTGCTTTCCTTCCGGACGAATGTTCTGAATATCAATGGAGCCTTCTCCATTGAGCTCCAGAAGTCCCGGTCCTTTCATGGTAGCGGTCCACATGGTTGTTCCAGACAGGATATGGCCAGGATTGACATAGCGGGAAAGCGTGTCCTCATGACCGATTCCGTTCATGAGACAGAGTACATACGTATCATCCTGGATGATCGGAGAGATTGCATGGAACATCTGATCGAGCTGAGGGCTCTTCACCATAGCAAGAATCAGATCGACTTTCTCGTTCTTCTCATCAATTTCATCCGGATAGTAGATCGGAATCTGATCGGTGATCACTTTTCCGTTCAGGGAAGCGGTCAGACCGTCTTTCCGGATGGCTTTGATGTTGGCCTGCCACTGATCAATCAGAATCACATCATTTCCGGACTGATGAAGGCAGAGTGCGAATCTGCCGCCCATTCCGCCGGCACCTGCAACTGCAATTTTCATAAAACCTCTTTCTGAATTCGTTTTTCTGAGATCAGTTTACACCGAAAACTCAGAAGCGTGGACATACAGATGAGAGGTTCTGCCGTGTTGTATAATAGAGCTGCAGCTTGGAGAACAGTATGATTGACAGACGGTATAAATGGAAAGTGATTACGATTGCAGTACTCTGCGTGGCAATTCTGGCAGGGCTTCTGGTGCTGCATTTTACTGATCGCAGCAGCGCTGCTGCAGTCCAGGCGTCGGCGACTCCGGAAGTGACTATGACGCCAGCTCCGACGCCTGTTCCTTCTGCGACTCCGGTACCGACGGAAACGCCGACGCCCGAACCGACCGTTCAGGCAGATCTTTCCACGGATACCAGCATCACGAGATATATCAGCCAGACGCATACGATCAGCTCTGATTATGTGCCGCCTGATCTGGTGGATGTGGATGTGCATTCTGCAAGCACCCAGCAGCTGCGGGAAGAAGCAGCTGAGAAGCTGAAGGAGATGTTCCAGGCAGCGATTGAGGATCAGGTTTATCTGAAGCTGGTCAGCGGGTATCGTTCCTATACGCTTCAGAATGATCTGTACCATTACTACATTTCGATCCGCGGGCATGAGTTTGCGGACAATATCGATGATCATCCTGGTGCTTCTGAGCATCAGCTCGGACTGGCAGCGGATCTTGGATGCTGGAATGGTGCCTGTGAGCTGCAGTACTGCTTCACACAGTATGGAGACTATACGTGGCTGCAGGAGAATTCGTATCTCTATGGGTGGATTGAGCGCTATCCGGAAGGAAAGCAGGAGATCACCGGAATCATGTACAGTCCATGGCATTTCCGCTATGTTGGTGTCGAAGAAGCTAAGAAGATTCATGACAGCGGTCTGACCATGGAAGAATACTATGGCATCACGGACTGAGGGCCTGTTCTGAAAAGGGTGAATTGAAAAACTGAGCGCAAGTTTTACGAAGTTATCGCAAGCTGCGCGTGACAAGGAATAGTGAGAGACCGGTTCTGAAGTAATTCCGGTCTCTTTTCTATGGATTTTCTGCCTGAAATGATAGAAAAAGTGTTCAAATACGTTACAATTTAAGCGTATTAAAACCTGCCCTGCTGCGCCGATAAAATTCAGACACGGTCAGCGCAACGGGGAATAATGACGGATGCTCAGCCAGAACCTGCCATGATTTCAGTGCTTAGTGATTGGTGGTGCCGGTCAGATGATT
>NZ_VUMN01000033.1 GCF_009696165.1 Stecheria intestinalis | reverse complement strand
GGCAGGCAGTCATGCAGGGCCACCACGCACCAAAGTACACGGCTGCCTGCCTAAGCATACTTTCTAGATCCTCTCGGATCTCTTAAATCGTATGCCTTTCAGCCCCCTTGTGCAAATACGGCTTTTTTCTTTAATCAGCTTATAAGCGGCAGAAGCTGCCGCGGATTTCACCGTTTCCCGGGAACTCTGATTTCTATGGTAGAATAAACCGGAGATCAGGAGAGAGCAGAATATGGCATTTGATTCACTGAGTGATCGTCTGAATAAGACCATGCGCAATATCGCCGGCAAGGGCAAGCTTACCGACGCCAACATGGAGGATATGCTGAAAGAAGTGCGGGTTGCACTCCTCGAAGCAGATGTGAACTACAAGGTTGTCAAGGACTTCCTGAATAAAGTCCGTGAAGAAGCAAGAGGCCAGCAGGTACTGAGTTCCGTGGAACCAGGCCAGCAGCTGGTCAAGATTGTTCACGATGAAATCGTGAATCTGCTCGGAACCGAGCAGGCGGAACTTCAGTTCAAGCCACAGGGCATCACGGTCATCATGATGGCAGGTCTTCAGGGTACCGGCAAAACGACCAGCGTTGCAAAGATTGCCAAACTGACAAAGAAGAAATACAATCGCAAGCCGATTCTGATCGCTGCCGATGTCATCCGTCCGGCTGCGATTGAACAGCTGCAGACCCTCGGCCGTGAGATTGATACGGAAGTCTTCACGGAAGGAACCGAAACCTGTGCGCTGAAGACCGTTCAGGATGGCATGGTCTATGCAGAGGAACATGGCTATGACACGGTATTCATCGATACTGCCGGCCGTCTGCATATCGATGAAGCCCTGATGCAGGAACTCAAGGACATCAATGAATCCGTTCATCCGGATGAGATCCTGCTGACGGTTGATGCCATGACTGGCCAGGATATCGTCAATGTTGCAAAGACCTTCCAGGAACAGCTCCCGCTGACCGGCCTGGTCGTCACGAAGTTCGATGGCGATTCCAGAGGCGGCGGCGTGCTCTCCGTCAAGGCAATTACCGGGCTGCCGGTGAAGTTCGTCGGTGAAGGCGAGAAGATCGATGACATGGATGTCTTCTATCCGGATCGTATGGCAGACCGGATTCTGGGCATGGGAGATGTCGTCTCCCTGGTAGAAAAAGCCCAGGAGAAGATGGACATGGAAGAAGCAGAACGCGTCGGCCAGCGCATGCTGAATGGCGAGTTCACGATGGACGACATGCTGTCGCAGTTCGAGCAGGTTCAGAAGCTCGGCCCGCTGGGCGGAATTCTGAAGATGATCCCGGGCTTCTCCCAGTATTCCGATATGATCGATGAAGCCAAGGCATCGGATTCCATGAAGCATACCAAGGCAATCATCCAGTCCATGACCAAGGAGGAACGCCGTGATCCTTCCCGGATGCGCGGCTCGATGAAGAGGCGGGTCGCTGCCGGGTCCGGAACGACTCTAACCGATGTCAACCGCTGCATCAACCAGTATGAGAAGATGAAGAAAGTCATGAGCCAGATCGGCTCCATGTCCCGCAGCGGAAAGCTGGATGAAGATCATCTGGAACAGATGATGAATTCTGCTCAGAAACAGATGCCATCCGGATATTCGAAAAAGAAGAAATACAAGTTCTGATTGATTGAGATCTGCAGAGAAATCTGCAGATTTTCTGTCTGCACGCATGGAAAAATTCCGGAAAATCAGGAATATTTTCTTGATCTTTCCTTTGATCTGTCTCTGCGCCGCGTTCCAGTTTCCATTCTTCCATTCTGTATTCCGTCCGGCCTATATTGATTTGAGAGTGCTCATTCAAATCCCTCGCATGAAACCGAGTATAATGGACGCGAGAAAAGTGAACTTCATGAAAATTCTAGTTACTGGTTTTGATCCGTTCGGCGGGGAAAAAGTAAACCCTGCCATTGAATCCGTCAAGCTGCTTCCGGATACGATTGCCGGAGCGGAAATTATCAAGCTTGAGATTCCGACTGTCGTCTACAAGTCCCTCGATAGAATTGATGCCAAGATCGCTGAATGCGATCCGGATGTGATCGTCTCCGTCGGCCAGGCCGGCGGACGTCCGGATATCACCGTAGAGCGCGTCGGCATCAACGTCAACGACTGCCGCATTCCGGATAATGAAGGCAATCAGCCGATCGATGAGCCAGTATACGCAGACGGCCCGGCTGCTTACTTCTCCGCTCTGCCGATCAAAGCAATGGTCAAGCACATCAATGATGCAGGAATTCCTGCATCGGTATCCGATACCGCTGGAACCTTCATCTGCAACCATGTGCTGTATGGCGTCAGATATCTCTGCGAGCATAAATATCCTGGCAAGAAGAGCGGGTTCATCCATATTCCGTTCATGACCAGCCAGGCCGTAGGCAAGCGCGGAGTTCCGAGCATGAGCCTCTCTGACATCGTCAAGGGACTCACCGCTGCCATTGAAGCAATTGTCCTCAACGAAGAAGACATCAAGGTAACTGGCGGCCACGAGCACTGAGAATCACTTATGGGGTGTTAAGGAAAAAGCCTTGACACCTTTTTCTTCCTGCGTATAATCATCTGTGTTCACTAAGGAGGAAATCACATGTCTGTTAAACTCAGATTGACAAGAATGGGTGCCAAGAAGGCTCCGAGATACCGTATCGTCGCAGCAGATTCCCGTTTCGCAAGAGACGGACGCGTCATCGATACGATCGGATACTTCGATCCGACCACGGATCCGGAAACCGTACGCCTGGATGCTGATAAGGCAATGGACTGGCTCCGCAAGGGCGCACAGCCGTCTGATACGGTCCGCAACATTCTGTCCCGTCAGGGCGTCATGAAGAAGTTCCATGACGAAAAAGGCACCGGCAAGGAAAAGAAGTAATCGCCATGGCTGAACTGGACAAGGTACTGCTGGACCTTGTCACCCCGATGGTGGATGACAAGGAAAGCCTCTCGGTTTCAGAGGATTCGTCTGACGGCCGCGGTGTCGTTCTGCGTGTTCGTGCAAAGAACGATGACATCGCCCGCCTGATCGGTCACAAAGGCTCCATGGCATCTGCGCTTCGCCAGGTTATGTCAGTTGCTTCGCACACCGAAGAAAAGCGGGTTACGATCAAATTTGAAGAAGTTCAGTAAGGGATGCGATCTGCATCCTTTTCTGACGGAGGAGAATATGGAATATATCACCATCGGCAGAGCCGTCAACACCCATGGCCTGAAAGGCGAACTGAAGATCGAAAGCTGGTCGGACTTCGACGAGCTGCGCTATCAGAAGGGCAATACCGTCTACCTGCTGCAGAACGATACGTATACGCCATTCAAGGTTGCGACATTCCGCACGCATAAAGGCTATTCCCTGGTCAGCTTTGAAGACTATCAGGACATCAACCGCATTGAATCTTTCAAGGGATCTCTGGTGTGCATCCGCAAAGAAGACCAGCATACGCTTCCGGAAGGAGAGTACTACCGTTCTCAGTTCATCGGTCTTCAAGTCTATGATGAAGCAGGAACCCTGATCGGCACGGTCACGGCCGTCGAAGAGACCAGCGGTGCCCAGAACAATCTCCGGGTTCGGAGAGAGGGCAGCAAAGATGCCCTGATTCCGAATATTCCGGAATTCGTGAAGCAGGTCGATCTTTCTGCAGGCAGAATCGTGATCCATGCCGAGGAAGGCCTCTTATGAGAATCACGATCCTGACCCTGTTTCCGGAGATGTACGGCGACTTTCTGAAGACTTCGATCGTCGGCCGTTCCATTGCCCGCGGCATCGTTTCCGTCGATCTTGTCCAGATCCGCGACTTTGCCCATGATACGTACCGCCATGTGGATGACACGCCATTCGGCGGCGGAGCAGGTATGGTTATGAAATGCCAGCCGGTTCTCGATGCGATCAATTCCGTAAGGACTCCGGAAAGCTATACCGTTCTGATGAGCCCCTCCGGAACTCCGTATTCCCAGAAGAAAGCCCATGAGCTCTCCGGGAAGTCTCATCTGATTCTGCTCTGCGGCCACTATGAAGGACTGGATGAGCGCATCAGCAGACATGTCGATGAAGAACTCTCGATCGGCGACTATGTGCTGACCGGCGGCGAGCTGGCTTCCATGGTCATTTCGGATTCCGTGATCCGTCTGCTCCATGGCAGCATCCGCCCGGATTCTGCCGAAGACGAATCCTACGAGAACGGTCTTCTGGAATACCCGCAGTATACGCAGCCCGCCGACTATGAAGGAGAACAGGTCCCTGCGATCCTTCTGAGCGGCAATCATGAGAAGATCCGGAAATGGCGTCTTCAGCAGTCGCTGGTCCGGACCAGAGAACGGAGACCGGACCTCTTTGGACGGCACGAGCTGACCGGAGAAGAACGCAAACTCCTCGATCGCTATGACGAAGGAGAAGAGATCTGACCGATGGATCAGATCTTTTTTTAACGCATGGAAAAGCATAAAATGGTCTTATGAATGACGAAAGCTTTGTTTCCCGCTATGCTCCGGCCTTGATCTTCATTGCCTTTGCATGCCTCGGTCTGTTCACTGGGTATCTTGGCATCGTATTAGNGCTTGCCTGGGCTTATATCTGCACGAATGTCGTGAGGCATTACGTGTTCCATCGCGGCAGAACGGGAGAAAAACTGAAATGAATACCGATCTGATTCTGATCCTGCTGTTCTGCGCACTGACCTGCGTGCTCGTTCAGTGGTCCAGCAGGCTGTGACATGGAAGCCATTCTGACCACGAAGCGGCTGCTCTTAAGACCATTTGAACCGCAGGATGCGGCAGCCTGCCTCTGCTGGCTGAGCGATCCTCGCGTGATGGATGCCGTGCATCAGCCCGTTATTTCTTCCCTGGAAGAAGCAGAACAGTTCATTGCAGCACGGCTTCCATACTACTCCCGTGCTCACTTCTATGACTGGGCGATCGTCCTGAAAGAAAACGGCAGAGCCATCGGCGAATGCAACGCTTCCGTATCTCTTCCTGCTTCCTGTGCAGATGCTGGCTATGCGATCTCTTATGACTGCTGGAATCGCGGATATATGACCGAAGCGCTGAAAGCGGTGCTGCCTTTTCTGAGAAAACAGGGCTTCATGCATATTGTCGCTGCCTGCCATCCTTCTGCTCTGACGAGTGCAGCCGTGCTGAGAAAGTCAGGAATGAAGCAGATGAATGAGGTTCCATCTTTGATCAGAGAGATGGAAGAAGAACCTGATCTGATCTTCTATGAGTATTCCGGAGATCCCGGAAGCAGAAAGGAACGCTGATGAAAAAATGGATGATTGCTGCGGTATGCGCAGCCGCGCTGCCGTTTTCCGGAAACAAGGTATGGGGAGAAACAGATTCCTCCGATGGAGCGGACAATTCTTCCGGCATCCGGATCCGCAATGGCGAAGTGGAAGTGCAGGACTCTGATGGCAGCTGGTATGAACTCGCTTCCCTCAGCGATCTGAAGAAAGCAGCCGAACCAGAAGCTTCCGCTTCTATGGAAGTAACGGAAGAATCTTCTTCCGGTCTATCGATCACGACTGGAAAAGACGGAGAGATTCTGATTGACGGAGACGGCACCGGACTGGTTCTCACAGTTCCTTCTTCGGCCGAACAGCAGATTGATGAGATGGCAGAACTCGGCACGGATGAAAATGGCGAACTGACAATCAACGGCGTCTCGATTGGATACCGTCTTGAGAGCCTGGCGGATTACCAGGCACAGCTGGAAGCACTCAGAGCGGAAGCTTCTGCCACTCCGGAACCTTCTTCCAGTGCTGAACCGCTGTATGAAGTGGATATCACGTATTTCACAGAAGATGGAACCGAAGCAGGATCAGAAAATCTGGAACTTGCGGCCGGAACCCGGAAAGATGCCGCGGCTGCACCGGATGGCTATGAGCTTCTGAGCAAAAACGAGATCAAGGTCGAAGCGGGGTATAACTCCGTGATCATGCTTGTGCAGAAAACAAGCGAAGCAGAACACCCGGTCACGATCAATTTCGTTGATCTGACTGGAAAGAATGTAGATACTTCTGAAACTGAATTGAAGGCTGGAACCTACAAGACCGATGGCACTGACAGCTTAGTTGAGATTCCGGATGGCTATGAAGCGGTGGCTCCGAAGAAGATCACGATCACCGAAATCGGCGGAACTTATGACGTGCTCGTGAAGAAGAGCGGAACGGAAAAGACAGACAGCGGAGACTGAAAAGGAACCAATTGATCCTGTTTCCGGGAATAGGTCATACCTATTCATCCGTTCGGAAATCATGGAATATCTCTGAAATCATCGTAATGAAGCGGGAAACCGAGCGGCCGGCCCGCTTTTTCTTTTTCCTGATTACAGAATGAAAGCTCGGATAGGTAGGACCATCTATCCTTGTTTTGTCCTACAAATATTTTGAAAAACTGTGATTTCGATAATGATAGGACAAATCTACCTGTTTCTCTTGAAAATCAGAACAACTAAGCTCGGAAACGGCATTAAATCGTCCTATCTGGAAGCACTTCTTACATTTTTCATTTTCATTGTTGCCCTGAATTTTTGATTTTTCGCTAAAAATGACTATAAATTCTCCGCTGCCCGGGTATGATGAAAGTGCACCGAGAAAAGTGCATACCGGTATGAACTTTCTCTGGAAGCGTGCAGGTCAGTACGACCAGGGGGAGAAAGCAGTTATGAAACAGATCTTCAGAAGAATCAGCGCAGCAGTTTCTGCAGCGGCACTTACATTCGCATTATCAGCAGCCGTACCGGCGTCTGAGGTCAAGGCAGAAGATGCTATGGGTTCCGGCGGCAGACTCTATTTCAGCAATGGCTACAGCGTTGCGCTGAACTGGGCAGACCCTTATGACGCCTATACCGTTCAGGCAGTGACAGATGCATGGGATTCAGCAGTTGAGGAATCATGGGGTGGTTCCACGCTGATTGCTGATCATGCATACCAGGGATTCTCCGTCATCCGTTCGATGGGAGTGGGTTCCACTGTTACCATCGCAGATGGCTGGGGCGGATCAGCAACCTATGTATGCATCAGCTACTACAGCAACGCTTACTGGTCTGACGGGACAACTTATCTCCCGGATGGAAGAGACGCATGGTACGGAGATTCTTCGCTCTGGATGAAGACCTGCAATGCGGACGGCACGAATACCGTTTCCTATTGGGTGCAGGCCTGGTAAAGACTGAACATTCCTCTGATCGAATGGCTTCCGTGATGGACACACGGCAGCCGCACACAAATCATTCTTGAAACGGGGCATACGCGTATGACATTTCAGAGTCTTGAATTCCGGATCATGAAAAATCCGGGGTATGGGGTAAAGGAGCTTCATGCGGAACTGAGAAATGACGGACTGCACTATCAGACCTTCTGGACAGATGGTCTGGATGGCGGCATCGTCGATCATCCGCAGGAATGGGTGAAGGACCTGGAAAAACTGAATATTACCGAATGGAAGCAGCAGTATCTGGGAACGAATTCCATTCATTCCTCCTGGCTCCTGGAATACCAGGATGGAACGCATCATGCCAGAATCTCCGGTAAAGATTCGTGTCCCGAAAGTTTCTCCAGTCTTCTGAATCTGATGAACCGCCTTTCTCCTGATACCAATTTCAGAGAATGTCTCAGCTGAGACATTCTCTTTGTTTTCCTTGACTAACCCAGACCAGTTCCGATAAATTATCAGCATCGTGAGGGAGTAGCTGGCGCATTGCGCAGCAAGTCAACATACTGGTCCGATCCGGACCTGGCTTGCTTTAAACAAGCGAGACTCATGTACCGCCAGTGCGCGTACATGGGCTCCGTCTTCAGTTCAGGAACACAGGTATGACGGCGGTCATGCTTTTTATTTTCTGAGGTGAAGGAATATGAATGGTGAGATGATTGTCAGCAGTATCATGCTGGGCGTCGGACTTGCGATGGATGCGTTCTCGGTATCTCTGGCCAACGGGCTGAATGAAGCCGGCATGAAGCAGAAGCGGATGTGCATGATTGCAGGAACCTTCGCATTCTTCCAGTTTCTGATGCCGATGATCGGCTGGTTCTGCGTCCATTCAATTGCGCAGTACTTCCATGCCTTTGAGGCATATATTCCATGGATTGCCCTGATTCTGCTGTCGTATCTCGGCGGCAAGATGATCATAGAGGGCCTGCGTCCTTCTTCAGATCAGGCGGAAGTCGGAAGCGGGACGCTGTTTATGCAGGGCGTGGCAACGAGCATCGATGCGCTGTCCGTCGGGTTCACCATCGCGGAATACACTGCCTTCCAGGCGTTTGCGAGTTCCCTGATCATTGCGATCGTGACATTTTTCATCTGTATCGGCGGCCTGATTCTCGGCAAGAAGTTCGGGATGAAGCTGGCTGGCAGGGCGTCAATCTTCGGCGGCGTCATCCTGATCTCGATCGGACTTGAGATTTTCATGACACACTGACCATTCTGTCACAAAAATGAGCCTAGATTTCTGACGCGTCGTCTGTTTCTGC
Organism: Stecheria intestinalis; assembly: GCF_009696165.1. Classification (GTDB taxonomy): domain Bacteria; phylum Bacillota_I; class Bacilli_A; order Erysipelotrichales; family Erysipelotrichaceae; genus Bulleidia; species Bulleidia intestinalis. The sequence goes on along the minus strand of NZ_VUMN01000033.1, from coordinate 19,083 downwards.
CCATGACATGGTATAATCACTCCTAGAAAAAGACTGCAGGAAAGCAGTGAACCATCCGCAGAAAATAAAGAGGAAAGATCATGGCTAAGCAGAAGATCAAGAAGGCAGCTTCTCCGGACACAGAAGCAAACAATTCCGTTTTTCTCACTTCATTCGACCGTTATCTGTTCGGCGCGGGCAGAGATTATGCCATCTATCGCAAGATGGGTACTCATCAGGCTGAAGTCAATGGAAAGAAAGGCATGCACTTTGCAGTGTGGGCGCCGCATGCGGCAGCTGTTTCCGTGGTATCCGACCGCAACCGCTGGACCCCTGGCGAAGATCCGCTGACTCCTCAGGAAAGCTCGGGAATCTTCGAAGGATTTGTCGAGGGCATGGGCTTCGGCGAATTATACAAGTATGCCATTGAGACAAAGACCGGAGACATTCTGTACAAGGCAGATCCGTATGCATTCGCTGCGGAATTGAGGCCTGGCAATGCCAGCCGCACCGTGGATATCGACAGCTATCAGTGGAACGACGCTGCCTGGATGAAAGAAAGGGCAGAGAAGAATACGTTCCGCAATCCGCTGGCCATCTATGAATGCCACCTTGGCAGCTGGAAGAAGAAGGATCCGTCTGATGAGAACGGCTTTCTCTCTTATGAAGAATATGCAGAACAGCTCGTGGAATACTGCGGCTGGATGGGCTATACGCATGTGGAGCTCATGGGAATTGCCGAACATCCGTTCGATGGCTCCTGGGGCTATCAGGTAACCGGATACTATGCGCCGACCAGCCGTTACGGCTCTCCGCTGGGCTTCAAGTATCTGGTCGACTATTTGCACCAGCATGGCATCGGCGTGATTCTGGACTGGGTGCCTGCGCATTTTCCGAAAGATGCGTTCGGCCTCGCGGATTTCGATGGTACGCCGACGTATGAATATGCCGATCCCCGCATGGGCGAGCACCCGGACTGGGGCACGAAGATCTTTGATTATTCGAAGAATGAAGTGAAGAACTTCCTGATCGGCAATGCGCTGTTCTGGTATGACGAATATCATATCGACGGACTGCGCGTGGATGCGGTTGCCTCGATGCTTTATCTCGACTACGGCAGAAAGCAGGGCGAATGGGTTCCGAACCGCTATGGCGGCAACGGTAATCTGGATGCGATTGAGTTCTTCAAGCATCTGAACTCTCTGATCCGCCGCCGCAGCGACGGCACGATCATCATTGCCGAAGAGTCCACTGCCTGGCCGAAGATCACGGCTGCGCCGGAAGAAGACGGCCTTGGTTTCACGTACAAGTGGAACATGGGCTGGATGCATGACTTCCTGGATTACATGAAGCTCGATCCGCTGTTCCGCAAGAATAATCACAACAAGATGACATTCGGCATGAGCTATGCGACGAGCGAGAAATTCATTCTTGTGATCTCGCATGATGAAGTCGTTCATCTGAAGTGCTCGATGATCGAGAAGATGCCTGGTTATCCGGAGGACAAGTTCCGCAATCTGAAGTGCGGATACCTGTTCATGTTCGGCCATGCCGGCAAGAAGCTTCTGTTCATGGGCCAGGATTTTGCTCAGTACCATGAATGGGATGAGAAGACGCAGCTCAGCTGGGAACTGTGCGATGAACCACTCAATCGCGGCGTACTCTTATTCATGAGAGACCTGCTGCACATGTACCGGAAATATCCCGCTATGTATGAACTGGATGATTCGTGGGAAGGCTTCCGCTGGATCAATGCGGATGATGCTGACCGCAGCATCTTCTCGTTTATCCGCCGTGCTTCAGACGGAAAGAATTCTCTGCTGTTCGTGATCAACTTCACTCCGATGGAACGCAGCGACTATATGGTCGGAGCACCGCAGAAGGGCAGATATACTCTGATCTTCGACCAGGATGGAGCAGTGGATTCCAAGTCCGGAAAGAAGACGGCCTATACTGCTTCGGCAGGTGAATGCGATGGTCAGCCATTCCATATCAGCTATCCGCTGCCTGCTTATGGCTGCGCCGTCTTCCGCTTCAATGAGACGAAGCCAGAAGCTGCCGCGAAATCGCCCGCAAAGAAATAGATTCTCCAGGCTCTGTGAATATGCAGAGCCTTTCTATTGGGAAACACAAAGAAAGCACTCTGCAGGAGCACTGGCAGACATGTCGGTATAAATGAATACTCGGCAGAAGAAAAACTGCTTCTTCTGCTGAAGCAGGATGGCTCGCTGATGACAGAGGCATTCACCCTGACACTTGGACTTTAAAAAAACGGCAGGTGGAATGGATGATTGCACAGCTGAAACGCAGAGGATTACTGGTCCGCCATGCGCCAGCAAGAATGGGTTCCGGGAAGCAAAGCAATAGATTTTCTGTTCAGAAGAATCCGAGCATGATAGGAGTTCTGATGTCAGTGCAGCAGATTCCAGACCCTCATGGCTACGACCACATAGACGATGATCAGGATCAGAAGGAAGACCAGCATCCCGCTGGAAGCCAGAAAGGAAGGCTTTGAATGATGGACAGTATGCTTGACGGCAGGACGCTTCTTCAGAGTCTCGTCATAGTAGTATTCCTCTGAATCCGTTTCGCTCCGGAAATCATAGCTGGAACGAGAAGAATGAATCGACCGGTATGAAGAAGAACCCGGACGGTAGTCGAGCGAGTCTCCGTTTTCCGCGCCGACCCGGCAGGTGTTCTTTTTCCGGGAAGACGTGCTGCGTGTCCTGGTTTTTGCAGAAGATGTTTTACGAGTAGCTGCCATGTCTGTTAGTCTAGCACACCCGGACGATCCGTGCAGGAACAATGTCCTGACCGTCAGAAAAAAACGATTGTATGCTAGAATGAAACCAGAAGAGAGGAGGAATCCCCCGATGGGTTCGTTCATCGTATTCCTGGTCATCATCATTCTGATTATTCTGCTGGTTATCTCGCTTCTGGTCATTGTTCCGCAGGGGTTTGCCTATGTCATTGAATTCCTTGGCAAGTATGAGGCAACCTGGGGGCCTGGCCTGCATATCCGCAAACCGATCGTTGAGCGCATTGCAAAGAAAGTCAACGTCAAGGAGCAGGTCGGAGACTTTGCGGCAATTGAAGCAATCACGAAGGACAACGTCATGCTGAAGGTCGATTCCGTGGTCTTCTACAAAGTCCGGGATACCGATGACAATCCGCGCAAGTATGCGTATGGAGTCACGAACCCGGAAACCGCCATTGAGCTTCTTGCCGCAACCACTCTGAGAAATGTGGTCGGCGAGATGACGCTCGATGAAGCTCTGACGAGCCGTGAGCGGATCAACGACTCGATGCGCGAAGTGCTCGACAAGGCAACGGACGACTGGGGTGTCCTGGTCCGCAGAGTCGAAATCAAGAGTCTTACCCCGAATAATGATGTCCGCATCGCCATGGAGAAGCAGGTCACGGCAGAGCGCAACAAGCGGGCCGAGATCCTGGAAGCAGAGGGTCATAAGCAGTCCGATATCCTGAAGGCAGAAGGCCACAAGGAAGCTCTGATCCTCGATGCGGAAGCCGACAAGCAGAAGAAGATCCTCGAAGCAGAAGCAGAGAAACAGGCTCTGATCGACAAAGCGGCTGGCCAGGCAGAAGCGATTCGCCAGGTCAAGCAGGCAGAGGCGGATGGCATCCGGATGCTGAAGGAAGCAGGGGCTGATGAAGCAGTCATCCGGCTGAGAACGCTGAGTGCCTTGGAAAAGGTTGCGGACGGCAAGGCGACGAAGATCTTCCTGCCTTCCGATCTTGCCCAGGCCGGCGCGCTGGCTTCGGCAGTCGGCGAGACGCTGAAGGATGCCGCAAAGGAACCTGCCGTATCTTCAGAGAAGCCTGCTGACATTCATGCAGAGCCGGAATTCCTGAAAAAATGAATTTCTGACACCGGAAACCACTTCCGGTGTTTTCATGAACCGGGTATAATGAAATCACTGAGAAGAACTTAACACCAGTCTGAAAGGAATTGTTTCATGAAAGATTTTTTTGCTTTTGAATCTATCCGTGACAAAGAAGGAAACGTCGTCTGCTACCACATCAGCGTCGTCGGCACGATCGAGGCAGAGGGCGTTCCTCATCTGCGCAGTGACATCGGCACTTCACAGGATCAGAAGATGTCATTCGGCAAGATCACCGTCCATGGCCTGGACCGCAAGATCGGCATCCTGGCCCGGGAAACCGACAGTCAGACGTACTATCATTCCCATGATGAACTCGATACGGTCAATGTCATCAGCTTTGCGGCCAGAGAGAAACATGCCGATGAGGTTGCTGAGCTCAGCGAAGGCGACCGGGTTCTGCTGGAAGGAAGAGCGTATCTGCGTTCCCGGCCGACAAGTGCGCATAAGGAACTGACGATTACGGTCACATCGGTGTTCCTGCTCGGCCATCAGCGGGCTCCGAAACCGCATCGGATGAATTCCGGCCTCGTACCGCAGGCAGACTGAAGCAGGGATGCCTGCTTTTTTACATTTTCCCCAATCTGCCGCATTTTTCCGCATTGCATCGGGAAACGAAAGAAGGTATAACATTCTGGTACGTTGAGGGAGTAACCGACGCTTTGTGAAAGCGGGGCAGGACCGTCAGCACGATTCCTTGAAAAAGGGATCCGGTCCTCCATAGCGGTAAGACTCATGTATGGCAATCTGCTGTGCATGGGGTCAGATCACGGAACACTGAGCCAGGCACAAGCCTGCTTTTTTTATCGGAGGAGAACTTTATGACTGTCTGGATCGCTCTGGCCATGTTTGCGGCCATGTATGTGCTGCTGCTGCGCTTCCCGGATCACCGCTATCTCATAGCCTTATGCACTGCTGCTCTGTTCATGATCACCGGCATGGTGAGCCCTGCAGATGCCATCGCGAATATCGACTGGAATGTCATCATGATGATCGGCGGCACGATGGCAACCGTATCGCTGTTCATCGAAAGCAGGATGCCGGCCAGAATGGCAGAAACCCTGCTGAAGCATACCTCGAATGTCTGCTGGGCAGTCATTGCACTCAGTGCGCTGTCCGGGATCATCTCTGCCTTTGTCGACAATGTCGCAACCGTCCTGATGGTCGCGCCGGTTGGTCTTGCCGTCGCGGAAAAGCTGAAGATCAATCCGGTCCCGGTGATCATCTCCATCTCAGTTTCTTCGAACCTGCAGGGTGCAGCGACGCTGGTCGGCGATACGACTTCGATCCTGCTCGGTCAGTATGCAGGCATGTCCTTCAATGACTTCTTCGTGATGAATGGAAGACCGGGCATCGCCCTGGCAGTCGAAACCGGAGCCATCGCTTCGCTTGTAGTGCTGTACGGACTGTTCCGGAAAGAAAAAGCTCCGGTGAATTCCGAAGTGGTCACGAAAGTCACGGACTATGTGCCATCCTTCCTGATGCTGGCAACGATCGGCGGTCTGATCATCGCTTCGCAGTTTCAGAATAAGCCGGCTCTGACCAACGGCATCATCTGCGTCAGCGTTGCCCTCGTCGGCATCCTCTATGAATGCCTGCATCGTCATTCTTCTGCTCCGCTTGACAAGGTCATGAAGGAGATGGACTACAAGACGCTGCTTCTTCTGGCGGGCCTGTTCATGGTCATTGCCGGCATCACGGAAGCAGGCGTCATCGATCTGATTGCGGACTTCTTCCTGAAGATCGGCGGCAGCTCCAAGCTGGTCATGTATGTGCTCATCGTCGGTGTATCGGTGGTGCTGTCGGCATTCATCGACAACATTCCGTATGTCGCGACGATGCTGCCGGTCGTACGCGGCATTGCCTCCATGATGGGGATGAGCGATCCGTATCTGTTCTATTTCGGTCTCCTGATCGGGGCTACCCTCGGCGGCAACCTGACACCGGTCGGAGCTTCGGCAAACATTGCCGGCATCGGCGTCCTGCAGAAGAAGGGATATCAGGTCTCCACGAAAGACTTCATGCGCATCGGCGTTCCGTTCACGCTGACTGCCGCAATCTGCGGAGCCGCGGTCGTCTGGCTGTTCTGGGCATAATCTGCAATTCATCGCACTCTGCTTTCGGCGGAGTGCTTTTTATATGAAGAAAGCGCCCTGCTGGCACAGGACGCTTCCGCGGATATTATCTTTTTTGTTTGTGGGGGGAAAAGATAATGTGTTTGATTCATGCATTTCAGAATGCGGCTTGTTGTCCGCCTGCCTCAGAGCTCCTTTCTTGGAACACCTATAACTTACTCGATCAATCTGAACACATCCGGGCATTTATGTGAACTTTCCGTGAACAACTGTGAATACGGTTTTCACCATCTCTGAGTGTTTCTTCGAACCAAATCTCCCGGCTGTCCGGAGTCCGGAGCCTTCTGATTCCGTTCTTCGCGCATAATGGAATCCGGAGAATCGGAACATGATGGAAATAAGAACGGCCGTTCCGGGCGATCTCGCAGAGATTCGCATCCTGGAACGAAGATGCGGCATCCGGGATCCATACGGACAGCTTCCGGCAAGGATGTCGGAACACCCGGAGCAGTTTCTGCTGATGCGGGTGGAAGGAAGACTGATCGGCTGTGCCGAAGGGGCACCGGTCATCCCCGGTGGAGACATCTATGGACAATGGCACAGCATCCGCCAGCTCATGATTGATCCGTGCTGGCAGAAACTCGGTGCAGAAGGAGTGCTGATCAAGGAAGTCATCGAACAGGCAAGAAGCCGCCGGTATGAAGGTGTCTATCTGACCTGCAGTCCGGAACGGTGTCCGTTCTATGCCGAATACGGCTTTGTGAGAACAGGAGAAGCAAAGAAAGAGATCCTGATGCGGATCGCCTGGCAATGAAGAAAAAGCGGGATTGCGGTAAACTGTAATCAAGAGGAGAACTCTGTTTATGCTGAAAACCGAATCCCGCCGGGAAATCCGGCAGAAACTTGCCGCATGGCTGCCTGATCAGTCGCTGTTTGTCTCGCACAGCGGAGAGGAGATGGAATCCAGCCGTGATGATGTATTTCCCTTTGAAGTCAATCGGAACTTCTTCTATCTGACCGGCATCGACAGTCCGGATGCCATCTATGTGATGCTGAAACGGAATCAGAACATCCGGGAACTTCTGTTCGTGCATATTCCGACGCCGATGGAACAGAGATGGATGAACCGTCATTTCGATGCCGAAGCCGTGAAGAAAGATACTGGCATCAGCGGGCTGTATCCGCGTGAATCGTTTGATGAGATGCTGAGCCGGCTGATGTTCCGGGGCGATATCGAGTCTCTGTACGTCGATGTATCCCGCTATGATGCGACCAGACCGCTGAATACCGCTCAGCTGATAGCAGGAAAGCTGCTGCAGGAGTATCCGTATCTTTCCATGCATAATGCATTCCCATTCATTGCGAAGCAGAGGACGATCAAGTATCCGGAGGAAATCGAGGATCATCGCAAGGCAGTGGAGATCACGGAACTTGGCGTGAAGAACATGCTTGCCCACATGAAACCGGGCATGAAGGAATATGAAATCGAAGCATACTATGACTTCGTCCTTCGCAGCCATGGCGTGAAGATCCCTGCTTTCACGACGATTGCTGCGGCAGGCGCCAATGCCAATCACATGCATTACATGGACAATGATGCCGTCACGAAAGACGGGGACCTGATCCTGTTCGATCTCGGGGCCCGCTGGAACTATTACTGCGCAGATGTCAGCCGTACCTATCCGGTGAACGGCAGTTTCACAGAGCGTCAGAAGCAGCTGTATCATGCGGTGCTGCTCGGACTGAAAGCTGCGGAAGATGCTTCGAAGCCGGGCGTCGTCAAGGATGATCTGCAGAACCTCTCCCGCCATGTGATGGCCGAAGAACTGATCCGCATCGGCAAGATTACCCGTGAAGAAGAAATCGCAAAGTACTACATGCATGGCAGCGGCCATACGATCGGCCTGGACACACATGATGCCGGCGACTATGATCTGCTGCTGGAAAAAGATATGATGTTCACGCTCGAACCGGGACTCTATTTTGATGATGAAGGCATGGGCATCCGCATTGAGGATACGCTGCTCGTGACAGATACTGGCGTGGAGATTCTCTCAGCAGGCATTCCGAAAGAGATCGATGAGATCGAAGCCTATATGAGGGAACATCATGATTGAAACGAGAAAGGACAGTCAGAAAGTCACCTGCCCGTACTGCTCGGAACAGTATGAAATCACACTTTATACGCAAGTCAATGCGGTAACAGATCCGGAATTGAAAGAACTGGTCATCACCGGAAAGCTGTTTGAGTCAGAATGCCCGCATTGCGGCAGAGTGCAGTATATGACCTATGACTGCATCTATACGGATGATCTGAAGAAAGAACTCGTGCTGCTTGGCAGCACAGACAATTCCAGGGATGATTTCGTTCCGTATCTGCGCAAGGTCATGGCCGCCAGACCTTCCGAATATGATTTTCTGAGAGCGGTATCGGCTCCGGAACAGCTTGCGGAAAAAGTGCTGGAGAAAGAATACGATGCGGATGACCGCATCGTCGAAATCGCCAAGAGTGCCGTTCTTCGCGATCTGGAGAAAGAAGCACCGCATAAGAAAGTGCTCGGCCTGATCTACAACCTGGCTCGCGATGACCATGGCCGGGAAGCCGAAGGCTTCATGATCGTCGATGGCCATCATGTCGCTAGTGACTTCGTTCCGCTGAAGCAGAATGCAATCTCAATGCTGGAAGACCGCTATGGTTCTCTGCTGAACAATCCGGAAACCGAACCGGTCATCGATCAGAACTGGGCGGCAGAATTCCTGGAAGCCAACCGCCAGGCGCCGCTTCCGGAAGAACCGGTGATCGATTTATCCTGAAGGAGAAGAAGATGAAAACAGAAATCATTCAGTATGCCTGTCATCAATGCGGAAAGATCCATGAGATGCCAGCCATCCGCATCGCCGATGAGACGATGAAGAATGAAGTGCTCCACACAGAGATCTTCCAGACCAGATGTCCTTCCTGCAATGCAGAGAATGCGATCTATTATCCGATGGCTTATATCAGCCGCACGGATCGCTATCTGATTCAGCTCGTCAATCCTTCCGAAGAGAGCGCAGATCCGGTGTCTGAATTCCTGGAGGAGTTCGATCCGGAGGAGAAAGAAGAGCTTCTGAAGAACTATGAAATCCGCACGGTGATCAATTCCAATCAGCTTGCGGAGAAGATCATGATCTTCGATCAGCAGCGCGATGATCATGTCATTGAACTATGCAAGGTGATCCTGAAAGGGAGCCTCATGAACCAGTATCCCGGCCTGAAGGTCAAGAATCTTTACTATTCTTTCCTGGCCGGACAGAAAGAAGCACAGCTCTCCATTGAGACTGACGACGGGTTCGGCCAGGCATTGCAGCTGCCGGAAGAACTCTATGAAGGCATCCTCTCCGATGCGATTCCGAAGCTTCCCGAAAAGCTGCGCCATACGAGAGAAGTCGATGAAGACTGGGCATTTGCGGCAATGGGCTATGACCCTTACGCAAAGCCTTCTCAATCTTAAGCAATCATTAAGAGGCTCTTTCCGGTTTCCCTGCTAGAATCAGAGATAGAAGAGGGGAGGAATCCTCATGAAGAAAACAATCATAGCCAGCGTGATGCTGGTGCTCAGCCTGACCATGGCAGGATGTTCTGGAAAGAAGAGCGATCCGGCGGTTTCCGTGCCGCCATCTGAAAAACCGACGGCTGCCCCGGTTCAGACTTCAACCCCGGAACCGACTCCATCTCCATCTGCGTCCGCGACGCCAGAGCCGACAGCCTCTGCATCTCCCGCGCCGACCGCTTCTGTAGCATCCGCTTCCTATGAAGCTTCCTCCATCGGAACCTTTAAAGTCACGGTAAGCGGTCTGAACATCCGCTCTGGTCCGTCCGTCTCTGAAAAATCACTCGGCAAGGCATCGGAGGGGAAAACCTATTCCATCTATGCGGTGAAAGAAGCAGGCGGCTATACGTGGTATCAGATCGGAACCGGGCAGTGGATTGCCGACCAGGGCAGCTGGGGTGTCTATCAGCCTTCTTCGATCCGCACGCTCGAAGACCTGACCGGCAGCACTTCGAAGCAGGTTTCCGGAGCAGGCGGATATGTGACCATCGGCTCTTCTGCAATTCATATCCGCAGTGCTCATTCTGTCTCTGCAGGTATCATCGGAAAGGCTTCTCCTGGTCAGAACTATCCGGTCTATGAAGTCTATCATGGCGATTCTTCCTATGACTGGATCCGCATCGCGGATGGCCAGTGGATTGCCACGGATAAAGCGTGGACATGGGTGAAATCGACCGAATACAGCAAGTCTTCTTCATCAGCTTCGCCCGGAACGATCACAGTTCATGAGCGCATCCGGATCCGCTCTGATCATTCTGCTTCTGCGTCCGTTCTCGGAAAGACTGCATCCGGGGAAACATATCCGGTCTATGAGGTGTATCACGATGATCCCTCTTATGACTGGATCCGGATCGGCGAAGGAAAATGGATCGCCACCGATAAAGCATGGACCTGGGTCAGCGAAAATCGCTGATCCTTTTTCGCTTCTCTGCTACAATTGACCCATGACCAGTGAAAAGATATTTTCCTTTACCTGCCCGAAATGCCGGCATACGGAAACGATCCCGGAATACTCTGCGATCAATCCAGAAGAATCTCCGGAACTGAAAGAACGGATTCTGGATGGCAGTCTCTTCTCGTTCACGTGCAGCCATTGCGGCTTCTCGGCATTGATCCGCTATGAATGCGTCTATGCAGACCCGAAGCATAAGCTTCTCATCCATCTGCCGGAAGATCCGGATCATCCCGATCTTTCGAGAGAACAGGAATATCCGGGCTATCTGATCCGCCGGGTCAGCGATCCCAATGAGATGATGGAGAAGATCCTGATTGCTGAAGAAGGCCTCGATGACCGGGCGGTGGAACTGGAAAAACATCTGATGGAAGAAGCTATTCTGAACGAACAGCCTGATCTGAAGATCCAGACCATGTACTTCATGCCGGCCGAAGGCGGATATCACTTTGCAGTGCTTACGGAAGAAGGCTTTTCCGGTTCCGTTCCGATGGACCGCAATACGTATCAGAGAATCGAAAAGGAAGTGCTGCCGGAGCTTTCGGCAGAGATGAAAGCATCTGTGATCGTCAATGCGGCATGGGCCGCATTTGCCTCAGCATCACTGGAAGAGACAGGAGAATGAACATGTACCGGGTAATCACGATTTATGAACTGAGCGAAGGAACTGATCTTTCCGATGCACTGGAATGCATCGAGCGGCAGATCTCTGAATGCATGTCAGTCCCTCACTGCGAGATCGGCGCCGATCCGGATAAAAACCGCGTTTCGCTGATTGCGGACTATGAAACCGCTGCAGATGCCATGAGCTGGGAAAGCAGCAGGCAGAAACGCAATATCTCGTTTGAACTGAACGAACCGGAAGAAACCTCGATCCGCTATTACCGCGAAGGCTGAGCAGCAGCCTCAATGCACAGCAGATCAGGATGAGCATCTCCCTGACCGCAGAGCACCTGCGAGATGAAGAAGTCCGGACCGATATCCCATCCGTCCTTTCTGCATCCTTCTTTCAGCTCTTCTGCTTCTTTTCTGCTGAAGAGCTCAGAAGCGGAATGGCGGACGAGCTTGCGCAGATAGATCCCCGGAGCCAGCGCAATGCCGGCTTTTTCATTCTTCCGGGGTGAGCGCCAGCAGATGATTCCAAGATCCTGGAAGAACGTTTCTCCAAGATGAAGCCGGACTACCGGCAGACCGGCAGAAGAACTGTTTCCCGTTCCCGGCAGATAGCACGAAGCAGGGCGTTCGGAGATCTCCTGCATGTTTTCTTGTTTCAGAAGTGGAAACAGGGCCTGCAGCCGCTTTGCATTCTCCAGCCGTTCGGCAGCCCATTCTGCTTCTTCCTGCAGCTGTGCGATACCCTGGCTCAGTTCTGTTTCTGCCTGCAGAAGATCCTGCTCGCGGAACATCTTCGCAATCGTATCGAGATCCACGCCCATGCTGTTGTACTGACGGGCGAGAATGATCTGATGAATCTCGTGCATCCCGTATTCCCGATAGTGATTGCCTGGATTCCGGGCCGGGGAAAGGATGCCTTTCTTCTCGTAGAACCGGATCATATCTCGAGAAACCCCGGTTGCTCTGCTTGCTTCAAGAATATTCATCGTACCCCCCTTGACCTTGGAACAGTTCCAACGTTTAAAGTATAAACGTGAATCAGCTCACAAGGGAGGAAAAGATGAGAAAATCTCTGATCACTTTGCTTTNGGCCTTAATGGCAGTATCCCTGGCCGGATGCAGTTCTTCATCCGCAGCAGCATCTGCTTCTGCCAGCGCTTCGGCCCTCTATACGGCCGGAACCTACACGGCCAGTGCCAGCGGCCACAGCAGCGACGTCACCGTCACTGCAGAATTCAGCTCCGATGCCATCAAATCTGTCACGATTGACGCATCCGGAGAAACCGAGTCCATCGGCGGTGCCGCCGTCGAGGACCTGCAGAACGAAATCATGTCTGCACAGTCTGCTGACATCGATGCGGTTTCCGGTGCTACCGAGACTTCCAATGCCGTCAAGACCGCTATGGCAGACGTCATTGCCCAGGCCAAGGGAGAAGATACCAGTACTGCCGCAAAGACCAGCCTGAAAGATGGCACCTATACGGAAACGGTCGCCAGCTTCGGCGTCACCGGCATGATGACTGGCGATGTCACGATCCAGGATCAGAAGATCACGGACATCAAGATCACCAAGGAAACCGACTCTGCAACCGGGCAGTGGTTCTCGGTTGCTGAGAGCCTGCTGATCCCGCGCATCATCGATGCACAGTCTCTCGATGTCGACTCCATCACCGGTGCTACGACTTCATCCGGTGCAATCAAGAACATCGTCGCTGCTGCCATCAATGATGCCGGCGGCAATGATACCGAATGGCGCACTTCCGTCGAGAAGAAGACCGATACGGTCGTCAAGGACGGCTATGACGTCATCGTCGTCGGCCTCGGCGGATCCGGCCTCATGGCTTATGCAGCAGCAGCCAAGGCAGGCGCTTCAGTCTTCGGCATCGAAGCAGCCGGCGAGATCGGCGGAAACTCCGCTTCCGTCTACGGCCCGATGGCACTCAATTCCAAGAACCTTGCTGAGAAGTACAACAATGGCGAAGACTACATCGATGAAGACGATGTATACAAGACCTGGCTCGAATATGTAGGAACTGATGAGAAGGCAGACGTCATCAAGGAAGCAGTCTACCAGAGCGGTTCCGCACTGGACTATTACATGGATAATTTCGACTACAGCTTCGATGGCTTGAATGGCCTGCTTGGCAGCTTCGTGCGGACCGACTGGGACAAGGAATGGACCGTCTACACTGCTGACGAGAACAATACGAAGTGGTATGCATTCGGACCGGATCATACATATCAGTTCCGCAATGCCCTTGAGAAGGCAAAGGCCATGAACGAGAAGAACGACTACATGACCGAGCTTACTGCCTCAGAGCTCATCACGGATGACAATGGAAACGTCACCGGTGTCCGTGCTCAGTATTACGATGGAACCACCTATGAGATCTATGGCAAAACCGTAATCCTCGCTACCGGCGGCTTCCTCGGAAATGATGACATGATGAAGGAAGTATACGGCAGCACCGTTCATACGATCGGCGATACCGTGAACAAGGGAACCGGCATCCAGATGGGTCAGAGCGTTGGCGGCACAACGTATGCACTCGGCACTCTGCCGATGATCCACGTCTCCCAGGTTCCGAACATCATCCGCGATGATACGCTGACCGCAGATCAGAAGGCAATTCTCTCCGCGATCGCTACTACTTCCGATGCCAAGGAGATCGATGAGACCGGCGCAATTCTCGGCACAACGGATGAGTCCGGCACCACGAATAGCGACCTGACCGTCGGCATCGCCTATGCACCGGGTTTCCATTACTACAATGCCTATACGGAAGAAGATCTTGAGAAGATGAAGACCGAAGGCCTCTCGGAAACGACTGCAGCAGTATCGATCTTCGGCCTGAATCAGGGCGGCACCGTTCCGGCAGCAGGAACTCCGATTGAAGACCTCGACACGATCGTCGATGCGGCAATCGCAACGAATAATGCATGGTCCGGCACTCCGGCAGAACTTGCCGAAAAGCTCGGCATGGATGCTGACAAGCTCACCGCATCACTCGGCGATGCAGACCAGACATATTATCTGTTCGAATGCGCAGGCTATTCTTATGGCACGGTCGGCGGTCTCGATGTCGATGTGAACATGAATGTCCTGAAGGAAGACGGCACTCCGATCACGAATCTGTTCGCAGTCGGTCAGGACAGCGAAGGCGTCTGCAACAAAGAGGGTGAAGCTTATTCTCCTTGGGGCGGACAGGCTCAGTCCTGGACATTCGTCTCCGGCAAGATCGCCGGCGAAGCTGCTGCTTCTCTGGCGGCTGGTTCCGCTAACTGAATCATTTCCTGAAAGAGGCGCGCTGCCCTCATGCATGCATGAGACTGCAGCAGCCTCTTTTTTCATATGAAAAGGGACTGCACTGCGAATGCCGTCCCTTCCGTTCTTATAGAAAACGGCCGGGAAAACCCATGAGCTTCAGCCATGGGGAGAAAGGCCGCTGTACCCGTATCATATAAGCAGAAAGGAGGTGACGTCATGTATCTGACGCAGACAAACTACATTCGGCATCTGCCGAAGGACCAGTACGAAGCGATCCTTGAGATGTGCTCGTATGCGAACAATCTGTACAACGTTGGGCTGTATCAGATCCGCCAGCATTTTTTTGCAGCGAACAAGTATCTGCGGTATGAAGAAAACTACCATCTTTGCAAAGACAACGAGAATTACAAGCTGCTGCAGGCTGGTATTTCTCAGCAGATATTACGGACGTGCGATCATGCCTTCAGGTCTTTCTTTGCGCTGCTGAGCAAAAAGAAGTCCGGCAGCTACGATAAGAACGCGCGTATTCCGCACTATCGCACGAAAGGCGGAAAGTATCTGCTGGTGCTGTCAGCGAACGCAATCAGCATCAGAAACGGTAATCTGATCGTTCCGATGAGTCGTACGTTTTCAAAGCAGCATCCGGATCTGGATTCCATTCGCATTCCGGTACCTGACCGAATTTCAGGAAAGCACATCGCTGAAGCCCGCATCGTGCCTGTTCTGAATGGCAAGGCACTGAAGATTCAATACTGCTATGAACAGGAAGAAGAGCCACAGAATCTGAATGCGGACAATGTATTAGCCATTGATGTCGGTCTCGATAATCTTGCGTCGTGTGTAACAACCACAGGGACGTCCTTCATCGTTGACGGACGCAAGCTCAAATCAATCAACCAGTGGTACAACAAGCAGCTTGCACACTACGCATCGATCAAAGACCATCAGAACGTAAAAGGCTTTACAGTCCGTATGAGCCTCATCACAGACAAGCGTAACCGGCGAGTGACGGACTACATGCACAAGGCTGCACGCCATATCGTTGATTACTGCATTGCCAATGATATCGGCACGCTCATTGTCGGACACAACGCTGATCAGAAACGGGCTGTCAACATGGGGAAAGCGAACAATCAGAAGTTTGTTCAGATCCCGTTTGACCAGCTTCGCACGTACTTAAAAACGCTGTGCGAACGATACGGCATTGCGTACATCGAAACGGAAGAATCCTACACGTCAAAGGCATCGTTCTTAGACGGTGACGAGATTCCCGTGTACGATGCAAAGCATCCGTATACCAGTTCATTTTCCGGCAAACGCATCAAACGCGGACTGTACCGTACCAAAGAAAACACGCTCGTCAATGCGGACATCAACGGAGCGTGCAACATTGCAAAGAAAGGCAAGCAGAACCTCAGCTTTGAGGGACTGTGTAGCGGGCTGTTGGCAAGCCCTTTGAGAATAAGGATTGCGTAAGCAATCAGACTTCTCAAGAATCCCACGTGCTTTAGCCGTGGGAGTGTCAATCGTAGCTCTTGCGCTTCATTGCCTGCATTTTGCGGTATTTCAGCGGACTCATTCCGGTCATGCCGGCAAAGCGGGTGCTGAAGGCACTTACATCCCGGAACCCGAGTTCCGAAGCGATCTGCGCAATCGGTTCGTCCGTCATTTCCAGAAGTTCCTTCGCTTTGCTGATGCGGCAGCTGAGCAGGTAATTATACGGAGTCGTTCCGTTGACATAGCGGAACATCTTCACGAAATACGACTGTGACATGCGTGAGAGCTTCAGCAGGTCGTCCATATCCAGATTCTCCGTGTAATGTGTGCGGATATAGGCAGCCGTCGCTTCCATCTGCTCCCGGTTGTTTTCGCCGAGCTGATGGATCTGGTTCACGGCCATCGCGGTCAGAATCTGATCGGCCGCCAGACTTGCTTTCAGAATGGTCTCGGTAGACCGATTCTCCATGCTGTCAACGATACTGCTGAAGGATTCCTCCCAGAGTGATTCAGAAAGATCGCAGACCGCAGCTTTCGAATTATTCTGAAGGATCGGTGCTAATCCCTTCATGCCGCTGCCGGTGATCATGATCCACTGCACATGCCAGGGATGCTCGAAGGAAGAGATCGTGATCGGCTGGCTCATGTCCATCATGACAGCCTGGTTCTTCTTCAGCAGGAATTCCAGAGAATCCTGCCGGACTCTTCCGATTCCGTTCAGCGAATAAAGCACGACCCGGCAGCTGCGCCGGAAAGACTGCAGTACGAAGCCTTCGCCAGCGTGGAAATCTGCGGCCTTGAAAACGGAAAAAGGAAGAGCCTGTGAGAACTCTTCCGGAGTGCATCGCAGGATGCGGCTGCCTTCCGCAAGACCATTTCTTGATTCAGCCATGAATTAATCCCCCTAGGTTTCAGAAACCTCACAATTATTTTAAGCGAAAACTGACCGTGAGTACTGCAAAATTGCACCATTTCTGAAGAACGTGCTGAAAACGCGTTGTTCATCTGCTTTCAGCTGTTCTAAAATGAAAAAAGATCTGAAGAAATCTATGATCTCCGGGAGGAAAGAAGACGGATGAACTTTCGTATTTCTATAAGGATTCTGCTTGCGGCGATGCTGGCGCTCTATGGCTGCAGCGCTCCGGCTGCTTCCGGGAACTCCTCGCCATCTTCCTTACCTTCCGAAGAAGCCTCCGCTTCCCGGGAAGACGAACTCCTTTCCTCCATGAGCTTACGGGAAAAACTGGAGCAGATGATTATCATTGATGTCCGTACCTGGAACGGTTCTGATTTCACGGAGATGAATGAGGAAGCCGCCCAGCTGTTTCAGGACTATCACTTCGGCGGCGTGATTCTGTTCTCTGAGAATTACAGCGATGCAGCGGGAACCGCCGGACTGATTCTATCGATGCAGCAGCTCAATCAGGCATCCGGGGGCTATGGCATGTTCATCGGCATCGATCAGGAAGGGGGCGTCGTCTGCCGCCTGAAAGACGGAACTTCCATGCCAGGTAATATGGCACTGGCTGCCTCCGGAAATCCGGACCATGCAGAACAGGCTGCAGAGGTGATCGGCAAAGAGCTGAGTGTCTTAGGCATCAATACCGACTTCGCACCGGATGCTGATGTCAATTCCAATCCGGCCAATCCGGTCATTGGCGTTCGTTCCTTCAGCGAGGATCCGGAAACCGCCGGGACTTATGCGCTTGCTTATCAGAAAGGCTTGAATCAGAACAATATCATTGCCTGCTGGAAACATTTCCCTGGCCATGGCGATACGTCGGAGGACTCCCATACCAGTCTTCCTTCCGTTGATAATTCCCTTGCCGAACTGGAAAAGACAGAACTCGTTCCGTTCCGGATGGGCATTGACTCCGGAATAGAGATGGTGATGAGTGCGCATATCCAGTTTCCGGAAGAAGAAAGAGAAACTGCCATCAGCCAGAAAGACGGCAGGGAAATCGTTCTTCCTGCATCGCTTTCGCATGCCATTCTGACAGATTATCTGAGAGGAACGATGGGCTATGAAGGCGTCATCACGACCGACAGCCTGCAGATGGACGCGATCGCACAGAACTTCACGAAAGATGATGCCGCAAGACTTGCCATCCAGGCAGGGGCGGATATTCTGCTGATGCCGATCGCCATGAGCGGGAAGGATTCCATCGATCAGATGAATCAGTATCTGGACTCGCTGGAAGCGATGGTGAAGGATGGAACCATTTCCGAAGAGCAGATTGATGAATCGGTGCTCCGCATTCTGAAGCTGAAGCAGTCCCGCGGCATCCTGGAACAGGATTACAGCACGATTGATGCAGACCAGCAGAAAGAACGCGCTGCGGAAATCGTCGGCAGCGAAGATCATCATGAAACGGAACGGAAGCTTGCGGATGACGCAGTGACAGTCCTGGCCGGCAGAGATTCTCTTCCGTTTGATCCGGCTGGAAAAAGAGTCGTCTTTGCCGGTGCTCAGCAGAGCGAAACCAATGCTCTGGAATACGGGTGGTACCGCCTGAAACAGGAAGGACATGCAGAAGGAGAAGCCGTATTCCTGAATTATGACTTCGGAAGAAATCTCAACGCCCTGAAGCAGGCGGTCTCAGATGCAGACCTCGTGGTGATCACAAGCTGGTATGACAACCTCACGCAGCTGGATCCGGAAGAATCTTCGATGATTCCTTCAGTACAGGAAATCACGGAGCTTGCAAAGGAGAAAGGAATTCCATGTGCAGTCATCTCAGCCGGGGTTCCGTACGACTGTTCCAGCTATCCGGATGCGTCGATTCTCGCTGCGGTCTATAACCCGACCGGAGTGTCTTCACTGAACGAAGATCATCAGCCGGAAGGAACTTACGGGCCGAATATTCCGGCTGCTCTGGATGTCTTATTCGGAGAAGCAGAAGGGACTGGTACACTTCCGGTAACCATCCCGGAACGGGATGGAAAGCAGTTCACGGATACCCCAGCATATGAGCGAGGAGCAGGACAGACCGAGTGAAAATTTTCACGGAAAACATTCTGCAAAGCTGCTTGCAATTCCTCCGGAGGTCTGATACTATAGGTAGGCACTGAATTCTCAAGTTTTATAGCAAAAGTGGACAGAATGCGATTGTTATGCGGTTCTGTCCACTTTGTCTGTTTTCCCAGTTAAGGTTTATCTGAGGGATTTCAGAAATAATTATCGATTTTCTGGGGATTGGTG
>NZ_VUMN01000032.1 GCF_009696165.1 Stecheria intestinalis | reverse complement strand
GATTCGCCATCAAAAGGCGATCGAGCTTTACTGACCCAGCACTGGGTTCTTTAAAGTCCGGTCGCCTTCGCGCTCATTATATTGTCCTGCTCTTATGAAATAAGTTCACCCTGTATTAGACGCTTACCCGGAATCAGAGCTTCTTTCTTTTGTTCCGGAGGGCATGCCACCCGGGTTGTCAAAATAGTTCTGAATGATTCTCTGAATAAGCAGCTTCTGATCTGCAGGCGGCTCCGAGTTCAGCCTCAGAAGATCAGTATCGAGATAGCTTGTATCAAAGAACTTCAGCTCAATGCCCTTCTTCAGAAAGGAAAAGTACAGCGTGCAGGCATCCTCCGCATTGTCTGCAAGATCTGACAGCTTACATACCCATAACTGATCTCCGGTATTCATCATGGCAAGAAGCCGGGATACACATGATAGACGCATGGAACGCTCCATACCTTCCATTGGGGCAACCCGGGAATTGGCATGTCCTTTCCGGATCAGCTCCATCCTTTCGGCAGTCAGTTCAAGCCCCTGAAAAACCTCGCCTATCGGAAAAATACGGATGGCTTTTATGTATATGCCAAGGATCGCGATCCTGATGAAGAAGGACAGAGAGAACGCGATCATTCAAAAGACGTTCAGGGCTGTGTCAGTTATATGATGCGATATGCTTCACGGCCGGCAATGGCAGAAAGCCGTATTATCTCCTATAACAAAGAAACCGATGAAGTGGTATGGTTCTATGATGACCACAAGACCGGCAAGAGAATCACCGTTCACGAAACCGGTCTCGATCTTCTCAAGAAGATGATCATCCATATCCAGGATGAAAACTTCAGGACCGTACGATACTATGGCTTTTACAGCCCCAGATCAAAGGACCATCTGGAAAAAATCTATACATGGATCAATCAGAAACGAAATGATGCCAGGACTAAGGAATATCGGAAAAAGCAGCTGACCTCCCGTCTTCATAAGCTTCGTTTCCGTACGATGTGCCTTGATTCTTATAATCGAGATGTTCTACGCTGCAGATGCGGCGAGATCATGTTATATGCGGAAACTTATAATCCGCTGGAAGGAATATCCAATGACAGACAATACCGAGAAAACTGTATTGATGAAATGCGAGAGATGCGGTTACGAAGAAGAAGTACCGCAGAAAGATCTCGATCTCCTTCGTTCAGTTGATAAAGACCCTGAGCATTGTGAAGACCATCTTCTATGCCCTTTCTGCTTAAGCGACATGTACCGCAAAGATTCTTATCATTTCAGAAATCACAATCACAGCTGACAAAGACAGATCAATCCTGAAGATGTTTTTGTCGTGCCATCTCATTTTATATGACCTTGCGGTCATCTTATTCGTTTTATCAAACCGAATTGAAATTCTTATAAGATAAGAAAAGGCTGCAGCCCGTTCCATCTGAGGAAACATGCCGCAGCCGCTTTCCGATCTGTTACTTTCCGAGTCCGTACTTCTTGTTGAACTTCTCGACACGGCCCTGAGCCTGTGCGAATCTCTGACGTCCGGTGTAGAACGGATGGCAGTTGGAGCAGGTATCAACCTTGATTTCCTTCAGGGTGGATCCTGTTTCAAATTCAGAACCGCAGCTCGTGCAGATAACCTTGCACTTGTAGTACTTCGGATGGATGTCCTTCTTCATGTTCGTCTTCTCCCTTCATGCCTTAAGCCTCTATGCGTGCTTAAAGAAAGTGCCTTCATAATATAACATACGCAAATCGCCCTCGCAAGGCCGATTTTCCTATTCCACCATTGCCCGGCAGATCACGCCGCCTAATGCCTTCAGCTTGCCATCGATATTATCGTAGCCCCGGTCAATGTGATACACATCATGAATCTCCGTGACCCCTTCGGCCAGAAGTCCCGCAATCACCAGCGAAGCCCCGCAGCGCAGATCCGTTGCCGTGACCTTGTCTCCGTATAATTTCGAAGGCCCGTGAATCACTGCCATGCCATTGCCGATCTCGATATCAGCACCCATCCGCTGCAGCTCCAGGCAATGCTTGAAGCGCTCCGTATAGATGGTATCCGTCACCTGGCTGACCCCTTCAGCCTGGGTCAGAAGCGGTGTCAATGGCTGCTGCAGATCAGTCGCAAAGCCCGGATACGGCTTCGTCGTCACATCGATGCCATGCAGATGATCCGCATGCCGTACCAGGATGCTGTCGACCCCGATCTCCATATCAACGCCCATTTCCTGAAGCTTCGATGTCAATGCCTCGATATGCTTCGGAATCACATTGCGGATCAGCATCCGATCTGCACACGCAGCCGCCATGATCACAAACGTTCCAGCCTCGATCCGATCCGGAATGATCTCATGGAAACAGCCCCCTAAGGACTTCACGCCATCAATCGTGATGACCCCGGTACCTGCCCCGCGCACATTCGCACCCATCTTGTTGAGCAGCGTTGCCACATCGATGATCTCCGGCTCCTTGGCCGCATTCTCGATGACCGTTCTTCCTTCGGCGTAGACTGCCGCCATCATGATATTGATGGTTGCACCAACCGACGAGATATCCAGGAAGATCTTCGCCCCATGCAGATGATCCGCCCGAATCGTATAGCACCCGCGGTCATACTCCACCGAAGCACCCAGTGCCTCGAATCCCTTGATATGCAGATCAATCGGCCGCGGCCCCAGGTAGCATCCGCCTGGCATCTTCATGCGCACATAGCCATACTTTCCGAGCAGCGCACCCATAAAATAATAAGAAGCCCTGAGTCTGGTCACGACATCCGCATCCAGATCTGTATTCCTCATATGGGATGGATCGATGATCAGATGATCCTCCTTCTCAATCACATCCACATTCAGAATCCTCAGAATCTCCGAAAGAGACTCCACATCTGCGATCCCCGGCACCCCGACAATCGTTACCGGCCCCTCAGCCAGAACTGCAGCCGGAATCAGCGCCACCGTCGCATTCTTCGATCCTGATACGGTGACTTCACCCTTCAGCCGTCTGCCGCCTTCTATTCTGATAACTTCCTGCATTCAATCCTCCCTGCGGATGATCTCCACCATCTGCCAGGCATCCTCAGCCAATTCATCTGCCTGGCTCTGATCCATCCGGAATCCTGTTTCCCGGCGTGCAATCACCCGCATTCCGGCCCTTTTTCCTGCTTCGATGCCGACCGGACTGTCTTCATACACTGCACATTCCTCCGGCGGCATCCCAAGTGCCTCCGCCGCTTTCAGGTACATTTCCGGGTCAGGCTTGGGATGAACCACATCCTCAGCGCTGATCACCTGGTCAAAGAAATCCCGGATCTCCATCTCCCTAAGAGCCCGGTCCACGGAACTCTTCGGAGAAGAAGAGCAGCAGGCAAGCCTGATTCCGGAATGATGAAGGGCTTCAAACGCCTCCTTCACGCCGGGAAAGCGGATCTTGCGATAATTCACCGGATGAGCCAGGTAATACGCATCCGCAAACTGTCTCAGCTCTGACTCAGTAACCTTTCCTTCCAGCAATTCCGTCATGATCCGATACGTTTCCCGCATCGAAGTGCCGATCACCGCATGCAAAGCAGTGTCCGGTCCATGATATCCAAGCTGGCGCATGATTGCAATCGTCTGCTTCATATAAGCCCGCTCGCTGTCGCATAATACGCCATCCATGTCAGAAAGAACTGCCCTGATCATATCGTTACCCGAGGTTTATTCTACTTGATTGAAAAGCACAAAGAAAGCCCCGGCATATCCCGGAGCCTTCAGAAACACCAATGATTTCAGAACTGATTACTCAGCCTTGCCGTCAGAACCGTAAGCCTTGATCAGCTCTTCAGCCTGCTTGATGATTGCCTCGCAACCCGGCTTCAGCAGCTTACGAGGATCATAGCCCTTGCCCTCATGATCCTTGCCAGCTTCGATATACTCGCGGGTAGCCTTTGCGAACACCAGCTGCAGCTCCGTGTTGATGTTGACCTTGGAAACACCAAGCGTGACAGCCTTGTGAACCTGATCAAACGGAATGCCGGAACCGCCATGGAGAACCAGCGGCTTGCCATTGACAGCCTTGTTGATCTCATCCAGACGCTCGAAGTTCAGACCAGCCCAGTTAGCCGGATAGACACCATGAATATTGCCGATGCCAGCAGCCAGGAAGTCAACACCCAGATCAGCAACCATCTTGCACTCAGCCGGATCAGCCAGCTCGCCGGAAGAAGTAACACCATCTTCAGTTCCGCCGATACCGCCGACTTCGCACTCTACGGAGATTCCCTTGGAATGAGCCAGGGCAATGATTTCCTTGGACTTCTCGATGTTCTCTTCGATGCCGTACTTGGAACCATCGAACATGACAGAAGTGAAGCCTACTTCGATGCACTTCTTAGCGCCTTCATAGGTACCATGATCCAGGTGCAGCGCAACCGGAACCGTGATGCCCATTGCATCATGCAGGTCCTTGACCAGATCAGCGACGACCTTGAAGCCGCCCATGTACTTGCCGGCACCCTCGGAGCACTGAATGATAACCGGAGACTTCATCTCCTGTGCAGCAGTCAGAATGCACTTCGTCCATTCCAGATTGTTGGTGTTGAAAGCCGGGATCGCATAATGCCCTTCATGAGCCTTATTGATCATTTCTGTTGCAGATACCATTACCATATTGCAATAAACTCCTCCTGTAATTGCATCCATATTCTAGTCTATTTTCGCATGCTTGAAAAGCATTTCAATTCACCCTCGAACACAGAAAAGAGGCTGAACCATCAGCCTCTCAGTATGACTCGAACCCATTCGGGATATCGAGCGTCTCATCCTCTGCATTCTCTTCAGCTTCATCATCGGAATCATCTTCCAGGTCAGCCGTGTCAGAATTGACTTCCTCGAACTTCCGGCGGCTTCTCAGATCCCATTTGTTCCCCTTCAGAGCCGCAAACCGCCGATCCTCGATCAGCTCATTGTAAAACTGCCGCTTCTTCCTGGTCAGCTGCTCTTCCGGAATATGCATCACTTCCGCAACCTCAGCCCAGAGACGTGCAAACTCCACTTCCGTCTTGCGCTGCGACATGCATCTGTATGCCGCATCAGTCATTGTTTCCTTTCCTGCTGTAGTCATACCTGAATTTTCTCCTGTTTATGATATTGTCCCTCTCCGGGATCTTTGATGAGACCTATTTATAGCACGGTTTCCCGGCTTGTCAATCCATGTTCTGCTTTCCTGCATGCAAGTCGTCTTCTGAAGGAGAAATCTCCCAGACCAGCCGCTGATATACCACCGGCTCTCCATCCGACAGAATCCGGTACACCGCTTCCCAGACTTCTTCGCTGCAGCTAAAACGCTCCAGGGAAGTTTCCAGATACATCTCCCCATACGGACTCGTGACTTTTGCCATGCCCGGCTTTCCTTCCAGCAGTTCCGTCTCGCTTGAGACATCCGCCATCCGCTTCAGCACGATTCTTCCTTCTTCAAACAGAATTTCATTCTTCGCAGAAGGATTCTCTTTCTCCAGATACATCAGCCGGCTTCCGGACAGAATTCCATTGCCATCTGCGATCACCGAAGACCGGTTCTCCAGCAGATCATACTGCGTGAACTTCACATGCACTCTCATCTCAGCCATCATTATAGACAGAAGAAAAGAACCCGGAACATTCATTTCCAGGTTTCTGCATACCATGTTTCATCAGAATCCGAGTTCTTTCGGAAAATAGATCCGATCATCGCTTCTCTGCGGACCATGCACGAGACTATAGACAATGTTCGAAGCTCTTGAAAGCTCGAGAATCTCGCCGCCATGCATGCGTACCCAGATCGCATTGCCCGCATCGCCGGCATAAGGCACATACGGACGCTGTCCTACTTCATCCTTGCAGAGATAGTACCGCGGATCATAGCCAAGTGCTTTCTCCTTTGCGCGTACCTTGCGGATATTGGAAGGAGAAGCCTCCATGAAGTCAAACAGACCGCGGTTCAATAACCGCTTTGACAGATCTGACAGAATCGGATCTCTTGCCTTCGTCAGCTTCTCAAACGCATACGCACACGAATACTCATCCAGGGAAAAATATTCTTCCAGCGAAAGCTTCTTCCCGCTGATCAGCGTATCAAGCTGCGGAATCGTCTTCGGCATCTTGCCTTGGGCATGAAGGTCTCTCATCCTGCGGAACAAGCTGTCCAGCATATTCTCATAGCTCCTTGCTGTCGGATGATAATAAACCTGCCAGTACATGTGATAGCGGGCCATGATGTAATTCTCTACCGCATACGTTCCGCTTTCCTTCACGACAATGCGGTCATCTGCTACTCGCAGAATCCGCAGCAGCCGTTCCAAATCAAACTCGCCATACTTTGTGCCCGTGAAATACGCATCTCTCAATAGATAATCCATGCGGTCCGCATCCAGCTGCGCACTCACCATCTGCGGCAGCAGCGGATTGGAAGACTGATGCCGGATCACATCCGCAACATCCTTTGACAGTCCTGCCGCCGCATGTTCCAGGATTCCCGAGATTTCCGGATCTTCTTCTACAACCCGGCACGAATACAATTCATGATTCTCTCCGGAAATCCGTTCAAATGCATGCGAATACGGTCCATGCCCGATATCATGCAGCAATCCTGCAAGCATGACCGTGACTTTCTCACGCTCATTCAGCGCCTTTGAGATATCCGGAACCTCCGTGACCATGCGCCGCACCAGCTCATACACGCCAAGCGAATGCCCGAAGCGGGTATGATCTGCAGTATGGTAGACCATAAACGCCCCGCCAAGCTGCCGGATTCTGCGCATCCGCTGGAACCAGGCAGAATTGATGCACTGCCATACCACCTGATAATCCACATGAATATAGCCATGGATCGGATCTCTCAGCACCTTGACTTCATCTGTCTTCTCAAACATGCTGATCCTCTTCCAGCAGCACCACCGCCTGCGCACAGACCCCTTCGCCTCTGCCCACGAAGCCGAGTCCTTCTCCGCGCGTTGCCTTCACGCTGATCTGATCGATCGGGCAGTCCAGGGCCAGGGCAAAATTCTCTCTCATCTTCTGAATATGCGGAGCCATCTTCGGCTTCTCAATCAGAACCAGGCAATCCGCATTGCCCATATGGTACCCTTTCTCCTTCATCATCCTCGCTACTTCTTTCAGAATGATCTGGGAATTGACCCCCTCCCACTTCGGGTCGGTATCCGGAAACCACTTTCCTAGATCTCCCAATGCCAGTGCTCCGAGAATCGCTTCAGCCAATGCATGGGTCAGCGCATCTGCATCACTATGCCCGACCAGTCCTTTCTCATATGGAATCTCCACCCCGCCAAGCACCAGCTTCCTGCCTTCTGCCAGCCGGTGAATATCCGTTGATTGTCCGATCCGCATCATAACTTCTGTCTCCTTGCCATCATCATACCGCATCCTGGTTCTCTTCCTCTAAAAGAACTCATGGAAACGTTTCCGAAGAATGTTAAAATAAATGCATGAAGAAAGCCTTTCCGCTGCCATCCTATGTCCGCAAGGCACTGCGGGCCCTGAATGACGCAGGCTACGAAGCTTATGTCGTCGGCGGGGCTGTGCGTTCCTGGCTGCTCGGCACAGAAATTCATGACTATGACCTTACCACCTCTGCTCTGCCAGAAGAAATGGAGCAGGTCTTTCATGAGCAGAAAATCATTGAAACCGGAATCAGGCACGGAACCATCACCGTTCTCTTCGGCAGAAAGCCCGTGGAAATCACGACTTACCGGACCGAGACGAGTTATGAAGATCACCGCCATCCCGATCAGGTCTCCTTCACCCGTTCTCTGAAAGAAGACTGCGCGCGCAGAGATTTCACGATCAATGCGCTGTGCTACGGCCTGAAAGACGGCCTCATCGACTTCTACGGTGGAAAAGAAGACCTGCAGAACTTCCTGATCAGAACCGTCGGCGATCCGGAACAGCGGTTTGAAGAAGACGCGCTGCGCGTATTGAGGGCGCTCAGATTCGCCGCCCAGCTCGGCTTTGAAATCGAGCCCGAAACCAGAGAAGCGCTGAAGAAGCACTTTCCCGATATTCACTATGTTTCGATCGAACGCATCTCTTCTGAACTCGACAAGATCCTGGCAGC
Organism: Stecheria intestinalis; assembly: GCF_009696165.1. GTDB lineage: Bacteria > Bacillota_I > Bacilli_A > Erysipelotrichales > Erysipelotrichaceae > Bulleidia > Bulleidia intestinalis. The sequence goes on along the minus strand of NZ_VUMN01000032.1, from coordinate 21,410 downwards.
TCCATATGCACGCAGTGTCCTTCAGGATTACACTCCGCAGTTCCTGCAGCTCTTTCCGGAACTGGAAGAATATGATGAGTCCACCTGGAAGACCATCATGGAAGCGATCTCCCGCAGTCCTGCTGACAGCGTCATCCGCATGGCTCTTCTGATGGACCCGCTGAAGGATCCCGAACGTGCCGATTCCGTTCTCGTCCGCCTGAAATTCTCTAATGACTACCGCGATCAGATCCGCAGCCTGCTGCGCTGCAGCGACATGCCGGCAGCTACCCGCATCGATCTGCGCTGGCTATTGAACAGGCTGACCGTCAGCTTCAATACATATCTCTCTTTCCGCTGTGCAAGAGATCCTGACCTTGATCGCAAAGCCCTCTCTGCCCTGCATGCCAGCATGGTTCATGATCATGACTGCTGCAGCATCAAGCAGCTCGAAGTAAACGGGCGTGACATGCAAGCCCTGGGCTTGCGAGGAGAAGCCATCTCCATCGGCCTGAACACGCTGCTCAAGGAAGTCATTGAAGATAAGATCCCGAACGAAAAAGCCGCTCTCATGAAGCGGCTGAAAGAACTGAAGGGCTGAATGAAAAGGGGATCACTTCTCCCCTTTTTCTGTGCCTGCATGCATGATCTCAGAGCTTGCGGAAATCCTCGACATTCAGCACGAAAATCGTTGCTCCGCCTACCTGGACTTCTACCGGGAAAGACGCATAGCGGCCGATATCATAGCTAGCTGTCGAAGGAACAATTTCCGTGCGGCGCTTGGATTCATTGCCGATGATCTCAATGCAGTGATCTACTTTATCGTCTTCCGTTCCGACAATCATCGTCGTATTGCCAGCTCTCAGGAAACCGCCGGTCGTGGCAAGACGCGTAACCGAGTAATTCTCCTTGGTCAGCGCAGCAGATACACTGGACGCATCATCATTAGACACAATCGCAAGAATCAGTTTCATATGATTGCTCCTCCTGCTTGATCTGATTCCATTTTAGCAAATCAGACATTGAAGCGGAAGAACACAATGTCGCCATCCTGCATCAGGTACTCCTTGCCCTCAAGCCGGATCTTGCCATGTTCCTTCAGGGCAGTCTCATTCTTGTATTCCATCAGGTCCTCATAGCTGTAGATCTCAGCCCGGATGAATCCCTTCTCGAAATCTGAATGAATGATGCCTGCACACTGCGGGGCCTTCATGCCCTGCCGGAACGTCCAGGCCCTGCACTCTGGTTCTCCGACCGTGAAGAACGTACGCAGACCAAGCAGATGATATGCAGCCTTGATGATCTGATCCAGACCGGAAGTCTGAATGCCCAGATCTTCGAGGAATGCTTTCTTCTCATCCTTCTCCATGCCGGACAGTTCTTCTTCCATCTTTGCGCAGATGGCAATGCACTCGCTGCCTTCGCTGTCTGCCAGTTTCTTCACGCTCTGAAAATAGGCATTCTGCTCTGGCTGGCTGACCTCTTCATCACTCATGTTCGCCACATAGATCACCGGCTTAGCCGTCAGGAGAGAATAATTCTTCAGATACTCCTTATCCTTGTCACTCAGTTCAATCAGACGCACTGGCGTACCTGCAGTCAGCGCTTCCTTCAGCTTCTGCAGTGTCTCATTCTCCTGCACTGCATCTTTTTCCTTCGTCTGTGCCTTGCGGATCACCTTGGCAAGCCGGTTCTCCACCGTATCCAGATCGGCAATGCAGAGCTCCAGATTGATTTCTTCGATATCTCTGACCGGATCCACCGAACCTTCCACATGCTCGATATCCGGATCATCAAAACATCTCACGACATGGATGATCGCATCCGTCTGACGGATATTCGCAAGAAACTGGTTGCCAAGACCTTCTCCCTTGGAAGCACCCTTGACAAGACCAGCAATATCCGTGAACTCAAACGTAGTGTTGATAACCTTCTTCGGATGGAAGAGCTTGACGATCTCATCCATTCTCTCATCCGGAACCTCCACGACGCCGACATTCGGATTAATCGTCGCAAACGGATAGTTCTCAGCCAGAACCTGGCTGTTCGTGATGGCGTTGAACAATGTGGACTTGCCTACATTCGGCAGTCCGACAATTCCTGCTGTTAATGACATGGCTTTCTTTTTATGAATCCCTTCTGTTTCCCGAACAGAAGTATACTCTACCAGTCCGGAATTCTCAATTTTCTTCCGGCTTTTCCGCCTTTTCGACAACCCGCTTCAGCTTGCGCTCGAACTCATGCCGCGGAAACATGATAACCGCTCCGCATCCCTGGCATTTGATCTTGATATCCGCACCCATGCGGATCACTTTCCAGTACTTGCTCTTATGGCAGGGATGTTCCTTCTTCATCTCAACAATATCATTCAGATCATAATCCACCGGATTCATTCACAGCCTCCCGATATGCCTTCATGGTATTCTCCAGCAGCATCGTGATGGTCATCGGCCCGACCCCCTTCGGCACCGGCGTAATCGCAGCACAGAGATCCTTCACATCTTCGAAATCCACATCGCCAGTCAGACGTCCATCCGCCAGGCGGTTGATGCCGACATCAATCACGTACGCTCCCTCTTTCACATATTCGTGATTGAAGAAACGCGGTTTTCCTACTGCTGCAATCAGTATATCTGCATTTCTGCAGATTTCCTTCAGATTTTTCGTATGAGAATGGCAGATCGTCACCGTCGCATTCGCATTCAGCAGAAGCCTTGCCGCAGGCTCTCCGACCAGCTTCGATCTTCCGACCACCACTGCATTCTTTCCATCGCAATCACACCCCATCCGCTTCAGCAGTTCCATGATGCCAAGCGGCGTACAAGGGACAAACGCTGGAATCCCGAGATGCACCTTGCCGAAATTCAGCGGATGTAGTCCATCCACATCCTTATGCGGAGAAATCTGCTCAATTGCATGATTCTCATCCAGCCCAGCCGGCAATGGCAGCTGCAGCAGAATACCGTCAATCTCCGCATTCTCATTGCATTGATGAATCAGATCTTCCAGTTCCTTCTGGCTGACTGATCCATCCAGATGAAATGTCTCTTCCAGAATCCCGGCTGCTTCACACGCCTTGGCCTTGCCTTTCACATAAGAAAGAGAAGCCGGATTATCTCCGGCCAGAATCACTGCAAGCTTCGGAATCCGCTTCCCTTCCTGCTTCAGATGTTCGGCTTCCAGGCGTAGCTCTTCCCTGAGCTCTGATGAGACTTCACTTCCGTAGATGATCTTTCCCATGTGCGCATCCCCCTTTCAGTTCATGACTGTCCAGCACGATCGTGATCGGCCCGTCATTCAGAAGCCGCACCTTCATGTCAGCCGCAAAAATACCCTCTTCTACCTGATATCCATAAGAACGAAGCACTTCATTAAAATGCAGATACAGCTTCTTCGCATGTTCCGGCTTTCCGGCTTTATCAAAACTCGGACGATTGCCCTTTGCACAATCCGCAAACAACGTGAACTGCGAAATCGACAGAATCGCTCCTCCTACCTGAGCAAGCGAAAGATTCATCTTTCCATTCTCATCATCGAAGATCCGCATCCTGGCAACCTTGTCCGCCACCTTCTGCACGACCTCCTCCGTATCAGAATCCTCAATCCCTGTTAACAGCAGAAACCCTTTCCCGATCGCTCCATGAACCTCTCCGTCAATCGTTACTGACGCCTCGCTGACTCTCTGAATAACCACTTTCATATATGCGGCAAGTATATCAAAAAAGAGACCTGCAGAATCTGTCTTTTCTCTAAAAAACATGAATTTTCAGAAAAAATCACTGCTTTTCTGAAATTTTTTCGAACATTTTTAACATGAACAAAATGATGAGTTCCTGTCACAGCAAAAAACTGGCATCTCCAGACCCATCACAATCCAGTCTCTGCCAGCATCTTTATTCCAGCTTCGTAATTGCCCGCTGTGCTCCTTTCGGGATCTGCCGCACAGCGTCCTGTTCCAGACAGATCTTACCCGGCAAAGGAATCCAGCACTTCTCTTGCAAACTGCCTTGCCTTTTCCAGTTCTGCCTCATCCGGCATTCCTTTATTCATCCACAGGAACTTTCCCTTCAGCAGCAGATGCTTCGGATATACCGTAATATGCTTATGCTCAAGAAGATTCACTGCCAGTTCCGTGCGGTCTCTTCCCGTCGCGCTTGTGCTGAACAGAGCAGCACCGCGGATCTTTCCCGCCGGAAGATTATCCAGATAATCCATGACCGACGCATCCGGCCTTCCGGCATAGACTCCCATCCCGATAAACAAGAGATCCGTATCGCCAAGCTGTGACGGCTCATTGATATCGATGGCCTTCACTCCGCATGCTTGTGCAATTGCTTCAGCAACTTTTCTCGTATTTCCTTTTCTTGACTGATAAATCACATTTACAGATGTCATCTGAACCCTCCTACTTCTGCGCAAACAGATTATTCAGACCGCTGTTCAGGATTGCCAGCAGAATCCCCGCCAGCAATGCCGACCCGAACGAAGCAATATGAGAACCCGAAGACAGTGCAAACGCAGCTTCAAGCACTACCGCATTGATCACCATCGAGAAAAGTCCGAAAGTCAGTATCGTAATCGGAGCCGACAGAATCTTCAATAAAGGCTTCAGCGTCATATTCAGCAGCGTCACAAGCAATGCTGTTGCCAGCAGCGCTCCGCCATCTCCGAACGATATGCTGTCCATCAGCATATCTATAACCCATAGGGAAAGACCATTCACGACCCATCCGCGCAGGAATTTCTTCATGTTCAGTTTACCATGTCCTTTCTCATATACTTCATCTCACGGAAAAGATTCACCGGAAATTCACTTATCCCTTTGGCGGCGTCAGCGCCTGGAAGAAACGAATCATCGGTTTCAGAAGAAGAAGCACCAGAAGAACCCCGATACAGAAGAAATCAAACTTTGAAAGCTTCTTCACGCTGCTTTCCGCACTTGCACTCTCTTCCTGAACTGCCGTAACTTCCTTGTTCATCTCTGCCGTGCCGATTTCGCTGCCATTCAGAGAAAACACCACCTGAGCACTGATCTCATCCGGATTCCCGGAATCCTCATTCTGAACGACGATCTCCGCCGAGAGACCGCTGGCATCCGTATCTCGTGAAAGCAGGATGCTGAATCCGGAATCCACTGAAAACGTCACATCATAGACATGCTTCCCATTCTGCTGAACCTCTACCGTCTTCGTACCGATCTGGTCTGCGGAGACCGTTACGGTCTGAAACTTCGAGAATCCATATTCCAGCAATGCCAAGATATCCGCATACGCACTCGCACTGTCCGCTTCTTCCAGCACCACGGCAATCAGATTCGTTTTGCCTCTTGAAGCAGAGACCACCATGCTGTAGCCCGCACTGTCTGTCCCGGCAATTCTTCCGCCCGTCACTTCTTCGTTATAATTGCTGTCGCTGCTCTTCAGAAATCCGCAGTCATTGACAATTGTTCTCGAAGCAGACTGCACATTCGTAGCCGGAATCGTATACGAAGCAGCTCCGAAGATTGCCGAGAACGTATTATTGTCTCTTGCCTTCCTTACTAGTAAGGCAATATCTTCTGCCGTCGATGCCTGCGTTCCATCCGAAGTACCGAAGACATTCGAGAATACCGTTCCGCTCATTCCGAGATCCGATGCTGTCTGATTCATCAGATTCACAAACGTATCCTGATCCCCGCTCACCCCTTCTGCAATCATGGCAGTCGTATCATTTGCGCTTGTAAGCATCGATGCATATTCCGCGCTCTCTGCCCTCAGTGTCTCGCCGCGATTGATCCAGAGCACGCCAGTATCGTGCGAATACGTATCAAACGCAGTATCCGACATCGTCAGTTCCTGGTCACTCGATAAGTTCGTGACGCCCAGATACACACTCATGATTTTCACGAGACTTCCCGGATCTGCACTCTCAGACGAACTCTTGTCAAACAGTACCGTGCCGCTGTCTTCATCGATCAGAATTGCTTTGGAAGCAGAAACTGACACTGCGCTCTGTTCTTCAGAAGAAGCAGACGGAGAAGGCGAAGCATTCTCTCCCTCCGCACTGACCGGAACCAGAAGCAGAAAGAAACACAGAATGGATAAAGCAATCTTCTTGTACATGGCATTATTCTACAACAAAAGCGGAACGATGCCTTCCTGCGCGAAAAATCGCTGCATGCAATCAGAAGCATCCAGGTCCGCAGAAAACGGAGGCAGGCACTGCAACCAGAACGGAAGGATTCCAAAAGGCAGAAAAGCATTTAGCTGATCAGTCATTTTTCGTTAATTCTGTTTTCTCTTGGAATATAATAATCCCGTTGATCATGCGGATTTTCAATTATTTAAGGCGGGTTCGCATCATTCAGCAGCGAGAGGTATGAAAATGACTGAGAAGAACTGGAAAAAGAAAACTGCAATTGCAGGAATCGCTGCCATGCTCATCGCATCAGGCAATCTTCCGCTCCATCTGATTGCGGAAGATACGAATAGCCCTGCACCTGAAACTGGTGAGACCGAACCTTCCTCGGCTTCTGCCGCAGATACCGGACATCCAGAAGGTTTTCATATCATATACCAGCCAAATGACGTCAGCATGGGTTCCGTTTCAGTTTCGAAAGAAACTGGAACTGTTGACAACGATACGGGAACGGTTTCCTACGGCGGTTCAGAAGCAAAGCCCAATGATGGATATCAATTTATCAGCTGGACTGCAGAAGAAAACGGAGCAGATGTTACCGTATCAGAGAATTCCTACTTCGCCCCTTCTCATGTAACGCAGGATATTACGTACACCGCAAACTTCGCTGCAGAAGATAATCAGGAAGAAGAGGTTACTGCGTCTGCCATCATGCTTGCTGCAGCAGATAGCACGGGCATCAATCTTTCTGAAAAAGAGGATGGCAAATCCAGATACATTACCGGTGCCCAGATCAGCTGGCAGAACGGCAGCAGCTGGACTCCTGTTTCTTCCGAAACGCTGATTCCGCTGAATACCCCTTTCCGCATTACTGTAAATTTCTCAGGAATCAGCACAAAAGAACTTAGAGATAACTATAGCGGAATCCTGTACTATGACATTCCTTCTCTTCTGAAAGATCCTTATTTTGCCAGTAACAAGATCATGAATGGCAGCGAAGAAGCAGGAACGATTTCAGCATCCGGAAATCGGATCACGATTCAGGTTAACTCTGCTTATCTGGATAAAATCATCAATCAGGATGGCGATAATTCCACCATCCAGAATGCAAGCTTCACCTTTATGGCAACTCCTGACCCCGATCAGGTTCGCCAGAATTATACGCAGACACTAGTCATCGGAGATGTCAGCACAGAACTGCGATTCAATTCTGACTATGATTCCGAGAATGGAACCCTGACCCTTCAGAAGTCTGATCCGAAATATTCCGAAGATGCAAACGGCAATTCTTTCTTGCAGTACACCCTGACCATTGCAACTGGCAATGCCGCAATGCCAGATGTCACCGTCATAGATCACTTTACGCAGAATGAGCCAGCCGTAGAAGAATATATCGGAATTACTGGCTCCTCTCTGAGTCTTTCTGCTGAAACTCAGCCATCTGAAACCATTTCCGGAGGGGATGGCACAGCAAGCCAGAATCCAGGAACCATCATCCTCTCTTCCCCGAAAACAGATACAAGCCCAGGTTCCTTCACCTGGACGATCGGCGCCATGCGTGCAAATGAAACACGGACACTGACTTATCAGGTCAAGCTGCGCAGCGGGTATGCCGGAGCCGCCGGTGCAAATAACGGGGTCATCAAGAATACAGCCACCCCGTCATCAGGTATTCACCAGAGATCTTCTGTTACCTCTGCCTTCACCCCGAAGGCTGGAGCAACCGTATCCAAGAATACCGGAACCATCACAATCAATACAGATACCGTAACAATTCCTTATACCATCACAGTTACCGCATCCAGCACAAACACCTGGACGCTCCGCAATGTCAAGATTTCAGATGACTTCGGAGCATATCGCACGAATCTTACCAAGGATCAGCTCAAGAGCGTTCTTCTGGATAATAATGGCAGCTGGTCTGATTTCAGAATCTACAGCGGAACAGATACGTCAGGAAATGCAGTATCCGCTGCTGAGCGAGCTTCTGAAGACAGCAGTTCTTCTGAACCATATTATGTCGTCAAGCCGAGCAACGAGAACCTGGGATTCAATCTTTATATCGGCGATCTTCCTGCCGGAGAAAGCAAAACCATCACATTCAATGTCAAGCTCAGGAAAACCGTTCTTGACTATATTCCCGGCGGCACTGCTTCCAGCAGCTCTATTCAGATCGGAAACCGTGCCGGAGCATATTCCGATGACACCAATAAGACCTATGGAAACCAGACCCTCGGATCCGGGGATACCAGCTCAACCGTTTCCACCCAGCAATGGGACAGAAAGGTCCAGGGAACAGCGATCACGGATGCAATCACTCAGACTGCACCGGACTTCTTCTATTCTTATTCCGATAATGCATGGAAAGAAAGCAACAGTGGAGAGAGTATCACGATTCCTGCAGGCAGTATCCAATATCAGGTTGCAGTCAATGAAAAAGGTCTGTGGAATGTCTCCTCCGCAACGTTCACTGATGCGCTCAGCAGCAATGGTCTTTACCTGAATTATGCAGGCTATCTGCGGCTGGAATATTTTCCTGATGGGCTTGGAAGTTCCGCTTCTTTTAACAGCGACCAGGAAGTAGTGAATGCACTTTCCCGATTAACGCCATCTAAGACTGCATGGCTCAAGATCGACAGCTTGAACTCCTTCCGTTTTACGCCAGAAAGCATAGGTCTTGATTCTGCCGGTACCGGAGCATATCTTCTGACGTATTACGCAAAGCCTGTAAACACCTCAAGCTACAGCAAGACAACAGCCGGAAACTCCTTCACACTAAGCGGTACGGTGATCGGGCCAGGCGGAACCAGCATGACTCTTTCACCAATCAGCATAAGTACAAGCACTCTGCTCAGCGGATCAAAGAATTTCAGTGTCTCAAAGTCTGCATGGTACGGGAATATTCAGGATACCTCCGGAGGATTCTCAAGAGGTTCTCTGTACTGGATCATCACCGCAGCCGGAACAGAGATTCCTGCCGGGCTTCAGCTGCAGGATGCTCCTGGCGGCAACCAGTCAATCTACGGAGACATTGGCACTACTCCGCATGTGTCCATTGCAGGAGTCTATCTCAGTTCTGTTAAGATATGAGACAATGATATATAATTAAAATGCTGAAAAAVGCTTAATAATAGGCTGTTTTCCGCCTTTTGCAGCACTGTAGAGCCTCAAGCATTGCTATTTTCGTGGTTTCTGGCAGAGAAAATAGAAATCATCACATAATTCCAACTTCTTAAAGCATGTTGTTACCGATCGGAGGATATTCACAATGTTATATGGTTATGCTCGCGTTTCCACTGCTGGTCAGGCAGCGAAAGGAAATTCACTTGAAGATCAGCTTGAACTGCTGAAGAATGCTGGATGTTCAGAAAGCAATATCTTCCTAGAATCATATACCGGGACAAAAATGGAACGCCCGGTGTTTAATTCGCTTTTGGGCAAGCTTCAGACTGGAGATACTCTTGTTGTCACTAAGCTGGATCGCTTTGCAAGAAATGCAGATGACGGAGGGAAGCAGATTAAGGATTTACTGGATCGTGGGATCAGCGTGCATGTTCTCAATATGGGATTGATAGATAATACGCCGATGGGAAAGCTGATCATGCATGTCGTCTTGGCGTTTGCTGAATTCGAACGAGATATGATAGTTGAAAGAACACAGGCAGGAAAAGCAATCGCGCGTCAGAAGCCTGGTTACCATGAAGGAAGAAATTCAAAGTATGGTAAGAAGGAAATTGAAGCAATTAGCAGCGGAGCTTCTTGGGAAGATCTCGGGATGTCTCGAAGCACATGGTACAGACTTAAAGGAAAGATAGACACAGAAGAAAGGAATTTATGAGAACTACGGCCAAATACCTGCTGATCTAAATAACAGCATTCAATGAAATAGGTACAAGGGTCTTCCTGGCGGAAGACTCCACTGCTTTCTAAAGTGTAAAGCACAATCAAAGTGGGGTGCCAATCTTACTTGGGTCATCCATATCCTTTGTCATAAATGCGAGCGTCCAATTGGTTGTGTGCAATTCCGATATAAACTTTCATGTGTAATGGCCTTCCTTTCTTGGATGAGGCAGCTTCCTGAATACACCGATGCGGCGAAGCCGGGTTTCCGGTGAAACTAAAGCTACCTTTCTGAAGTGCATATTAAGTACATATTCCAAACCCGGTTCAGTCAATCCGGAAAAAACCTACAAAGATGTAAATTTTGCACGCTTTCTCCTTAATATGCCAAAAGCTGTTCTGGTTTCACCAAGCCAGATACATGAGTAGCTGGAAATTCTCTCCCAGAAAAATCTTTGCCCATGTGGAGACGCTTTTATCTATCAGATCGGCTACAATGCGACCCAGAAAAATGATCTTGTAATTGTGGAATACGAAGTCGCAAAGAAGAAATAACAGGCCGCTATAATCGTTTCTTCTTTTGAAATTGGTTTCGTTTCAGAAGGAAAAACACGGCTCGACAGACTCACGGGGAGTACAGCCTTGCCATGTTTTAAGGAAATTCTCAGACGCTTCTGCAAAGTGGTAACGACTTGCCTGAAACGTTTATTTATTTAATACACTCTGAAGTTTTTCGCGGATGGAATCCTTAGAGAGGAAATTGTCGAGAACTAATGTTTTCGGCTGAAAATCCTGAGGAATATTTGCTGCCAATTCATTTGTGGTGATATAGAGATCAGCATCATGCATGGTTACTGATCCCAGATCACAGTTGTCTACTTCTGCAGAAATACCCATTTCTCTAAGAATGTCTTCAACATTCATCTTTGCAATCAGCGAACTTCCTAAACCCATTCCACATACGCACATAATTTTCATAATCATTTCTCCTTTTCAAAAATGATAATCAGATCTATTAAGTCTGAATAACTTCTTATTTCAGCAAGTCTCCTGATGAACTCCGCCTCATTGAGCAGTTCGCCCAATTCCTTCAATGCCTTTGCATGGGAAACCTTATCGGTTGCACATAAAGCAAATGCGCAGAATATGCTTTTCCCTTGTACGTAAACAGGGTGGCTTAGCAGAGTCAAGGCAATCCCTGGCCGAATTACATTTTTTGATATGCCCGCATGCAATAGTGCTACCCCTGGTGCAATCACCATATAGACATTGCTGAAACTATGCGCACATATAAGCATGTCATGTATATAATCCGGCAGGCAATCGCCACCATCCACTAACGGTTTTCCGCCAAGTTTTATCAGTTCATCAAAATTCCTTGCAGAATCTAGAAACTGGACTTTTTCTTCTGAAAGAAACTCAAGCAATCTTTTTCCTTCTGGCTCTCTATTCTCGCTGCTGCTGGATACATTGAACTTTCTGAAGAAAGCCGATAATTTCAAGTAATCATTTTGATCGAATGCCCCACTTATTAAACAATACGGAATGCCGGTCGGGATGATGTCTTTAATATCTACCACTGAAACTACCATTTCGACATTTATACCTGGCAGTCTCCTTTTCAATTCGTTTTTCGATAGTATATCAACGACATTTACATCAAACACACTTGATATCCGATACTGGAGAAATCTTGACACCGCATTTCCTGAATTGCATACAATAGCGATATTCTTTATTGTACGGTCTTTCAATCTCAGCTTATCAATAGAGCTCGCAAAATATAAAGTAATAAAGGCTACTTCATCTTCGATGACATGAATTCCTAAGTTTCGTTCAATTCTTTCAAACGCCTGCCTGACATAGTCAAACAAAGCACTATATTGTTCTTTGATTGAAGGCAATAAAGGATTAAGCATCTGCTTATGGTATTGAATTCTGCTTTGCAACCCTAACAGATGATTTTTTAATGATTTAACAAAATCCTCATCGCTGTAAAAGTCATAAGATAGCTTGGTGCTTACATAAGAGATAATCGTATTCGTCATCATTTCCGTTTCAAATGGATAATTGACTGATAAAGAATTTTTCCATGTTAACGGATAGTATGAGAGAAGCTCTGTCAAGTAATACACATCATCTCGAGAAAATTCTGTTTTGAATATTCCCTGCGCCTGAAGTATGGATAATTGTGCTAACCGGAAAGCTGCAGTTTCCTTAATATTCTTTCTTTCAATGTCCTGCATCATTGAAGGAAAGCTATCTTCTCTGCAAGCATCAAAGTAACTTTCCGTAAGAAACAGGAGAACATTTGCCAGGAAGTCATTTGAAGAAATAAAACCAAGAATCTGTTCTAAACCAATTCTTAATGTTTCAAATTGGTCTCTGGATATTCCGATCCCCACATTTCCATAAGATCCGGCTTTTACCAGGAAAGCATACAGCAGTGTTTTCTCAAACGGTCCGAATATTGAAAGCAACATCTGATTCAGCAGATTCCGTGCGGCGAATCGGTTGGCAGTCAGACAGTATCCTTTACGCTTATCGTAATCCAGGTTGAACCCGTATGAACTCAGAAATATTCGCAGCTGATTGAAATCGTTATTAACAGTTCTTTCAGATACAGACATTTTCTCGGCAAGTTCATTCAATACAATATTTTTCTGACTATACATCAGGGAATATAATTCAATCGCCTTACGCTCTTCGATATTTGTGGTATCGAAGAACTGAATCTCATTGTTTCTGATGATATAGCCATGTATGTCATCAAACTCGGCGTGATTGAGACGTATTCCTTTTCCGGTGACCTTTTCAATAGAATCGAAACCTGCTGAAGTGAGAAAAAAGTCTGCATCTTCAATCGAACTGCGAATTGTAGATTTGCTCAGATTCAGTTTTTCCGAAATCGATGAGATAGACGTATAATCTTCTCCACGATTTAATAATTCACTGATGATCAAATATGCAGACTTCTTCATTAATGCCTCACTAATATTATTATACAAGCTTTCCGATTGCTCTCAGCAATGCCATAACCGGCATCCAGAATAAGCTGTAATCGGACTGAGAATATGTTGATCCGGTTCCAAACATCACACCCGTCATCGGATAGAGGAAGATAATGAGAATATGATCCAGGAATCCGATCAGGAGTCCTGCTGCAATTGCGCCTTTCCATCCGCCTTTCTTATTTCCAAATACACCCATCAGCATTCCATCAAAAACGCAGACATTCGGTGACGGGAAAACAACGGTAGGAAGGTGGAATGCAATTGTGATCAGCATTGCAATAATTGCGCCAGCTGTGCAGGACAGGAATCCGATCATAGCTCCTGTACCGGAATACGGATAGAAGATTGCACAATCAAGTGCTGGAATAGAGCCAGGAGCAAACTTTTCCGAAATACCTTTGAATGCCGGAAGAAGCTGATTGATAAACATACGAACACCCTGAAGCACAATGGTGAATCCTGCAGTGAAGGTAATTCCCTGCAGAAACAGATATACAACCCACTGAGTAGTTCCAGCCATCTCTTGAATAGCATCTGCTCCGATGACAAGACCCATTCCAATGAATATGCACGGCATCAAGATAGCCATTGCAACAGTGATATCTTTCAGAATGGATAAGCCAGCAGGAAGCTTGATTTTGTCTGCATCCTCATTCGGATCGCCGACTATACCGGCAAACCATGCAGCAAGAGCAGATCCGAACTGAAGCTGATGGCCAAGAGCAAACTGATCATGAGTTACATCTTTCATGATCAGACGGGAGAATACCGGGGAAAAGGTATTGTAGACACCCATTAGTAATCCTGCCGTAACAATTGTTGGAACAGACACAATTTCCCATCCGAATGCTGCAGGTAATGCACAGCATAAGAATGAGGATAAAATCAGAGCAACATGTACAGTGAGATACACGTTTTTGCAGATCTTCCAGGGAACAATTTTTACGAGAAGAAGATTAATGATGAAGCCAAGGAGGAACGCCATTACTACGGCGACTGTATACTGATTCAGCATTTCGCCATAAACCGCAAAATTCTGAGGAACAACGCCAGTCACACCAGTAACCTCATTCAGCTTTGTGATCAGCGGTGTCAGAGTAGAAGTAAGCAGTCCGGTTCCCGTGCTCAGCAGAACCATCCCGACAATTGTCTTTAATACCCCATCAACAATTTCGTGAGCTTTCTTTTTCTGAAGAAGCAATCCGACTAAAGTTACTAAGCCAAGAAATATTGGAGCTTGTGTAATTGTTTTCGCAACTACAGTGAGTATTGTGCTATTCATATCCCTTTCCTCTTTCAGTTATTAATCAATTTGGAAATCATTTCTGCATCTGCTTCTGTCTTCGCATTTTTCAGAAGATTGATATTGCTATCGTCAGATAGGAAAATAGCAATATTTTTTAATGCTTCAATGTGATCTTTGCCATCCTTTGAAGCAACCATACATACAATGCTCACGGGATCATTCGTAGGATGCCCGAATTTCACAGGATGGTTCAAAGTAATCATTGAGAATCCTGAGCAGTAGACACTCTTAGAAGGCCTTGAATGCGCAAGAGCAATTCCGGGGGCTATGACGAAATATGGTCCGAGCTCATTCATTGCACTAAAGATTTCGTTAATGTACTCGGGTGAAATTTTCGATTGCTTTATTAATAAATTCCCAGCCTTTTTAATAGCTTCACGGCAATCTGCTGCATCAACATTAAATGCAAAATCTTCTTTTTGTAGTTTTATCATCCAGGGACTCCTATGCAAACTCAGAAGAAACGATTCGGCCGTATATCTTTCCTTCGAATGCAATTAAATAGTAGTAAGCGTTTTCAGCTATTGGAAGCGCAATTGTTGAATCAGCACTTATTCGCTTTTTTTCTAACCGAACAGCTCTAACATGTGAATTTTCGAATCTTTTTGCAAGTTTATCCATCGATATTATTCGTCGCAGTAAAAAAGGCCAGCCTTCAAATTGGCTGACCATTCCTGTTACTAATCCATTATTGATTTAATTTTCATCTGCTGTCCCTTACAACTCTTGAAACAAGATTTCCAAGTTCCTGCGGTAGTCTGCTGAGATCCGTGAGGTCCATCGTGTGTTTCCCATAGATGTTCCGAATCCGCTCCACGTTTCCGTCTATCACTGCGCCGAAGATGGTGACCTTCCGCCTGCTGTACTCCTTGGCCACTGCTGCAGCATCCGCTTCATATTCCAGCTCCGGATGGAAACTTGTTTCCGTCGGCAGCCCGTCTGAAATTACAATCAGGATCTTCTGTGTTTCCGGCCGCTTCAGGAGTTTCTCGCAGCCATATGCAATTGCCGCACCGTCGCGGTTTCTCGCATCGCTGCTGACTCCGCCGAGCCGATAGCGGTCCTTCCTGTCTGGCTCCTCAAAATCGTGATACACGTCCAGCTGGCAGGTTCCGCGGCTGTCGCGATGTCCGTAGATCATGTGCGCCACCTGCATGTCACTCAGGATTTCATTCAGCAGAACCGCGGTCTTCCGCGCAGCTGTAAGCTTTCCGCCAAAGTCCATGGATCCCGACTCATCGATGCAGAGCGCAAATGCGCACTTCGGCTTTCCGATCGGCAGCCTGTTCCGCGTGAAGCAGTTTCCGCCACCCAGGCATGCATTCCTGGCATACGACGGTGCGCTGAACCGTCCCGTCATGTATCCTTTCGCCGGTCCTGATTCCTCGCGTTCCTTCAGGATGCGCCTCAGCATACGGATCGAAGGCTCCGACCACTGCCGCACTTCCTCGTGATCATCCAGATAGTTCTGGATGTCCTGCTCGCTGGGCTCCGGTTTCCGGCTTACTTCATAGCACCAGCCCGCATTCTCCAGTCCGTGCTCATGCAGTGCTTTCATGCGGATGGCCTCAGCCTCCCGCCTCAGATGTTCCGCATGCATGTTCTCAGCTGCGCTTTCCGCATCCGCCTTGATCATCTGGTTCATCGCAGCATTCAGTTCCCGAACCGCGGCTTCCTGTTCTGAGGCATTCCGTGCAGCATCTTCGCGCGCAGCTTCTGCTGCTTCGGCTGTCTGGGCGGCTGCGGATTGCCCAGGAATCCCGGATGGTCCGGATGCTTCAGAGGTTTCAGAATTCTGGAGGCCAGCCTGCTGCAGAGTGCTGCTGTCCGGGGACCCATCTCCTTTCGGTTCTGCGGACATCGCCTGATTCATCGCGGAAGAGATGCTGCTTAACAGTTCCGCAAGCGCAGCTTCTGAGGATGGCTGACCTGATCCGGCAGCAGTTCCTGCAGATTCCCGGCCGCAGTTTCCTGGACAGAGACCTGCTTCACCAGTTCCCGAGGATGCTAATGATGCCTGGCCGTCCGCAGGTGATCCTGCACGCATGCGGCCAGGATTCCCGGAGGAAGCTCCCTCCTGCTCTCTGGATGATCCTTCGGATGGTGTTCCGGATTGTCCTTTAGACGCTGGGCCGGATGATTCTCCGGATTTCATTCCAGAGGAGTTCCCGGAAGACCCTTTACTTCTGTTTCCGTGCTCCCCCTCTTCCGCGTTTTCCCCAGTACGTTCTCCCTGGCTTTCAGTTCCTGCGCTGCCAGCGCTATGCCCCATCGGCTCCTCAACCTCCGGGATCACGGGATACAGCACGCACAGCAGTTCCAAGATAAGCCTCATGCGTTCTCCTCCGTTCTGCTCCCAGCGCAATGCTTCCGTATACGGGCGACATGCTTCAAGCAGGTCGTGGAGATGATCGTACAGTTCCTCCGTTTCATTGTCTTCCAGTGCTTCCCCGGTGCTTTTCTCCGGGTAATGCATCGCATCCAGGAGCATGCAGTTCATCACTGTGCTGAGGAAGGGCACATCACCCCGTTTCACGCCTGCAAGCATGTCTTCCACGGCTGCGGATTTTTCAAACAGCTGATCATCCATCACATGGATCCCCGCGGCAAACACGCCTGGAAACAGCACGTAGCCGTAATTCTCGATGAATCCGTCTTCATGAATGTTGATCAGTTCCTTACAGATGGAAGCACAGAGCTTCCGCTTCAGAGGCTTCTGCCTGAGATCTTCCAGCACCTGTTCTGCATCCGGGTTCTTCGGTGTTTCATACCACGAAGCCTGGAGAATTCCGTTCACGCATCCCTTCATCGCCGAAAAATCACTCAGCAGGATGTGGAGGCATTCATGAACAATGTGTCCGATGATGCTGTAGTGCTGCAGCATCCGCGTCGAAAGATCACGGATCAGCGGTCCTCTCGTGTTGACGTGAACCGTGTGTCCTTCCGTCCACGCAGTACGATCGGTTCCGCGCTCTGCAAAGCATTCCAGTTCCACGCGTCCCTTCGGTGCTTTCTTCCNAAGCGCTGTCGTCACATACTGCCTCAGGAAGCGGAAATAGTATTCGCTGGAGAAGAACTGTTCATCTTTTTCCAGTTCGGTCTTCTTTTCCGCAATCGCTCTGCGGATTTCTGCTTCATATCCCATTTCTGTTTTTCTCCTTCTTTAAAAACGGAGCAGGATTTTATCACCTGCCCCGTCTTTCTTCTAGTTGCCCGGTCGGAAGTACGCTTCCAGGCATGACATGAACTCAGCTTTCAGATCCGGATCATTGGAAGTCTTGGAAATGAACAGATTTCTTCCGTTTCCGAAGACGTCTCCATTGATCAGATTGGCCGCTGCCCAGTCTTCCAGCGCGCGCACATCGATTGCTCCATCCGAGACTGCTTTCTCGGAAGCATATTCCCTGCATTTGCTGTAGGTCTTCACCATCAGCTGCAGCTTCGGAAAGTTCTGATAGCCTGTCACATTAGCAATGCGCTTTACGAGCTCGTCCTCGCTGATCCGTTCCAGATCGATCGGCGTGAACCGCGACAGCACGGACTGATTCAGCCCGGTGCATCCTTCACAGTCCACGTTCGTCGTCATGATGATTACTGCATCCTTGTTTCTCTGAATGTATTCCCCATCGACAAGATGCACGCTGTTGCAGCTGTCAAACATTGAATTCAGTGCCGCAAGCACACCCGGCCTGGTCAGCACCGTTGGTTCCTGGATCTCACAGACCCAGCCGTTTCGAAATGCCTGAACCAGTGTGGAATACACTTTTTCAAAGCCGCCCGAGGCTCCTTCATCCGCCTCTGCAAATGCCTTCAGAATCGCCTCCTGGCAATCTCTGCCGGAAGCGTCCTTCTTCGGTTCCCCGCTGATCCGTTCATAGGATCCTTCCGGATCAAGCAGGATCTCTTCCGGGGACGGCATGTTTTCCGCAAAGTCATGAAAGTCCATCGAGAAGTGCTTCTTTCCGCTCACATCGGGAATGATGTTCAGCGTCAGATCCAGCTTCTCCGTGTCCGTGGAGCACTCAAACGTGACCAGAGGCTTATGAATCGCTGCAGCAAAGATCCTGCACCAGATCGTCTTTCCTGTTCCCGGCTCGCCCCGCAGAATGAAATTGCGGAACGGATGCCTGGAATGATAGGAAGCCTTGTAGAGATTTGCCGCATATTCCAGCTTGTCCGGGATCACGTAGTCCTCCGGGATCACCGGAATCAGCGATTCCTCCTCTCTGGTATAGATGCGTTCCGGATCCGGGTCATATTTCCCGGCAAGCGAAGCGGCAGACGCCTTCTTCTTTCCCGGCACCTCGATCTCCTGAAGACGCTCGCCCATGAACCTGCTCATGTCGCCATGGATGGTATCCTCCGCAAATTCATACTTCTCTGAAAGATCCAGAAGCGGAATCTCATCGAGGTTGATCCGATTCATCGAAAACACGTTCACCCGGTCGATGTAGCGTGCATTATCCGGATCGTTCTTCTTCAGAAGCCTCCGGATGTCTGCATTCAGCATCGCCAGGCTTGCGTAGTCCGGAGCTTCATGCAGAAGCGCTGAACTGAACGCGTCAGCCAGCTTGAACTGCGCCGCCTGCTGCTCATTGCTCCAAGAAGGATCCGAGCGGTACACCGAAGCAATCGTGAGGCCGTACAGAAGCGCCGCGGTAGATCTGCGCTTCTTGTCCAAGCGATCGCCGAGAATATACCGTTCGCCTGCCTTGAAGCGGTCCACGCAGACTGCCGATACGCTCCCGTCACTGGCAAATTTCATCAGAATATGCGGAAATTCCCGGTAGTCCTTCCGATCCGGCTGGTACGCAGAGGCCGGTCCGTCCCAGTAATCCACCAGGACGCTGCCGTCTGAAGTCACTGCCCAGCCGCCAAAACCCTTGAGTTCAGGATCATGGAGGAACGCAAAGGCACAGGACTCGCCTTTCATGACGCCCCAAACCGGATGAATCGCGGAAAGGTGCGTCCCGAGCGCTGTGCTCTCACTTCCGGCAATCGATCTCCTGATGAGATCCGGATTATAGTCTCTGACTTCCCGGACTTCATCGAGAGAAAAGACGCTGATCGGTTCATTCCGGCTCTGAGTGAGGACCAGGCGGTTGTACAGTTCAATCATCTGGATCCTCTCTGACGGATACGGACAATCACATCTGCATCCCCCTTCTCTGAGGAATAGTGCCAGACGACTGCCGGAACGCCATCCTGGCTGATGCACTGACTGAGCACTTCAAGATCAGTTCCTTCCGGTACACCGATCTCCAGATTGCCAAGCGGGATCTGAAGACGCCCGCCATAGGTCTGTACCGTCGCGGTATCAAAAAGATCCGTCACCGCATCCGCAAACCGGTTCAGCCCGGTATTGCGCCACCAGGCTTCTGTCATAGATTCATGTGTTCTCTTCATAAGTTCTTCTCCAGTTTCATATCGTTCTCAAATCGATTTCTGCATAATGCCACTGATCCGCCGTCCATGCTTGTGCAGCGGATTTTCTGGTTTTCAAAGCCATAAAGAAAGGGAACAGTGTGTTTCTGTTCCCTCTTCCTGTTCTGACTGATCCTTCTGAGCGCAGGATCCCTGCACCTTTTCAGAAAGGACAATCATCATTCTCAAAGCCCGACGGATACGCCGGATAAGGATCTTTAGCTCCTGTGCTGCGGCTGGAATCTCCCGGATGTGAAGACGGTGCTTCCTGTTCCGGATTCGAGCTGTAGCCTCTCCAGCCGCTGCTTTCCACAGAGCTCTGATCACGCGGTCCGGAGCTTCCTGCAGAAGAAGCAGAGCCGGGGTAAAGCTGATAGCCTCCGCTGCGTTTTTCTTCATAGGATCGGGCGCGGTCATGTACATTCGATGCTTCTGCACTGACAGGACGCTGTGCATTGGAACCTGCATCACTGCCGGCTGACTGCTGATCCGTGCGCGGTCTCTTTGTTTCCAGGAAGCGGATGCTGTCACACACCACTTCAGTCACATAGATGATTCTTCCTTCCGAGGACTTATAGGTCCTTGTCTGGATGTGACCATGCACTGCGAGAAGCGATCCTTTTGCCGTGTAGTTTGCAAGCGCCTCAGCTCTAGCGCCGAATGCCGCGCAGCTGATGAAGTCCGCGGTCGGAGCAGAATTCTGCTGGCCTTCGGACCGGTGCTTCGGTACATCCCGATCCACCGCAAGGGTAAAGCTTGCCGCCGCCTGTCCCCCTTCATGCGTCGGCTTTCTGACTTCTACATCTCTCGTGATTCTTCCAATCAGCTGAACGTTGTTTGCTGCACCCATAACTGCTGCCCCTCCTTAAGGCATCGATGCGTAACCCGGAAAGTTTCTGATACTTCTGACATTCCGGAAAACACAAAAAAGATACCCTTCTTCAGCAGAATCCTGCGTGACAGAGCTTCCATGAAGTTCAGCCCGAACCGGGCGATCAGATCACGCGCATTCCATTCAGGAAACGCGGAGCTTCATCGGAACGCATCTGCAGAAAGCAGAGCCTTAAAAGAGTATCTTTATCAATTAGAATGATAACACGAAATATTATTTATTTGTATGATTGCATCATGATCTGAATATCTTCAGATCGGTAAAATCAATTGCATCATCCTGATGCTGATGATAGTTCCAGAAGTCAGGATTGTTTACCAGAGACGTGATATGCCGTCTCATGATCTCCGCATCCTCTTCCCCGGAAGAGCGGCGAAGCGCCTGATAAACTCCAAGCAGGATTGCAATGGAAGAAAGGACCAGATCAGATGCAGTTGCATCTTCCCCTGCTTTGCAGGTTAATGCTTCCTGCCCGGCTGCTGGGTTGAATTCAAAGGAAATGATTCTGTCGGGATCTTCAGCATTTCCACCATTTTCTGTTTTCTGCCCGCTGGTCTTATGAATCACCCCAGAATCGCTGATAATGTATTTAATCGGCACTTGATTCACCTCACATGCATAATAGTATAGTTGTATAAACCGTCTCTTTGCAACCATATTTATGCTTATGTGCGCTGCTTATCAATTCTTAACTGCTTCAGTCAATTACCACGTCCCGTAAAGGGCCGAGGCTTGTGACTGCCTCCACCAGTACAAGCGTGCTCATATAAGCCTCCTGGTTTCTGCTAGCGAGGATTATACCTCCTGTGGCGTCACATCGCCGGATGATTGACAACAC
>NZ_VUMN01000031.1 GCF_009696165.1 Stecheria intestinalis | reverse complement strand
AATCTGGCTGATATCTAAATGTTAAAGGAAGAACCGTTTCAGATCTACTTAATGCAAGCCCTTTATAACTTCTTGTTCAGACATACTTAATGCAATACCAGGGTTGCGTTAACTTTTACAAGTGAAGCTGTTCTGAAAAGAACAGGCTTTTTGGTGTGAAGGTAGCCCTGGATTTTCAGACGTTGTAGAATATAGGCCATGACGGCGGAACTGATGATCCGGAAACTGCTGGGATTCTGCATTGCGGCAGCAGTGCTTGTTTTTCTTGCGGGCTGTCTGCAGGGACAGGCACTGAGGTTTTCTGATGGAGAATCGGTCAGACTCCCGGAACGGATTGCAGAACAGAATGGGGTTGAGGAATCTTCAGAGATGGTTCCTGATCATACGGAAGAACATAAGACGCTTCCTGGCTTTATGCCTGCAGCGATTCTTCCGGTTTCTCTGGTTCTGATTCTTCCGAGGAAGGAAGAGCAGAGAATCATATGGGTACTGCTTGATCTGACTATGCTGTTTCTGATGTCCGGGTGCATCAGTCGGGAGCTTGTTCCGAGGACTTCTTTCTTTTTGAAGTGAAAAACAGAAAGAAGGAGAGGAACAAGCAATGAGTTTTGGTGATTTATTCAGCAGTGAGAAGCGTCATTATCATGAAGCAGAAAAACAGGTAAAGAAGATCCTGGATCTGGAAGCAGAGTATGCAGACAAGAGCGATGAGCAGCTGCAGGCAAAGACGCCGGAGCTGAAAGCACGCATCGCTTCAGGAGAAAGATTGGAGAAGGTTCTTCCGGAAGCGTTCGCGACGGCTCGCGAAGCATCCCGGAGAGTGCTGGGAGAGTTTCCTTATCCGGTGCAGCTGCTGGGCGGCGTGCTGCTGGATGGCGGCGATATTGCGGAGATGAAGACCGGTGAAGGAAAGACCCTGACAGCAGTTATGCCGATCTATCTGAATGCCCTGGAGGGTAAAGGTGCGCATGTCGTGACGGTCAATGAGTATCTAGCCAGCCGTGATGCGAGCTGGATGGGAGAAGTGTATCGCTTTCTCGGTCTTTCGGTCGGCTGCAATCTTCATGAGCTGAGTCCGGCACAGAAGCGGGAGCAGTATCTGTGTGATATCACGTATACAACGAATTCCGAGCTTGGCTTTGATTATCTGCGGGACAATATGGTTTATGACCCGAAGGACCGGGTTCTGAGAGGTCTTCACTATGCGGTACTGGATGAAGTGGATTCGATCCTGATCGATGAAGCCCGCACACCGCTGATCATCAGCGGACCTGGTCCGGTACTGGATCAGAATTACATCAATGCCGACCGGTTTGCCAAGAGTCTGAAGCGGGATGCGGATTATACGGTTTCCCGGGAGGATAACAGCGTGACTCTGACCGAGGCAGGAATCCGCAAGGCAGAGAAGGCTTTCGGGGTTGCGCATCTTTATACAGATCAGACTGCAGAGCTTGTGCATTACATCCAGAATGCATTAAGAGCGAATTACCTGATGAGCAGGGATGTGGAATATGTCGTCGGAGATAATGAGATTATCCTGGTTGATACGTTCACCGGCAGAAAGATGGAAGGCAGAGAGTTCAGCGATGGACTTCATCAGGCCATCCAGGCAAAAGAGAATGTGAATATCAAGCAGGAAACGGTGACGCTGGCTTCGATTACGTATCAGAACTTCTTCCGTCTGTATGACAAGCTTTCAGGTATGACCGGAACGGCAAAGACCGAGGAAGCAGAGTTCCTGGATACGTATAACATGAGAGTCTATGCCATTCCGACCAATAAGCCGGTCAGAAGAATTGATGAACCGGATCAGATCTTCCGGACCCGGCATGAGAAGTATGAAGCCGTCGTGAAAGACATCAAAGCTCTGCATGAGAAAGGACAGCCGGTCTTAGTCGGGACGGTATCCGTAGGAATCAATGAACAGCTCAGTGCGATGCTGAAGAAAGAAGGAATTCCTCACCAGGTGCTTAATGCCAAGAATGATGCGGATGAAGCAGGAATCATTGCCAAGGCTGGTCAGAAGTATGCGGTGACGGTAGCGACCAATATGGCAGGACGCGGAACGGATATCCGGCTTGGCGAAGGGGCTGCGGAGCTTGGCGGATTAGCAGTGCTTGGTACGGAACGTCATGAGGCAGCGCGCATCGACAATCAGCTGCGCGGAAGATCCGGCCGGCAGGGAGATCCGGGTTTCTCCAGATTCTATGTGGCCATGGATGATGACCTGTTCGAGAAGTATGCAGGAGAAGAAGGTCAGGCAGTGATTGCTCACTACCTGGCTGGAAAAGAATCGGATGCGCAGATGCGGGCATTTGCGGACCGGATTCAGAAGAGGGCAGAGGGACTTCACTTTGATGCCCGCAGGAGAACTCTGGAATTTGACAATGTGCTGAGCGAGCAGCGTGAGGTGGTCTACGAACAGCGCAGCCGGATTCTCGATATGGATGATCCATCAGAACATGTGATGGAACTGATCCGTCTGAAGCGCGGAGAAGAAAGCGAGCAGAAGTTCCGCTCGCTGACAGAAGATACAGATCCGGAGATCCTGAAGCATGTGGAGAAAGTGGTGATGCTGCAGAGCATTGATCGCTGCTGGATCCCGCATGTGGACTTCATGGAGCATCTGAAGCAGGGAGTCAGTCTCAGGAGCTATGCGCAGGTGAAGCCGATTGATGCATATAAAGAAGAGGGCTATAAGCGTTTCAACATCATGATGAATGAGACGACTGAACTCATTGTTTCTGCATTGATGCAGTGGGCAGAATCACAGAACCAGACAGAGTAAGGATTTGTCTGGTTTTCAGTTCTTCCCTGATCGATGAAAAAGAATCAGATCATGGCGAGACTATGCCAGTGCGGAGATCTTCTTCTGAGTCTGCTAGCATTTCCATGAGATTCGGTTTTTCTTTCAGGCTCGGAATCACTTCCGGAGATCCGTGGAGTCTCCTGGTTTCCAGTTCTTTGCTTTCTGAATCATGCCGAGAGATACATGGCAGTATCCGCCAGGATTCTTGTCGAGATATTTCTGATGATATTCCTCAGCTGTGTAGAAACATTTCAGAGGAAGACACTCCACAACAACAGGGCTGGTATATCTTTTCTGCAGGTCTTTGAGTGCAGTTTGTGCAGTATTGAGATCTGAGTCATTGAGGCAGTAGATGCCGGTGCGGTACTGAGTGCCATGATCTGCGCCCTGACGATTCAGAGAAGTCGGGTCGATGATGTTGAAGAAGAGCTCCAGCAAGGTTTTCAGTGAAATAACAGAATCGTCATAGAAGACATGAACCGTTTCTGCATGCCCGGTTTCGGTATGCTTGACCTGCTCATAGCTTGGCGAAGGAACGGATCCGTTTGCAAAGCCGACTTCTGTTTTTGTTACACCCTGGATGCTGTCGAGAAACTTCTGAGTTCCCCAGTAGCATCCGCCGGCAAGATAGATTTCTCTGATCATAGGCATCCTTTCTAGAGAAGAGGAATATGATGTGATTCGCATTCTGCGATCATCTCATCCGGCCAGATCGATGCCTGCACTTCTCCGACATGTGCCTTGTTCAGCAATAACATACATAGTCTTGACTGACCGATGCCGCCGCCGATGGTATAAGGCAGTTCCTGGTTCAGAATCATCTTGTGGTACGGAAGAGACAATCTGCCTTCGCAATGAGCAGCCTTGCACTGTTCCTGGATGGAATTCTCATCGACGCGGATGCCCATGCTGGAAATCTCAATGGCTCTGGAAAGACTCGGAAGCCAGAAGAGCAGATCACCATTCAGGTTCCAGTCATCATAGTCCGGAGCTCTGCCGTCATGCGGATGATGGCTGCGTTTCAGCGGCCAGCCGATCTTCGAGATGAAGACGCATTTCTTATCACGGACGATTGCGTTTTCGCGGTCTTTGACAGATAGGTCAGGVTAGAGGTCTTCCAGTTCCTGGCTGGTGATGAAGAATACCTCATCTGCCAGGTGGCATACTGCTTCCGGATACTTGTACCAGACTTCATGTTCCATGTGCTTGATGACTTTGAAGATCTGCTTCACGACCGTTTCCAGAGTTTCTTCGGTACGTTCTTCTTTCGTGATGACTTTCTCCCAGTCCCACTGGTCCACATAGCATGAATGGAGGTTGTCCAGAATCTCATCACGGCGGATGGCGTTCATGTTGGTATAGAGGCCTTCATGGACATTGAAGCCGTATTTCTTCAGGGCATACCGCTTCCACTTGGCCAGGGACTGCACGACTTCAATGCGTTCTCCCGGCATTTCCTGCAGGTCGAAGGAGACCGGCCGTTCAATGCCATTGAGATCATCGTTCAGACCGCTTTTCTTCGTGACGAAGAGCGGGGCGCTGATGCGGGAAAGAGATAATTCCTTTCCGAATTCTTTCTGGAAGGTATCACGGATATATTTGATGGCTTCCTGAGTTTCCCGGACCGAAAGGACCGGATCATAATTTCTCGGACAGATCAGATTCATATCATTCTCCTATGTTTCCTAGATTCTACCATAAGGACCGGAATCAGAAGCGGATGATTCCGGTTCTGATCTTTTCGGAGAAGTACTGATCATGTTCGGCAAATATGATGGTCGGGCTCCAGGTGAGAATCAGATCTTCGATCTGTTCTCTTGATTCGATATCGAGATAGTTCATCGGTTCATCCCATAAGAGCAGATGAGCAGACTGAGACAGACTTCCGGCCAGCTGGACTTTCTTCTTCTGTCCTTCGCTGCACTCTTCCAGAGGACGGTCGAACTGCTCCCTGGAAAAGCCGAGCTTGCACAGGATGGCAAGGAAGAGGGAAATATCGATCTTCAGATGATCGGCATAGCTTCTGAGATTTCCCTGCATGAATGAACTGTCCTGGAAGATCATGGAACACTTCAGTCCTGCTCCGAGATGGATGGTTCCTTCCGTACGGATATCCTGGCCGTTCATGAGCTTCAGCAATGTGGTCTTCCCGCATCCGTTCTTTCCGTACAGCTGAATCCGGTCGCCTGGATGAATGGAGAAGTTCAAGTCTTCTTTGATGCAGACCTCTCCGTAATAGAGCGAAAGATGCTGGGCATAGACCATGACCGAAGAATGCCAGGCAGGCTGAATGAGCTTCAGGGATTCGCTTTCCTCAATATCCTTCAACAGACCTTCTTTCTCAGTGATCGCATTCTTCCGGCGCCGTTCGATGTTCTTCGAGCGCTGCATCATCTTTGCCGCCATATGGCCTACATAGCCTTTATCGCCAGCGCCGATCTTGGACTTCTCGACCTGATCGGACCATTTTGCAGTACGCTGCTGGCCTTCTTCCAGCCGGCGGATCTCAGAGTGCAGCCTGGCATTCTGTTTGATCTCCAGCTGATCTCTGGCGGTTTTCTCTTTCCGCCAGATCGAATAGCTGCCCTGCATGACTTCAATGCCGGTCTTGTTCATGGCCATGGTATGGTCTGTGCAGGCATCCAGGAATGCACGATCATGAGAGACCAGGATGAATCCTTTCTTGCGGTTCAGATAAGCGGCAGCAGCTGCTCTTCCGGTTTCATCGAGGTGATTGGTCGGCTCATCAATCAGCAGGAACGCATTCTCCTTCAGAAACATTGCGGCTAACAGTACTTTGGTCTGCTCTCCGCCAGAGAGAGAAGAAAATGGCATCCAGAGAATGCTGTCATCAGCTTTCAAGAGAGACAGTTCGCGTTCCATCTCCCACTGCTCGGCAGATGGGGCAATCTCATTGACGATATGTATGGATAGATCCTCAGTGTCTTTTACCTCATAGGGAAAATACTCAAACCTGCAGACAGACTGGATGGATCCGGTATAGGGATATTCGTGCATCATCAGTTTCAGCAGCGTGGTCTTTCCGCGGCCGTTGCGGCCGATCAGACCGAGTTTCCAGTCACTGTCCAGACGCAGGTTCAGATGATCAAATACAGGCTCATAGGAGCCTTCATAAGTAAAGCTGAGATCGTGAATCACAATTTCAGACATCGGGTTCTCCTTTCTTCATGAAAAAAACGGAATGCAGAAAATGACTGCATTCCGTTCATGCGTAAGAGAACTTACCGAGAAGAAACGAATCATTTCTGCGCGCATGACGAAACCGATGACAGATTTTATCATGCTGATTAACGGCAGAAATGCATTCTCATCTTCTCACCCCTTCCTGGTTCTTTCTGGCATCATATCATGTCCCCGATCTCCTGTAAACAGAATTGCAGAAAAGCCTATTGACCACATGGTCGAAAAAGCATATAACAATTCTCGTGTGCAGGAGGTGCATGAGATGAAACGGGAAGAAAAGAATCAGCAGACTCGTTCGAAAATCGTGAACGGGGCAATCCGGGAATTCTCAGAACATGGCTTCGAGGCAGGCTCCCTGAATGTCATCTGCGAAGAGCAGGGAATCTCCAAAGGGATCATCTACCACTACTTTCCCTCCAAGGAGATGCTGTACCTCGAATGCATCCGGACTTGTCAGCAGGAGATGATCCGGTATCTGAATGAACATCTGCAGAATCAGGAAGGAAATCTTCTGAAGGAGTACTTTGAATGCAGAAACGAATACTACAAGCTTCATCCCGATGATGCACGTCTGTTTGAGAGCGCAGTTCTGTTTCCGCCGGAAGAAGTGAAAACAGAAATCAGGGAAACCTGGAATGCTTTTGATGAAAGAAGAAAGCAGCTGATCCGCAATGCGGTCAGACAGATTCCGCTGCGAGAAGAACTGTCAGAGGAAGAAGTTGTGAATCTGATCCTGAAGTTCCTGGATGATCGGAATGCAAGGCATCTGAGCGAGAAAGAAACCAGTTCTGAGAAAGAAGAAGATCTGGCATTGGATATATTTCTGAATGGAATCAGGAAGAGGTGAATGAAATGGTAATCTTGAAATGGATTGCGGGAATTGCAGCTGCGTTCCTGATGGGAAAACTGGTAAAGAAGATCAAGCTTCCGGAAATTCTCGGATGGCTGATTGCGGGAATGATTCTGGGACCGAATGCAGCAGGTGTTCTGCCGCAGACCTTGCTGGATTCCAACTGGTATAAAGTCATCATCAGCTGGATGCAGTGCTCGTTCGGCATCATGCTCGGAACAGAACTGATCTGGAGAAAGCTGAAGTCTTATGGCAAGGCTCTGGTGCTGACCACGCTGACGCAGTCATTGGGAACGTTTGCGGTCGTGACGCTGGTATTCGGAATCATTTTCCATTTCTCCGGAATTCCGGTGTATCTGGCAGCAGCGTTCGGAGGAATTGCCTTAGCAACTGCTCCGGCACCGGCACTTTCGATTGTCCAGGAATTCCAAACCAAGGGTCCGGTCACCGATACGCTTCTGCCGATGGCAGTGCTGGATGATGTGGTCGGAATTGTCGTGTTCTTCACGGTAGATTCCATCATCACGAGAGCAGTATCCGGCGGAACAGTTCCGCTGTATATGATTCCGGTCATGATTTTCCTGCCGATTCTGATCGGCGTTGCAATCGGTTTTCTGCTTTCTGCCCCTCTGAAGAAGGACGGAAAGAAGGCGGAAACACTCGTAACCATTCTGATCGGCGTGACACTCTGCACGGCCATCGGGTATTTCTTCAATACCGCTGTGCTGAAGAATATCACGATCAATTACATGCTGATCGGAGTTTCGTTCTCCACGGTATTCTCGAACCTGGTTTCTGAGGAACGCCTGAATCAGATCGCGGAATGGTATCATCCGATTCTGCAGCTCAGTCTGATCGTTGCGATTGTGGATCTCGGCGCGCCGCTGGATTATCACCTGATTGCAGGTGCTGGTCTCTATACCTTTGTCTATATCGCCGCAAGAGCTGCCGGGAAGTATTTCGGTGCCCGCTTCGGAGCAAAGGCTACGCATCTGCCGGAGACGGTACAGAAGTATCTCGGGCTGACGCTGCTGCCGCACTCTGGCGTATCGCTGGTATTCACCGGCATCATCTGTGCAGTGCTGGAACCAGTCAGACCGGATCTTGCTTCAATCGTCAAAGGAACGATTGCTGCAGCTGCGGTCATCAATGAAATCATCGCCGTGCTGGCCGCAAGAAAAGGATTCGAGCTTGCTGGCGAGATTCCGGAAGAGCCGGAGAACCTTGAAACAAAATACGCACATTGATTCTGAAAGCGGGATTGCTCATATTCATCAGTCCTCCTTTTCATTATGAAGATGATTTCTGCACGAATAGTTTCTTTGCCGGGATCAGGATCAGAAGACTGATCAGCGCGGAGGCAGTGAACAATGCAGGTACCGGGAGAGAGACCAGCTCTCCATAGGAGTTGATATAGGTGCCTGCATCAGAATGATCAATCAGGAATGTTCCGATGTAAGGCCCTATCAGCATCGGCAGCAGCACATAGGCAAGCAGCCGGATGCCCTGGAACATGCCGACATGATCGATCGGCGTATAGTCTCTGACTGCACTCATGAATACGACTGATACCGCAGCGTATCCGGTCATCATGATCGTTCCGGCAATGACGAATAAGACCGGCTCACGCATCAGTGATGCCAGCAGCAGTCCGCCGGCATATAGGAAGATGGCAGTGCGGAAGACTTTGTCCTTTCCTTTCTGATCCGTGATCTTGCCGATGAGAACGGACATGACGGAGGCAAGGATGATGACAATGGCCATGACCATGGAATAGGTGATCGTATCAAAGCCGAGCGTGTACTGCAGGTAGATCAGCAGATACGGCATGAAGACCTGCACGGAGATATTGAAGATGCACATGGCTGCAAGGGTCAGATAGAACTTCGGGTTCTTCCGGATCACGGAAGGACGGAATCCGTAGCATACGCTTTCCAGAAAGGAAAGAGACTCTTTCGAAGAAACTGTCTTCGAGTCTTTGACAAACTTCAGGCCGAGCAGACCGCAGAGCGTGACGACACCTCCGACGGCTAAGAAGAATCCTGGCCATCCGATCGTTTCGGTGAGGATGCCGGACCCGCCTGCTACCACCAGCATAGCGAGCATCGGAAATACATTCAGCACGCCTTCTACCGAAGCCCGGTTCGTCTCATCAGTAGATTCAGTGACCCATGCGTTGAAGCTTGCATCATTGGCAACAGAGCCGAAGAACGACATGATGCAGTCGAGCAGGATCACGAAGAACACAGTCCGGCTCAGCACCTCGGCGGCAGAAAGAGAAGGCCATAAGGCAGCCGTATGTTCTCTGGAGATTGCCGCAAAGGCAATGGTCATGAGCCCCCAGATCACGTATCCCCAGCATAAGAAGCGCTTGCGGTGTCCTGCCTTGTCGCTGAGAATGCCCATGATCAGAGTCGTGATGGTCGAGATAATTGCAGACCATGCGACCATGTCGGCGATATCATGCGTGCTCCCGCCGATTTCATTGAACAGAAAGACATTGAATTCCATGTTCTCCACCGACCAGGCAATCTGGCCGATGAAGCCGAAAAGGATGATGGTTGCCCACGTGCTTCTGGATAATCTGGTTTTCATGATTTCCTCCGGATACTGCTTCTGATTCCATTGTAATGCAGGAATAATGAAGTAGATCAGATTTCAGAAGGATGCTGCAGCCAGACAGAGATCATTCAGGTTCTGGCAGCAAGGGGAATAAAGGACAGCTATTCGGAATAGTCTGTCCTTTCAGTATCAGGATTCTTCGAATTGTGCGTTGTAGAGCTTTGCGTAGAATCCGTTCTTTTCCAGAAGTTCTTCATGCTTGCCGGCTTCGACAATGTCGCCATGATCCATGACCAGGATCAGATCGGCATTGCGGATCGTAGAAAGGCGATGGGCAATGACGAAGCTGGTCCTTCCTTTCATCAGGTTCTCCATACCTTTCTGGATCAGGATCTCAGTTCTGGTATCGACGGAAGAAGTTGCTTCATCGAGAATCAGAATCTTAGGATCGGCGAGAAAGGCTCTGGCAATTGTCAGCAATTGTTTCTGGCCTTGGGAGATATTTGTGGTTTCTTCGTTGATTTCAGTTTCATAGCCGCTCTCGAGCGTGCGGATGAAGTGGTCGACATAGGCTGCATCTGCTGCTCTGACGACTTCTTCATCGGTGGCGTCTGGTCTTCCGTAGCGGATGTTTTCCATGATGGTTCCGGTATGAAGCCATGCATCCTGAAGCACCATGCCGAAGCAGTCTCGCAGGTCTTTCCTGGTCAGATCTCTGGTGTTGATGCCGTCAATATAGATGCTTCCGCTGTTAAGCTCATAGAAGCGCATCAGCAGCTTTACGATCGTAGTCTTCCCGGCTCCGGTCGGACCGACAATAGCAATCTGCTGACCGGCATGGATATAGGCGCTGAAGTTGTGGATGACAATCTTATCCGGTTCATAGCCGAAGGAGACATTCTCGAAGCAGACATCACCTCTGATCGTGAGGTTTCCTTTCTCATCGCGGATGGAAACCGGATGAGCAGTATCCGGAAGTGCTTCCGGTTCTTCGAGGAATTCGAAGACACGTTCGGCAGCAGCTGCCGTTGACTGCATGACGTTCATGATCTGTGCACTCTGAGTAATTGGCTGATTGAAGCTTCTGACATACTGGATGAAGGCCTGGATGTCACCGATGGCAAGACCGTCATGAATGGCCAGATAGCCGCCGAGGATGCACACGCCGACATAGCCGACATTACCGATGAAACTGGTAAGAGGCATCATGATGCCGGAGATGAACTGGGATTTCCAGGCACTTTCATAGAGGTCTTTGTTCAGCCTGGAGAAAGCAGCGATGGAACGATCCTCGCCATTGAAGGCTTTCATGACGAGATGTCCGCCGTACATTTCTTCAATGTGGCCGTTGACCTGGCCGAGGGTGGATTGCTGGGCGTGGAAGTATTTCTGAGATTTCTTCACGACGAAGGCAGCTAAGATCCCGGAGATCGGGATCACAACCAGAGCCATCAGTGTCATCTGCCAGGAGATTCTCAGCATCATGTAAAGAATGCCGATGATCGTGACCAGAGAAGTCAGGATCTGCTGGACAGCTTGATTGAGAGACTGGGATACGGTGTCAACATCGTTTGTGACGCGGGAAAGTACTTCGCCATGGGTCTGGCGGTCAAAGTAGTTGAGGGGAAGACGATTGATCTTCTCGCTGATTTCTTTTCGCAGAGAGTAGGTGGTCTTCTGAGTGACAGTGGCCATCATCCATCCCTGGATATAGCTGAACAGGGCACTTGCAAGGTAGATCAGCAGGAGATTCCGGAGGATCGTGAAGATACCGGCAAAGTCAATCGATCCCTGCTGGGTGTATTTAGCGGCAAGCCCCTCCGCAAGCAGCGTAGTTGCGCTGCCGAGGATCTTCGGACCAATGATCGAGAAGATTGTGGAAGCGATCGCAAAAATACAGATGAAGATCAGCTGGAAGCGGTAGGGCTTCATGTAGCGGAGCAGCCTGCGGATCGTTCCTCTGAAGTCTTTGGCTTTTTCGCCTGAGCCCATATTGCGGCCTGGGCCGTGCATTGGCTGTCTGTTTCTCTGACTCATTCTCCGAGCTCCTTTCTGCTCAGCTGGGAATGTGCGATTTCCTGATAGACCTGGCAGGTCTTCATCAGTTCTGCATGGGTTCCCATGCCGGCCATATGGCCCTGATCCAGGACGATGATCTTGTCTGCGTGCATGATCGTGCTGATGCGCTGAGCGACGATGAATACGGTAGAATGCGTCTTCTCAACCATGGCCGACAATGCTTCGCGGAGCTTTGCATCGGTAGCGTAGTCCAGAGCTGAGAATGTATCATCGAAAATATAGAGATCTGCATTCCGGGTCAGAGCTCGGGCGATGGAAAGGCGCTGCTTCTGGCCGCCGGAGACATTGGTGCCGCCTTCTGCAATCGGTTCTTCGAGCTGATGCGGCATTTTCGAGACGAATTCCTCAGCCTGGGAGACTTTGAGGGCATTCTGGATTGTATCGGGAGAGGCATTCTCATCTGCATATTTCAGATTGGATTCCACAGTTCCTGAGAACAGCACTCCTTTCTGGGGCACATAGCCGATCNGATTGCGGAGTTCTTTCTGAGTGACTTCACGGATATCTGTATTGCCGAAGCGGATGGACCCGGAAGACACATCGAAGAAGCGGGGAATCAGATTGATCAGAGTGGATTTGCCGGAACCGGTAGAACCGATGAAGGCAACGGTTTCGCCTGGCGCAGCATCAAAAGTGATGTCATGGAGCACATCTTCTTCGGCGCCTGGATAGCGGAAGGAAACATGGTCAAAGGTGACTTTCTGGTTTCCTTCGGGAAGGTGCTTCGGCTGGATGGGATCCTTAATCGAAGGACTCGTTTCAAGTACTTCGAAGATGCGCTTTGCGCTGACGCTGGAACGCGGAATCATGATGAAGATCATGGCTACAATCATGAAAGACATCAGTACATGCATTGCATACTGCAGGTACGCCATCATATCGCCGATCTGCATGGTTCCGAGATCTACCTGTTTTGCGCCGAACCAGATGATCAGGATTTCGACGGCACTCATCAGGAAGGTGACGATCGGCATGATCAGCGCCATTGCCCGGTTGACAAAGATGTTGACATCAGTGATGTCTTTGTTGACATCATCAAAGCGTTCTTCTTCGATCTTCTGATTGTTGAATGCCCGGATGACCAGCATGCCTGAGAGCTGTTCTCTGGTGACCAGGTTGAGGCGGTCAACCAGTTTCTGGATCAGGCGGAATTTCGGGGTTGTGATCCCGAAAGTGATGAGCATGATGGCAAGGATGACCAGAACGGTCCACCCCAGGATGCCTGCCATGTTCTGGTAGCGCAGAACTTTGACGACGGAGGTGATGCCCATCATCGGTGCCATCAGCACGATTCGCAGCATCATTGTCATGACCTGCTGAATCTGCTGGATATCATTGGTCGTGCGGGTGATCAGAGAAGCTGTGGAGAAAGAACTGAACTCGGCAGAAGAAAAGGATTCCACTTTGGCAAAGACATCTGCACGCATGTTGCGGCAGGCCGCAGTGGCCGTGCGGCTGGAGAGATACGCGGCTCCGATCGCACAGAGCGAGCCGATGGCTGCGATCACTAGCATCCATCCGCCTGTCTTCCAGATGTAGTTGCTCTGCATGGCTTCAACATTCATGCCTAATGCCTGATATTCCTGCTTCATGAGCATGGTTTCAGCAGACTGGAGATTGCTGTCGGAATAGCCGGACAAACGTTCTTCTGCCTGAGTCAGGAACTGCTGACGGACTGTTTCATTCTGTTCCAGCATGGCGAATGCCTGATCGCTGCTGGCAAGACCAAGCTGAGTCAGAAGGTCTGGATTCTCCAGCATAGATACAAATAGGAAGGGCTTTTCGGTAATCGAGCTGAGGTCTTCCGCAGCCGTTCTGACGTAGATGTCTTCCTGCTGGACTGCGGGATATTCTTCTGCATATCCGGCATTGCCAGCTTCAATGTACTGATAGGATTCCTCAAAAGTTTTCCGGTCTTCTTCGCTCATGAACAGTTCCATATGCGAAAAGACGGATGCCCGCATTGCCTGCGGGCTGGTATCGGTAATGCCGCTGTACTGAATGCCGTTGGTGACGATGTCAGACATATAATCCGGCAGGGCAAGCTCACATTGGACCTGGCCGAATACCAGGGCAATGATTGCGATTACGGACAGCCAGAAGGGCTTCAGATATCGAAGTGCTTTGACCATGACGTTCCTCCTCAGAAAAATCCCGCTTATATTACCACGGTAATATAAATGTGTAAACAAGGTTACATAAATATATTGC
The DNA here is from genome assembly GCF_009696165.1 of Stecheria intestinalis. Taxonomy (GTDB): domain Bacteria; phylum Bacillota_I; class Bacilli_A; order Erysipelotrichales; family Erysipelotrichaceae; genus Bulleidia; species Bulleidia intestinalis. Next base: position 18,404 of record NZ_VUMN01000031.1, on the reverse strand, counting down.
GGAGATGCGAAATGTATGCTATAAAAAGGGGCGGCATGAAAGAAGACAACGAAACCAGAAAGAAGATCCGTGACAATGCGCTGCGCCTGTTTCAGGAGAATGGTTATGACGCGGTAACGATCAATGCCATCTGCAAGGCGAGCGGGATTTCTAAGAACACCTTTTATTATTACTATACGGAAAAGAAAGACCTGCTTTTCAGCATCATTCATCCTTCTGAGGAAAGCCGGGCGAATATTATGTATGCGCTGGCCGGGATCAGCAGTCCCTATGACAAGCTGAAGGCGGCATGCAGACAATTTCTGGAGTATCTGCTGTACCTCGGACCGTCGGTGGTGCGAAAGATGCTGGAACTGCATCTGGCAAGTGCCATGGTGATGCAAGGCGACCATCATCCCACAGAGTTCGGGAAGCTGCTGCTGACGTTGTTTCAGCAGGCACAGCAGAATGGTGAGATCCGGAAGGATGTTCCGGCCGAGGAACTGATGCGGGGTGCCTGGTTCCTGATTGCAGGGGTGGTACAGACCTGGGCGGTCAATGAAGGAAAGATGGATCTGGAGGAGACTTACCTGCATCAGTTTGAGATACTCCTGAAACCGCAGGAGTGAAAAACAGACCAGAACCTGCCTGCGGCTGATTGCGTGGAATTCCCTTCCTGGAGTATGATAACGGATTTCATTTATTCATTGATGCTGCTGGTGGTGCCATGCGTTTTCTTCCTGGCAAAAGCGTTCAGGGAAAAAGCGAAAAAGGAAATGCTGGAGTGGCTGGTCCTCACATCAGCACTTCTGGGCTTCCTCATCATGATATACAAAGGCAGATGATCTTCTGCAGTCTGCATCTCAGATGGTTCGTGGATCACTCTCGTGCATAAGAGTGAATATTTGCTTTCCGGAGGAACCGGCTGGATCGGGAGGATTTTGCGCGCTTTACAATTTGTTTTTTATCAGATACTATAGTCCCGTCTTTTAACGGTGTTTCAGAATGCAGAAAGGACTTGGCTATGTACCGTGATTCTGTATCTCTCCATGCGTTTAAGGATCTGGCCTCTGCGGGAGGAAACCGCCCGCGCCGGGAAGGATAAGACTATGATGCCTGTAGACTGGACTGTCTGCAGGCTTTTTTCTGTTTGAAGGAGGACTTGGTTATGAAGAAGGCTGCAGTGATTATGGGGTCGGACAGTGATTTTCCGGTGATGTCGAAAGCGATGAAGACGCTGAAGGATCTCGGGATTCCGTTTGAGGCGCATGTGATGAGTGCACACCGCACGCCGGAGGAAACTGCGAAGTTCGCGAAGAACGCAGAAGAGAATGGCTTCGGGGTTCTGATCGCAGGGGCAGGGATGAGTGCAGCTCTGGCTGGTTCGCTGGCTGCGAATACGACGCTGCCGGTGATCGGTGTTCCGCTTCGGGGCGGAGCGATGGATGGACTCGATGCTCTGCTCAGTACTTCCATGATGCCAAGCGGTATTCCGGTTGCCTGCGTTGCGATTGATGGGGCAAAGAATGCGGCATATCTTGCGGCAGAGATTCTGGCCCTGTCTGATCCGGCTCTTGCGCATCGGCTGAAGGAAGAGCGTGCTTCGATGGGTGCTTCGGTAGAACAGAAGGACCGGGCACTTCAGGAAAAGGTCAGGGAGCTCTGATGCAGGATCTCATTCGTGAGGAATGCGGCATCTTCGGAATCTATGACCGGGAAGAGAAAGAAGATGTTGCCGGAGATACGTATTACGGACTGTTTGCGCTTCAGCATCGCGGTCAGGAGAGCTGCGGCATTGCGGTGAATGACCGCGGGGTGATCACGGTTCATAAGGGTGTAGGACTTGTCCGGGATGTATTCAGCCGGGAAGAGCTGAGAAAGCTCGGCAAGGGACAGATTGCGATCGGACATACCAGATATTCAACGTTTGGAACCGTGAATCATACGAATGCGCAGCCGCTGCTGTTCCGTCATTATAAAGGCCAGCTGGCGATTGCTCATAATGGCAATCTGACCAATGCGGCAGAACTGAGAAAGAAGCTGGAGTTCGGAGGAGCGATCTTCCATACGACGAATGATTCCGAGATCATCGCCTATGAGATTGTCCGTGAACGTCTGCGCCAGCCTTCGATTGAACAGGCAATCGTACGGGCGATGTACAACCTGGAAGGGGCTTATTCGTGCGTGCTGACGTCGCCGATGAAGCTGATTGCGTTCCGCGATCGGACCGGGTTCAGACCATTAGTCATGGGAAGGATGCCGGAGGGCCAGATTCTGTTTGCCAGCGAGACGTGTGCGCTGGATGCACTGGGCGCGACCTATATCCGTGATCTGGATCCAGGGGAAATCTGCGTTGTCGATGAGGATGGCGTGCGTTCCATCCGGACGCATTGCGGAGCCCGCGGGAATCTCTGCGTATTCGAGTATGTCTATTTTGCAAGACCGGATTCTGTTCTGGAAGGCATGTCCGTGCATGAGGCAAGAAAGAAGGCAGGCAGAATTCTGGCAGAAGAACATCCGGTTGACGCAGATGTCGTGATCGGGGTTCCGGATTCCGGCCTGGATGCAGCACTGGGCTATGCGGAGAAATCCGGGATTCCGTATGAGATGGGCTTTCAGAAAAATCGCTATATTGCAAGGACATTCATCCAGCCGACACAGGGACAGCGTGAGAATGCGGTGCGCATGAAGCTGAATGCAGTTTCTTCGGTTGTGAAAGGGAAACGGGTCGTGATGGTGGATGATTCCATTGTCCGCGGCACGACTTCCGGAAGAATCGTGAAGCTGTTAAGAGATGCCGGGGCAAGGGAAGTTCATGTGCGGATCAGTGCACCGCCGTTCATCAGCCCGTGCTATTACGGAACCGATATTGATTCGAAGGAACACCTGATTGCCTGCCAGATGAGTGAGAGTGAAATCTGCAAGGCAATCGGGGCAGATACGCTCGGATATCTGAGCGTGAAGGGCGTGCTGGCAATGGCAGATGGCGCAAGGTGCGGATTCTGCACCGGCTGCTTCACGGAGAATTATCCGGCAGCGACACCATCCTCTGCCGATAAGGATCGCTTCGAGCAGAAAATCGAGAAGAAGAAAGAAGGGTGAGGCCATGACAGAAAAGAGCTACAGTACCAGCTACAAGGAAGCAGGCGTCGATGTGACTGCAGGCTACCGGTCTGTGCAGCTGATGAAACAGGATGTCGCAAGAACTGCAATCCCGGGATGCCTGGATGGCATCGGCGGGTTCGGGGGATTGTTTGAGCTGAACCTGGAAGAATATCATCATCCGGTTCTCGTGTCCGGAACCGATGGCGTCGGCACGAAGCTGAAGCTTGCCTTTCTGATGGACCGGCATGATACGATCGGCATCGACTGCGTGGCGATGTGCGTGAATGATGTCATCTGCTGCGGGGCAAAGCCGCTATTGTTCCTCGACTATATTGCCTGCGGAAAGAATGTCCCGGAGAAGATTGCTGCAATCGTGAAAGGCGTGTCTGATGGCTGCGTCCAGGCTGGCTGTGCATTGGTCGGCGGCGAGACGGCAGAGCATCCGGGGCTGATGAAGGAAGAAGAATATGATGTTGCCGGGTTCTCGGTCGGAGCGGTAGAGAAAGAAGCGATTCTGGATCAGAACACGATTCAGGCAGGAGATGTGATCGTCGGGATTTCTTCCTCCGGGGTTCATTCCAATGGCTTTTCGCTGGTCCGCAAAGTATTTGACATCGATCATGCCGATCTGGATGGCTATGCTGATGTACTTGGAAAAGGATTAGGAGAAACGCTGCTGACACCGACGAGAATCTATGTGAAGCCGGTTCTCTCATTGCTGCAGCAGGTGAAGGTGAAGTCGATTGCGCATATCACCGGCGGCGGTTTCTATGAGAATATGCCGCGTTCGTTCCCGAAGCAGTTCAATGCGGTGATTCAGAAAGGATCCTGGAACATTCCTCCGATTTTCCCGCTCATTCAGGAGAAGGGGAATATCTCGGAACATGATATGTACAACACGTTCAACATGGGTATCGGCATGAGCGTGATTGTATCGCCGGAAGATGCAGAAAAGACCGTGAAGATTCTGAATGAGGCTGGTGAACACGCCCAGATCATCGGCTATCTCGAAGCAGGCGACCATTCTGTCGTATTCGGAGAATAAGATGATCCGGATTGCAGTGATGGTTTCCGGTGGCGGAACGAATCTGCAGGCATTGCTTGATGCCGAAGCGGCTGGAAAGATTCCGGCCGGGAAGATTGTTCTGACCGTGGCGAGCCGGGGCGATGCGTATGCCCTGAAGCGGGCCGAAGCAGCTGGCGTGAAGACGAAAGTGATTTCCCGGAAGAGCTTTGCAAGTACAGAGGATTTTGATCAGGCCGTCCTTGCATGCATGAAAGAGAATCAGATTGAGCTGATTGTGCTGGCCGGGTATCTCAGCATGGTCGGGAAGCCGCTCATTGATGCCTATCCGAAACGGATTCTGAATATTCATCCGTCGCTGATTCCTTCGTTCTGCGGCAAGGGCTTCTATGGCCTGAAGGTTCATGAAGCGGCCCTGGCAAGAGGCGTAAAGGTGACGGGTGCTACCGTGCATTATGTCAATGAGATCACCGATGGCGGCGAGATTCTGCTGCAGAAGCCGGTGAACGTATTGCCTGGCGATACGCCGGAAGTGCTGCAGCAAAGAGTGATGGAAGAGGCAGAATGGCAGATTCTGCCGGAAGCAGTGAAGATGGTCAGCGAAGAGCTGGAGAAGGAGAAAAATCATGACTGAAGATCTGTTTTCTTATCTCAGGGGAATTGATTATCCGGGCAGAGGCATCGTCATCGGGCGTACCCCTTGCGGAAAGCGGATGCGCATCGGATATTTCATCATGGGCAGAAGCTTGAACAGCCGCAACCGCGTGTTCGTGACGGATGGCGACGGGATCCGGACCCAGGCTTTTGATCCTTCGAAGATGGAAGATCCGAGCCTGATCATCTATGCCCCGGTAAGAGTATTCCGGGATCAGACGATCGTGACCAATGGCGATCAGACCGATACGATCTATCAGGCCCTCGAAGAAGGAAAGACCTTCGAAGATGCTTTATTCACGAGAACATTTGAACCAGATGGACCGAACTATACGCCGCGCATTTCCGCCCTCGTCAAGGGCAGTTCCTACCGGATGTCGATCCTGAAGAGCGATGAAGGAAATCCTGCATCGACGCTGCGTCAGTTCTTCGATTATTCCGAAGAGCAGCCTGGCTTCGGACGCATCATTCATACGTATGCGCATAATGGCAGTCCGATTCCTTCGTTTAGAGGAGAGCCAGTCCGCTGGGAGATGGTGCATGAACCATTTGATCAGTTCAGCCAGCATCTCTGGGAAGCATTGAATCCGGATAACAAGGTCAGTCTCTTCACGCGTCAGATCACGATTGAAACAGGGGAGACAGAGACGAAGATCTTCAACAGGAATGAGGAGGAGAAGTAAGATGGCAAACGAGATTCAGCTGAAGTACGGATGCAACCCGAATCAGAAACCTGCCCGCATCTTCATGGCAGATGGCAGTGATCTGCCGGTGAAAGTACTGAACGGGAAACCTGGCTATATCAACTTTCTGGATGCGCTGAACAGCTGGCAGCTGGTCAGAGAACTCAAGCAGGCGACTGGCATGCCGGCAGCTGCTTCCTTCAAGCATGTCAGCCCGGCTGGTGCAGCCATCGGTCTGCCGCTTTCTGAGGTGGAGCGGAAAATTTATTTTGCAGAAGATCTGGACATTTCGCCGCTTGCCTGTGCGTATATCCGGGCAAGAGGAGCAGACCGCATGAGCTCCTACGGAGACTTTGCGGCACTTTCGGATCCGTGTGACAAGGAAACGGCTCTGGCCTTACAGCATGAGGTTTCAGACGGTATCATTGCACCAGGCTATTCGGATGAAGCCCTGGAGATTCTTTCCCATAAGAAGAAGGGAAACTATAACGTCATCCAGATTGATCCTTCCTACGTTCCTGAACCGATCGAGCGCAAGCAGGTATTCGGCATCACGTTCGAGCAGGGCAGAAATGAAGTGGTCTTAGATAATTCGATCTTCGGCAATATCGTCACAAAGAACAAGAATCTGCCAGAAGATGCGAAGCGGGATCTGCTCATCTCGATGATTGCCCTGAAGTATACGCAGTCCAACAGCGTCGCATATGCCTATCATGGCCAGGTGATCGGGGTCGGGGCTGGTCAGCAGAGCAGAGTTCATTGTGTGAGATTAGCCGGTGACAAGGCTGATCACTGGTTCCTGCGGCAGGCACCGCAGGTGCTGAATCTGCCATGGAAGGAAGAAATCCGCAGACCGGATCGGGATAATGCVATCGATGTGTATATCGGCAGCGAGCAGGAAGATGTGCTGAGAGATGGCGTCTGGCAGTATTACTGGACAGAGAAGCCGGCTGTCTTCACTGCCGAAGAGAAACGGGCATGGCTGAATGCGCAGAGCGGGGTATCGCTGGGCAGCGATGCATTCTTCCCGTTCGGGGATAATATTGAGCGGGCGCATAAGAGCGGTGTCACGTATGTCGCAGAACCAGGCGGTTCCATCCGGGATGACAATGTCATTGAAGCGGCTGACCGCTATGGCATGGTCATGGCATTCACCGGCATCCGTCTGTTCCATCATTGATTGAGGGAAGGACAATGAAGGTACTGGTAATCGGAGGCGGAGGCCGTGAACATGCGGTGATCCGCAAGCTGAAGGAAAATCCTTCGATTGAGAAACTCTTCTGTGCACCTGGCAATGGCGGCATCGCAGATCTTGCCGAGTGCGTGAATCTCAAGGCTGATGATGTCAGAGGAATCACTGAATTCGCAGTTCAGAACCATGTTGATTTTGTCTGTGTGACGCCGGATGATCCGCTCGCCCTCGGCATGGTGGATGCGCTGGAAGCAGCAGGAATCAAGGCATTCGGTCCGGTTCAGAAAGCGGCTGAGATTGAAGCATCCAAAGTATTTGCCAAAGGACTTATGAAGAAGTACGGCATTCCGACGGCAGCGTATGAAGTGTTCTCGGATCCGGAAGCAGCGCTTGCCTATCTGAAGGAACAGAATACGTATCCGGCAGTGCTGAAGGCTGATGGTCTCGCACTGGGCAAAGGTGTTCTGATCGCACAGAATGCCCAAGAAGCGGAAGCGGCTGTGAAAGAGCTTATGGTCGATAAAGCATTCGGAGCAGCTGGCAATGAGATTGTAATCGAAGAATTCCTGGAAGGACCGGAAGTATCGGTGCTGGCCTTCACGGATGGAAAAGTCATCCGGCCGATGGTTTCTTCGATGGATCATAAGCGGGCTGATGACAATGATCAGGGCCTGAATACCGGCGGCATGGGCACGATTGCGCCGTCTCCGTTCTATACGAAGGAGATTGCAGATCGCTGCATGAACGAGATCTTCCTGCCGACCATGCATGCGATGAATGCGGAGGGAAGGACGTTCCGCGGGGTATTGTACTTCGGACTGATGTTAACGAAAGATGGTCCGAAGGTCATCGAATACAACAGCCGGTTCGGAGATCCCGAGACTCAGGTCGTGCTTCCGTTATTGAAGAGCGATCTGCTTGAGATCATGCTGGCATGTGAGAATGAAACACTGGGAGATCTGGAGATCGAATGGTCGGATCAGTGTGCGGCGTGCATCATGGAAGCTTCGGGCGGATATCCGCTGAGCTATCAGAAGGGTTATCTGATCCACGGGCTTGATGAGCATGGCCAGCATCCGGGCGTCTATGTCTATCATTCCGGAACCATGAAGAAAGAAGATGGCTATCATACCAATGGCGGCCGGGTGCTCGGCATCGAGGCCGAAGCTCCGACGCTCGAAGAGGCACTGCAGAAGGCTTATGAAGCGGTGAGCGATATCTCGTTTGAAGGAGAGCATCACCGGACTGATATCGGAAAGAAGGCACTGGAAGGGAGATACAGATGACGGTATATCGCTGCTTTGTAGAAAAGAAACCTCCGTTTGCGGTAGAAGCAGAAGGAGTGCTCCGCAATCTTCAGACTGTGATCCGCAATGGCGATGTCCGCGGCGTGCGCATTCTGAATCGCTACGATCTCGAGTCGATCGAAGAGGCGGATTACCGGCAGGCAGAACGCACGATTCTTTCAGAGCCTCAGGTCGATGTGCTCTATGAAGAGACTGCTCCAGAGCCTGCTGCAGACGAATGGGTGCTGGCCGTGGAATATCTGCCGGGCCAGTTCGATCAGCGCGCCGACAGCGCTTCGCAGTGCATTCAGTTAAGCACGTGCAAAGGCAGACCGGAAGTACGTACTGCCCGGGTTTATTACATCCAGGGCAGTCTTTCTGAAGAAGACAGAGAAAAAATCCGTGAGACCCTGATCAACCCGGTTGAGGCAAGAGAAGCTTCGCTTGCAAAGCCAGAGACGATCCGCAGAACCTATCCGGAGCCGCCGGCACCGGAGGTGCTGCATGGCTTCACGGAAATGAATGAAGCAGATCGGCAGAAGTTCCATGATGAGAAGGGACTGGCCATGGATCTCGCGGATCTGGAGTTTCTGCAGGACTATTTCCGGAATGAAGAGAAGCGTGATCCGACCATCACCGAAGTACGGGTCATTGATACGTACTGGTCCGATCACTGCCGTCACACGACGTTCAATACGATTCTGAAAGACGTGAAGATCGAACCGGACTATATCCGCAAGACTTATGAAGACTATCTCGAATTAAGAGAAAAGGTATATGCCGGAAGAACCGCGAAGCCGATCACGCTCATGGATCTTGCGACCATCGGCGCCAAGGCACTGAAGCAGAGCGGGAAGCTGAAGGATCTCGATGAATCCGAAGAGATCAATGCATGTTCCGTGAAGATTCATGTCGATGTCGATGGCAGAGATAAGCCATGGCTTCTGATGTTCAAGAATGAGACACATAATCATCCGACTGAGATCGAACCATTCGGCGGAGCAGCAACCTGCCTTGGCGGAGCAATCCGCGATCCGCTGTCCGGCCGTTCGTATGTCTATCAGGCAATGCGCATCACCGGTGCAGCCGATCCGCTTGTGCCGATTGAGGATACCCTGAAGGGCAAGCTCCCGCAGCGCAAGCTGACGGTCACGGCTGCTCAGGGCTACAGTTCCTACGGCAACCAGATCGGACTGGCGACTGGTCATGTTCATGAGATCTATCATCCGGACTACGTGGCCAAGCGCATGGAGATTGGTGCGGTCATCGGCGCAGCTCCGGAAGAGAATGTGGTCAGAGAACGTCCGCAGCCTGGCGATGTCGTGATTCTTCTCGGCGGAAGAACCGGAAGAGATGGATGCGGCGGTGCAACCGGTTCTTCGAAGTCGCATACGATGGAATCGCTCGAAACCTGCGGAGCGGAAGTCCAGAAGGGAAACGCCCCGGAAGAGCGCAAGCTCCAGAGACTGTTCCGCAATCCGGAAGCGACCCGCCTGATCAAGCGCTGCAATGATTTCGGAGCCGGCGGGGTCAGTGTCGCAATCGGCGAACTGGCTCCTGGTCTGCATATTGATCTTGGCAAGGTTCCGAAGAAGTATGAAGGCCTCGATGGCACGGAACTTGCAATCTCCGAGTCTCAGGAGCGCATGGCCGTCGTGACCTCGGCTGCAGATGCAGAACAGTTCCGGAAGCTAGCAGATGCAGAGAACCTGGAGTCCACGGTTGTGGCTGAGGTGACAGAAGATCCGCGTCTGGTCATGGAATTGAATGGCAGTACGATCGTGAATCTTTCCAGAGCATTCCTGGATACCAATGGCGCCAAGCGCTATGCCGATGCAGAGATCGATATGCCGGAAAGAGCATCTGATGATGGAAGAGACCGCCCGTTTGCAGAACATATGAAGAAGCTGGTCAGCGATCTCAACGTATGTTCTGAAAAGGGATTAGCGGAACGCTTTGATTCCACGATCGGGGCCGGAACGGTGCTGATGCCGTATGGCGGCAGAAGGCAGCTGACGCCAGAGCAGGCAATGGCCTGCAAGCTTCCGGTTCTGAACGGGACGACGAATACGGCTTCTCTGATGGGCTGGGGCTTTGATCCGTATGTTTCTGCGGCTTCTCCGTATAAGGGGGCAGAAGAAGCAGTCATCACCTCGGTTGCCAAAGTGCTGGCAGCAGGCGGCAGTATGGATCATTGCTGGCTGACGTTCCAGGAATTCTTCGGTCATACCAGTTCAGATCCGAAGCGCTGGGGCAGACCGATGTCGGCACTGCTTGGTGCATTGAAGGCACAGATGGAGCTTGGCATTGCGGCAATCGGCGGCAAGGATTCGATGTCCGGGACCTTTGAGCAGATCGATGTTCCGCCTACTCTGGTCAGCTTTGCGGTCAGTGTTGCAGATGCGGGACATGTGATCTCCGATGAGTTCAAGCGGGCAGGCCATCAGGTATGGCTGCTGCAGCCGGACTATGATGAGAATGATCTCCCGGTGTTTGCAAGTGTCAGAAAAGTCTTCTCTGAGATCGAGCAGATCGTAAGATCCGGCGATGCATGGTCTGTCTGGGTATGTGAACGCGGCGGAATTGCAGAAGGTCTGTTCAAGATGGGACTTGGCAGCCGGATCGGCGTGAAAGTGTCTGATTCGGTTTCGGAAGACGAACTATTTGCGAAGCACGCTGGCGCTTTCCTGATTGAAACTTCTGAAGAAGCGAACATGCCTGCAGATGCGAGGCTGATCGCTGTGACTGCGGAAGTCTATGAATTCTCGTTCCATGGCGAAACCCTTGAGATGGAAGAACTGCAGAAGCTCTGGGAAGAGAAGCTGCAGCCGGTATTCCCGTATCTGACTCCGAGTGATGATGCGGAAGTTCCGGCAGTCTCCTATCAAGCAGAGCAGCCGATGCATGCTAGCTATACCTGTGCGCATCCGCATGTTCTGATTCCGGTATTTCCGGGAACGAACTGCGAATGGGATACGGCACGAGCGTTTGAGAAATACGGGGCTGACCCGGAAATCTTCGTGATCCGCAACCGTACGCCTCAAGAAATCGAAGACAGTGTCGACCGCTTTGCGGCATCAATTGCCAAGAGCCAGATCATTGCCCTTCCAGGCGGCTTTTCGGGCGGAGATGAACCGGATGGCTCCGGCAAGTTCATCACGTCTTTCTTCCGCAATCCGAAGATCCGCAATGAAGTGACAAAGCTTCTGGATGAACGGGAAGGTCTGATGTGCGGAATCTGCAATGGGTTCCAGGCATTGGTGAAACTAGGACTTGTTCCATACGGGAAAATCATGGACATGGATGAAGACTGCCCGACACTGACCTTCAATTCGATCGGCAGACATCAGTCCATGCTGGTAAGAACGAGGGTCGCTTCCAACAAGTCTCCATGGCTCCGGTACGCAGAAGTGGGAGAGATTTCCAGTGTTGCAATCAGTCATGGCGAAGGACGCTTTGTGGCAGAAGAAGCAGTGCTGAAGCAGATGATCGAGAATGGCCAGATTTCCGAGCAGTATGTAGATCTCGACGGCAATCCGACCGAGAATATCCGCTTCAATCCGAACCATTCGGTCATGGCAATTGAAGGCATTACTTCTCCAGATGGCAGAGTCTTCGGCAAGATGGGACATTCAGAGCGCAGCGGTGACAATCTGTACCGCAATATCCCGGATCTGAAGTTCCAGGATAAGATTTTCAAAGGCGCAGTGGATTACTTCCGCTGATCTTACAGAAAAGCTGTCAGGAAACCTGATGAACAATCATGAGGCCTGACAGCTTTTTATGTTTCCTGGTTCCTGAATTGCTGACTATTTATCCAGCTCTTTTACCTGTACAGGTTCTGCTGTTTCCAAAAGCAGCTTCAGATCTTCCGGATCCAGCTCAAGATCCAGGCAGCGTGCGGTATCCAGGATCGTTTCAGGATGGCGTGATCCGATCAGCAGGCTGAGATTGTCATACTGGCGAAGAGTCCATGCCTCAAAGAGATTGGCATAGGAACAATGGTATTTCTCAGTCAGCGGAGTCCAGACTTCATCATATAGTTTCTTCAAGCCCGACTGATATGGTTCTGTGTTCCAGGGAAGTCTTGCCCGGATATCACCTGGCTTGTAGCTGCGGTACAGATGATTCGGACCGGTCAGATATCCTTCTTCCAGTGCTCCATAGACCTGAAACGTTGCATGGTGTTTCGTGCAGGCAGGAAAATAGGATTCGCCATGAGAAGGAGCGAGCAGGCTGTACTGTTCCTGGACGAGGGCAGGATTTCCATGAGCAGCGTAGGCATCCAGGTCAGCCGGCTGGCTGTTGGAAATGCCATATGCCCGGATCTTTCCTTCCCTGACCAGATCTTCAAGCCCTGCGACCGTTTCCTCAGCAGGCCAGGAAGAATTGACATAATGGACGATGAGCACATCAATATAGTCCGTCTGCATTCTCGAAAGGGATTCTTCGACGTCTCTCAGGATGGCATCTTTTTCGGTATTGTTATTGACAGTATAGCCATCTCTTGCGTACTTGAAGATCCCGTCTTCTCTGCGCCAGTTCAGAGAGCATTTCGTCTGAAGCAGGAACTTGTCACGTTTGCCTCTGAGGGCTCTGCCAAGCAGTTCTTCGCTTCTGCCCATGCCGTAGACCGGTGCAGTGTCGATATAATTGATGCCGCAGTCAGCAGCAGCGCTGAGCAGATTGTCTGCTGAGCTGAGGTCCGTATCTTCCCAGACGCTGCCTCCGCCTAATCCCCATGTTCCTAAGGCAATCACCGAAGCGTTCAGATTTGTGTTTCCGAGAGTTCTGTATTTCATGAAAGACTCCTTATCTGAGGGAATGATATCGTCTGAAGAAAGAGAAATCAATGAGAGTGTCCGGATGACCTTTTCAGAGGGATATGCTATGATCACCGCATGGCTTCTTCGGTAAAAGATATGACCGCCGGTTCTCCGGCAGAACTGATCTTCAGATTCTCGATTCCGGTCATGATCAGCAATGCGTTTCATCAGCTGTATATCATGGCAGATTCGATGATTGTTTCACGTATGCTGGGGGTTGGAGCACTGGCAGCACTTGGCTCTGCAGACTGGTTCACGTTCATGTATGTCTCAATCGTGCAGGCCGTGGCACAGGGCTTTGCAATCCAGGTCGGACAGGACTTCGGCGCCCATCGGGAAGATCATCTGCAGAAGACGCTGGCAAGATCGATCGTGCTGACATGCATTGCATCGATTGGTCTTTCGGTGCTGGCGATCACTACGCTGAGAGGGACTCTCAGGTTTCTGAATACCCCTGCGGATGTATTCGATCTGGCATATGAGTATCTGTTCACGGTATTTCTCGGACTATCTGCAACAGCCTTCCTGAACTATACTTCTTCGATGCTGAGGGCCCTCGGGAATGCACGCGTGCCGCTGATTTCGATGATCGTTTCGACGATTCTCAATATCTTCCTGGATATCATCATGGTGTCAGAAATGGGAATTGCGGGTGCTGCTCTGGCAACGGTTCTTGCACAGGCAGTCGGAGGATTGATCAATCTGCGCGCGATGATGCATATTTCCTGCCTGCATCTGCATGCCTCGGACTGGAAACAGGATCCTGTGCTGGATCAGAGACTTCTGAAGCTGAGTCTTCCGATGATGCTGCAGAACCTGCTGATCAGCGCCGGCGGAATGGTGGTTCAGAGCCGGGTGAATGAGTTCGATCTTGCCCATATTGCCGCATATTCTGCCATGAATAAGATGTTCGGGCTATTGGAGCTTGCGGCCATGGCATATGGGTATGCACTGATTACTTATATTTCGCAGAATTTCGGAGCAGGAAAAACAGACCGCATCCGCAGCGGTCTGAAGAGTTCTGCTGTCATTGCAGTGATTACCAGTGCGTTCGTTTCCCTTTTCATTCTGGTCTTCGGAAGAGGAATTGCCTCGTCCTTTCTCACTGGAGATCAGGCGGCAGTAACACAAGCCATCACATTGACGGTTCAGCTTCTGAATGTGCTTGCATATACGCTTCCTCTGCTGTATCTGCTGCACGTGATGCGCTCTGCGCTGCAGGGGCTTGGCAATACCATGATGCCGATGATCTCGGGTTTGGCAGAAATAGCTGCGAGACTTCTGCTTGCAATCCAGGGAATCGGAATTCTCGGGTGGAATGCAATCATTCTCACAGAGCCCATCGCATGGATCGCTTCTGATATTGTGCTGATTGCTTCTCTTCATAAGGATCTCCAGAAGATCCGCTGATCGGCTTGCACAGATATAGCGTTTGATTCAGCTTAGCTGGTGAGGATCTTTTCGATGTGCTTCCATATTCAGAAGGCTCATGATGCCGCAGGAAACCATGGAGCGGACGGCCTGTTCGGTGTAGAAAGCCATATGCTGTGTGTAGACGACATTCTTGAACTGCTTGAGATAGGCCAGGTCACGGTCTGAGAAGATATCGGTCTTGCGATCCTGATGCACAATTCCTTCTTCATCCTCTACGGTATCCAAGCCAAGTGCACCGATTCTGCAGGATTCGATTCCTTCAATCAGGGCTTTCATGTCCATTAAGCCGCCTCTGGCGCAGTTGATCAGAACGACTCCGTCTTTCATGCGGGAGATCGTATCGGAATTGATCATATGGTAGTTTTCTTCCGTCAGTGCAGTATGAAGGGTGATAATATCTGATTCCGCATAGAGACGATCCAGGGAGACGTATTCTGCAGCAATGGCATCGGGTCTTGGATGAGGGTCATATGCAAGAATATGGCTGCCGAATCCGGAAAGATCTCTGATGACCTGAGAGCCGATTCTCCCGGTTCCGATCACTCCGACGGTCAGGTCCCGGAGTTCTCTGCCCATCAGTCCGTCAAGAGAGAAGTCATTGACCTGCATGCGCCAGAGGGCCTGCTTATATCCTCTCAGACACAGCAGGATCATCATGATGGTGTAATCTGCAACTCCATCTGGTGCATAGGATGCATTGGCAGTATGAATCCCGTACTTCCGTGCAGCATTAAGATCCAGATGGTTGAAGCCTATGGTGCGGGTGCTCAGAAAGAAGATTTTCTGTTCGGCAAGGGCTTTGAAGAGATTCTCATCACAGATGCTCTGACCGAGAATCGATACCGCGCTTCCTGGCTCGAGTTCTGGAATCGCCTCCATAGTCAGACGGCCAGGACATTCTCTGATGTCGATTCCTTTTCTGCGGAACTCTTCGAAGTATGGTTTTTCGTCCGGACGGACTTCAAATGCAGTGATCTTCATAACAGGTACCTCCGCTAATAGTTATAGCGGAAAGAAAGCGGCTTGGGTGATTTTGCTTCCAGACGATGGAATGGCAGAAATACTCTTTCGTTGCCTTTTGGCAGTGCGATGCTAGAATAGTTCCATATCCGGTTTTCTGGAGATGATGCAGATTCCGGAGGAAAAAGCAGTTACATTGAATCTGACAGGAGGATGGTTCTTTCCCGCATATTGATCGTCTCGGGTTTTCTGCCATCAGGGGTTTATGAAGATTATTATTGCCGGTGGCGGAAAGATCGGGTCTACACTGACCGCCCAGCTGTCTGCTGAGGGGCACGAAATTACTGTCGTTGACCGCAAGGCAGAAGTGCTTGAGAACATCATGGAATCCTATGATGTGATTGCAGTGCAGGGAAATTCTGCCAGCATGGATGTGCTGGAACAGGCAGATGTGCAGGAGGCCAACCTCCTGATCGCCGCAACTGATACTGATGAAGTGAATCTGCTTTCCTGCATGACTGCGCATGGCATGAATCCGGAGCTGCATACCATCGGGCGGATCCGGAATCCGGAATATCGGCGCCAGGCGTTTGAGATGCGCGACGTATTCGCGCTGAACATGGCAATCAATCCGGAACGTCAGGCAGCCCATGAGATTGCGCGGCTTCTGAAGTATCCTGGCTTTCTGAAGATTGATACATTTGCCAAGGGCAATGTCGAGATCGTGGAGCTCCGCATTGATGCAAAGAGTCCATTGAACCATGCTAAGCTGAGTTCTCTGAGCCAGATCGTGCATACGAAAGTGCTGATCTGTGCAGTAAGCAGGAATGGGGAATGCTATATGCCGGATGGCAATTTCATCCTTCAGGAAGGAGATCTGATTTTCGTGACGGCGGCGACAGATCATCTTTCAATTCTGCTCAGGAATATGGGAATCATTGCCAGAAAAGCAAAGCGGGTTCTGATCGCCGGAGGCGGCAGAATCAGCTACTACCTCGTGGAAGAGCTTGCCCGCACCGGCATGGCCTGCACGGTCATTGAACAGAATCCTGCCCGCTGCCGGGAACTTGCTGCGCTGCTGCCTTCCGCTGTGATTGTAGAAGGAGATGCCAGCAGCCAGGACTTCCTGAACAGCGAAGGAATCGATGACAGCGATGCTCTGGTTACCCTGACAGGCCTGGATGAGCTGAATATCGTGATTGCGCTTTATGCACATACCCGCAATGTCGCACAGGTTGTCACAAAGGTAAGCCATGCGGAGAATAATCTGATTCTTGACAGCCTTCATGTTGGCTCGGTCATTTCGCCGAAGGAACTCGCTTCGAATAATATCGTGCGATATGTGCGGGCAATGCAGAACAAGGAAGGCGCTGCAATCACGATTCATTCGATTGCCGGCGGCAAAGCCGAGGCAATCGAATTCCTTGTGGATGCGGATACCCGCCATGTCGGACAGCCGCTGAGGGAAGTGAAGACGCGCTCCGATGTGCTGATTGTCTCAGTTTCCAGAGGAGATCAGACCATCATTGCGGATGGCAGCACGGTATACCAGGAAGGCGATACCCTTGTTGTGGTGACGAATCGGACTTCAACAATCCGATCGCTGAATGATATCTTCGAGGACTGATCCATGCGCAATGCAATGAATTACCGGATGATCGCCCGGATCATTTCTCCGATTCTCATGATTGAGGCAATCTTCATGATTCCTGCCTGGGCAATCAGCTATGCCGGGCATGAGGTCAATGCGGCGGACGCAATCGTGAAGTCGCAGTTCATCATCTTAGCCTGTGCGGCGGTCCTGTATCTCTTATCAAGGAATGCCAGAAAGGGATTTTATGCCAAGGAAGGATTGGTTACGACTGGTTTTTCCTGGATTGTGATGTCTGCCCTTGGCTGTCTGCCGTTCTATATCTCCCGGGAAATACCGAGCTATATCGACTGCCTGTTTGAGATGGTTTCCGGCTTTACAACAACGGGTTCCTCCATTCTTCCGGAGGTGGAATCCATTTCCAGAGGACTTCTGTACTGGCGCAGCTTCAGCCACTGGCTGGGCGGCATGGGGGTGCTGGTGTTCCTGATGGCAGTGGTTCCTCTGGCGGGCAAGAATGAAGGCTTCACCTTGCATATTCTGAGGGCAGAATCTCCTGGCCCTTCGGTCGGCAAGCTGGTTCCGCATATGAAGCAGACTGCCTTGATTCTCTATCTGATCTATATTGCCATGACGATCCTCAATACGATTTTCCTGCTGCTTGGCGGAATGTCCTTGTTTGAAGCGGTCTGCACGGCTTATGGTACCGCAGGCACCGGCGGCTTCGGAATCATGAATGATTCCATGGCGGGGTACAGTCCGTATCTGCAGAATGTCACGACCGTGTTCATGCTGCTGTTTTCGGTAAACTTCAGCTGCTATTATCTGCTTCTGCTCGGCCGATGGAAGGATGTGCTGAAGGATGAGGAGTTCCGGCTGTTCTGGGTGATCGTATTCGGCTTCATCGGACTGATTGCCTGGAATATCCGTTCGCTTTATCCGACGTTCGGGGAGGCGCTTCATCAGGCTTCATTCACCGTTTCCACGATCATCTCCACAACTGGATTTGTCATCGCAGACTATGATGTGTGGCCGGCATTCTCAAAAGTGCTGATCCTGTGCCTGATGTTCATCGGGGCATGTGCTGGTTCGACCGGCGGCGGCCTCAAGGTTTCCAGACTTCTGATCATGTTCAAGTCCTTGCGACGCAATTTCCACATGAACATGCATCCGTCAGAAGTGCGCACGATCCGGATCAACAAGCATGTTGTGGATGAGAAAGTGGTCCGCAATGCGGCAAACTATATGATTGCCTATGCGTTTATTGTCATTATCAGCATGATCCTGATTTCTCTGGATGGGTTTGATGTCGAGACGAATCTGTCTGCGGTGATGGCGACATTCAACAATGTCGGACCAGGGCTTGCGGCGGTCGGACCGGTATGCAACTTCAGCGGATTCTCAGGATTCTCCAAGCTTGTTCTGATTTTCGATATGCTTGCGGGCAGACTGGAGATCTTCCCGATCGCAATTCTCTTCTCTAAGAGTACGTGGAGAAAACAGTGAATACTGAGAAAAGAAATCTGCAGTGATGTGCTGCAGATCTTTTTAGTACACCCGACATGGGTGATAACTCGAGGGTGAAAGTCCCTTGCGCATGTATAGCGGCATGATTCAAAGCGCTAGCCAAAGGCAACGTGGACATCGTGAGGTGTCAACGGAAGGAAGCC
>NZ_VUMN01000030.1 GCF_009696165.1 Stecheria intestinalis | reverse complement strand
GCCTGTCGTTAATACGCAGATCGCTGTAGAAACAGTTAATATCTTCGCTCAGAGTCCTGCCATGACGAAAAATGAGATAGTTGAGCAGGTAACGCAAAGGCATCTTGCCATCTTCTCTGGTAAAAGAGGACTTGATAATTCTTGCAGCCTCAAACAGGGATGGATCATGAATGATGGAAGCGAAAGCCTCAAGGACATTACTGAGGCCCATAAGATCCTTTACTACTAATCGGAATTATCGTCGTATACGAGGCGCGGTTTCTTTTTCGCGAAAGCTGCGCGAATATAAGGAACCTGATCATTATCGAACAGCCCCAGTTCTCTGATTGTACGGTGTTTAACCTTTCCATCTTCCCGATAAGACTCAGTAAGGTAGATAAAGGAAGTTCCCTTTCTGCCTTTATTATTAGGTACTACTTTGACAAACATAACAGCCTCCTTTCCTATACTACATATACTTATATTATGCGTATTAAAAAGATTATTTATCAAGATATATCTATACTACATTCCGCCTGTTCGCAGCAGATCTCAGCGCAAAAGAAAAGGCGTAGACCCTTATTTTGGGTTTACGCCATTGACCGCATAATCAGCGGTTTTTCTGTATTCCATGGTGCGCTCGGTGGGAGTCGAACCCATGACCCTCAGATTCGGAATCTGATACTCTATCCAACTGAGCTACGAGCGCATTGCCTTTATATATTACCATATCTGGCTATAATAATCACATGAATAAAAAACTGATTGTATGTGACATTGATGATACGATTCTTCCGCCCGGGAAAGATCGTATTTCAGAGCGCCTGAAACAGGATTTTGACCGGGCCCTTGCAAAAGGAAACAGGATTCTGATCAACAGCGGCAGGCATTACCGCTTTCTGCCGCCATCCTTCTTTGAAGATCTGCCGATGGAATATATCGCCTGCATCAACGGAGGATGCCTGACCGATCGCAGCGGAACCGTGCTGGAACGCCACCCGATGAGCGAAGCCCAGATGAACCTGATCACCCGGATCTGCCTGGAGAATGAGATCGGCCTCGGCTTCAAGTTCGAGGATACGGTCGTGACCTATGCAAATTATCAGAAGTTCATTGAAGGCTACTGCGGAAACAATCAGAGACTGCGGTCGCTTGTGCTCAATGATGATGAGAAGCGGACACACCATCTGACGGCAGGATTGCCGCTAGGAACATTCCTGATCGGAGATGAACGTATCATCGCTTCGTTTGCCGGACGGATTCCGGAACTGGTCTTTGCCTGGTCTTATCATGATGGCTATGATGTGTTCCTGAAGTCCGTCAATAAAGCAACGACGATTCCTGCGGTTCTGAAGGCGTATGGCATGACCTGGGAAGACGTGATTGCGTTCGGCGATGCCGGCAATGATACGCCGATGCTGGAGAAAGCAGGAATCGGGGTAGCAATGGGCAATTCGAAAGATGACGTGAAGCAGGCGGCAGATCTGATTGCGGATACGTGCGCAAATGACGGTGTCGCAAAGGTACTGGAAGAAATGAATCTGGCATAAGGAGGAGATCAGATATGACATTGGAAGAAATGAAGCAGAAGTTTCAGGACTGGAAGTTTGCAACTTCCGCTTATCAGATGGCAATTACCATCATCAGCATTGATAAGCTCACGGTAGCCCCGCCGGCAGGCGCAGCTTATCGCGATGCAAGGGAAGCGTATCTTTCCGGCGAGCTGTTTTCCATGGAGACTGATCCGGAGATTGCAGAACTGTTCCGCAATCTGCTTGCCTCGGATGGCCTTACCCAGACGGAGCGCCGGGAGATCGAACTGTATCAGAAGGAGATGAATCATATTCTTTCCATCCCGAAGCAGGAATATGTTTCGTTCCGTGCCCTTCAGAACAGAGCCTATGATGTCTGGCACCAGGCAAAGCTTGATTCCAGCTATGCCCAGTTCGAACCGGTTCTGAAAGAGCTCATTGAGGCAAAGCGCAGACTCTATTCCTATCGGAACAGCAGCGAATCGGTCTACAACCAGATGCTGGATGACTTTGAACCAGGCATGAATATGGAAAAATATGATGCCTTCTTCACCAAGGTAAAAGAACGGCTGGTACCGCTGATTCAGAAAGTCGCTGCAGCCCCGCAGCCGGATACCTCATTCCTTCATCTTCATTACCCGGCTGAGACCCAGAAGAAGTTTACCGAAGAAGTGCTGCTGCCATACCTCGGCTTCGATCATAGCTGGGGCTACCAGAATGAAACCGAGCATCCGTTCACGGATTTCACCTGCGAGAATGACTGCCGCACCACGACAAAGTATCTGGAAGACAATGTGGTTTCCAGCATTTTCTCCACGATTCATGAAACTGGTCATGCATGGTATATGCATGACGTGGATCCGGCTTATGACGGATCGATTCTGAGCTTCGGCATCTCCAGCGCCATGCATGAAAGCCAGTCGCGCTTCTGCGAGAATTACCTCGGCAGGAGCACTGCTTTCTGGGAAGCTCTTTATCCGAAACTCCAGGAATACTTTCCGGAACAGCTCGGTAACGTCAGCCTCGATGCATTCATGAAAGCAGTCAATGCTTCAATGCCTTCGCTGGTCCGCACGGAAGCAGATGAACTGACGTATCCGATGCATATCCCGGTCCGCTATGAGATTGAGAAATATCTGTTTGCTGAAAACGGATCTGCCGATCATCTGGATGAGCTCTGGAATGCAAAGATGAAAGAATACCTCGGGGTAGAGGTCCCGAATGACAGAGAGGGAATCCTGCAGGATGTCCACTGGTCTTCCGGCGATTTCGGATATTTCCCGACGTATGCGCTTGGCAGTGCGTTCGGAGCTCAGTTCTTTGCGGCAATGAAGAAGGATCTTGATGTCGATGAATGCCTGCGCAGCGGCAATTACCGTACCTGCATGAACTGGCTGAAGACACATATCCATCAGTATGGATGCAGGTATGACGCTCCCAAGATCATGAAGATGGCCACCGGTGAAGAGTTCCACCCGGAAGTCTATCTGGATTACCTCGAAGAAAAATATACGAAGCTGTACAACCTGGAATGAGGGCTGGTCTATGAAGGAACTGGAAGATAGGATTCTGAAAGACGGCAGAGTGCTGCCTGGAAATATCCTGAAGGCAGACAGCTTTCTGAATCACCAGATTGATCCGGACCTGATGCAGAGGATCGGGGAGACTTTTGCCGATCATTTCCGCACCCAGAACATCACGAAGGTGCTGACCATTGAAGCAAGCGGCATCGCTCCTGCCATGATGACGGCATATGCGCTCCATGTGCCTCTCGTTTTTGCCAAGAAGCATGGTGCCCATAACATCGGCAGCGAGTTCTATACTGCCTCCGTGCATTCCTATACGTATGATTCGGATTATACGATTGTTGTCAGCAGCGCCTATCTGTCTGACGTCGATCGGGTGCTGATCATCGATGACTTTCTCGCAAACGGCCAGGCAGTGCATGGACTACTGGAAATATGCCGTAAAGCCGGTGCTGCCTGCGGCGGCATCGGCATCTGCATCGAGAAGGGCTTTCAGCCAGGCGGATCAGAGCTGCGGGCGATGGGATATGATGTCATGAGCCTGGCTTTGATCGAATCCATGGCAGGCGGAAAGATCACGTTCCGCTGAATCAGGCAGGAAGTGCCTTCGGAGATTCTTCGCTTTTCTGTGCAGAGTGCAGCAGTGCACTGCATACCAGATCCGTATCTGCACAGATCTCTTCTCCATAGGACTCCACGAAGCTGCAGATGGCTTCTTCATCCATCGATTCCGGAATCATCCCGGCAGAAAACAGAGTCATATGCGTCAGCTCATGGCGGACGGTTCTGCGGATGAGTTCTTCCGGAAGATCTGTGCGGATATAGGCACAGGTACGATCGAAGTAGGTGATTCCGAACGTATATTCCGAATCATTTCCAAGCAGGTTCTGATCACTCCTGTCGGTTCCGGTAATCGTCCAGGTCAGATGATTGATGCGAAGTTTCATTTTCCCTCCGTTTCTGAAGTGGAGTATATCGGAAGAAAATGCTGAAAGGTGCTGAAACTGCTGAAACATTGTGAACCGGAAACCCGCATGACTTCGTCTGAAAGCAGATGGCTCTGCGGTTTTTTCTCTTCTCATTTGTGAAGCTTGTGCATGAAAGCGGCTTACACGCATATGGCACTAGTGTGCCTGCATGCATTATCATAGAGGCAGAAGTCCTGCGATGGCTGAAACCGGTCAGGCTGATCGCGAAAAAGACCAGAGGAAGCAGATTCAGAAAACCGCTGGTTCTGGCTGGTCTGAATCCCATCGGATTCTGGAGGAAGAAAGTGCAGCACTTATGAAGCAAGATAGAACAGAATGGAAATGCGAAGTCTGCGGGTATGAGATGGAAACCGCACAAGCCCCGGAAGAATGCCCCGTCTGCCATCATCAGCAGTTTGCACTCATGAAGCGATGGAAATGCCAGGTATGCGGTTTTGTGATCCGTGATACGAAGCCGCCGCTGCAGTGTCCGCTCTGTCATAAGGGCATAGAAGCATTCACAGAGATCCCATCGCATCCGGAATTCTGAACAGAAGGAATCGTTTATGGAACAGCAGTCTCTGTTTGATGATCGTCACTCTTCCGGTCCGCTGGCGGATCGCATGCGGCCGGAAACCCTTGAGGAATATATCGGCCAGGAACATCTGATCGGGAAAGGAAAGATTCTGCGCCGGATGATTGAATGCGACCAGGTGCAATCCATGATTCTCTGGGGCCCTCCTGGCACCGGCAAGACCACGCTTGCCAGAATCATCGCCTCTTCGACAAAGAGCTATTTCGTGAACTTCTCCGCGGTGACCTCCGGAATCAGGGAAATCAGGGAAGTGATGAACAAAGCCGAAGAAGCCAGACGCATGGGCCAGAAGACCATCCTGTTCGTGGATGAGATTCATCGTTTCAATAAAGCACAGCAGGACGCCTTTCTCCCTTATGTGGAACGCGGCTCCATCATCCTGATCGGAGCAACCACTGAAAATCCTTCCTTTGAGCTGAATAATGCACTTCTTTCCCGATGCAAGGTTTTTGTGCTGAAACCGCTGAGCAGAGAGAACCTCATTCAGATTCTGAAGAATGCGCTGAATGATGAGAGAGGATTCGGCACCTGGGATGTCACGATTGAGGACAGCCTGCTGGAACTGATCGCAATCTATGCCGATGGCGATGCAAGAACCGCACTGAATACGCTTGAACTTGCCGTGATGAACGGCACTGGCTCAGGCATGCAGTCCAGAGTTACCAGAGAAGTCATCGATCAGTGCATCCAGGGAAGAGCCCTGCTGTACGACCGCAATGGCGAAGAACACTATAATCTGATCTCTGCCCTGCATAAATCGATGCGCAATTCGGATCCGGACGCTGCCGTCTACTGGCTGGCAAGGATGCTGGAAGCAGGGGAAGACCCGCTGTATGTGGCAAGACGCATCGTGCGCTTTGCCTCAGAAGATATCGGCATGGCAGATTCTGCCGCTCTCAATACTGCAATCAATGCCTATCATGCATGCCAGTTTCTCGGCATGCCGGAATGTACCGTGCATCTGACCCATGCGGTGGTTTACTGTTCCCTTGCTCCGAAATCCAATGCTCTGTATATGGCTTACGCCTCTGCCGCTGCGGATGCCAGAAATATGGAAGCAGAACCGGTCCCACTCCAGTTACGCAATGCAGAAACCGGGCTGATGAAAGAACTCGGGTATGG
This sequence comes from Stecheria intestinalis, assembly GCF_009696165.1. Classification (GTDB taxonomy): domain Bacteria; phylum Bacillota_I; class Bacilli_A; order Erysipelotrichales; family Erysipelotrichaceae; genus Bulleidia; species Bulleidia intestinalis. The sequence continues at coordinate 27,529 of NZ_VUMN01000030.1, read as the reverse complement.
GAAGGGGTATGAATATGCCCATGACTACAAGGAACATCTCACCGGTCTTCAGTGCCTTCCGGATTCTCTCGAAGGCCGGCAGTACTATATTCCGACAGATCAGGGACTTGAAAAGCGCGTGCAGGCAAGAAAAGCCGAGCTTGATCGCATACGGGCAGAACTGAGAGAGAAAGAGAAGCATTGTCATTGATCATATTACATCTATGTAGTAGAGTTCAGCTGTCACAGAAAGGATGACAATCATATGACCTTATTTGAAAAGCTGAATGGAAGAAAAATGGATGTAAACTATGAGACCGGCTATCATTTCATGATCGAGGTTCTGGATGATCACAGACTTCGCTGGACCGCCCTCAGCAAGCGGGCAGAAGGAGCTCCTGCCGTGGAAGAGGAACCATTTTCATCTTTCGAATTAGCAGATGGCGTATACATGCTGAACTGGATCGAGGAATCCGGACTCGTTGTTTCCCAGATTGATGATCTGAATCAAGGCAGAGTATATGCATTCATGACCTGGCCGGATGAAACCGGCAGAGGAAAGCGCGGAGAGCTTCTGCATAAGGGAGTGCTCACGCTGATTGACTGAAACATCTCCAGCGATCGGTTCTGATTCTCCTGTCTGCTGCGGAAGAAAACAGAAAAGCAATCCTTCCGGATTGCTCTGAATGATGCTATGCGATTGCAGCAGTCCTACCCAGCCCGGTTTCTGAATCCGGGCTTTTTTCTGCTCAGTTTCCCTGAAGCCGGAATTCACGTAATTCCAGGATGCCTGCATTGTCCGGTATCTATACTCAGGATGATCATCTCATGGTTCTCAGGATTCTTTCAGATACCAGACCCAGCCAGGTACTTCTCTTCCTTCGGCATGATTGTATTCCACCGTGTGCTGATGGTCCTGCTCATGAACCATTTCCTGCTTCGGAATGAAGTATCCGCCGAAGGCATCCGGATCAGGGACCGGATCATCGCCCCTGCACATGCATTCATAGGCTTCTCTGAGATCCAGCCCGCTGAGCTTCTTCACTGCTTTCAGAAAGTCTTCCGGCTCAGGATTGGGCATTTTCAGTAATTCCAGCTCGACATCCAGAAGCTTCTTTTTTCCGCCAGATGCTTTCTGAATCGCAGCATCGGCATTTGCGAGAAACAGAATTCCTCTTGCGTACGGAACCCGCTGGCACCGGCGGTCGGTCCAGTACCGTTTTCCGAGTTCTTCATTGGACAGACGATGCATCGGGTTTTTCCAGTAGGCACCTGCCTTCGAATTGATCACTTCAGCAGTCTTCGCCGCCGATCGGATTCCCATCTCCATCGGCACCATCGTGGAATAATACTCTGCACTTCCTTCTATGTACCAGGTGCCTTTTCCTGGCGGATTGTCATCCATGGCCGGCCAGTTGTGGACCATTTCATGCGCCAGAAGATCCTGCAGATCCTCAAGGTCCACCGGATCATTCTTCCCATATCCGTAGAGATAGGAACGAGTCAGAGCAGTTCCGCCTCCTCCGGCAAAGTGATTGTGTCTTGCAAAGACCCGGTAATCTTCCCCTGAGTCATGGAACATCTCCGACATGACTTCGAACATCTTCGTGATCCGCTCTGCGCCTGCTTCGGCAGGAAAGGGGAGTGTATCAAACCAGTAGAAACCGGTATTTCCATGTTCCTTGCTGTTCACTTCGCCGCAGGCAAATACCGTCCATAGGAATTCACCGAATGCCATCTGCTTTTCGGCATGAGAATCCGAAGAAAATGTCCAGATTCCCCGGCAGCCCTTCGGAAGTGCGGAAAGATCCCAGGTCAGCGAGATCACTGCCTGATCTTCCAGTGTCCCCGGATAGCAGAGAAATGTAGTCCCGGTCCCGTTCACGCCGCCTTTTTCAGCCACCAGATCAAAATACGGACTGGAATGGTAGTCCTGAGGCTGGATTCTCGGCAGGATCCGATAGGATAGCGTGATTTCCCCGGAAGTATCTCTTTTCGCAATCAGGCCTTCCGGATGCACGAAATTCATGATCGCAGGCAGTGATTTCACTTCATATGGGATTGTTCCGAGGGAGTCTTTCATCTGAAAAGATCCTTCCAGAGGACAGAACGGGATTGTCACAAGATCATGGAAATACGTGAATACCGGGCTGCCTTTTTCTGCTGCAGAATCGGTACGGATTCTGACATCAAGGGCAGAAACCGTATCGGTGCTCCAATGGGGAGCTATGGTCAGATCATAGAACATTCTTGTTTCCTCATAGATACTTAGAGAACCAGTCAATCATTGCCTGATAGTGGTGAATGCGCAGATTCATCGGACCGCTCATCGGGAAGGAGTGGGTCATGCCCGGATACAGGATCATCTTCACGGGCTGATCCGGATGCGTTTCCTTCACTGCCGAAAACAGCTGATGCGCCTGTTCTGCCGGGCAGCGCATGTCATTCATCCCATGAAGGATCAGAAACGGAATATCGATGTTCTCGGCATAAGAGATCGGAGAGTTCTTCAGTTCATCCTTCATGAAATCTTCAAAGTTTCGATAATCTTCCGAACTGCCGGACATGTCGCTGGACGCGTACTGAATCAGCTCATTGGCAATGCTGCGCTGCGTGACCGCAGCTTTGAATACTTTGCTATGGGACGTGATCCAGTTTGTCATCCAGCCGCCATAGCTTCCGCCAGTCACTCCAAGACGCTTCTCATCAATCCAGGAATTCTTCCTGCATGCTTCAGAGACAAACTGCAGAATATCTGTCATTGCCCGTCCGTCATAGGCAGCCTTCATGGATTCAAATGCTTCGCCATAGCCGGAAGAGCCCCGGAAGTTCAGCAGAATCAGTCCCATGCCTGCACCGAGAATCGCCTGATGCTCATAAGTCAGCGCATATCCCATCATCGGTGCTGGTCCGCCATGGATATAGACGATTGCAGGGTATTTCTTTTCCGGATCATATTCCTGCGGATGAAACACCCAGCCCTGGATTTCTGCTTCCCCATCCAGAGAAGAAACGGTCATCTCTTCCGGAGAAACCAGGACCTCTTTCATCCATGGGTTCTCATCCGTAAGCTTTTTCGGTTTCCATTGTGCAGTTCTGTTCATCATGCCTTCCTCAGCCAGGTACAGCTGAGGAACATCCGTGAAATCAGTTCTGGAAAGCAGATAATGAGTGCCGACCCGATGAATCGAACGGTAACATGCTTTCTCATGGGAAACCTGACGGATCTCTGCCTTCTCTATGGACGCATCATAGAGATTCACTGCCCCATGCCAGCCCGAGAGGAAATATAAATGCTTTCCATCTGCGCTGAGGACTGCGGTCTCACGGGAATTCACCCCGGGATTCTCGGCATTGTAGAGAAAGGCGGTGGCTTCATGACAAGGCGCATGATCATCCCATAGCGACACTGATTTCTTCGTGCTGAAATCATATCTCCATAATCGAGTCAATGGCATCCCACCGGCCAATGAAGGCGCCAGTGCTCCATAGAGGATGGACGCCCCATCTTCGGTGATGACAGGCTGAAAGGGAGCGGGGTACCACGCCACCCAGTTCTCATGGGTCAGTCTTGAAAGGACTCCGTTCTTAAGATCCGCTTCATACAGATCCATCGCGATCGACTCTTCTTTCTTCCTCTCCCGATTTGAAACAAAGAACAGTTTCCTGCTGTCGATCGAGAAGACCGGCATCACATGATCCCGTTCTCCCTCTGAGATCATCTTCAGCACTCCTGTCTTCAGGTTCAGCACCCAGAGCGAATGGAAATGACCAGCCGAGAAGCCTCCGTATTCATCACTCTTGTATCCGACTTCAGTGATGGAAACATAGGGATGCTCAGCAGCGTTCCGTGCTTCCTGCTCCTGTTCTTCCGCAGAGACAGGGTGCGAAAGAGACGCCTCATCACTTCCCGTTTCCGCAATGGAAGTAAAGGCAGCCATCAGGCCATCCCGTGAGAAAACCGGACTGCAGATTCCATAGCGCATCCTGGTCAGCTGAGAAGACTTTCCGGAAGAAAGATCCAGACAGAAGAGCTGGCAGGTTCCTGACACAGTTCCTGTATAGTAAAGGCAGCTTCCATCTGCAGAAAAGTGCGGATCCATCCCGTATCCAAGGATCGATTCCTTGTTCGTTTTCAGATCTTTCCGGACCAGTTCATGAACTTCTTCTGCAGGAGGAACGGTATGCGTTCTCGTATAGATCAGAACGGTTCCGTCCGGGGACAGATCTCCATTTCCTGCATAGCGGATGCGATAATAATCTGATACCGCGCTCTTCATGCCTTTTCTCCCTTCAGATAGGTGCAGAACCAGTCGGTCATCTCTTTCAGATGGCCCATCTGGGCATACGTATTTCCGCTCCTGGTCAGTTCATGGCATTCATGCAGGAATGCATCGAACTTCACCGGAACTTCCGGATTGCGATCTTTCATCGCAATGAAGAACTGCTCTCCCTGCTCGAAGCTGCAGCGATAGTCTTCTGTACCATGCAGAATCAGCAGGGGAGTCTTCACCCGATCGACCCATTTCAGGGTCGTGGAATCCCCGTTCAGCCGGCTCATCATCGATGCGTAAACCCCGCGGAATGGCTTCTCAAGGATTGATCCCATGTCTCCGGTTCCATAGGAAGTCGTGCGATTGCAGAGCGTGCGCTGGGTGACTGCCGCCGCAAACCGATCGGTATGGCTGATGATGTAATTCGTCATCCAGCCGCCATAGCTTCCCCCGGTCACTCCGATTCGTTCCGGATCGGCAATGCCTTGTTCCACCGCGTAATCTGCAAACTTCATAAGATCCTGATAAGCCGTTCCATCCCAGGCACCTTCCGCATAGGAACGCCCGTAGCTGACGGAGCCATGCGGATCGCAGTACAGCACTGCAAATCCTTCCGCCGCCAGGTACTGAAACTCAAACCACCAGTCGGCCGGGTAGAAGCATTCCGGTCCTCCATGAATATCCAGCACGGCCGGATACCGTCTTCCCGGCTGAGATCCATAAGGGCGGATGATCCAGCCATGCATCAGCTCTCCTTCCTTTGAAGAAGGAACCCATACCTCTTCGGGAAGAATCGTCTCCGTGTCTTCCATCCACTCATTGTGCCTTGCAAGCAGCTTCATCGAACCAGTCTCTGCATTGCAGAGATAGAGAGAACCGATATGATCCGGAGTGCCGATGACCGCAAGGATTTCTGCTCCTCTGACATCCGCTCCCTGAACACATGCATGCGGCAGGAAGAACTTCGAAATCTTATTTTCAGCAGGATTCAGGACGAACAGACCGGAATCTCCTCTTTCTGCAGAAAGAAACCAGACGCCCTCTTCAAAGGATGAAAAACTATGCCCCGGATCGCCATAGGCGGTATGTCCCACCGCCAGCATCCCCGGACCTTCGCAGGAAGAATCCTGGTCCCAGCAGAATTCCTTCGTTCCATCTTCCACGTTCACGATCAGGAAGGAAGCCTGCAGAGCATCTCCGGTTTTCTCAAAAGCAGGCACGATGACATGATGCGCATCCGGAAACACCGCCGGACTGTCATCCAGCAGATACTCATCCTGAGTCAGAAATACCTCGCTTCCATCCGGATTCACCCTGGTCAGAACCGCCTGCTTCTTCTGCCAGCCTTTCTTCGGATAGGTAAAGCAGATGACGAAGGTTCCATCCGGAGAAAGCACCGGTTTCTGATGGCTCTTTCCGGTATGCGTCAGAAGCGAGATCCTTCCGCTCTTCAGATCCGCAAGGCAGAGCTCGGCCTGATGGCCGTCCGGAATGCCATGCGTCTCATCGAACTTATACATGATCTCTTCGATCTCGATCGGCTGTTCTGCTCTCTGTTTCCGAAGCAGCTCTCTTTCTTCCCGCGAGATCGGCTTCAGAAGATCTGCATCGGTTTCTTCCGGGTAAGTGACAGCTTCCGCTACGATCTGATCACCGCGCACCGAAAACCAGGAAATGCCATGCCGGCAATGGGTCAATGCTTCTGGCGAAGTTCCTTCGGACAGCCGGCAGAGCTGATCCGCTCCGCAGTTCTCCGGATCGCCGAGAAAATAAAGCACCGTTCCATCCTCACTCCAGCGGCCCATGTGCCCCGGGAGTTCAGAGAGCAGATGGCATTCTTCCTGTTCCTTCCATCTGCCATAGAGATGCGGCTCAAAGCCTCCGTCTTTTCTGACCGTATGCACGGTATACGACAGCGCATCGGTGATGGAAAGCCGGGGATCGGATAGATATTCGATTTTCTTCAGATCCTCAATCGTCAGTTTCCGTTTCATCCTGCCTTCCTTTCTGCCTGCAGGAATCCCCGCAGATCCTTTTCCAGCTGTGCGGCGGATGCTTCGCCCAGATACGGCATATGTCCACTCTCGTATTCCTTCAGAATVATCTGCTCAGGATTGATGCGGCAATGAGCTGCGGTATAGCGCACATTGCCAGCCGGCGTGCACAGATCAAACAAGCCGGTTCCGAAGAAGATCTTCAGAGAAGGATTTCTTCTTGCTCCGTTTTCCAGAGAGCCCAGCGGAGTATGCCGGCTGGCATAGTCCCAGGCGGCATTGAGATCAAAGCGGATCATGTGATAAGGCTGATTCATGGGCAGGCCGTAATGCTCACGGAGCAGATTCATGCCGGCAGAAAAGGCCGGGGAATATCTGCCCATCGCAGGATCCTCTGCAACCGGATCCGTATTGCCCGGGAAAGGAAAGCTTCCGGAAACCGCAGGCCCTTTCATCAGAAATCTTCCATCATAGGTTCCGATGACGGATCCTCTGACACAGAACCTGGAAAAATCTTCCGGTGTAAACACTAGCTGCTGCTCTGCAAGCAGCTGGGAAGGAATTCCGGTGAATCCGGAAAGGATCTCTGCATCTTCCCTCAGTTCCGGTTCTTCCAGGCTGTTTCCTCTGAACAGGGAGGTCAGATACCGGGGCACAAAAGCCCAGGCTTTCTCGGCCGCTTCTTTCGGTTCTTTTCCGCTGTGATATGCGTGAATGGCGGCATCGCTCATCAGCCGCAATGCGCATTCTTCCACCGGCGGCTGGCTGAGGGCAGCACCTGTCGAAATCACAGACCCGAGCAGGATGATTCCTGCCGGCGCAAGACCGCCGAGTTCCCGGGTGATCGCAAATGGTCCGCCCATCAGTGCGTCCATGACCGCAGGCATGCGCAGCGTGCCATAGCTTTCTCCAGCCAGAAAGATCCGGCTCTGCAGGGCGGAATGATTCCGTCTCCATGCTTCGATGAACCTGGCGATGATTTCCGCATCGCCATCAATGCTTTCATATTCCTTCAGCCGGCTTCCGGTCCTGGAACAGCCGGTACCAGGCGGATCGATGAGCACGACGTCCGCAATGTCCAGCAGGCAATGAGGATTTTCTTCCAGAGAAAAGGGCGGTACCATGTCCGGATTCAGCACGTCATTCAGATGGATCCGCCAGGGACCGAAGAAGCCGAGGTTCTGCCAGGCAGAGGCAGAACCAGGTCCGCCATTCGTGATGAAGAGAACCGGCTTGCCCGGGACTTGTTCTGAAACGAAGGAACAGGCAGTGATCTCGCCGCCATCTTCGAGCTCTGCGCAGTCATAGCTGAAGCAGAACGGAATCGGTCTGCCATGAATCCGGATCGTTTCTCTCTGCTCGAAGGAAATCACGTAGTCTTTCAGATTCATGCGGACAGCTCCTTCTTGCAGAGAACACCGTCCTGCATGACCAGTTTCACATGGCAGGCATCGGTCAGACAGAAGATATCTTCCATCGGATTGCCGTCTACAATGACGATATCTGCGAGTTTTCCTTGTTCCAGGCTTCCGGTTTCCTGCTCCTTGCGCATGACTCTTGCCGCATTGATCGTGCCGGCATGGATGGCCTCCATCGGCGTCATGCCTGCCCGTGTCATCGCTTCGAACTCTCTGCCATTCTGAGAATAGGGGGTATTCCTGGAATTGGAATAATCCGTTCCAAGGGCGATCATGACCCCTGCTTTCCTGGCCATGGCAATCGTCTTCTTATTCGCCTCGGCACATGCCAGCGCCTTCTGGTGCACATAGGGAGGAAGGTCAGGAATATTGGCAACCCCAAGCGAAACACTCAGAGTCGATACGAGAGGAATCTGCTTTTCTGCCATCAGATCAATTTCCCGCTGCGTCAGAAACACCCCATGCTCGATGCATTCCACCCCAGCCAGGATAGCCTGGTATGCTCCCTCATAGCCCGTGCAGTGGGCGGTCACATAGGTATGATGCCGATGGGCTTCGTCTACCATCGCCTTCAGCTCTTCCGGGGAGAACTGGACATCATCAACCCGATCCGCAGGCGAGGATACTCCTCCGGTTGCACAGATCTTGATGAATTCTGCTCCCATTCTGAACTGGTCCCGTACGGCTCTGACACAGCCATCCCTGCCATCGCAGAGCTGGCTGAGATGATCGGTCTGATTGAACTGTTCCACGCTCATCTGGGGAGCCAGGTCCACATGACCGCTCGTGATCGACAGAACCTTGCCGCCCGGCATGATCTTAGGCCCGCGGATGACTTTCCGTTTTACTCCCCGGGAGACATAGATTCCGGCTTCACTCATATCCCTGAGGCTCGTGAACCCTGCATCCAGCAGAATCCCTGCCTGGTAAACCGCCCCGATGATCTGATCGCCGAACATCTTTCCATCTGCGTAATCACCCGCATCCTCTTCACCAGTCAGATGGGCATGCACATCGATAAACCCTGGAAGGATCGTTCCTTCTCCGGCATCCAGAACTTCTCCGGAACATTCCGGCGCTTTCTCTGAAGGACCGGCAAATACGATCCTATCGTCTTTCACGATCACGGTGCCATGCGCAATGACTTCGTCTGATGCCGCAGTAATCAGACGGCCTTTCAGGATATATTCACTCATTTCTTCCTCCTCGAAAAATGAAAAAATGCTTTCATTTTGTGAAAACAGTATATCACAAGGAACTGATCCATAAGCCGGAATCGGCAGGGAATGAACCCCGCCGGAATTGACACAGAATCTGTATTTTCCATTGCTTATCAGCAATCCTTCCTGAATGAAAAGAAAAAGGAGTTTCTTTCAGAAAATTGAAAAAGCCGTTGCATGCCAGCGGCGATGAGCATAGAATTGAACTAACTCAGGGAGGGAAACTATGAGGAAGAAAAGAATTGCCGCGGTGCTTGCGTTCTGCACGGTGCTTGCAGGCTGCGGGACTTACACGCAGGAAGGAGGGGAGAGCAGTGCTGCCGCTTCTTCTTCCGCATCAGAAGGAGCAGGTTCCTCGGAGATTGATGAATTCACCTTCATCGCGACCGAGCCGACCAGTCTGAATATGGTCACTTCGCAGACGGACCTGGATAATTTTGCGTTCTATCTGACTCAGGAAATGCTGTTCCGTCCGTATCAGGGCGTCTATCAGAATGAAGTCTGCGACAGCTATGAGGTTTCTGATGATCATCTGACCTACACCTACCACCTGAAAGAGACCAACTGGCCGGATGGAACGCCGATCACTGCATCTGATTTTGCCTATTATCTGCTTGCCCAGCTGGACCCGGCAAATGGCTCCGGCAATGCAAGCGACCTCATTGAACGCTATGGCTTCGTGAACGCTGCTGCATTCAACAATGGCGAATGCACGGCCGATGACGTCGGCATCAAGGCACTGGATGATCTGACTCTGCAGCTGACCCTGGAATCTCCGAAGGCGGAATTCGAAGGAAACAACATCAAGGTCTATCCGCTTTCAAAGTCATTCTTTGAGTCCCAGGGACAGGCTTACGGCGGAACCCTGGAGAATTATGAAAGCTCCGGACCATATCTTCTGACGGACTGGACCATCGGCTCAAGCCTCACTTACGAGAAGAACGAGAACTGGCTCTGTTCAGATGAGCAGTTTCCTGCAAAGAAAGTCATTCAGATCAGCAGTTCCGACAGCAATACTTCGGTTGCAATGTTTGAGAACAATGAAGCTCAGGCAATGTACAAGGTCGATATCAATTATGTGGATGAACTCAAGGACTACCTGATCTATACCTCCGGCTCGGCTCTTCGTTGCGTGCAGCTGAATACGACCGGACAGGGCGATGCGGCAAAGGCTGCGCTTCTTTCCAGCAAGAATTTCCGTTTGGCCCTCAGCTATGCGCTGAACCGCACGGCAATCAACCAGGCAGTCGACAAATCTGTGAATCCGACCAGTTCTTTCTTTAATCCGCCGGTTCCTGGAAACCAGGAAGACTCTCTGTTCTGCGAGGATTATCCGATGAAGAATGAAGTTCCGGTCGATGGTGATGCAGAGCAGGCAGTAAAGTATCTGAACGCTGCGCTGGAGGAGCTTGGCTACAGTTCCGTCGATGATCTTCCGACGCTGACTTACCTGACGTTTGACAATGACAACTACCGGACCATGGCTGAAACGATCACCGATCAGTGGGGCCAGGTACTTGGACTGAAGAACATCGAGATTAATCTGCAGCCGGTCCCGAATGCGATTCAGCTAATGTGCACCCTGCAGTATGATATCTACTATACCTCGCTCGGCACCGGTTCCTCTCCATTTGATTTCCTTGCCTACTGGATCACGGATGGCTCCGCCAACAATCCAGCAGGGGCAGGCAATATCTTCTCGAACGAAGAATATGATTCCCTGGTCCGCGAAGGATCCCAGGAATTCGACCGCACGAAGCGGATGGAGCTATATGCACAGGCGGCTCAGATCATGACTGATGAACTGCCGCTGATTCCGGTCAACACCGTTGGCAGCTACTATGCGGTATCCCACGAGTACAGCAACTTCATTCTTTCGAATATTGATGATGCAATTGAAATCAATTATCTGAAAAAGAACTGAGGGATTGCTCAGGGGGTAATCCTGAGACATAAAAAAGAAGGAAGGGGAAATGCAGCCGGCATCCGCGGCTGCATTTCCTTAGAAGGGACCTGAATGAAACGATATATTCTGTACCGGCTGATCATTTCGGTGATCACCATCTGGGTCATTGTGACCGTATGCTTCTTCCTGCTGCATCTGCTGCCAGGGAATCCGTTTGCCTCCACGAAGATCCTGAAGGCGGAAACCGTGGCGAAGATGATGGCCTATTACGGGCTGGACAAGCCTGTCTGGCAGCAGTATCTGACTTATCTGGGCAATCTTCTGCATGGCGATTTCGGATATTCGATCAAATATACCGGCCGCAGCGTGAACTACATCATCTCCACGACTTTCCCGGTGAGCGCGCAGCTCGGCATGCAGGCACTGCTGTTCGGCATTCCGGTCGGCATGATCCTCGGCATCATTTCCGCCAAGCATCGCGGCCAGGCTGCGGATACCGCCATCAATGTGTTCGTGATCCTCTGCATTGCAGTGCCTTCGTTCATCATCGCTGCTCTGCTTCAGTACTTCTTCGCGGTGAAGCTGCACTGGTTCCCGGTATCCCAATGGAAGAGCTTCCGGCATACCATTCTTCCGACCATCTGTCTCTCTCTTGGCACCATCGCCGGCTATGCTCGTTCCATGCGCACGCTGATGCTGGAAGTCGACCGACAGGACTATCTCAAGACGGCCAAGGCAAAGGGCTTGAGCCCCTGGAAAGTCACGGTGTTTCATCAGATCCGCAATGCCATCATTCCGCTGATCACCGGCATCGGCACCGAGATTGCAGGGATGCTCTTAGGCTCTTATGTCATTGAGAAGATCTTTTCTATTCCAGGCATGGGAAGCTATTTTGTAGACAGCGTGATTTCCCTGGATTACACGATGGTAATGGGATTAGTGATCTTCCAGGCGATCATCGTGGTCAGCGCCAACTTCATCGTTGACCTGCTTTATGGCATTGTGGATCCTCGTATCCGCGTCGCATGAGAGGAGGTTTATGAATGAGCACAGCAATGAATAAGAACGATGAAATCCCTGTCTCTGAATTTGTTCCTGCAGATCGATCAAAGATAGACATGGAACAGATTGTTCGTCCATCTGTCAGCTACTGGCAGGGGGTCTGGCGCAAGTTCAGGGAAGACCGCCTTGGCCAGTTCTGCGTCATTCTGATTCTGGCAGTGATCCTGATGGCGCTCTTCGCACCGATGCTGTCGCCGTATCGGTACGATACGACCAGCCTGCTGGAAAGCAATCTTTCTCCGTCTGCCCAGCACTGGTTCGGCACCGATTCCGTCGGCCGTGACATCTGGACCAGAGTCTGGGTCGGGGCCAGAGTTTCGCTGGCAGTCGGATTCATCGGCGCCATCATTCCATTTGCCTTCGGCATGGTGATCGGCTCGATCTCCGGCTGGTGCGGGGGATGGGTGGATATGATCATCATGCGCATCATCGATGTCGGTCTCTGCATTCCCTCGATGATCTATCTGATTCTGGTCATTGTCTATTTCGGCGGTGGCGCGCAGTCGATCATCCTTGCCCTTGCCATCATGAACTGGATGGGCCCGGCCAGAGGATACCGCGGCCGCATCCTGCAGTTCAGGAACCGGGAATTCACACTGGCTGCCGAAACACTCGGGGCTTCTTCCGGCCGGATCATCTTCCGGCATATTCTTCCGAATGTGCTCGGCAACATGATCGTATCTCTGACCAGCTCCGTCCCTGCCGCAATGTTCATTGAAGCAAGCCTGGCGTTCATCGGCCTCGGCATTGCTCCGCCGATGACTTCCCTTGGCCAGCTTGCCGCTGACGGCGCGAACCTGTACCGGATCCATTTCTATCAGTTCATTCTTCCTTCCTCAGTTCTGGCATTGATCATCTTTGCATTCTTCATGCTGGGCAACTGCCTGCGTGACGATCTTGATCCGCAGCTGCGCGAGGAATTCTCCACGCGGGCATGGCGGAAAAAGCGCAGACAGGCAGAAGAAAGCATGAAAAAGGAGGTGGCAGAATGAGCGGACATCTGCTTGAAGTGAATAACCTCAGAGTGAATTTCGAAACGGTCTCCGGAACGATCCATGCCGTCCGCGGGGTCAGCTTCCATCTCGATCCCGGGGAGACTCTTGCCATTGTCGGCGAATCGGGCTGCGGGAAATCGGTCTCCACGCAGTCGATCATCCGCCTGAATCCAGAACCGCCTGCAATTGTCTTCTCTGACAGCATCCTCTACAAAGGGAAAGACATTTCAAGGATTTCAGAAAAAGAGATGCGGGCATACCGAGGCAGGGAATTCGCAATGGTCTTCCAGGATGCCATGACCTCTCTGAATCCCGTTCAGCGCATCGGCAGACAGATGACGGAAGCGATCAGGGTCCATGAACCGATTTCCCGATCGGATGCGAAGAAACGAGCCATCGAGATGCTCGCTAAGGTCGGAATCCCGAATCCGGAAGAATCCTTCCGCCGCTATCCGCACACTTTTTCCGGCGGCCAGCGCCAGCGTATCATGATTGCGATGGCAATGTGCTGCCATCCCTCCGTGCTGATCGCAGATGAACCGACTACCGCTCTGGATGTGACGACCCAGGCACAGATTCTGAAGCTGATGATGGACATGCAGAAAGAAACCGGATGCGCCATCATTCTGATCACGCACAATCTCGGCGTTGTTGCCCGCATGGCAGATCGGGTTGCGGTCATGTATGCAGGTCAGATCGTCGAAGAAGGGTCTCTCCGGGATGTTTTCTATTCCACGAAGCACCCGTATACCTACGGCCTGCTTGGCTCCATGCCGGACCGCCGGAAGAAGTCGGATGCCCGGCTGATGTCGATTCCCGGCACGCCGCCGGACCTTTATGCGCCTCCCTCCGGCTGCTCCTTTGCGCCGCGCTGTCCGTACTGTCTTGAAGCATGCCTGCACCATGATCCTGATCTGAAGAACGTTTCTGAAGGACATTGTGCAAAGTGCTGGCTGCTGGATGCGCGCTGTTCGAAGGATTTCATCCCGCCGTATCTATCGGAAGGAGACAGAAGCACTGCAATCGGAGGATCTGCTCATGACTGAAACCAATCAGACGCTTGTTCAGGCCGACCACCTGAAGAAATATTTCAATCTCGGGCATAACCGGATTCTGCACGCGGTGGATGATGTTTCCTTTCAGATTCCCCGTCAGCGCACGCTCGGTCTGGTCGGAGAGTCCGGCTGCGGCAAGACGACCGTCGGCCGCACATTAGTCCGTCTCTATGAACCGGATGGCGGCAGGATCTTCTTTGACGGAAAAGACATCACATCCATCCATGGAAAAGAAAGAAGAGAGCTGACCAGACGGATGCAGATGGTCTATCAGGACCCTTATGCTTCCCTGAACCCGTTCTTTACCGTCGGGGAAATCATCAAGGAAGGACTGGAAATCCATCACATCGGAGCGGATGATCATGAACGCATGCAGATGGTCTACGAACTGCTTGAGAAAGTCGGCCTGCATGCCGAACATGCCAATCGCTTCCCGCACGAATTCTCCGGCGGCCAGCGTCAGCGCGTCGGCCTTGCCCGTTCGCTTGCCGTGAATCCGGAATTCATCGTATGCGATGAAGCAATTTCCGCTCTCGATGTCTCGGTGCAGGCCCAGATCGTGAACCTGCTGGTGGATCTGCAGAAAGAGATGAAGCTGACTTATCTCTTCATTGCCCATGATCTTTCAATGGTCCGTTATATCAGCGATGAAATCTGCGTGATGTATCTGGGGCAGATGGTGGAAACCGGGTATACCTCTGAAGTCTATGACCATCCGCTTCATCCGTATACCCAAGGCCTGCTTGATGCAGTTCCGGTTGCAGATCCCGATTTTGAAGCTGACCGGAAGAACCAGGTCATTCTGCAGGGCGAAGTCACCAGTCCTGTCAATCCGAGCCCAGGCTGCCGTTTTGCGGCAAGATGTCCATTCGCAGAAGAGCGCTGCCGGCATGAAACCCCTGAACTCAGAGAGATCAGAAAGGGCCACCGCCTCGCGTGCTTTCATTATGGAGACCCAGCATGAAGTATGATTTCACGACCCGGGTTTCCAGAACCGGAAGGGGGAACCTCAAGGATCTGATGTTCACCCCATCCGCGATCCGCCAGCACAACCTTCCGAGCTTCAGCGGGGCAGAGTTTGAATTCCGCACCGCTCAGCCGGTCATCGATGCGATGAAGGAATGTGCAGAGAACGGACTGATGGGCTTTACGATCGCGGATCAGAATTACAGAGATCATATCGTCTGGTGGGTGAAGAACATCCGGAAGGCAGACATTTCCCCTGACTGGATTCTGCCGATGCAGGGCACGATCTTCTCCGTCGCATCTGCGATCCGTCTGTTTGTGAAGCCAGAGGAGCACATGGTGCTCATGACTCCGGATTACAATCGCTACGATCAGGCAGCCCGCCGTCTGAAGCGAGGAACTACCATCTTCAGCCCGATGATTGAAAAAGAAGGAAGATTCCATCCGGACTTTGAAGATCTGGAAAGAAAGTTTTCCGATCCGAAGGCAAAGCTGTTTGTGCTCTGCAATCCGGATAATCCGACCGGTCAGGTGCTGTCAGAAGAAGAACTGCATCAGCTTCTGTCTCTGGCCAGGAAATACCGGATGCCGATTCTCTCTGATGAGATTTTCGCAGACATCCCGCTGAACGGGAAACCGGTCCCGCTGCTTACTGCTCTGGCGAAGGACAGCGATCTTGTGATCTCGATCCTTTCGATGGGAAAGACGTTTTCTTTTACCGGCGTCAACCATGCGAATGCGATCATCCGCAATCCCGGACTCTATCGTGCATTTGAAGAACAGCGTACTGCCGATCACTTCGGCAGTATCGATCCGATGGCTTATGCAGCGCTCATCGGCGGATATACGCCGGCAGGCGCAGAATGGCTCAGCCAGCTGATTGAAGTGCTGAAGCGCAATACCGATCGCTTTCTGAACTTCTTCAGTTCCTTTGAAGGGGTGAAAGCATATACGCCGGATGCAGGATATGTGCTCTGGGCAGACCTTTCCGCGCTGGGTATGGAACCGGACGCTCTGTTCAGGATGCTGGAAGAAGAAGCCTTGTTTGCCTGCGATCGCGGAGAAGAATACTATGGAGGAAAGTGCTGCGCAAGGATCTGCACCGCAGTTATGGAAACAGAGGTCATCGCTGCCATCGGCCGGCTGGAAAAGGTTTTTGCAGCACATGGATTCAGGAGGAAAGAAGAATGATTATCGTAGAAGCAGAAGAAGCCAGAAAAAGGCTGACTCCGGAAGTATGCATTCCGCTGATGAGAGAGGCATTCATTGCCCTGGAACAGGGAAAGGCAGTTCAGCCGCTGCGTTCCATCAATCACCTGCCGCAAGGCAATACGTTCGGCTTCATGCCGGCATATCTTGGCGATCATAGCTGCTTCGGCGCCAAGATCATCGATGCGAATTCCAATAATGCAGGGACACCATACCCGAGCCACATGGGCTACGTCATGATGTTTGACAGCGATCATGGCTTTCCGATCGGCATGGCCGACTGCTCGGTCATCACGGAAGTGCGTACCGGGTGCGTCTCGGCAGTCGCTACGGATCTATTGGCCTTGAAAGATGCTCAGAAGCTTGCCTTGATCGGAGCAGGGGCTCAGGCAAGGTCTCACACTGCTGCGATCCTGCTGGTGCGTCCGTCGATCAGAGAGATCTCGGTCTATGATCTGCGCAGAGAAGCAGCCGGAAAGTTTGCGGAAGAGATGAAGGCTGTTTACGGACTTGAAGTCACTGTCGCTGACAGTGCCAGACAGGCCGTGAAAGATGCAGATATCATCTGCACCGTGACCCCTTCGAAGGAGCCTTATCTGAAGAAGGAGTGGATCCGTCCGGGTGCTCATATCAATGCCGTCGGCACCTTCACCCCGACGACCAGGGAGGTCACGTCCGAACTCTTCGCTGCTTCGAAGGTCTATGCGGATGAAATCTCGGCAATGAAGAAGGAATCCGGAGAATATCTCATTCCGCTGTCGGAAGGCCTGATTGCGGAAGATCATATCCGCGGCAGCCTCGGCGGGCTTCTGCTTGGAAAAGTTCCAGGAAGACAATCCGACGAGGAGATCACGCTCTTCGATGCCCTTGGCCTTGCC
Organism: Stecheria intestinalis; assembly: GCF_009696165.1. GTDB lineage: Bacteria > Bacillota_I > Bacilli_A > Erysipelotrichales > Erysipelotrichaceae > Bulleidia > Bulleidia intestinalis. The sequence continues at coordinate 10,573 of NZ_VUMN01000030.1, read as the reverse complement.
GTGGAAGATGTGATCTGCGGAAGATATCTGGTTCTCGGTAAATAAAAGAGCAATCCTTCCGGATTGCTCTGAATCACGCTTCTGCAAGCATGGCTTCTGCCATTGCTGCAGCTCCATACAGCCCTGCCTGGTTTCCAAGCCGGGCTTTTTTCAGCTCGATTCCTCGAAAGCCCGGTATCAGGTGCTTTTCGAATGCCTGCACGGTCTTTTCGAAGACGATCGGCTGTTCCATGATGCCGCCGCCTAATACGAAGAGCGGAATGTTGAAGACTGCCGCAAATGAGCATAGGCCGATGCCGATCTCTTCCGTCCATGCCTCAAGCACCTGCATCAGAGCAGGATCGTTTTCTGCCTGTTCCATGAAGGAACGGCCATTCAGAATCGAAGGATCTGCCTGCTGTGACATCTTCAGCAATGCGGTGGTGGAGGCTGCTTTTTCATAGCTTCCTGCCCATGGATCGTCCCGCTTCTCTGCATGCACGATCATGCCCCCAGCCATGATGCCGGCATTCGGACCAGCTCCGTAATAGGGGGAACCATTCAGCCAGATGCCTGCGCCGATGCCCGTTCCATACGTGATGCACAGAAAATCCGAAGCACCTGCGGCTGCCCCGCATGCATGTTCGCCAGCTGCAGCCGCATATGCATCATTCAGCACGGCACAGGGAATCTGAAACCGTTCCTCGAACTTTGCCCTGACCTTCATGCCGGTATAGCCGGGCATATTGTCATTGGCATAAGCGATGGAACCATTCTCCGGATCGACCTGTCCGCAGGTGCTGATGCCTATTGCATCGAGATCAGAAAAAGCTGTGAGCAGATTCATCGCCCGGGCAATCACCTGCTCTGCTCCCATAGAAGCACAGGTGGGAATGGTTTCTCTGGCACTCAGGGTTCCATGATCCAGGATTCCGCTCTTGATGGTAGTGCCGCCGATATCCAGAAGACCGATGCGGCTCATCAGTCCTCCAGGGCTTTCATGAAAGTCTTCGTGATCTCATAAGGCCGGGTGATTGCCGAGCCGACAACGACTGCCCAGACATTCATGTCCATCGCATGTCTCAGCATTTCCGGGGTTGAGATATGGCCTTCCGCAATCACCGGCTTGCCGGACTCCAGCACCAGCTTCTTGATCATGGCATACGGCGGAACCTTCACCCCTCTGGTGTAGTCCGTATATCCTGCCATCGTCGTGCCGATCAGATCAAAGCCGAGCTCTGCGGCATGCATGCCATCTTCCGGACTTGCGCAGTCAGCCATGAACAGCTGCTCGGGATACTTCTGCTTCACTTCCCGGAAGAAGTCATCCAGAGACTGTCCGCCCGGGCGCTTTCTGGCGGTCGCATCCATGGCCAGAATCTCAACGCCGCAATCCATCAGGGCATCAACTTCCGCCATGGTCGGCGTGATGTATACCTCCGAATCCGGATAGTCTTTCTTGATGATGCCGATGATCGGAAGACTGGTGTTCTTTCTGATCTCTGCAATATCCTCGACCGTGTTTGCACGGATGCCTCCGGCTCCTCCCATCGTGGCTGCTAAAGCCATGCGGCCCATGATGAAGCTGGAATGCAGGGGTTCTTCCGGAAGTGCCTGACAGGAGACGATCAGCTTTCCGTGAATGGAATCCAGGATTTCCTGATTTTTCTGGTTCATGATTTTCCTTCTTTCTTTCCGCGCTGCTTGCATCTGGCAGAAAATCGTCTATGCTGAAAGCAGTTATTGCGGACTCCGAAATAATTGTAGATCGGAAAATCAGAACTGAAAAGACAGGAGAGATTATGAAAGAGACCATTTCTTATCAGGGGCGCGAACTAAAAGTCCTCGGAACCTGGGAAACCATCATTGCCGGAGGCGGCAGCGCCGGTGCTTCGGCAGCCATGACTTCAGCACAAGCAGGAAAGAAAACCCTCATCGTAGAGAAATCCATCCGTTTAGGCGGATCCAGCGTCAATGCGCTGGTCACCCCGATGATGCGTTCCTATACGGGCCATCACAGCAACTTCTATGCGCTTGAAGAAAAGCTCAATGCGATTGCGCCGGTCAGAGACCATGGCGTCAGCAACCAGCGCTGGTATTCTGCCGAAGCGATGTGCCACAGCTGGGACGAACTGCTCACCGATGCCGGCTGCGATCTGCTCTTTGATGCAGCGATTGCCGATGTGCTGATGGAAGGCGATCAGATCAGAGGCCTGGTCGTAGCAGTCACGGAAGGATTATGCGCCGTGCTCGGAAAGCAGTTCGTGGATGCGACTGGCGATGCAATGGTGCTGCGGCTGGCAGGTGTTCCTTGCCGGCGGGGAGATGAAGATGGCAATAATCAGATCTCCTCCCTGCGGTTTGAAGTCGGCGGAGTCGATATCGAAAAATACCGTGATTATGTATTCTCTCTGAATGATACCTACAGCGTTCATCATGAAGCCGGAGATTATTTCGAATCTGCCATGGTAGGCGGAAGAGGCTTTGCCTTGCAGCCATTGTTTGATCAGGCGGTGAAAGACGGCGTTCTGATTCCGGATGATCTGCGCTATTTCCAGAACTATACCGTTCCGGGAAAACCGGGCGTGCTTTCCTTCAACTGTCCGCATCTCGTCCATCTCATGGATAACGAACATGCTCTGGACCGATCCGGAGCAATCATCGAAGGGCGGAGATCCATTGCCCGTCTCATGAAGTTCCTGAAAGAGTATATGCCTGGCTTTGAGCACTGCTATCTGGTTCAGGAAGCTTCCATGCTCGGGATCAGAGAATCCTGGGAACTGATCGGCGACTATGTCATGCCTGCTGGCGACTATACGAATCAGGCGAGATTTGAAGATGCCGTTGCAAGAGGAGACTGGTACATTGATGTGCATTCGGCAAAGAAGTCGCTGGTGCATCAGATTTCGTATCAGCCAGGTGATTACTATGAGATTCCGTACCGGGCGATGATTTCTTCCGCAGTGAAGAATATCTGTGCCGCCGGCAGGTGCATCTCGACAGAGTTCCTCATGGAAGCAAGCATCCGCATCATTCCGACGGTCATCGACATCGGCCAGGCAGCAGGGGAAGCATGCGTGCTTGCCCTGGATCAGGGAATTGACCTGCATGCAGTCAATGGAATTGAACTGAAAGAGAAACTTGGCGAGTACCGCTGAAAGCCCTTGCAGTCCTTCCGGATGTGTGCTACGTTAAAACCAGTTATTTCGAAGTCCGAAAAAAGAGAAAGATCATGAAGAAGAGCGGTCTGAAAGACATGAAGAAAGAAAATCTCACGATGATCGTGAGACTTGTTCAGGAAAATCCAGGGATTTCCAGGATTTCACTTGCCCAGAAGACCGGACTTTCCGCCAGCACTGTCACTTCCCTGGTTTCGCATCTGCTGGAGCAGAACGTGCTGATTGAAAACGGCACGATCAGCACCGGCGGCCGGAGCCAGCGCTGTCTGGAGATCAATCCGGACTTCGGCATGATTGCCATATTCGAGATCTCCCGCCGGAGCATCTGGTTCAGCACGTTCGATCTTTCGATTTCTCTGAAATCGCAGAAGAAGCTGATGGACCGCTGGCATTCCGGCAATGATCTAGCGGAGCTCATCCGGCAGGCGCTGAAGGGGTCCAGGGTGCTGGGCATCGGTCTTCTGTTCCAGGATGATATGAAGGAAAGCGACTTCAACGTCATGATGGATGCAGGCGGATATGCGCCCCAGATGAAGCTCTCTGATGCATTGCGCATGTATCTGAAGGTGCCGGTGATCGAAGACTACTCCATGCATTACACCGTGACCAGGGCATTAGCAGAAGAGGAAACTGCTTCGTGCTGTGCCCAGATCAGACTCGGGACCGAAGTGGCCGCCAGCATCACCGCGGATGAGCAGACCATTGAGATTCTGCCGTCGTTCTGCCGCTCCTTCCTGCCGGAAGATGCTGACACCGCTGCCGAGAAAGACGGACTCGAAGGATTGATGATGTCTCTCTGCATGATGTTTCCGCTGGCCTGCATCTTCATCTCTTCCGATTCCGGAAGGCAGAAGTTCAATGCGGGAGAACTGGAAAACGATCTCTGCAGCAAGCTTGAGAACGATCGGCCGAAAGTCATTTTCGTGGATTCCCGTACTTCGTCAGACCATGAAGGGATGGCCCGATGGGTACGCAATGAACTGAAGTTTTCCTGATCCGGAGCCTCCGGTAAGCCATACCGTGTTCGATAAAAAAGGGGTTATCTGAAAGGAGATTAAACTATGGCACAAGGGATTCTGATCATCATCGCATTTGTGATCATCGCAGCTCTCATGATCACAAAGAAGATGCCGACCTTGCTGGCGCTTCCGCTGCTGGCAGTCATCATCTGCATCATCGCAGGCGTTCCGGCAGTCGGAAAAGACGCTGACGGAAACGCAATCGGCTGGCTGCAGACCGTTCTTGAAGCAGGAACCGTCCGCATGGGCGCGGCAATCATGGCCGTCATCTTCGGTGCATGGCTTGCTCAGCTGATGAACAAGACGGGCGTTACTGAGAACATCATCAAGCGCAGCGCAGAGCTGGGCGGAGACAAGCCGTTCGTCGTCACGATCATCATGGTCGCAGTGGTCGCAATTCTGTTCACGACATTGAGCGGACTGGGCGCGATCATCATGACCGGGTCCATCGTTCTGCCGATTCTGATTTCGATCGGCGTTCCGGCAATGAGCGCGGCTGCGATCTATATGATGGCCTTCACGACCGGACTTACGATCAACATCGCTCAGTGGCAGAACTATGCAAACATCTTCAGCCTCGATATTTCAGAGATCCAGTCCTTCGAGACGACGATGATGATTCTGACCGCAATTGCGACCCTCGTTCTGATCATCGTTGAATTCAAGCGCAATGGCATCAAGTTCGCATTCTCTGCACCGGCAGAAGACAAGAAGCCGGCAGCCGGGGAGAAGAGTCTGACGGGTGCCCGCGGTTTCCTTGCCATGATCACGCCGCTGATTCCGATCGTCCTCGTCGCGTTCTTCAAGATTCCGGTCTGCCCGTCCTTCATGGTCGGCATTCTCTGGATCCTGATCTTCACCAGCAAGTCCTGGGACAAGGCAATGAATCTGCTCGTGAAGTCCGGCTATGACGGCGTCACGGATGCAGGCCCTGCAGTTCTGCTCATGATCGGCATCGGCATTCTGTTCCTTGCGGTTACCAACGCAAACGTCAAGACCGTTCTCGATCCGTTCCTGCTCAAGGTTACTCCGACCTCAAGAGCCGGCTTCATCATCTTCTTCTCGCTGCTTGCTCCGCTGGCACTGTACCGCGGCCCGATGAACCTGTTCGGACTTGGCTCCGGCATCGCTGCATTGATCATCGGTCTTGGCACGCTGCAGCCGCAGGCAGTCATGGGAGCCTTCCTTTCTGCAGAGCGCATTCAGGCATGCGGCGATCCGACCAATACCCAGAACGTCTGGACCGCGAACTTCTGCGAAGTGGATGTCAATGCCCTGACGAAGAAACTGCTGCCGTATCTCTGGGTAGTTGCAGTCATCGGTGTCATCATTTCCGGTGTTCGTTTCTTCTGAGTTTCTCAAGCATATTCAGCAGACTCGGCGCCTTTCTGAACAAGGGAGGCGCCTCATTTTTCCAATCAAGTACGGAGGCAGGCAATGAAGGTAAGAATCGGCATCGATGTCGGCGGCACATTCACGGATGCAGTCGCCATCGACAATGACACATTTGAACTGATCGGGTATGTCAAGACCCCGACCACGCATCGGGCGAAGGAAGGCGTCGCAGCGGGCATCATCGAAGTGCTGCACAAGATCATGGAGGAATATCATATTTCTCCTGATGACGTTTCCTTCATCGCTCACGGCACCACGCAGGCAACCAATGCCCTGCTGGAAGGAGATGTCGCCAAGGTCGGCATCATCACCCTCGGCAGCGGTCTGGAGGGCTCCAAGGCAAAGGCAGATACGGCGATCGGCAATATCGAGCTTGCCCCGGGTAAATTTCTTGAAACGGAGAATGCCTATATTGACTGTTCTTCAGGCAGTCTCGAGGAAGATATCAAGGGTGCGATCGATGCGCTGAAAGAAAAGGGCTGTCAGTCCTTCGTGGCTGCCGAAGCCTTCTCTGTCGATGATCCTTCCAATGAGAATCTCGTCGTGAAGCTCTGCACGGATCAGGGCCTTCCGGCAACCGCAACCAACGATATCTCCAAGCTCTACGGCCTGAAGATCCGCACCCGCACAGCGGTGATCAACGCTTCCATCATGCCGAAGATGCTGGAAACCGCAGCCATGACTGATCAGTCCATCAGGAAAGCAGGCATCAAGGCACCTCTGATGATCATGCGCTGCGATGGCGGCGTCATGACCGTCGATGAAGTCCGCAGCCGTCCGATTCTGACGATTCTCTCAGGACCTGCTGCCGGGGTTGCCGGAGCTCTGATGTATGAGAAGCTTACCGATGGAATCTTCTTCGAAGTCGGCGGAACTTCCACGGATATTTCCTGCGTCAAGGATGGCAAAGTCATGATCCGCTATGCGGAAGTCGGCGGCTTCAAGACCTATCTGAACTCACTTGATGTGCATACGGTCGGCATCGGCGGCGGCTCGATGATCGAGCTGAAAGACGGCAAGGCAGTCGATACCGGACCGAGATCTGCTCATATTGCGGACCTCGATTATGAAGTCTATGCAAAGCCGGAAGAGATCAGAGATCCGAAGCTCGTGAGCATTCGTCCGATGGCAGGCGATCCGGAATATGCAATGATCGAATGCGCAGATGGAAAGAAGTATGCCCTGACCCTGTCCGGTGCCGCCAATATCGCCGGCTATGTGAAGCCGGAAGATTATGCCTACGGCAATCCGGAAGCAGCGAAGAAGGCATGGAAACCGCTGGCTGACAATATGGGCGTCAGCGTGGAAGCGGCAGCGAAAGCAGTCCTCGGCTTTGCGGCTGCCAAGAACTCCAAAGTCGCAGCGGAACTCATGAAGATGTATGAGATGGATCCCCGGACGACGATCTTCGTCGGCGGTGGCGGAGGCGCTGCTTCCGTGGTTCCGCACCTTGCTGAGACGATGGGACATCGTCACCGCATTGCCCGCAATGCGCCGGTTATCTCCACGATCGGCGTCGCGCTGGCAATGGTCCGCGATATGGTCGAACGTTCCGTGACCAACCCGACCCAGGACGACATCATTGCGGTCCGCAGAGAAGCAGAACAGGCAGCGATCCAGAACGGAGCTGCTTTGGGCACGATCGAGATTCAGGTAGAGGTCGATACGCAGCGCAACATCGTCCGGGCAATCGCTACCGGTGCTACGGAAATGCGGTCTCATGATCGCCTGAAGAAAGAACTCAGTGAAGCCGAACTGATTCAGGAAGCAGCTTCCAATCTGGCGATGAATCCTTCTGAGCTGAAGATTGAAGCCCGTACTGGAGGCATGGCTGCTGTCACGGCAGAGAAAGTCGAAAAGAAACTCTTCTTCCGCAAGAAGACGCATCCGCTGCGCCTGATTGACAGCGAGGGCGTCATCCGCCTGCAGAAGAGCAATGCCACGGTTCGTCAGAGCAGTATTTCCGCCTGGAAGAAAGACGTGAACTGGATGCTGGAAGAACTGACGGAATACAACGACGGCGGCTCCAGTCTCCCGAATCTGTATCTCATCGTCGGCAGAAGAATCGTCGATCTCTCGGGCATGCAGAAACCAGAACAGGTGATTTCGCTTGCCCAGGTCGAACTGGAAGGCCTTCCCGATTCCGAGCCGCTGATCGTGATCGGCACGAAACGCGTGGAATAGCCCATGGGAGAGAAGAAACGGAAGTCAGATCATTTTCCGTTCCCGGATCATGATCTTGCCCTGAAAGAACTCTCTTATGATCCATGCTATTCCAGGATTCCGGCTGAGGATCGCAAGCCGATTACCGAAAAAGCCTGGGCAAGAGGAGAAGCAGCTGCCCGTGAAACCTTTCAGCAGTTTCATGGCAGCTATGATTTCTTTGCGATCTGCAGAGAAAGCGGACTGACTCTGAAAGAAAAGAACATTGACTTCGTATCCGGAAACCAGCGCTATTTCAGCGACTATATCTCCGGAAAGAAAGAAGTCAATCTGTATCTGAAGTCCATCGCGCTATGGGCAGAGGAGAATTCCCTCGATCTGAAATCTGCCGAGAATCTGATTCTCAGCCATGAGTACTATCATTTTCTGGAATGGACTGAACTTGGTCTTACCTCCCGTCTCTATCAGGTGCCCATGATCCAGCTGGGAAAGCTGAAGCTCGGCCATACCGGCATCCGCGCCCTGAGTGAGATCGGCGCTCATGCCTTTGCACGAACTTACCGTGACCTTTCTGCGGCAAGAGAGAAATCGAAGACCGATTGAAGCAGGGCTGCAGCAGACACAATACTGCTGCAGCTTTTTTGCGCCATCTCTGGATCGCAGAACGTGCTCTATGGGGTCGGTGAACAATCCTGAAAAAGCTGAAATGAGCACATCCATGATCCTGCAGATGTTCTGATTCTTTTTCCCTGAATGCAGGGAAGCATGCCTGCAATTCTGCGTGTTCCTGTGATATCATGATCCGGGGTAGAAAAGGGGTATAGCAAGGAGTCTTCTCAGTGCTTGATACATATCATTTTTTTATCACGGTCGATGTCTGCACGTGCATTTTCTGCATCTTTCTTCTGCTGATGATCTACAGCCGGGAGAATCTGCACATCCGCAGGGCCAGGCTTTTCTGTCTGCTTGTCCTGTTCATGCTCGCTGCTTCCTTCTCCGAGCTGTTCGTGATCGCAGCTCCAGAGACATCACCTCTGACCTTTTCCGCAGCCTTTTCCCGCCTGCTGCGGCTGACCTGTCCGTCTGTCTTTCTGCTTTATCTCCTGGAACTTGCCGGAGAACTCAGAGCAATGCGGACCAGGCAGAAAGTGCTGCTCAGCATTCCGGAGATATTCCTCTTCGGATCGGTGGTTTTCCAGACAATTCAGCAGCAGAGGATTTCTGCTCTGGGATGGGCAGGCAGGTTCATCGTCGGGTTCTATTGCGCATGCCTGTTCTTTTTCCTTCTGAAACATCATGATTCTTTTCAGAAGAAAGACTATCATGGCCTTCTGACGCTGACGATCGGCATGACCGTCGGAGCAGTGTCCGGCAGGCACCTATTGATCCTGCAGATGGCAATCGTGTTTCAGATCCTTTCCTGTCTCTATTGTTTCTTCACGATCGAAGATGATTCGAGATTCCGCGATACGGAAACCGGCCTGCTCAGCCGATATGCCCTGCTGCGCTTTGTCAGACCATTCTATGACGCCTCGTATCATACCTGGATTATCGCCCTGGATATCCGCAACAGCAGCTATTACCAGATGACTCTCGGCAGTACCGTCATGGCGGGAATTCTCCATGAGATGGGCAGCTGGCTGCACGGCTTTTCCAGAGACGGGCTCCGGTGCTTCCGCTCGGAACAGGGCCAGTTCATCATTGTGATGCCGGCGGAAACCAGAGAAGATGCAGAAGCCTTTGCAGAAAAAATCAGAAAGAAGTTTGAAGGCACCTGGATCTATGAGACCGCAATCGTCGCCGTGACCGCTTCGGTCCGGATGGCCTGCATCCCGGACCAGATCCGCGATGAAAAGCAGCTTCTGCTGTTCATGAGCACGATCGCTCAGCAGGTGATCGGCAGCGATAATCCGGTCATGTTCACGGATGTGCTGAAGCAGCAGGAACGTCAGCTCGAAGTCGAGCAGGCCCTGCAGAGAGGAATCAGCAGAAAAAGCTTCAGGGTCTACTATCAGCCGATCTATGATGCCCGGACTGGCCGGTTTCGTTCCGCGGAAGCACTTGTGCGTCTCCATGATGAGAAGCTTGGCAGCATTTCTCCGGAAGAATTCATCCGGGTGGCAGAGCAGACCGGTCTCATCCATTCGATCGGGGAGATGGTATTCGAGGAAGTATGCCGGTTTCTATCAGAAAGCGATGTGCTTGAAAGGGGAATCCGCTTCATTGAAGTCAACCTGTCCACCGTTCAGTGCATGGATGATCATCTGGCCGAAACCTTCCGTGCCATCCTGGACCGCTATCATGTCGACCCGCATCGCATCAATCTGGAAATCACCGAGTCAGCAGTCATCTTCAATGAGTCCGTCATGGTCAACTCGATCCGCAAGCTCCAGCAGGAAGGCTTCTCGTTCTCTCTGGATGATTTCGGCACCGGCAATGCCAGCTATTCATATATCGCCAAGTATCCGTTCCGTCTCATCAAGATCGACAAGAGTTTTCTCTGGGAATCGGAGAAAGATCCGGTCCGCAATGTCATCTTCCTGAACATGCTGTCGCTGATCCGGGGTCTGGAACGCCGTTCTGTCGCAGAAGGCGTGGAGACCGAGAAGCAGAAGCAGATGCTGATTCAGAGAGGAACGGATTATCTGCAGGGCTACTATTTCTCAAAGCCCCTGCCGGAAGATCAGTTCCTTGAGTATCTCGCCCTCAGCAAGGTGAATTGAAAAACTGAACGCAAGTTTTACGAAGTTATCGCAAGCTGTGTGTGACAAGGAATAGTGAGAGACCGGTTCTGAAGTAATTCCGGTCTCTTTTCTATGGATTTTCTGCCTGAAATGA